>JBDIVX010000101.1:0-27574 GCA_039794305.1 Candidatus Neutrinellum sp.
GCGCACCGCCGCCGTCGCCGGGGCCGAGGCGGGGGTCGAGCGGGCCGCGGCCGCGGTCGCGGCACACCGGCGCGAGACGGCGGCGGTCGCGGGGCAGGAGGCGCGCCGGGATGCGCTCGGAAGGAGCGCCGCCGAGATGCTCGGCGCCCGCGACTACCTCCGCCGCAGGCGCGCCGAGGAGGACGGGCTCCGCGACCGGGTGCACGAGGCCGAGGCCCGACGCGCCGAGGCGGAGAGCGCGCTCGAGCAGGCGCGCGCCGCCCTCGCCGACGCCCGCGCGGCACGCGAGGCGGTCGAGCGTCACCGAGAGCGCTGGCAGGACGAGCGGGCGCGCGTCGGCGAGCGGCGGACCGAGGCCGAGACCGACGACCTCGTCGCCTCCCGCCACCGCCCGAAGGGTGGATAGGCGCTACCAGGTGATCGTCACGCCGTACGTCCCGCTCCCCGAGGAGCCGAAGCCGTCGACGAACACCCGGAAGACGCCCGCGCCGCTGGTGGTGGCCGACACCTGGCTCCTCAAGCTGCTGTACGTGCAGCTCGCGTCGTCGTTGCAGGCGAGCTCGCCGCTCGCGCCGTGCAGGTGCAGGACCGTGTCGTAGGTCGTCGTCGACGTGCAGGTGGTCGCGGTGACCGAGCGGCTGTCGGACGGGCACTGCATCCAGTAGAACGCGTCCTCGGGGCTGCCCGCGCCGGACCCACAGGACGCGCTCGCGGCGCCGGTCCCGCTCGTGCTGCCCGTGAAGGTCCCGCCGGCGGTGATGGCCGTGTTGTCGCCGCCCGCGGCCGGCAGGATCTGGTAGCGCATCGTGATGGGTCCGCCCGTGGTGAAGCTGGAGTAGGTGTGGACCGCGAAGTAGTGCGTGCCCGCCGGGACCACCACCGCGATCTGGGTCTGGACGGTCGAGCAGCTGTCGTCCATGCAGCTCGACGACGCGCCGGGGCAGCTCGTCCCCCGGTAGCTGATCCGGGTGTCGAAGCCGGTCCCGAACGTGTCGAGGTACACGATGCTCCGCTGGCTCACGCTCACGCGGTAGAAGACCTCGACGCCGCTGCCGCAGTCGGTCGTCTGGGCGGTCGCGCCCGCGAGGGTGTCGCTCGATCGGGTCCCGCTCCCGCTCAGGCTGATCGCGCCGCCGCAGCCGTCGTTCGGCGGCGCCGGCGGGCCGCAGCCGTCGTCCGCGACGCCGTTCAGGTCGTCGTCGCACCCGTTGCCGCACGTCTCGGAGGCCGCCGCACACGGCCCGAAACCGCAGGTCGCGTTGCAGGTGCGCGTCCCCGCGGTCCCGCACGTCGTCGTGCACGAGCCCGTCCCCGACCCGAGCACGCAGTCGTACCCGTCGTCCGGCGCGCCGTCGCAGTCGTTGTCGATCCCGTCACAGACCTCGGCAGCGCCCGGGTGCACCGCGGCGGCAGAGTCGTTGCAGTCGTCGCCGCCCGCGCACCCTGCTGCTACGTGCCCGTCACGGTCGGCGTCGGTCCCCTGGTGCGTGCACGTGCCACCGGGTTCGTTGCAGACGTCGGTGGTGCACGCCACGCCGTCGTCGCAGCTCACCGGCGTACCGCTCCGGCACCCGAGCGCGGGGTCGCACGTCTCGGCCCCGTTGCACGTCACCCCGTCGTTGCACTCCGCGTCGGTGGTGCACGGCGGCGGTGACACGCAGCCCTCGGTCGCGTCGCAGATCTGGGTGCCGGGGCACATCGTGTGGTCGGGGAGCTGCGTGCACTCGCCGCCGGGCTCTCCGCACCGGTCGACCGTGCAAGCGACTCCGTCGTCGCAGCCTGGATGCGGGTCCGTCGCGCAGCGGCCACCGGCGCAGCGCTCGGTGCCGGTGCACGCGAGGCCGTCGTCGCACTCGGCGTCGGTCGTGCAGTCCGCGCCGGGACCCGAGTCCACCCCATCACCGCCGTCACGGCTCACGGGCTCCGCGTCGCGCAGAGGCGTTCCGGCGTCGGAGTCGCGGCTCGTCCGCCGCTCGGATCGGCCCCCGGTGGCGCAGCCCAACAGGGCGGCGAGCACGAGCGCGAGGACTGCACGCAGAGTAGACGCCATGAACGACCGCGACGGATCACCAGCATACCGAAGCCGCGTGGGGTCGGTCCAATCCCCACCCGGCAGGTCGGGAACTTGCCGGAGGCGATCGGTCTTCCTAGCTTGTGATCCGATGCACTTCCGCCGCGAGCTCGCCGCTGCCCTCCTGGTCGCGGTCGTCGGGAGCACCTGCGACTCCCCGTCCCAGCGGCCGGCGGCCGCCCAGCCGGCCACGCCTCCCCGGGCGCGGGAGCTCGATCCCGCGGTGGTGGCGGTCGATCCCGGCTCCCCCGTCGGGAGGGTCCGCGCGGCGCTCGCCGGGGGCGAGGCCGAGGCGGCCCTGCGCCTCGCGGAGGAGGCCCTAGGGGAGTCCCGCTCCCTCGACGAGGCCGCCCGTCTCCACTGGCTCGCGGCGACGGCGGCCGCCGCGCGAGGCGACGAGGCGGCCCGCCGGCACCGCGAGATGCTGGCCGGCGTGCGGCACCCGCTCGCGCGCTGGGCTCGCCTCAGGCTGGCCGAGTCGCTCGCCGAGGCCGCACCCGAGCAGGCGGCGCCGCTCGTCCAGGGCCTCACCGGCGAGTGGGCCGGGCAGCGCGCGGCGCGCGTGGTCGAGGCGCTCGCGCTCGCCCGGTCCGGCCGGGTCGACGAGGCCGTCCCGAAGCTCCGGGCCCTCGTCGGGGAGGCGGCGGACCACGTGGGCGCCGCGACGCCGGGCATGCCGCTGGCCGAGATCCTGGCGGCCCGCGACGACCCCGCGGCCCGAGAGGAGGCGCTCGCGCTCTACCGCCGGGTCGCCACCCGCGCGCCGCTCACGAGCGTGGGGCAACAGGCGGCCGTGCTCGCCGAGGCCGTCCTGGCGTCGCTCCCCGAGGAGCGCCGGGCGGCGCTCGGCGAGCTGCCGATCGAGGATCGCTACGCGCGCGCCGATGCGTTCTTCCGCTCGATGCACCACGAGGACGCCGAGCGGCTCTTCGGCGAGCTGGTCTCTGCCCTGCCCGGGGACCACGAGCTGCGCTGTCAGGCGCGCCTGATGCAGGGCAAGGCGATGATCCGCCGGCGCGAGCGCGACCGCGGGGCCGAGCACATGGAGCGGGTGGCCGCCGAGTGCGCGGACCCGGACACGCAGGCGTGGGCACGCTACTACGCGGCGCGCGCTCACGCGCAGCGCGGGCGGAACGCGCAGGCCATCGCGCAGTACGCCCGGCTGCTCGAGGAGGCGCCCGAGCACCGGCTGGCGGACGACGCGCTGTTCCGCACGGCGCTGAGCGCGCTCGCCCAGGGTGACGAGGAGGCGATGCTCGAGCGCCTGCGGGCCGTCCCCGACCGCTACCCCGACGGCGACATGCGGGGCGACGCGCGGTTCCTCGTCGCCTGGCGCGCCCGCGCCGCCGGCGACTTCGCGGCCGCCCTCGCGGAGCTCGAGGCCTCGATCGAGGAAGGCCCGGGCGAGGACGCCGAGGACATCCGGGGGCGCGCGGCGTACTGGCGCGCACGCACGCTCGCGGACCTCGACCGGCGGGACGAGGCCGTCGAGGCGCTCGTGCAGGTCACGCGCGAGTGGCCGCTCGGCTACTACGCGCAGCAGGCGGTCGCGCGGCTCGACGCGCTCGCACCCGAGCGGGCCGAGGAGGTCCGCGCGTCCTGGCGCGAGGGCAGCCGCCCCGACGAGCCGCTCACCTTCCCCTGGCGCGCGGAATTCGATCGTCCGGAGCTCGAGACGGCGATCGAGCTGCTCCGGGTCGGCGAGGTGGACCTCGCCGAGCGTGAGCTCGAGCAGATGGGAGCCCTCGGCGAAGGCGCCGACCCCGACATGCTCTGGGCCGTGGCGGCGCTGCTCGACCGGGCCGGCGCGCACCCGCAGGCGAGCCTCCTCGTGCGCCGCCGGCTGCCCTCGTTCATGCACACCGCGCCGACGGGCCGCGCGCGGCGCATGTGGCGCATCGCGTACCCGCGGGCCTTCGCCCCGATCATCGAGGAGGCTGCGCGGGCGGAGGACGTCCCGCCCGCGTTCGTCCGCGCGGTGGCGCGTGAAGAGAGCGCCTTCGACCCGAACGCGGTCTCGGTCGCGCGGGCCTACGGGCTCATCCAGCTCATCGAGCCCACCGCGCGGAGGTTCGCGCGCGAGCTCGACCTTCCCGCCGACCCGCAGTCGCTCCGCCGGCCGGAGATCAACGTCCGGGTCGGCGCGCGCTTCATCGGCTTCCTCTTTCGCCGCTACGAAGACAACCCGGCCATCGTCCCGTCGGCCTACAACGCGGGCGAGGGCGCGAGCGACCGGTGGCTCCGCGAGCGCCCCGACGAGCCGCTCGACGTCTGGATCGAGAACATCCCCTACGACGAGACGCGCCGCTACACCCGCCGCGTCCTGCAGACCTATGGCGTGTACTCGTGGCTCGACACCCGCGACCTCCCGCCGCTCCGTGCCGAGCTCCCGCGCAGATAGCGCCTAGAGCACAGCGCATGATCTCCGACCGAGGATCGCGGTCGAGGTCGGTGCGGATGCAAGGCGCCGAGCCGCAGGAATACCGCGAGGTATTTCAAGGCTCGGCAACGCGGCAGACGCGCCGAGATCGGCCGCGAGCCGACCGAGGAGATCATGCGCTGTGCTCTAATACTCGTAGTCGTCGTCGCGGCGCCGCCGCTTGCCGCCGCGCGGGCGGCCGCCGCCTCCGCGGTTGCCCCCGTCGTCGTCGGAGTCGTGGGGGCGGCGCAGCTTGTTCTTCTTCTTGCGGCTCTGGTCGCGTACACCCTCCGAGCCGAACGCGGGCGGCGGGGAGAAGCCACCGCCGAAGTCCCGTGGAGGACGGTCGCGCGGCGGCGGACGATCGCGCGGCGGCGGACGGTCGCCCGGGGGCGGACGATCGCGCGGGGGGCGATCCCGTGGCGGGCGATCCCGCGGCGGAAACGGACCGCTGCTCCGACTCGGACCGCCGCCCGGCCCGTCGCGCCGCGGCTCGCGCGGCCTCGCCTCGCTCACCGAGAGCCTGCGTCCGTCGAGGTCCATGCCGTCGAGGGTGTCGATCGCGGTGCGCAGCTCGGCTTCGTCACCGACCTCGACGAAAGCGAACCCGCGCGGCCGGCCGGTCTCCCGATCGGTGACGAGGTGGATGTCGGTGACCGTGCAGCCGCCCTGCTCGAAGAAGGCCCGGAGCGCCGCCTCCCCTGTGTCGTACGACAGGTTACCTACGTAGATGCGAGTCCCCATGGATGCCGGTCTCCTCGTCTCCTCTGCTGGCGCCAGGGATCGATGCTACGTGGCCGGCGTACGCCGGCCAACCCCACACCGCAGCGCGCCCGTTGAAGGGCGACGGCCACCCGGATACCCTGGAGGTCGGATGCCCGACGAGAGGTTGTCCCGGGTCAAGGTCGACGAGCTCGACACGGCGGCGCGCCGGATGGTGGGGACCGCGCTCCGGCTGCAGGCCGGGCAGAAGCTCCTCGTGATCGGCGACCGCAGCTCCTCGCGCATCTCGGACGCCATCGTGCGCGCAGGCTTTGGAGCCTCCGCCCGCGTGTCGATGATCTGGCTGGACGACGAGGGTCCGCGCCCGATGCAAGCGCTCCCCGAGTCGATCGTCCACGAGCTCGAGCTGGCCGACGCGAGCGTCTTCGTCGCGGGCGCCCCGCACGCCGAGCTCCTCATGCGGCAGCATCTCCTCCATCTGGTGGGGACGCTCCATCTGCGCCACGCCCACATGCCCGCGATCAGCGCCTTCGCGTTCGCGAGGGGCATGCGCGTCGACTACGACGTCGTCGCGCGCGACGGCAGGCGAGCTCTCGCGGTGCTCGAGCGCGCACGCACGCTCGCCGTGTCGTCGCCGCTCGGCACGCTGCTCCGCGTCTACCTGGCTCCGGAGACGAAGTGGTACGCCCAGCTCGGAGAGCTTCGGCCCGGCCGCTGGGGCAACCTCCCGGCCGGGGCCCTGTACGCCACCCCCGAGAGCGTGCACGGCGTGTTCGTCGCCAACGCGTCGCTCGGCGAGTACTTCGGCCGGCGTGAGGGTACGCTCCTGCACGCCCCCGTGACCTTCACCATCCAGGAGGGCCGGGTCGTTCGCGTGCAGTGCGAGATGCGGGAGCTGCAGAAGGACATCGAGACGATCCTCTCCTTCGGCCCGAACTCGGACCGAGTCGGGCTCGTCGCGGTGGGCGTGAGCGCCGGCCTCAAGGAGCCGACCGGCGAGGCGCTGGTCGACCAGAACCTGCCGGGCCTGCACGTGTGCATCGGCGACCCGGCCGCGCGGGTCACGGGCGCCTCGTGGGGAGCGCGAACCTCCTTCGCCGCATGCCAGGCGACCTCGACCGTCAGCGCCGACGGCGAGACGCTCGTCCGCGACGGCAAGCTCGTCCGGCCGGACTGAAGACAGGCTACTCGTCCAGCTCGGCGAGCTCCTGCAGGAGCTTGCGCGCGCGGCGGGAGAGCTTCTTCGGGACATCGACCTGGATGACGGCGATGAGGTCGCCGCGGCCGTGGCCGTCGAGGCGGGGGATCCCCGCGCCCTCGACCACCATGGTGTCGCCGGGTTGGACGCCGGCCGGGATGCGCACCGTCTCGGTCGAGTCGAGCGTCGGCACCTCGACGTCCGCGCCGAGCGCCGCCTGGGGGAAGGACACGTGCAGCTCGTGCACGAGGTCGTAGCCGTCGCGCGTGAAGCGCTCGTCCGGCGTCACCTCCACCGTCACGTACAGGTGACCGGGCGGTCCGTTCATGCGCCCCGGCTGCCCCTGGTTCGCGAGCCGCAGGGTCTGCCCCTCGTCCACGCCGGCGGGGACGGTCAGCCGCACCTTGCGTGCTCGCACCACGTCGCCGCGCCCCTTGCACTCCTCACACCGGTCGACGGCGACCGCGCCTTCGCCGCCGCACTGGCCGCACGTGGTGGTCAGGACGAAGGCGCCACGCGCGTGCGCGACCTGGCCCCGCCCGCCGCACCCGCTGCACGTCTCGCGCTTGCCGTCCTTGGCGCCGGTGCCCGAGCAGGCGGAGCACGGCGTCGGGTGCTCGAGGTCGAGCTCCTTCTGCACCCCGAAGGCGGCCTCCTTCAAGCTGAGGAGCACGGCGGCCCGAACGTCCGCCCCACGGGAGGGGCCGTCGCGGCGGCGCCGCCGCGGGCCACCGAAGCCGCCGAAACCTCCGCCGAATCCCCCGCCGAAGAACTCGCCGAAGACGTCCTGGAAGTGGCTGAAGATGTCGCCGATGTCGCCGAAGCCCTCGTAGCCGCGCCCCTCGAGCCCGGCGTGGCCGAAGCGGTCGTAGACCTCCCGCTTCTGGGGATCGTTGAGGACCTCGTACGCCTCGGAGGCGACCTTGAAGCGCTCCTCCGCCTCGGGGTCGTCCGGGTTGCGGTCTGGATGACAGTCGAGGGCGACCCGCCGGTACGCCTTCTTCAGCTCCTGCTCGGTCGCGGAGCGGGAGACCCCCAGGACGTCGTAGTAGTCCGGCTTCGACATGGGTCCGCGCCAAGATAAGACGCACGGCGCCCCGGTCAAGCGCGGAGGCGCGGGCGGCATTCTACGCCGCCCGCCCCCCTGGGCTTCCCTCATTGTTCGTGTCCGGTTTTATGGATTTGTTCCGGGAACCCTCGCGCCTCCCGGCTGTCAGTCCGGTCGGGAGGTACGAGATGGACCGCAAGCACGACGCACTGGAAGTGGTGATGACCTGGGGCGGCACGCCTCAACACGGGGAGCTCTTCGACGCGCCCTGCGAGGTGACCGTGGGCGACGGCCGGGACGCGACGTTCGTCCTTCCGGCCGAGGTCGTCCCGTGCACGTTCTCGCTGGTGGAGCCGGAGCAGGACGCGTTCCTCCTCTGCATCCCGGCCGGCGCCGCCGCCCAGGCCGTGCGCCTCGACGAGACCGGCGCGCGTCACCCGATCGACCTCGCGACGATCCCGTCGGACGCCGAGGGCACGCGCCGGGTTCGCATGGCCGGTCCGATGATCGCGGAGGTGGAGATCGGCGCCTTCCGGTTCCACGTGCGCACCACGGACGGGAAGGTGGAGGTGCCCAAGGCCGCGCCGATCGACTGGCGCTCCTACCGGTGGGTCGCCGCGAGCTTCCTCTTCCACGCCACGCTGATCGGCATCTTCCTCTTGCAGCCGCCCGACGCGGGCGCGCTGAGCCTCGACCTCGATCGCGGCGATCTCTCGCGCATGCGTTACTACATGGCCGCGATCGAGAGCGATCAGCTCCCGCCGGACGACTCCTACCTCGAGGGCGACCCGGGCGCGGCGACCAACGAGGGCCGCCCCATGGAGGGAGACGAGGGCTCGGCCGGCGCGCGCGACGAGCGCCGCAACACCGGCGGGCGCGTGGCGGTGCGCGGACCCGACGACGACGCGCGCGTCCCGCTCGAGGCGAGCGACGTGCAGCGCCTGAGCACGCTCGGCGCGATCGCGGCAGCCGCCATGGGACTGAGCGAGCTGAGCTCCCCGTTCGGCGCGGCCGACGCGCGCGGCTGGGCCGAGGAGTCGGCCTACGGCCCGCTCATGGCGGACTCCTACGGCTGGGCCCCCGGCAACGGCGGCTGGGGCATGATCGGCACCGGCCGAGGCGGCTGCCCCGCGGGCGCGACCAACTGCGGGCTCGGCACGGTGGGCACGGGCGACCTCGACACGGTCGGCAGCGTCGGCGGCTGCTCGCGCGGCGACTTCCAGCGGTTCGTCGAGCGTTACGGGCGGGCGGGCGCGATGGACCGCTGCAACGGCACCTCGCACCGCGTGAGCGGGAACACGGGCCTCACGCGCGGCGGCGGCGCGGCGCCGCCGGTCATCCACGTGGGCGAGGCCGAGCCGGTGGGCGGCCTCAGCAAGGAGCAGGTGCGCCGCGTCGTCCGCCGCAACATCGCCCAGGTCCGCCACTGCTACGAGCAGGCCCTGCAGTCGCGGCCGGACCTCGAGGGTCGGGTGAGCGTGCAGTTCATCGTCGCGCAGAGCGGCGCCGTCATGAGCTCGCAGGTCGTCGGGAGCGACATGAGCTACCCGCGTGTCGGCGAGTGCGTCCAGCAGGCCGTGCGGCGGTGGGCATTCCCCCAGTCGCCCGGGGTGACCTCGGTGACCTACCCGTTCCGCTTCACCACGCCCTGACGGGCCCGGTCCGAAGCAGCGAACAAAACCCTCCCCCGAGAGACGGCGATCCGGTAGATACCGGATCGCCGTTTCGCGTTTCTGGAGGGAAGTATGCTCCGACTCGCCGTGGCGATCTGCCTCTCGCTCGCCACCCCTGCCGTCGCCCAGGGCTCGCCGCCGGCTCCCGAGTGCCCGGACGGGAGCTGCCCGGCGACCGACACCACGAAGGAGCCGCCCGTGCGCGCGGTGCAGCTTCCCGTCGGTCCGACGCGGGTCGCACGGATCCGGGGCGACGGTGCAGGCTGCTCGGCCGCCCCTGCGCGACGCGGCGCGCGCGCCCCGTGGGGGGCGGTCGCGCTCGTGCTCGCGGTGGGCGTCTGGCGACGGACGGTGGCGACGGCGGGCCGGACGCGCGCTCCTCAGGCCACGCGCCGGGTCGCGTTGGGGTCGTACACCACCAGGGGGCCCCGATCCCACCGCGCCATCGCGCGGACGGCGTCGAGCGGCTCGTCGAGCAGGCCCTCGGCGTCGAGGACGAGGACGTCCGCGGGATCGAGCGCGACGTAGGCCTCCACCGAGTCGGCGAGGGCCAGCGGCACGAACCGGAACGGGATCTGCCGCCGGGACAGGAGCGTGTTCGTCGCCACCACCAGCGATCGCACCTCGATGGTCCGCCGCTCGAACGGGACGCCGTCGAGGACCAGCGGCTCGCGCTCGAGGAGCTGCGGCGCGAGGGCCTCCTGCGCCGCGTAGGTGCGGAGGACGAGGCGGCCGCCCGACTCCTCGATGAGGCCCAGCGGCCCGAGCTCCGGCGCCGCGAGCCGCAGGCGGGCCACGATCTGCCGGGCCGTCGCGCGGTCCCTCTCCCGGTGAAGGACGATGCGGTCGGTCCGGAACCGCACGAGGCCCGCGTCCACATCGCCGTCGCCGCGGTAGTACGCGTCGAGCAGGGCCGTCAGCGCGTTCGGCTCGGGCGGGCGCGTCGCCGCCGAGCCGAGCCGCGCCGGAAGAGACGCCGGGAACAGGGCCTTGGCGAGCCCCGCCCGGTGCAGGCCCTCGAGCACCTCGCGCCAGCGCGGGTGGGTCTGGTGGGCGACCATGGGGCGAGGATGTGCAAGGGCCTTGCCACCGGTGAGGACGCGGAAACGTCCGGCTTTTCGACGCGCCGGAGCCCGAGAGGCGGAGCCCGGAACGCTCCGGGCGCGCCGAATGTGCTAATCGGTCGCCACGATGGCGGAGACGCGCGGAGACCTGCTGATCTGGATCGACATGGAGATGTCGGGGCTCGACCCGGACCGCGAGCGGATCCTCGAGGTCGCGGCCCTGATCACGGACGGCGACCTGTTCGTGATCGCCGAGGGTCCGGAGATCGTCGTCCATCAGCCCGACTCGATCCTCGATGCGATGGACGACTGGAACCGGGAGCACCACGGGGCGTCCGGCCTCGTCGAGCGCGTGCGGGCGTCGACCGTCACCGAGGCGGAGGCCGAGGCCCGGCTCCTCGAGCTCTTCTCCGCGCACTGCGAGCCCGGGACGACGCCGCTCTGCGGGAGCTCCGTCCACCAGGACCGCCGGTTCCTCCGGCGCTACATGCCCAAGGTCGACGACTTCATGCACTACCGCATCGTGGACGTGAGCACCGTCAAGGAGCTGTGCCGCCGGTGGTACCCGAAGCTGTTCGACACGCGCCCCACGAAGGAAGGCAAGCACCGCGCCCTCGAGGACATCCGCGAGAGCGTCGAGGAGCTGCGCTGGTACCGAGAGAACGCGTTCAAGTGAGTCCCACCTCGGTCTACGTGCACTTCCCGTGGTGTCTGAAGAAGTGCCCGTACTGTGACTTCGCCACCCGCAAGATCGATCGGCCCGAGGTCCCACACCGCGCGTACGCCGACGCCGTCCTGCGCGAGCTCGATCGGCGTGCGCACGCGCTCGAGGGTCGGCACCTCGTCTCGGTCTTCTTCGGGGGCGGGACTCCGTCGCTCTGGGATCCCGTCGAGCTCGGCCGGGTCCTGCGCGGCGTCCGCGGCGCGTTCGCGCGCGAAGCGGAGGACGTCGAGGTGACCGTCGAGTGCAACCCGTCGTCGCTCGACGCGCCGCGGGTCGCGGCGCTGCTCGAGGCGGGCGTCGATCGGCTGAGCGTCGGCGTGCAGTCGTTCGACGACGAGCGCCTGCGGTTCCTCGGGCGGTTCCACGACGCGGCCGGCGCGCTCCGCGCGCTCGAGCACGCGATCGCCGAGGCGCCGCGGGTGAGCGCGGACCTGATGTTCGGCATGCCGGGCCAGTCGCCCGGGGCGCTGCTCGACGACGTACGGAGGCTGATCGATCTCGGGCTCCGGCACGTCTCTGCGTATGCCCTCACCGTCGAGCCCGGCACGCAGCTCGGCGAGCTCCATCGAAAGGGCCGCCTGAAGCTGGCCGGCGAGGACGACACGGTCGAGATGTTCGTACGGGTCGAGGAGCTCTTCGCGTCGGCGGGGCTCGGGCACTACGAGGTCAGCAACTACGCCGCACCAGACGAGGAGAGCCGCCACAACCTGCACTACTGGCGCGGCGGCGCCTACGTCGGGCTCGGCGCGGCGGCGGTGGGCTGCCTCGACCGGGGCGTGGGCCGCTCCCGTCGCTGGCGGAACGAGCCCGAGGGCACGCGGTACCTCGAGACGCTCGCCGAGGAGTCGGAGGAGCAGCTCGGACCGGACGAGATCGTGCGCGAAGCCCTCATGCTGGGTCTGCGCACGCGCGAGGGGGTGGACCTCTCGGACGTCGCCCGCCGCGCCGGCGCCGACCCGCTCGAGAGGCGCAGCCGAGCCCTCACCCGCCTCACCGCCGCGGGCGACGTCGTCCGCGAGCACGATCGGCTGCGGGTGCCCGCCGAACGCTGGCTCCGGCTCGACTCCATCGTGGCCGATCTCTTCTAACCCGCAGCAGCCATCGACTACCCTCCGAGCCCACGGTGCCCTTCGACTTCCAACGCGTCCGGGCGGAGAAGCTGGTCAAGGTCTACGGCGCCACTCGCGCGCTCGCCGGCGTCGACCTCACCTTCGAGAGCGGCCGGGTGACGGTCGTCGAGGGACCCAACGGGTCGGGCAAGAGCACGCTGCTCGCCATCCTGGCCCAGCTCGCGCGGCCGACGCGCGGCCGGGTGCTGTACGGCGACCTCGACGGCCAGCGCGGCGGCGCACGGGTTCGCGCGCGCATCGGCGTCCTCGCGCACGCGGCGATGGTGTACCCCGACCTCACCGGCCGCGAGAACCTGGAGCTGTTCGCGTCGCTCCACGAGATCGCGCGCCCGCGCGAGCGCGTCGACGAGCTCATCGAGCGGTTCGACATCGCGAGGTTCCTCGACCGCCCCACGCGCACCTACTCCCGCGGCCAGCTCCAGCGCGTCGCCCTCGCCCGCGCGCTCGTCCACTCGCCGAGGCTGCTCCTGCTCGACGAGCCCTCGACCGGCCTCGACGAACGCTCGGTCGCGCGCCTCGTGCACACCGTCGAACAGGAGCGCGAGGCGGGCACGATCCTCGTCCTCGTCACGCACGACGCGGCGCTCGCCGAGCGGCTCGGCGACGTTCGCGTCCGCCTCGACCGCGGACGGGTCGCCGAACGGGAGGCCGCGTGAGGGTCCTGCGCGCCGCGGCCCGGATCGCCTGGAAGGACCTGCGGATCGAGGCGCGCACCGGCGAGGTGGTGCTCGTGACGGGCCTGTTCGCCGTGCTCGTGACCGTGCTGTCGTCGCTCTCGTTCTACATCGACCCGAGCGGCGCGCGGCTCGTCGCGCCGGGCGTCCTGTGGATCGCGATCGCCTTCGCGGGCGTGCTCGCGATGGGGCGGAGCTGGGCCCGCGAGCGGGACCACGACGTGATGCGGGGCCTCCTGCTCTCACCGATGCCGCGCTCGGCGATCTACCTCGGCAAGGCGGCCGGCTCGCTCTTGTTCCTGCTGGTCGTCGAGGTGGTCCTCGTGCCGCTCGTCGCGGTCCTGTTCCACCTCGACCTCACGCCGGTGCTCGGGCCGCTCGCGCTGCTCCTCTTCCTCGGCACGCTAGGCTTCGTCGCCGCCGGGACGCTCTTCGCGGCCATGGGCGTCAAGACCGGGGCCCGCGAGCTCGCCCTCAGCGTCATCCTCTTCCCGCTGGTCGCCCCCGCGCTCCTCGCCGGCGTCGTGGCGACCCGCGCGCTGTTCGGAGGCGCGACCGAGGAGGTGTGGCCCTGGGCGCGGATCCTCGCCGCCTTCGATCTCATCTTCCTGGCGTCGGGGCTCGCGCTGTTCGATCCGCTGACGAGCGAATAGAGAGGCGCGCTCACTCGGCGGCGAAGGCCGCCTCGGTGTCGACGCCGAAGCCCGGCAGGAGCGACGAGTCGGCCCGCTGGCCCTCGGCGAAGCGGCCACGCTCGGCGTAGACGCCGTCCTCGAGGACGAGCACGGTGATGGTCTCGGTCTGGGGATCGACGATCCCGACGCCGACGGGACCCGCGACGACGCCGGGGGCTTCTGCGGCAACTGGACGAGCGGCTCGGGCGGCGCCGAAGCGGGCCGCACCGACCAGAGCGACCACCGCTGGATCAGCATCTACGGCTCCGGCTCGAGCTCCGGGCACGCATGCTCGAACATGAGCCGCATGTACTGCATCCGCGTCGAGTGAGTCGGGGGCGCCGGCCGAGTCGGGGCGCGTTCGGGCAGCCCGCAGTGGTGTTTTCCCAGGATGTCCCCGCGCGGTCCGTCCGATGCGAATGCCACCGCAGACAGGGCCGCGGCCATCTGCGGCACCGCGCCTATCCGCGCTCGGACACTTCGACGATCTGCACGGTGTCGACGCGCAGGCCGAGCTTGCCGTAGTCCGTCTCGGCCTCGAAGGCGACCGCCTCGGCCACCTTCAGCGGCTCCTCTCGCAGCTCCTCGCGGGTGAGCTCGGCGGCGAGCCCGCGAAGCGCACCCTCGAAGGTCTCCCGAGCCACGCTCGCGATCTGCTCGGGGGACAGGCCGAGGAACCGCTCGACCGCGTTCTGGACCAGGGGCTCGTGGCGCGCGGTCCGCACCACCAACCGGTAGTGCACGTCCACGCGATCCCCCTTCTTCGTGTATGCGCCGCCGAGCGTTCCCTCGATGTGGAAGGGCCCGGCAGGAAGCTCGTCCGCGCGCTCGATGATCGGGATGCGCAGTACGCGCCCGCCCGTGACGACGCGGTATCCGCGCGTCCCGCCGGGGCCGTGGTACTGCCGGCCACTCAGCACGACGATGCGGTCGGGCGGGACGACCATGAGCAGGCTCGTCACGGCGCCGACCAGCACGGTGGCGAAGAGCAGGCCCAGGCCCGCGGCGACCAGGACTGCAGCGACGCTCGCGCTCGTCGAATCCGTCGTCGCGATCAGGCTCGCCATGCCGGCCCCAATCAGCAAGACCGAGAGCACGGCGCCGAGCCCGACGACCGGCGCGCGGGCCCCGCGACTCCTCGGTGAAGCCGTCTGGGCCGCACCGCTGCGGAGCATCTCGTTCTCCGCCGCGAGGCGCGCGACCTTCCGCTCCAGCACCTCGACGCGCGCTCGGCTCGCCAGCTCGTCGTCCCGGAATCCCACGCGCCGAGCATACATGCGCCCGCGCCGTCGCCGATCCTCCCACATCGGCGCCTGGCACAGCCTGGCATCGAGGGTGAACCGGGCGCCACACCGGATCGGCCGGCGGGCCGGAAAAGCGGCACTGCCGGCGCTGGTACGCCGGTTGCCATGGATGGCCGCAGGAGGTCTTGCCATGCGTTCTTGGAATCACCGAGCCGCTTTCCAGCTTCGCTTCTCCGCCGCCGTGACGGTGCTCGCGGGGCTGAGCCTCGCTTGCATGAGCGAGGTGGACGGGGAGCGCGCGACCACGGGGGAGTGCCCGGCGGGCGAGGTGTGCTCCGACGCGACCCCGGGCGGGCTCACCTTCGTGGGCAACGCGTTCTACGACGACGCCGTGCTCCGGCTCGGGCCGGTGCTCGTCGGCGGCACCTTCGACGTCGGGCTCCGTACCGCCGACGGACAGCCGCTTCCGCCCTTCGACTACCGGGTAGAAGACGGCTCGGTGCTTTCCGTCGAGCTGGGCGAGGGCGTCTTCGGGCCGACCAACGACGAGGGCGCGCCGTTCTACCCCGTGGAGTCGCATGTGACGCTCACCGGCACGGGCTCCGGCGAGACGTACCTGCGGATCGTCGACGCCGCCACGGGCGAGCTGTACGACCGCCTCCTCATCGAGGCCTACCGCGTCGAAGACGTGCGCGTCGTGAACGTCGGCGAGCCCGAGCGCGATCACCTGCTCGCCGGATGCTCACAGATGGTCGGTGTGCGTCTACTCGCCAACGACGGCACCGACGAGCTGCGCGCCTTCGATCAGAGCGTCCGGATCCGCGTGGACGACGGCACCGTCAGCGACGAGCCGCGGTTCTGGGACTGCTTCATGTACGACGTCCCCGAGGGGCGCGCCGAGATCACCTTCTACGTCGACGCCGTGGGCCAGACGTTCGAGCGGACGATGGCCGTGCACACGCTGGAAGACGAGGGCCTCGCCGCCTGCCCGGTGGTCCGGGCGGACTGAGCTCGCGCGAACTACCGGCCACCGAGCGTGCTGGTCGTCGACCTCGTCCCGGGTATACTGCCGCCCGAATTCTCGGCCATCTTCCGGATGGCCGCTCGCACACACGCGCTCGAGGAGGACGACGATGGGATTTGCGCTCTGCAAGATGAAGGTCACGAGCTCCGCCTTCGACCACCACGGCTCGATCCCCACAAAGCACACGGGCGAAGGGGAGGACGTCTCGCCGACGCTGAGCTGGTCGGGCGCGCCGGAGGGGACCAAGGGCTACGCGGTGATCTGTCACGATCCGGACGCGCCGCTGCTCGAGGACGGCGCGTACGGTTTCGTGCACTGGATCCTGTACAACCTGCCCGCCGCGACGACGAGCCTCGGCGAGGGCACCGGGGAGGGGACCGCGGGCCAGACCCACTTCGGCAAGGCCGGCTACGGCGGCCCGATGCCGCCCGAGGGTCACGGAAAGCACCACTACTACTTCTGGGTGCTCGCGCTCGATCGGGAGACCGATCTCGAGTCCGGCCTGACGCTCAGGCAGCTCATCGACGCGATCGAGCCGCACTGCCTCGGCATGAACCGCCTCATCGGCACGTACAAGCGCGGCTGATCCGCGGCTCAGGAGCGGACGCGCGCTCGGAAGGCCATCGAGAGCGCGCCGTAGAGCACCGAAGGGGCGAGGGCCTGCGCGGTCGTCGTGACGCGCGCGTCCCACCCGATCAGCACCTCCGCTTCGTCGCGGCGGATCGCGCGGACGACGCGATCGGCCACCCGCTCGGGGCGGACCCCGTGCTCGAGCATGAGCTCGGCCATCTTCCGTGAGGCGCGGCGGTCGTAGCTGCGCGCCGCGTCGAGCAGCCGCGTGGCGACGGCGCCCGGCATGACCGCCGTGACGCCGACGCCGTCGCCCGCGAGCTCCATGCGGAGCGCCGCCGAGAAGCCGCGTATCGCGAACTTCGTGGCGCAGTAGGTCGACTGATACGGGAACGCGACGCGGCCCGCGAGGCTCGAGAGGTTCACGACGTGCCCGGCGCCACGTGCACGGAGCTGCGGGAGGAACGCGCGGCAGCCGTAGAGCACGCCCTTGAGGTTCACGTCGACGATGCGGTCGAGGTCCTCGACGGACTGGTCGGCGAAGGTGCCGTGGATCGTGAGCCCCGCGTTGTTCACGAGCAGGTCTGCGCCGCCGTGGGCCTCCTTCACCTCGGCCGCGAGCGCCTCCCACGAGCGCGCGTCGGAGACGTCCATCGCGTGCGTCGTGACGTCCGGCGCCGAGACGAGCGAGCCCGCGTCCAGATCGACCAGCGCGAGGCGGCACCCTTCGGCGCGCAGCCGCGCGGCGATCGCGCCACCGATCCCGCCGGCGGCGCCCGTCACGACCGCGACCTTCCCTCGAAGCGCGTCCATCGCCGCGATTCTACCGGACCAGCCTCCCGGGCGGGGTTGGCATCGGCGCCGGGACCGCGAGGTGTTTCAAGGCTCGGCAACGCAGCAGACGCGCCGAGATCGGCCGCGAGCCGACCGAGGAGATCATGCGCTGTGCTCTAGCGACGCACGAGGCGTTCGAACGGCCGGTTGCGCTTCCAGCGGTACACGTCGAAGTCGTCGTCCAGGGTGAGGATGTGACCGGTATCGAGCTCGTTGGCCAGGTGGACCAGACATGCATCGGCGAAGTCCATCCTCACCTTGCGATACTTCGCGAGCAGCTTCCGGATCGCGCCCGCGGCGATCCCGACACGGAACGGGACCTGGAATGCCCCCGATTCCACGTTGGCCAGAACGGCGTCGGGCGCACCGGGTAGCCTGCGGAGGAGGTAGCACGCCTCGGCGATGACCGCCTCGCACGTGACTAGGGGAGCGTCGAGCTCCGACAGGATCTCGCTGCACGCAGCGTGGTTTCGCTCGGAGCGATCGAGCGCAGCGACGATGCAGCTCGTGTCGAGCAGCACGGGCTTCACGAGCGTCCGAACCCGGCGAGGTGCTCCTCGTTGGTGGCGAGATCTGCCACGCCGGACTCGAACTCCCCGAGGCCGATGATTCGGCGAGGAGCCGACGAGGCCTCGCGGTCCGAGTACGCCTTCAGCGCTCGGCGGATGAGCTCGGAATCCGTCAGCCCCGTCCGTCGCTTCAGCCGATCGAGGGTGCGTCTCGACTCGGGGTCGAGCCGTGCGTGTACGACGTCGCGCTTGGTCGCCATGTATACACCTGCCATGGTGTATACGCAGCCCGCACCGGTTCGTCAAGCAACCCGACCCGCGGTCGATCGCGGCGGCATGCTCGCGCGCCGCACGCCGCAGCCGCGATTCTGTCGGACCAGCCTCCCGGGCGGGTTAGCATGGGCGCCGTGGACGTCTTCGAGCCCGCCGCGCTGGGCCCGATCGGGCTGCGCAACCGCGTGATCAAGGCCGCGACCTACGAAGGCATGAGCCCGGGCGGGATCGCCTCGCCCGCGCTCGTGAGCTTCCACCGGCGCCTCGCCGCCGGCGGCGTCGGGCTGACGACCGTGGCGTACTGCGCCGTGAGCGAGGAGGGACGCACGTTCGCGGACCAGCTCTGGCTCCGGAGCGAGTCACGCCCGGTGCTGCGCGAGCTCCGGGACGCGGTGCACGGCGAGGGTGGCGCCGTGTCGCTGCAGCTCGCGCACGCGGGGATGTTCAGCAAGGTGCGCGGTCCGGGCGGCCGCGCGCCACGTGGGCCTTCGCGCGCGTTCAACGCCTACGGCAGCGCCGCCGGCCTGCCGATCGCCGGTGCGATGGACGAACGGGACATCGTGAAGGTCGTCGACGACTTCGCCCGGGCGGCCGTGACCGCCGCCGAGATCGGCTTCGACGCGCTCGAGCTGCACCTCGGCCACGGCTACCTCCTCAGCCAGTTCCTGTCCCCGGCGATCAACCGGCGCCGCGACCGGTGGGGCGGCTCGCTCGACAACCGCATGCGCTTGCCGCTCGCCGTCGCGGCGAAGGTGCGCGAGGAGGTCGGCGGCTCCGTCGCGATCCTCGCCAAGACCAACCTCAGCGACGGGTTCGAAGGAGGGCTCTCGATCGAGGAGGCGATCGACGTGGCGCGCGCGATCGAGGCGAGCGGTCACGTGGACGCGCTCGTGCCGAGCGGCGGGTTCACCAGCCGCACCCCTTTTTACCTGCTGCGCGGCGGGCTCCCCCTCGCGCGGATGGCCGCGGCCCAGCCCGATCTCCTCTCGCGGCTCGGCATGCGCGTGCTCGGCGGCGCCATCGTCGGCCGCTACGAGTTCGAGGAGGCGTTCTTCCTGCCGCTGGCGCGCCGGGTGCGTGCGGCCGTGAAGATGCCCGTCGCCCTTCTCGGGGGCCTCGTCTCGCTCGACAACGTGGGGACGGCACGCCGCGAGGGCTTCGACTTCGTCGTGCTCGGGCGCGCGCTGATCGCGGATCCCGATCTCGTCCTGCGCATGCAGCGGGGCGAGCTCGAGCGCACGCGGTGCGACGCGTGCAACGAGTGCGTGGCCGAGATGGACCTCGGGGGCGTGCGCTGCGTCCTCGACAGCCCGCGGCGCGCGTGAGACCGCCGGCGCGTCGACTTCCGGAGAGAGGTCAGAGGGCGCTGAGGTAGTCGCCGAGGGGGACCTGGGCGCCCACGGCGAGGCCCCCGAGGACGCGGGTGGACGAGTCCTCGCTGCCCGGGAAGAAGAGGAACATGGGGGCGACGTAGAGCTGCAGCAGCTCGTAGACGTCGACGGCGGCGGCCAGCCCGACCATGAGCGCGTCCGACTCTTCGTTGTCGAAGACCGCGCGGTAGAGCAGCCCCGACAGGAATGCGGCGCCCCGGAAGGTGAGCTTGCCGTCCGCGAAGCTGGGGCTCGCGATGCCGATGCCGATCTGCTCCGCGACGAGAGCGTTCAGCCGGAACCGGTCCGTCATCGTCGGTTCGGTGCCGGGCGCGTTCGCGAACGTTCCGAGCTGCCCGAGGCCCACGGTGAGGTGGAAATACGGGCGCCACTCGGTGCGCGCACGGAAGTCCTCCCCGAGCGTCGCGAGCGTGCTGCGGAACATGGCGCCGTCGACGGCGATGCGGCCCTCGCCGATCGTCATCGCCTCGCGCAGCGAGAGCACGATGCGCACCGTCCAGCACGCGAGCGATCCCTCGTCGATCTCGCAAGACCTGGCGGCGCGCTCGTCCTCTCCGAGCGCGCGCAGGACGTCGGCCTCGTCGATCTCCGACGCGAGCTCGAAGAGCTGTCCCGTGTCGAAGGCGCGGCCGCGCTCGAGCGTGAACATGACGCGGCCGAGCAGATCGAGGGCCGGCGTGAGGAGCTGGCCGTCACCCGCCTTCACCGCGAGGGCCTCGAGACCGGCGAGCGCAGACCCGACGGTCGCGACGCCCGCCTCGCGCGCGGAGTGCAGGTTGAGCGACTCGAATAGAGAGAGGAGCCGTGCGGTGCCGGTGAGCGCGTGGATGGACAGCTCGAGCTTCGTGAAGTCCTCGACCTTCACCGACCAGTGGGTCGGCGGCACGGCTGCGAACGCGTCGCGCACCGTCGTCAGGACGGCGACGAGCTCGTCGAGCCTGGCCACCATGCGCGGGAGACTGGCGACGGGGAGAGAGCCGATGTCGAGACGGGACCCGAGCCCCTCGCGCCACACGCGCAGCGTGACCTGCGACGTCGCCGTCTCGACGCGCTCGCTCGCCTGGAGCAGGCCGTCGGAGCCCTCGGCCGGCGACCACACGTCGTGGAAGCGCTCGGCCAGCCCCTCGAGCGCCATGCGGAGCTCCTGGAGCCGCTGGTGGGCGGCTTCGGGGAGCTGGGGCACCTTGCCCTCGCGCGCCTCGCCGTCGAGGGCGATCTCCCCGTCGAGCCAGGCGTCGACCCCGCCCTCCCGGCAGGCGGCAGGGGTCGCATCGCACCGCCGATCGAGCGCGACGACTGCTTCTCGGTAGGCGGCGAGCGACGCTGCGCTCCCGTTCGAACGGGTGGCGGCGTCGAGCGCGTCGAAGACGCCCTTTATCGCGGCACGGGTCGCGACGGCGTCGCGGAGGAGGTCGTTCGCGGCATCCCAGTCGAACGGCGAGAGGCCGGGCGTCTCGCCGAACGCGCCGACCTCGCGGGCCGAGACCAACGCGCGGAGGAAGCCGCGCAGGCCGCTCCCCTCCGAGTCCCAGCGGCCGTGGAGCGCGCGGGCCACGGCGAGCCCCGACTCGAAGCGCGGGATGTCGAGCACCCAGTCGACCCGCCGATCGCGCTCGTCGTCGGTCGCGCCTGCGGTCAGCACCTGGCAGAGCACGCCACCGCGTGTGCCGAGCCGGAAGGGGCACGGCGGCGGGTCGGCGCGTGGCTCGTCCCCGAACAGGCCCGTCGCGCCCAGGCGCCAGTAGGCGAGATCGACGAGGTAGAGCCGCACACGCACCTCGTCCACGTCTCTGCGCGGCCAGCCCATGCGCAGGCGGTGACAGTGCCGCAGGCCCTCGGCGCTCGGGCGGCGGTGGCCGGTGCCCTGCGAACACAGGCGACGCTCCCAGTAGCTCGCGCGGTCGAGCATGCTGGCGTTGGGGAAGCGCATCCTCACGACGATCTCCGCGAGCACGACGCGCACCACCGTCTGCACGAGGTGCTCGACGTTCGCGCGCTGCATGCCGCCGCGGTCGACGAGCACGTCGGTCGCCGCGATCACCAGGTCACGCACGTAGCGGCGCCCCGCGGCCACCCCCTCGACTTCGTCGATCGCGTCGGCGACCGCGCGCATCGTCACGCGCTGCGCCCGGTCCGCGACGATCGACGTCACCAGATCGACGTCGAGCGAGGCTCTGAGAGGCGCGTCGACGGTCGCAGAGGCCGAGACCGTGGCCTCGCCCCGGAGCGCACCCTCCCCGCCGATCGAGGCGCGAGCCTCGCCCTCCACCGTCAGGCTCGCCCATGCCGCGTCGTTCACGAAGACGTCGTCGAGGACGAGGTGCCGCGGGGCGTCGTCCTGGGCCGCCACCCCGAGGGCAGCAGACCAGATTGCGAGGGCGACAAGCCCCGAGACGGCGGCCCGCATGACGCGCGAACAGTAACAGTTGGCTCGCCCGATCGGGTAGAGTCGGCTCCCGGATGGATGTGCCGGCAAGACGACACCTGGCGCTCGTGGCGCTCGCTCTCGCCGGGTGCGGGAGCCCCGGCGCCGACGCGACCCACGATCCTCGCGTGATGACGGCCCACCAGACCTACGCGACGCTCGGGATGGTGCTCGAGGGCACGGCGAGCTTCGACCTCGTACGCGGCGCACCGGTGATGGACACCCGCGAGCTCGCTGCGTTCCGGTGCTACCACCTGCTGCTCCTCGGCGACGGCGACCTCGGAGACGTCGAGATGCGCGTGCTCGACCCGCGGGGGCGCGCCATCGGCACCCGGCGGGCGACCGACGGACAGGCCGCGATGCGCGTCTGCACCGAGTCGGCGGGCGACTACGAGATCGTGCTGACGCCCATCGGCCGTAGCGGGCGCTGCACGCTCACCACCTGGGCGCTCCCTCGGAGCACCTGCGGCACGCCGATCGAGCTGGTCTCCTCGGACGCCGAGCGCCTGCCGGGCGATCACCGGCGCTGGATCGTGGAGGGCTCGACCGCGGAGGCCGCGAGCAACCTCGAGAGCGGCTGCGCCGTCGGACGCGCACCCGAGCAGATCTACCTCGTCCGGCTCGCAGAGCCGACGCTCCTGCGCGCCCAGATCGAGACGGCCTTCGACGGCGCGCTCTCGCTGTCGACGAGCTGCGGAGACCCCCAGGCGGTCATCGCGTGCAACGACGACGCGGGCGACGTCCGGCACTCTCTCGTCTCCGAGATGGTCGATCCCGGCGAGTACTTCCTCGTCGTCGACGGCTACAACGGTCAAGCCGGCGACTACCGCCTCACCGTCGACGCGGTGCCGGCCGCTCGGGCGAGGGAGGAGGTGTGCGACCGCGCTCCCGACCTCGTCTACGGCGAGGCGGTGGAGCTCGGATCGGCGCAGAGCGACCTCGTGGACGGGTCGTGCCGCCTGCGGGGCGGACCGGAGCACGTCTTCGATCTGGAGGTCGAGACGCGCGTCCGGCTGCGCGCGACGGTGAGCGACAGCCCGAACGCGGTCATCTACCTCTTGGGCGGGTGCGCCGCAGAGGCCGACGAGGTCGCCTGCGTCGCCGGCTCGACGCTGAGCCGCGTGATCGACCCCGGCAGCTACCAGCTCGTCGTGGAGCGGGCCGCCGAGGGCGCGCGGCTCGAGGTGAACGGCGCGGCCACCGAGGAGGCCGACGTCTCCGGGACCTGCGGTCCGAACGTGGACGTGGAGTCGCTCCCTCTGAACGGCATCGTGCGCGGAAACACGCGCGGGTCGAGCAACCGCTTCACGGCGTCGTGCGTCGAGAGCGCCAGCCGGGACGCGGTCTACCACTTCCGCCTCGAAGAGACGACGGCGGTCCGGCTCATGCTGATATCCCTCTTCGACGGCGTGCTCCACCTGCGGCGGGGCGACTGCACCGACGCCGCCGCCGAGATCGCGTGCAACGACGATCTGATCGACAACCGCCACAGCATGATCGTCGACGAGCTCGAGCCTGGCGACTACTACGTCATCGTCGACGGCTTCGAGGATCGCTCGGTCGGTGAGTACTACCTCAGCCTCGTCGCGAGCAGGCCGGGCCGGCTCCCGCCCGAAGGCGACTGGTGAGCGGCTGGGGCCCCGCGGGCCACCGGCGAGCGCCGAGGCGGGTGGCGCCCTGCACGCATCTGGTCTGGACGGCGATCGTCGTCGCGACCGGCTGCGGCGAGCCGGAGCCCGTCACCGAGATCGTCGTCGGCGCCGACGTGGTGGGCCTCGACGTGCCCGGCGAGGTGGAGTCGCTCCGGTTCGACGTCGTCACGGGCCCGCGGGCCGCGGACGCTCAGCGGATCGTCGTACCCGTGTCACCGCGCCAGCGGTACGCGGCGGATCTGCCGGTCTCGTGGGGCCTGTGGCAGCGAGACCAGGGCGACGCCCCGTTCGAGGTCGTGGTCTCGGCGTTCGCCCACCTGGGGCAGGAGGACCGGGAGGCGCCGGTCGTCAGCCAGCGCGCGCAGCTAGGGTTCGTCGACGGGGAGGTGAGGCACGTGTGCCTCGTGCTGCACTCGGCGTGCGCGGGCGTGGCGTGCCCGGACGGCACCACCTGCGCCTTCGACGGCGACGCGAGCCGCTGCGTTCCGATCTGCGTCGACGCCGACGCGACGCCGGCGCTCGGCGGCACCGAGCTCTGCGCTCCGGCGGCCGAGCTCGTGAGCATCGCGCGGTCGGGCGCGAGCTGTGCGCCGCTGTGGGGCGTGGACGCGGGCACGACCGCGCTCCCGGACGCCGCGGCGCCCGACGCCGCGATCGACGCGGGGCTCGACGGGGGCCTCGACGCGGGACTCGACGGGGGCTGAGATACGAGTCACTCGCGGTCGAGGTCGTACACGCTGTCGATACCTTCGGCGAGACCGCCGCCGGGCGCCCGCTCCATGCGCGGCGCGACCCGCCGCCGACGCGGCCGGGTGCGCCGGGGGCTCGGCGCCTCCGGCTGGCGTTCGACCTCGGGGGGCTCCACCGGCACCGGCGAAGCGGGCTCCTCGCGTGCCTCCGGGCGCGGCGCGCCCGCGGCCGGCTCGGCGGCCTCGGCCGGCGGGGACGTGGCCGCCGCGGACGGCGTCGCCTCGGCCCCGGCGGTGACGCGCCGGGCCAGCCAGGCGCCGAGGGCACCCATCGCCGCGAGGCCCACGATCGCGGCGACGGCGGCGGGCAACAGCCACGCCGGCCGCGCGCGACTCCCGTGCACCACGCGGGTCGGCGCGACGCGCGTGCCGAGCTCGCGCGTCGCGTGCTCGCGCGTGAGCAGCTCCGTCGGTGCGTCGGGCCCCGCCTCGTCACCGTCCGCCCCGCCGAGCGGCAGCGTGGCGTCCGGCCCGTCGAGCGGGAGGAGCCGCAGGGTGGTCGTGGGTCCGGCGCCCGCGCCCGGATCGGTCCCTTCGTCGCCCTCGGGGAGCAGCTCGGCGAGCCACGCCGCGAGCTCCGGCTGGGCGGGCAGAGGGTGACTGCGCGACCACTCCGTCAGGCGGCGTACGAGCTCGCCGCCGGTCTGGATGCGCGACGCGGGATCGCGCTCGAGGAGGCCGAGCACGATGGCATCGAGCTCGGCGTCGACCTCGGGACGAGCGAGCGAGGGCGGCGGGATCTGCCCCTCGAGCACCTTCGCCGCCGCGTCCGGCTCGCGGCGCGAGGCGAACAGGCGGCGACCGGTGAGGCACTCCCACGCGACGACGCCGAGGGCCCACAGGTCGCTGCGCGCGTCGGCGCCGTGCCCGCTGAGCTGCTCCGGCGCCATGTACCCGATCTTCCCCTTGAGCACGCCGGTGGCGGTCTTGCTGGAGCGGTGAAGCGACAGCGCGATGCCGAAGTCGATGAGCTTCACTGCTCCGGCGTAGGTGAGCACGATGTTCTGTGGGCTCACGTCGCGGTGGACGACCTCGAGCGGGTTGCCGCGGAAGTCCGTCGCGCGATGGGCGTGCTCGAGCGCCGAAGCGGCGCCCAGCACGATGGACGCCGCCACCTCGGTCGGCATCGGCCTGCCGGCCGACGAGAGCGACCGGTGGATGCGCGCGAGGTCGCGCCCCCGCAGCCACTCCATGACGATGCAGGGGGCGCCCTCGAGGCTGGCGACGTCGAAGATCAGCACGATGTTCGGGTGCTGGAGCTGACAAGCGATGCGCGCCTCGTCGAGGAACGCCCGCACGAACGCGTCGTCCTCGGCGAGGTGGGGGAGCACGGTCTTGAGCACGACCAGCCGCTCGTACAGGTCGCCCGCCTGCTCGCGCGCGAGGATGACCTCCCCCATCCCGCCCCGGGCGAGCGTCCGGAGCACCTCGTACGTCTTCCCGGCCGCGATCAACCCGACGAGGATAGCGTGGCGGCGCGCTCGCCACGAGCCGGCGGGATGTCATACGCTCGACGCGATGCTGCGGCGCCTCCTCGTCGTCCTCGTCGCCTTGACCGCCCCGATCGCGTCCGAGGCGCTCGCGCAACCCGGCCGGGGCAGGCGGCTGGCCGAGCAGGCGGACGACGCCGAGGCCCGGAGCCGCTTCTACACCGGGGCGCAGCTCTACCAGGACGGGGACTATGAGGCCGCGCTCCTGGAGTTCCGCGAGAGCGCGCGGCTGCGCCCCGTCCCGGTCGTCACGTTCAACATCGCGCAGACGCTCCGGGCGATGCACCGCTACCCGGAGGCGATCGAGGAGCTCCGCCGCTACCTCGCCGAGTCCGGAGAGGAGCTGCCGCCCGACCGGCGCGCGACGGTCGTGCGGACGATCCGCGCCCTCGAGCGCCGCATCGCGACCGTCACGCTGTCGGTCGAGCCGCGCGGAGCAGAGATCCGCGTCGACGGGCGTGTCGTCGGGACCGCGCCGCTCGAGGGGCCGCTCCTCCTGGCGTCCGGCCGCCGATCGCTCGAGGTCACGGCCGAGGGGTACGTCCCCGTCCGCGACGAGGTCGAGGTGGTCGGCCGGCAGCCCCGCACACTCCGGATCCGCCTGGCGCCGCGCGAGACCGCGGGGACGATCCACCTGACGTCGCGGCCCGAGCGCGCCTCGATCCGCGTCGATGGCCTCGAGGTGGGCGAGGCGCCGGTCTCGCGACGGGTGCCCTTCGGCGGCCACGTCGTCGAGGCGGAGCTGCCGGGCTACGAGACGTACCGAACGTCGGTCGAGATCGCCGAACGACAGGAGCTCGACCTGCAGGTCGTGCTCGAGGAGGAGACCGATCCAGGGCTCTTCGGGCGCTGGTGGTTCTGGGCGGGCGCCTCGGCCGTCGTCGTCGGCGCGACCGTCGCGATCGTGCTGCTCGCCCAGCCCTCCGACCCGGAGCCGATCCCCGGCAACAGCCCGTTCGGCTCGGTGATCGCCGTGTTGCGCTCGGAGTGAGCCCGCTCAGAGGCACGTGCCGGCGACTCCGCAGGTCCCGCTGCAGCAGTAGATGTCGTCGGTGCACGTCATACCGCTCGGGATGCAGCAGCCGCCCGACCGGCACACGTACGGGCTGCAACAGTCGCTGTCGCTGCCGCAGCCGTCACGGGCCAACCCGCAGCAGCCCGACGCCCACGTGCCCGCGACGCAGAAGCGAGACCCGCCGTAGCCGCCGGCCGTCGTGCAGCGACAGTCGTCGGGCGCGGTGCAGCTCCGGCCGGCGTTGTCCTGGCACGCGCCGTAGTTGCAGCCGTCGCAGCGTTTGGCGCGGCAGCCCGTGCACTCGACCCAGCCGGTGCCGGAGCACTCGCAGCTCGGGCCTGCGTCCACGCCTGCGTCGACGCCTGCGTCCACGCCGCCGTCCACGCCGCCGTCCACGCCTGCGTCCACGCCGCCGTCGCCCCCTGCGTCGGTGCCGGCGTCGGTCGACGTGGGGCCCGGGCCGGCGTCGCACCCGAGGGCGCTTCCGAGCCCGGCGTCCACGCCGGCCGGCACGTGGCAGCCGGGGCGCTCCTCGTCGATGCACTCGCCGAACCAGCAGGTCCGTCCCGGAGGGCAGCTCTTTCCGACGCAGGCGTCCGTCAGCCACAGGTAGATGCTCACGCGCTTGCGAGGCACGAACGCGCTGCGAGCGGCGACGCGCGTCAGGATGGCGTCGCCCGCGCCGAGCGCGAACGCCTCGAAGTAGAATGGGCGCGCGTCCTCGTCGCCTCCCTCGGGGACGAGGCCGAGCGTGATCGGCAGGATGCCTTCGGTGCTCTCGTCGATGGCCACCTCGCCGAGCCAGCGATGCTCGTAGGGCTCTGTATCGACGACGGCGCGGTCGCCCCTCGCCGTGTCGGCGAGCGGTGGCACCGGCGTGTCCGGCATGCCGGACGGGGCGGCCGGATCGGCGCGCAGCACGCGGATGCGGATGCGCTCGAGGCCGTCGGAGGGCTCGAGGTTGGTGTTGACGAGCAACATGATCTCGGTGGCCTGCCCC
>JBDIVX010000102.1:0-27481 GCA_039794305.1 Candidatus Neutrinellum sp.
ATCTCCTTGGCCGGGTCGTTGAGGAGCTTACCCTTGGCGCCGGCGGCGCCGAGGCCGTGCTCGACCATGGCGGTGAGCTCGTCGCGCTCGAGCGGCTCGAGGTGGACGTGCACTGCGACGCGCATGGGGGTTCATGAGCGGCTAGGCGAAAGTGGTCTGCCGGGCCAACTCGTCCCGTTCGAAGTAGCCGTTGTAGTTGACCCGGTCTCGTCGTTACCCCAACGAGCCGCGTCGCTCGTCTTGAACCGCCGGCGTCAGTGGGTCCGTTCACCTTCCGCAGGGGCGGTTCTCGCCCCGAAGACCGCCGGGCGGACTCGGACAACGTCGCTGCGGTGCCGTTCTGCTTGATGTCCAGGGCGAGGACGGCGTTGATCGTGGCTTCCAGCGTCTTGCCTGCCGGATCCAACATGCCCCGCTCCAAGGCGAGCCGCGTCATCTCACGGTAGTGCAACGCAACTCCCGCATCGGCAAGCACCGATCGAGCTGCCTCCCTGTACGCAAGTGCCATCGTCACGCCTTCCGTGTTCGTTCGGCGTTCAGGATGAAAAGCCGGTCGATCACTTCGTCTTGGAAGGTCTCGAGGGCTTGGTGGTCGGCGGGCGCATGGGGGCAGTAGGGAGGCACCTCTAGGTCGGTCCAGCCGTAGGCGGATAGGACCGCGCGATCTACTTGCTCGTGGAGGGCGCGGAGGGTCTCGATGGGGGCGTCGTGGCAGTCGGGGTTCTTGAGGAGGTTGTAGGTTTGGGTCAGGCCCTGCTGGGTTTCCCGCATGTAGGCGGCGCGCGCTTCGTGGAGGCGGCTGCCGATGTCTTCCAATGCGGGGATGAGGGCGCGGGGGTCCGGCTCCGGGAAGGCAAAGGTCTCGAAGCAGTCTGACGGACGATAACCCTGCCGTGTTTCGAGGGTGGACGACGTAAGGCTCACCCATGCTGCGTGGACACGCGACTGAAGGACCGCGAACGTGGCGGTGTTCTCCGAAGCGATCACCACCAGATTCTCCGAGAAGACCCGCTCGGAGGGTTGGAACGAGAACATTACGTGCAAGCTGGTACGCGCCGCGACGAGACACCGCTCAAGGGGCGCCTTCGCTTCGAAGAGGCCCGGTCGGTATTCGGCGAAGCGCCACCATCTGTCACGGTAGGTCTGCCGCTTGTTCTGATCGCGTTCCGGCTTGACGCGTTCGCGCACGATCTCCAACAAGTCCGGCCACTGCCCCGCCTCCTCCAGGCTCATCTGGCCGAAGTTGATGACGTAGCGGTGCGGGCTCTGCGTGGGGCTGGTGTTGACCTCTTCGCCGCCGATGTACGGGAAGATGCGCTCGGCGTTCTTCGGGTTCTTCGCGATGAGCTCTTCGCGCTCCTCGGGCGTGAGGACGAAGCCCATGCCGAGGACGATGCTGCCCTGGAAGCTCAGGCCCGCGTTCTCGGGGAGCTTGACCGGGTCCGGGCGCTCCGGCTTGCCTCGGAGGCGCGAGTTGATGGCTTCCGCGGGAGCGCGGTCGAGGATGAGCGGGGCTACTGCGCTCGAGGGCTGGCCCTTCGCAAGGTGGACGACCGAGACGCTGACGGCCGCGTCGCCCGGCCACATCATGCTGCGGGTCGCGTCGTAGATGGTGAAGCCGCGCTTGGCGACGAGGGGTTGGAGGGCCGTGGCGCGGGTGTCGCCCTGGGCGATCGTGTTGGTGGCGATGAGGCCGATGGTGCCGTGGGCGCCTAGGAGGGCGGCGGCGCGGAGGAAGAAGTGGGCCGAGAGGTCGGCGTTGCCGTGGGCGCCCTGGTGGACGGCCTGGAGCCAGTCCAGATATCCGGGGCCGCCTAGCTCGCTGATGCCGTTCTTGCCGGCAAACGGCGGGTTGCCGACGAACGCATCCATGTGGGCGGCGCGGTTGACCTGGTCGTGATCCAGCGGGTCCGGGCGCTCGGCGTAGAAGACCTCCGGGAACTCGAGCATCCAGTGGAAGACGGGGATGCGGGCGCGGAGGTCGGCCTGTAAGGCGCGGAGGTCTTCGGGGGGTGGGCCGCCCTGGTCTAGCCAGGCCGCCACCATGTCCAGGCGGCGCGTGCGCTCCTTGTCGCGGGCCTTGTCCTTGGGCTCGGCGAAGAAGGCGCCTACGACCAGGTCGCCCAGGAGGCGCGCGCGGTCGAGGGCGTCCTCGGCGTCGAACAGCAACCGCTCCTTCTCGCGCTGGGCCTCCGGGCTCGGGTCGGCCGCCAGCTTCTCGATCTGCTGGCGGAGCTCGACCGCCTCGGTGAGGGCGGCGTCGAGCTCGCCGGCGCTCAGCTCGAGCTGCTTCTTGGGCTTCCAGTGGAAGGCGCGGATCTGGTCGAAGGTGAGGCCGACCAGGCTGTCGCCGTGGCGGAGGGCGTGGTCGAGGAAGGTGAAGGGGAGGTCCTTCGCGAGGGTGACGAGCCAGAGGCTGAGCTTGGCGAGGCTGACGGCGAAGGGGTTCTTGTCGACGCCGTAGAGGCAGCGCTGGGCGACCAGGCGGCGCGCGTGCATGACGGGGTCTTCGTTGGGGGCGACCTCGGCGATCTCGGGGAGCTTTCCTTCGCGGGTCCAGGCGGCGACTAGCTGGTCGGCCAGGTAGCGGCAGGCTTCGACGAGGAAGGCACCCGAGCCCATGGCGGGGTCGCAGACCTTGAGGTTGAGGATGCGGTCGGAGGGCGGAGCGTCGCCCATGCAGGCGAGGAGGGGCTCGAGGGTGCGGCGGACGATGGGAGCCGAGAGGCTGCGCGGGGTGTAGTGGCTGCTCGTGCGGCGGCGCTCGGTGCCGGGTTGGATGACGAGGCGAAGCGGGCGCGCGCGGTCGGTGCCCTTGACGCGGTAGGTCTCGAGGGCGGCGAGCGTCTGCTCCCGCAGGGTGTCGCCGATGATGACGGCGCCGCCGGGCTTCTGTTCGGCGCTCTTGGTCAGCGCCTGTACCTGCTCCGCGAGCTTCTTGGCCTGGGCATTGGCCATGCCGGTGGTCTGCTTGAGCCACTTGGCGAGCTGCGTAGAGGACTTGTGGCCGAGCACTTCGTCGGGGGTGACCCAGACGCGGTTCGGGCGCATGCACACGGCCGGCGAGGCGACGCGGACGACGTGGTAGCCCATCAGCGCCTCGTAGACGCTGCCGATCTGTTCGACGTCGAGGGTGCGGTAGCTGAGGCGCTGGCCCTCGAAGAGGACGAGCTTCTCGAGGACGCGGTGGACGGTGGCGTCGTCGAGGGAGGGGACGCGGACCGAGGCGCGGGCCTCGGGCTGGGTGATGGGGGCGCTGCCGGCCGGGCCCCAGCCCTCGAGGAAGGGGAAGCGGTGGGGGTCGAAGAGGTCGCCGCGGCGGGGCGGCATGTGGAGGTCGCCGTGGTCGACGCCGAGGTAGACGGCGCGGAAGAGGGTGAGGAGCTGGCCCCAGGCGCCGGAGCGGTGGGCCATGGAGTCGGGGTAGGCGCCGGCGTCGTCTTGCAGCCGCTCGAAGAGGGCGAGGAGGCTCAGGTGCTCGGCGTAGTGGTCGTGGTCGACCGGGAGCAGGCCCCGGTCCTCGGCGTAGAGCAGGAAGACGAGGCGGAGGAGCACGGTGAGGAGGCCACCGTAGAGGTGGTCGTCGTCGCGCTCGAGGGCGTCGCGCAAATGCTCGGCGCCGTCGCGCTCGGCCGCGGCCTCGAAGCCGGCGAGCAGGGTCTCGAGGGCCTCGAAGACCTGGGCGGCGAGGGCGTTGGTGACGTTCGCCTGGCGCTTGCGGCTCTCGGCGAGGAGCTGGGGGAGCTGGTGCTCGGGCGCGACGCCGAAGAAGCGCGTGGCCGAGAGCAGCATGACGAAGGCGTCGAGGATGGGGCGGCCGCCGACGGTGGCCATGTCGTCGAGCCGGAAGGTGAGGGCGCCGGTGGACTCGCCGTGCGGCGCGTAGACGAGGCGGACGACGCGGCCGTTGGTGAGCAGGCCGATCGGGACGCGCACGTGGCGGAGGAGGCGATCGAGCTTGGCCGAGGGCGGGTAGTCCCAGGGGCCGGTGACGGTCTCGGGCTTGTCGAGCGGGAGGTCGTCCGGGAGCTCCCAGACGAGCGCGACGTAGGGGGCGCCGACGCGCGCGGCGTCGGTTCGTGCGGGGTCGGTGTCGGGCTCGGGCGGGGGCTCGAGCGTGCGCAGGGCCATCGTGGGGCGGAGGGTCTGGCGGCCCTCGGGGACGTAGAGCGCGAGGTCGTCGGGGAGCGCGTCGCCCCGGTCGAAGAGGTCGGGGGTGAGGCCGAGGAGGTGGGTGAAGAGGTCCTGGAGGTCGCGGATGCGGAGGGCGGTGTCGTCCTCGGGCGCGGGCCAGCACAGCTCGAGGAGCCTCTGCTGCGTGTCGGGCGGCTGCCGCTGCATGCACTGCGCGTCCACGAGCACGGGCACCGACAAGACCAGCCCGTCGACGGGCTGGACCATCCCGAGCCAGGTTTCGTGAAAGCGCTTTTCGACGTCGGACATGGGACCACACTAGTCGGGAGCCGCTCGACGATAGCCGTGGGGAACGCGTCCGTTGCGCATGCCACGCCGGCCACCTACGATCCTGTCGTGGCCTACTACGTCACCACGGCACTCGGCCGCGATGTCCCGCTGGGGGATTGGGAAGCACTCCATGGGGATACGATCCTGAAGGTCCTCCATGACTACCGGATGAGCCCCTTCAATCCTACGAACCAGCCACTCGGTCTGATGGCGCTCCGCAACGTGACCGGCCTGTCGCAGGCAGATGTGGTGGCGTTGACCGAAGCCTTGAGCAAGAAGGGGTACGTCGAGCTCGTCGGCAGAAGCCAGTACCGGATTACGGGCGACGGCGTCACCTTCGTTCGGAGTGCCCCGGGCCGCCTGCCATTCTCTGGATCCGCACGGTGACCTACCACACCGAGTGGGCGGCGCAGGCGAGGCGTGACCTGGAGGTCGCGAAGCACCTGCTCCACAACTCGTACTACGAGTGGGCGGCTTACGCCGCGCAGCAGGCCGCGGAGAAGGCGGTCAAGGCGCTGCGAATCGCCCTCGGAACCGACGTGAAGGAGATCAAGGTCCACGAGATGAGCAAGCTGCTCGGTACGATCCCGAGCCTCGCCCCACACTCCGATCCACTGCTCGGCCGAGCCGGCGAGCTGGACGAGCACAACCAGCAGTCGCGGTACCCTGGCCTTCGCGGAAGGGGACCGGATGCACCGATGAACACCTACACCCGGTCCGATGCCGAGGACGTCATCGGAATCGCGGAAGCCGTCGTGGACTACGCTGACCAGATCCTCAGAGCCGCGGTTGCGTTCTGGGCGGGGTCGGGGTCCTCGGGCGCGGGCCCAACGCCTGGTTCCAGCTCGTCCCCGTCGGCGCCATGAACCATCGAGTGGTCGGCGCCGACTGATGCCGTTCGAGTCGGCCTTGTCGAAGGAGGCCGTCACCCTCGCGTCTCCGGCCACAGGTACACCATGCCCACCGGCTCGAGGCGCCGGAGGACGGTGCGGTAGAGCTCTTCGATCTGGGCCGGCTCGGTCTCGATCTCGTGGTCGATCGAGGCGAGGCGGCGGTGCATGTGCTTCTGGTCCTGCTCGTACTGCTCGCGCTGGTCGCGCTCGGTGTCGTCGAAGGGGAGCGGCTGCTGGGCGCGCTCCTTCAGCGTGGCCTGGATGGTGGCGCGCTGGGCTTCGAGGATGCGGCGGAGGGCGTCGGACTCGGCGCGGCCGCGGTCGGTGAGCAGGCGCTCCTTCTCGTGAGCGATGGCGTCGGACGAGCGCCACGGCGCGGTGGATCAGCATTGTCCTGATCCGCGAGCTCGACGAGCTCGACCTGAGCCTCGGCGAAGGGCTGACCACGGCCCGCTGGCTCGCCTGGCGCATCGGCCTCTCGCCAGGCGTGGCCCGCGAGAAGGTGCGGGTCGCCCGGGCGCTCGGCGAGCTGCCGCGCATCGACGCGGCCTTCGGGCGGGGTGAGCTCAGCTACTCGAAGGTCCGGGCCGTCACCAGGGTGGCGACGCGCGAGACCGAGCAGGCCATCCTCCACCAGGCGCGCATCGCCACGGCGGCCCAGCTCGAGAAGATCTGCCGCGGCGTCCGACGGGTGCAGCGGCAGCGCGAGCGCAAGGGGAAGTCGCGCGAGGGCGATCGGTGGGTCCTCTGGCGCGAGACCGATGACGGGATGGTCGTGGTGAAGGCCAAGATGGAGCCGGACGACGCCGCCGCGCTGGTGAAGGCCATCGAGACGGCCCAGCGGCGCGCCTTCGACCGCGAGCGGGCCGAGGCCCGGGAGCAGGCGGAGGCCGCGCGAGGCGTCTCCGCGGCAACGCCTGCGGGTAACTCCGGGTCGTGCGCCGGAGACGTTTCCGCGGCAACGCCCGCCGGCCGCCCGCGGTGGCCCGGCCGGGTGGACGCGCTCCTCGAGATCGCCGAGGCCTACGTCGCAAGCGACGCCCCGCCCGCCTGCCGCACCGCGGCGGAGCGGCGGCAGATCGTCATCGCGCTCACGCCGAGCGCCCTCATCGACGAGGCCCACCAGGTCACTCTCGACGACGGCACGCGCGTCTCCGCGGAGGCGTTCCGGCGCCTGGCCTGCGACGCCGGCCTCGTCCCTGCGGTCGTGAACGCGAACGGCCGCCCGCTCGACGTCGGCCGCAAGACGCGCAGCATCCCGACGCCGATCATGAGGGCCCTCATCCTGCGCGACGGCGGCTCTTGCCAGTTCCCCGGGTGCCTGAACAAGCTGTGTCTCGAGGGCCACCACAGGGAGTCCTGGCTCGACGGCGGGGAGACCAAGCTCGATAACCTCCTGTTGCTGTGCCGATTCCATCACGGCCTCGTCCACGAGGGCGGGTTCAGCGTCGACGTCGCCGACGACGGCACGTTCGTGTTCCGCGATCGCCGCGGGCAGATCCTCGAACGCTCCCCGCGCCCGAGCCCGCTCCCGCCCGACGCGCCTGAGCGCCTCATGCAATCGCACGTCGACGCCGGCCTCGCCATCGACGACCAGACGGGGTTGTGCCGCTGGGACGGTACCCGCCCCGACTACTCCTACTGCATCGAGGTCATCACGAGCCGCGACCCCACCGGCCGAAAGACGCCGCCGAGCGAAGCCGCCTGAGCCTCGGCGGCCGTGGCCGAGTGACGGCCTTCGCTGAACCGTGGTCGTCCATTCGGCGCGGCTACGCGAACGCGCCGGCGACGCGGTGATAGATCTTGCCGACCAGCGGGACGGAGTCGACGAGGCCACCGACCAGGTCGAAGTAGTCGCGGTGCTCGACGATGCGCTCGTCGCGGATGCGCAGGCGCGTCGCGCCCTCGAACTCCATCGACGGCCCGCGCGCGAGGGCGAAGGTCATCTTCCAGGTGAGGAACACGAGGTCGCCCGAGCGCACGCCGTCCCGCACCTCGAACCGGAGCTCGCGCGAGCGCGTGATGAGCTTCTCGTTCATCTCGACGAGCGCGTCTCGTCCCTCGAGGGATTGGATGGGATCCTCGAAACGCACGTCCGGGTCGTACATCGCGACCAGGTCGGCGAGGGATTCGGTGCGCCCCGGGGCGAGGCCCTCCATGAGGGCGCGCACGCGTTCGACTGTGAGCTCCGCCATCGGGCCGCACCTTGGGGGCCGCGCGCGCGACGTCAACGATGGGGGCGTTTTTCCCCGGTGGAAATCGGCCGGCTGCGACTTATGCCTCACGCGAGAGAAGGTCACGATGACGACACGGGCCAGCTCGCCGGAAGCCACCGAGACCGCTCACCACAGGGTGCTGATCGTGGGCGGCGGGACGGGCGGGATCTGCGTGGCGGTGCGCCTGGCCAGGAAGCTCGGTCACGGCGCCGTCGCGATCCTGGAGCCCTCCGACAAGCACTACTACCAGCCCCTGTGGACGCTCGTCGGCGCCGGCGTGGTCCGCAAGGAGAAGACGGAGCGCGACGAGGCGGGCCTGATCCCCGCCGGAGTCGAGTGGATCCGCGACCGTGCCGCCGAGGTCGATCCCGCTCGCGACCGCGTGACCACCGAGTCCGGGCGCGTCCTCGGGTACGACTACCTGGTGCTGGCGCCCGGCATGCAGATCGACTGGGACCGGATCGCCGGGCTGCCGGAGGCGCTCGGACACGACGGGGTGTGCTCGATCTACGACTACGAGCAGGCGGAGAGGACGTGGGAGATGATCCGCGCCTTCGAGGGCGGCAACGCCGTCTTCACCATGCCCGGCACGCCGATCAAGTGCGCAGGCGCCCCGCAGAAGATCATGTACCTCGCCGAGGAGACCTTCCGCGCACGCGGCGTGCGGGGGCGGACCAAGGTGATGGGACGGTTCGCCGGCGGCGCGATCTTCGGCGTGCAGCCGTTCCGCGACGCGCTCGAGGGCGTGCTCGTCCGCCAGGGCATCGACTTCCGGCCGTTCCACGAGCTGCGCGAGGTGCGGCCCGCGACCCGAGAGGCGGTGTTCGAGATCGTGGGCGGCGACCGCCGGGGCGAGCAGGTCGTGCTGAAGTACGACCTGCTCCACGCCGTGCCGCCGATGAGCGCCCCCGACTTCGTCAAGCGCAGCCCGCTGGCGGTCGACGACCCCTGCGGTTTCATCGACGTCGACAAGCACACGACGCAGAGCCCCCGCTTCCCGAACGTGTTCGCGCTCGGCGACGCCTCGAGCCTGCCGACGTCGCGCACGGGCGCAGCCATCCGCCGTCAGGCCCCGGTGCTGGTCGACAACCTCCTCGCCGTGATGGACGGACGCTATCCGCCGGAGTCCTACGACGGCTACGCCGCGTGCCCGCTGGTCACGAGCCGCAAGACGGTCATGCTCGCCGAGTTCGGCTACGACGGAAAGCTCATGCCGAGCTTCCCCCTCGACCCGCGCAAGGAGCGGTACAGCTACTGGCTCCTCAAGCGCTACGGGCTCCCGCTGTACTACTGGCGCGGGATGATGAAGGGGCGCGCATGACGGGCCGAGTAGCGGGTCAGCTCAGCCCGACGCGGCGCCTGGCGGTGAGGCAGTGCTCGCCGGCGCGCTCGAAGTCGCGGCAGGTGCGCGGGCGGTCCGGGTAGATGCGGCACCTGTAGTCGTCGCCGACCTCGAGCGCGGCGCAGCGGTCGCCCTCGCGCCGAACCAGCCGCGTCGCTCCGTCGCGCTCGACGAGATCGGGGTGGGCGCGCGCCATGGGATCGCGCGGCGACAGCACGACCGCACCGTACGCCTCGCGGCAACACGCGCCGCACGAGAGGCAGTCGATCTCGGCGGGGCGCTCGAAGCGCTCGCACGCGGGCCAGGCGGGGTCCACCCGCGCGCCGGCCGCGTGACGGCATCGCTCGACGGGCTTGCCCCGGCCACCGCGGAAGCACCAGCCGCAGTCGCCGCAGCGCGCATCGGTCACGCCGACGAAGAACCCGAGCGGGTGTCGCTCGGCAGGCGGCTCGGCGAGGGCGAAGAGCGACGCTTCGCCGGCGCCCGCCTGCACGGCGGCCCGGACGATCAGCGCGGTGGCCTCGAGCGCGCGGGCGAGGTGCGGCGACCACGGCTCGGACTGCGCGCGGCGCAGCGCGAGGCGTGCTTCGACGGCGGCGGGATCGTCGCGCGGCGAGAGCGGGTCCGGCGGCAGCGCGTCGTAGTACGCGCGGTCGCCGGGAGCGGGACCGAGGACCCAGCGGAGGCCCCAGGGCGCGCTGAGCGCCGCCTGCAGGCGCAGACACGCGTGCCCTCGGCCGGCGTCGCCGTGGCTCTCGTCGTGGGAGCCGGGGTCCTCACCGGCGAGGGGCTCGTGCCCCTGGACCAGCGACCGGCACAGCTCGTGGAAGAGGCTTCGGGCGAGGACGTCGTCTTGGCCGCGGGCCACGTGGTTCGGTGCGGACGCGCCCTCTCTGCGGGCCACGCGCAGGCCGATCCGGTCGGCCGCGGCGATCCAGACCGCGCCGAGCGGATCCTTGCAACCTGGCGTGATCGCGCCCATGGCGGGGACCATCTAGCACGGACCGACCCCGAGACCCGACGAAGGGGGGATGGTCTGTCCGGGCCGGCGCCCCTAGGATGCGTCCGTCATGCACGCCGGCGGCAACGACCCCGACCCCGAGCCCGAGGAGCCGAGGCGCAGGCGCAGGGAGAGCATCACCATCAGCTACGAGGCGCGGGAGCTCCTCGCCGCCCACGAGGTCGACCCGTCCTTCGAGCTCGGCGCCCGCAACGCGGTCGAGACCTGCCTCGGTCTCGAGCCCGGGCAGAAGCTCATCCTCGTGTGCGAGCCGGGGCTCGAGGAGATCGGCGCCGCCCTGCTGCGGGCCGCCGAGCAGATCGACGCGCAGGTGACGGTGTTCCTGGTGGACCGCGAGCGAGTCAAGAGCGACGCCTTCGTGACCCGGCTCTCGACGCGGCTCGCGGAGGCGCAGGCGTCCGTGCTCGTCGCGTCAGTCGGGGGGCTGCCGCCGTCGTTCCGGCGGCGAGTCATCGGCGCCGGCGGCGCCGAGCGACGCCACGGCCACATGGTGGGCATCACGGGCGCGATGATGCAGCAGGCGATGCGCGCGGACTACGAGGAGGTGGACGCGCTCGGCCGACGGCTGGTGGGGCGCATGAAGACGCGGTCGGTCATCCGGCTCGAGACCACCAGCGGCACGGCGCTGACCATCCGGCTCGACCCCGAGCATCGCTGGCACAACGCGAGCGGCTTGTTGCGCGAGCCCGGGTGGACGAACCTGCCCGGCGGCGAGGTGTTCACCACGCCGGCCTCGGTGGACGGGGTGCTCGTTCCCGACGGCGGGGCGTGGCTGCCCGACGGGCACGAGATCGCGCGCGCCGGGCGGCTGCGCCTCCGGTTCGAGGGAGGCGAGCTCACCGCCATCGAGGGCCGCGACCCCGAGGAGCGCCGAGCGCTCGCCGAGGCCGTCGAGGCGGCGCCGAACGGCCGCCGGGTCGGCCAGATCGGCTTCGGCACCAACACGGGTGTCCTCGCGTCCATCGGCTCGCTCCTCCAGGACCTGAAGATGCCCGGCTTCCACGTGACGCTCGGCGACCCGTGCGGCGATCTCACCGGCGCGTGCTGGACGAGCACCGTCGAAGTCCCGCTCCTCGTGCGCCGCCCCGACGTCCTGGTCGACGACGTCCCCATCATGGTCCGGGGCCGCTACGCGAACGAGCTCAGGTAGCGCAACTCGAGTGTTCATCGGCGCCTGTCCCCAATGAGCGTGGGGGGCGGGTGGCCGATTTCTTGACCGAGGGTGGGCGGGCGGCCTATCTCGTGCGTGTACTCTCATGTACGCCAAGGTCCTACCTCTGGCGCTCACTCTGTGGGCAGGGCTGGCGCAGGCGCAGGCGCCGGGGGCGGAGTGCGCCGCCGCGCCGGTGACCGTCGCGCGGTTCTGGAGTCGGTGGACGATCGAGGAGGCCTCGCTCCGCCTGACCGACTGTGACGGATCGCCGAACCTCGCGGCCCTCGACGAGCTCAGCATCCTCGCGCGCCCCCACGGGACCGACCGACCCGCGCCCGAGGCCCGCACCGGCGAAGGCCGGTTCGTCGCACCGGGCGTCGCCCGGCTCGATCCGGGGCTGCTCGTGCGCCTCGCGGCGATCGCGGAGCGCTTCCCGGGCCGGCGCATCGAGGTCATCAGCGGCTACCGTCCGCGCGCGCGCCGCACGAGCCGCCACCGCCACGCGCGCGCGCTCGACATCCGCGTCGAGGGCGTCTCCCGCGCGCACCTGAGCGAGGTCGCCCGAACGCTCCCCGCGACCGGCGTCGGGTACTACCCGAACAGCCTCTTCACGCACATCGACGTGCGCGAGCGCAGCGCCTACTGGGTCGACCGCAGCGGCCCGGGCCAGCCGGCCGACTACGGAGCTCCCGGCACGCCGGCCGAGGACGTGGAGGAAGAGCGGCGCGAGGTCGTCGAGAGCGCCGTCGCGGCCCTCGACGAGCTCGAGCCCGCGCCCGACGAGCCCACGGCAGCGGCTCCGGCCGGAGCGGCGATCGCCGAAGCGATCGCCCTCGAGGAGGAGCCCCCGCTCACGCCCGAAGAGATCCGGGAGCTTCGCGCGAGGACGCTGGCCGCCCTCGACGCGCTGCTCGAGTGACGGCCCTCAGGGGGCGGCCGAGACGTCCACGTCGACGGTGAACGAGCCCGCGTTGCCGGTGCTGAACCCGTCGACGACGAGGTAGTACATCCCGGGCTCGAGCGTCTGCTCGACGAAGGAGTGCCGGTTGTCCTGGTGATCGTCGTTGCAGGCGAGCTCGGTCGACGGGTCGGTGCAGTCGCTCCGCAGGTGCACCACGCCGTCGTAGTCGCTCGACATGTTGACCCGCACCGTGCTGCGGCGGCGGATCTGCAGCCTGTACACGACGTCGTTGCTGCGCGCGCCCCCGGCGCAGGTGGCCTGGAACGAGTCCTGCCCCGAGCGCGTGTCGCCGGTGACGATGCGTCCCGGGCGGATGAGCGGAGCGCGGCGGCAGGAGCGCTCGAGCGCGGCCAGGTCGTCGACCTGGGCCGCGAGCACGACGCTCCCGAACGTGTCGGGCCGCTCGCCGTCGACCACGATCGAGTACGACCCCGGCGTGAGCACCGTGTCCAGCACGGCCGCCGCACCCTGCTGCATCGGCGCGCAGGCCACCTCCGTCGTCGCGTCGGTGCAGTTGCGGCGCACGTAGAGGGTACCCGGGAACTGCGACTGCGTCGCGTCGAGCCGGAGCCGCGAGCGACTCCGCACGTTCAGCTCGTAGACCACGTCGGGCGAGCCCTGCCCGCCGCAGGTCCCCGCGTAGTCGTCACGCGCCTCGAAGGTGTCTGCCGTGATCTGCTGCCCGGGCGCGAGCGCGCCGGCCCCGCCGCACGCGTCGGCCGTCGCGCCGCCGCCCGAGTCCGACGTCAGCTCCGCCGTGATGGTGTAGTTGCCGGAAGCTCCCGTCTGGAACCCGTCCGAGTAGACGAAGTAGCGGCCCGGGTCGACCACCGCCGTCACGAGCGAGTGCTGCTGGTCGACGTGGTCGTCGTTGCAGGCGATCTCGGTCGTCGGGTCCTGGCAGGAGCGGCGCACGTAGAGCGCGCCGTCGTGGTCGCTCTGCTGGCTCAGCCGGAGCCGGGAGCGCTGCGGCACGTCCAGGGTGTACACGCGGTCGGGCGAGCCCGCGCCCCCGGCGCACGTGGCCTGGAAGTAGTTCGCCTGGCCCTGCGTCGAACCGCTCACGGGCTGACCGACGGCGAGCGGCTGCGCGTCGTCGCAGACGGCGTCGACCGACTGCAACGGCGAGAACGACACCATCAGCTCGTAGGCGCCGGCCTCGCTCCCGTAGCCGTCGACGACGAGGTAGTAGTCGCCCGGTTCGAGGGTCGCTTCGATGGCGGAGCGCGTCGTGTCGGGTGCGTCGTCGTTGCAGCTCAACTCCGTCTGCGGCTGGCCGCACGTCCGGAGCAAGTAGAGGGCCGCGTCGTAGCCCGACTGGACCACCGCGGAGAGCTGGACGCGCTCCTCGACGGTCACGCGGTACACGCGCTCGGGCGCGTCGCCGCTGGCGCAGCTCCCGGCCATCGCCGACTGTCCGCCCTGGGTCGTGCCCTCGCTCGGCGTGCCGGCCTCGATGGTCATCGGGTCCGCGCAGGTCCCCTCCCCGCCCCGCCGGGCGCCACCGGACGCGAGCACGGTGCCGGACTGCACGGCGCCGCTCCAGGACGTGACGGTGTACCCGCCCTGACCGGAGGCCATGCGCACGACGACCTGGTACGTCCCGCTCTCGTCGGGGCACACCTGCGCCGCCGCGTGCCGGTCGTAGGTCGTGTCGCGCGCGATCTCCTCGCCGGCCTCGTCGACGACCCGCAGGTTCACGTCTCGGACCCGATCGTCGCCGAGCGCGACGAACGTGTAGCACTCACCGCCGCGGAGGTCGGACTCGATGCGCGCCTCGGCCCCCTCCGGCAGGGACCCCTCGCTGATCGCGCCGACCCGTGACATCCCCATGGCCTGCATCGCGTTGTGCAGGGCCACGAAGCGCGGCTCGAGCTGCCCTTCGCCGCCGCCGCAGGCCGCGACGAGAACGATCGCCCCGGCGAGCACGGTGGCGGGCGGCTTCTCGTGTGTCATTCGCATTCCCTTCGTTGCATCCGACAGCCCTCCGACGTCCGGGTTCCGCCGTGACGTCAGAGTAGCTTACGGAAAAGATAGAAGAAGCTCTCCAAGAGACGTTCACTGAGTGGACGGAAGCGGCGGGTCCGAGGGTCGACGGGGACCGAGGCGGACAGATCCTGCTCGAACCGGGCCTTCATGGCCCGGCCCACGGCGGCGTCCCGGATCGCCACGTTCACCTCGAGGTTGAAGCGCCAGGAGCGGTGGTCGAGGTTGTAGGTGCCCACGGTGCACCAGTGGTCGTCGATGACCGCCGACTTCGAATGGAGCACCGCGCGCTGCCACTCCCACAAACCGATGCCGCTCGACAACAGCCGGTCGTACAGGCTGCGGCCGGCGTAGAAGACGGCCTGTACGTCCCCTTCGCCCGGCACGAGCACCCGGACGTCGACGCCGCGCTCGGCGGCGTCGGCGAGGTGCCGGCGGACGACCCTGTCCGGCACGAAGTAGCTGTTGGCGATGTAGACGTAGCGCCGGGCCGCCGCGATCCGCTCGAGGTACTCGCGCCGGATGGCGACGCGGTCGCCGCGGTGGAAGTTCGTCAGGACCCGGACGCGGGACTCGCACCCGGGGATCTCGTCGTCGCTCGGACGCCACTCGCCGCGCGGGAGCACGGGGCGCCCGAGCGCCGTCCAGGTCTCGAGGAACACCGCTCGGGCCTGCAGCGCCGCCGGCCCCTCGACGCGGATCATGTCGTCCCGCCATCCCTCGCCGCCCTCGCTCGGCGGCGCCCAAGGGTCGCCCAGGTTCACGCCGCCCGTGAAGAAGACGCGGCCGTCCACGACGAGGATCTTCCGGTGGTCGCGCCGGTTGACGACGCCGACGCGGAAGCGCTTGCGCCAGGGGGCGATGGGGTGGAACTGGTGGACGTCGCAGCCGGCCGCCCGCATCCGGTCGAACATCGACTCGCTGGCCTCCCAGCTCCCGACGGCGTCGTAGATGATCTGGACGCGCACCCCCTCGCGCGCCTTGTCGGACAACAGGTCGGCGAAGACGGTCCCCGTACGGTCCGAGTGGAACCAGTACATCTCGAGGAGGATCTCGTTCTTCGCCGCGGCGATCGCGTCGAGCATCGCGGGGAAGCACTGCGCTCCGTCGTGCAGCAGCGTGACCTTGTTGCCCGCGACGGGCAGCGGCTTCGGGGCGCCGCGGCGGACGGCCGACCGCGGCCTCACGCCTCTGCCTCCTCTTCGCGCGCGCGCCGCACGGCCCCCGCCTCGTCCACGCGGCCCATGATCAGGAACGCGACCAGGAAGAAGCTACCGATGACGAGGATCGCGATCCGGTGACCGCTCCCCGGCGATCCGGGGACCTCGGCGCTCTCGGCCACCGCGCCGTAGAGCGCCGGCCCGAAGACCGCAGAGGCCTTCCCGCTCAGCGCGAGCAGCCCCATGAATTCGCCCACCCGGTGCCGCGGCGCGAGCCTCGCCATGAGCGCGCGGCTCGACGACTGGGTCGCCCCGATGACGATCGCGGCCACGACGGCCACGCCCCAGAACGGCGCCTTCGTGGTCACGAGCGCGGCGCCCGCGACGACCGCCATCCACAGGACGAGGGTGACGCGGATCGTCCGGCGGCCGCCGACGCGGTCGAGCACGTGCCCGAAGAACAGCGCCGCCGGGGCCGCGATCACGTTCAGGACGAGGAACAGGAGCACGTTGTCGCCGGGGGTGAACGCGAGCACCTCGCCGGTGAAGACGCTCACGAACTCGATGACCGTCGTGATGCCGTCGTTGTAGAGGAAGTAGGCCGCGAGGAACACGAGGATGGGCCTGTAAGCGCGGGCGTTCCGGAGCGTCTGGGCGAGCTCGGAGAACGCGGAGCGGACGTAGCCGCCCTCGGGCCGCCCCGGCCGCGCCCGATCCCGAAGCCACAGGAGCGAGGGGACGCTGAAGACGAGGTACCAGCCCGCGACGACGAAGTAGATCGCCGAGGCCGCCCCGGCGTGCTCGGGGGCGTAGTCGGCGGGCGTGAGCGGCAGGCACACGATCAGCGCGAGCAGCCCGCCCACGTAGCCGAGCGCCCACCCTTGTCCGGACAGCCGGCCGATGCGGTCGGGCGTGGTCAGCTCCGGGAGGAACGCGTTGTAGAAGACGTAGGCGCCCTCGAACGCGAAATTCGCGACCACGTAGAGGACGAACGCGGCGACGCCGCTCCCGGGCGGGAGGACCCCGAGCCCGGCGGTCGCCGCGACGCAGATCGCCACGTAGACGCCCATGAGGAGGCGCTTTCTGCCCGACCGGTCGGCGATCGCCCCCATGATCGGAGAGGTCAGCGTGACCAGGGCCATCGAGAGCGACAGGGCGATCCCCCAGGCCGCCGACGGGCCGAGGTGCATCCCGGCGATGTCGACCCCGCGCTCGCCGACGAGCACGCCGACGAAGTACATCCCCCCGAAGGCCGTCAGGGCGATCGTGGGGAACGCGGAGTTCGCGAAGTCGAAGAGGCACCAGGCGACGCGCTCGCGTCTCGACGCCGGCTCGGCTTCGGAACCCTCGGCCACGGCGGGAACGTACCTCAAAGCCGCGCCGAGATCGTGGTAGTCTGAGCCGAATGCAGCGAACCAAGTGTCCCACCTGCAGCTCGGCGGCGAAGCCTTCGAGCGAGGGCAACCGGACGTTCCCCTTCTGCTCGGAGCGGTGCCGGACCATCGACCTCGGCAACTGGGTCGACGAGCGGTACCGGGTCGCGGCCGAGCCGGCCACCGACGAGAGGTGGCCGACCGAGAGCTGACTTTCTTCGCCTGGAGGTACTCGATGCGTCACGCCGTCCTGCTGGTCGTCCTGCTCGTCGCCTCGCCCGCGTGGGCTCAATCGGGGGACACGTCCGGGGCGAACGCCACCACGTCGTCCGGCGCGGCCGCTCCGCCGCCGGCGCGAGAGCCGGTCCAGACGGCGCCACCGCCCGCGCAGCCCCCGCCCGCCCCGCGCGAGGAGCAGGGCGACGGGCGGTCGGCGGACCTCATCTGGATCGAGGGGCTGTTCGGGTACAGCTACGTGAACCTGGTGCAGTTCAGCCAGGACAACTTCCTGCCCTCGGTCGACCGGTACAAGGCGAACGGCTGGACGGCCGGGGTCGCCGCGGGGCTCCGCGTGGCCATCCTGATGATCGGCGCGCGGGGGACCCTCGCCAGCTACCCCGGGTTCGAGGTCGGGACGGCCACCGGCGAGGTCCACCTGAGGCTGCCCGCCGGCTCCCTCGAGCCCTACGCGCGCGTCGGCTTCGGCTACGCGTGGGTCGGGAACGCGAACTACAACGTGCCGGAACAGAGTGAGACCTCGGTCTACGGGCTCGTGCTCGACGCGTCCGCCGGCCTCGACGTGTACCTCGACAAGATCGTGGCACTCGGGGTCGGGATCGACGGGGCGTGGCTCAACCTGTCACGGCAGCGGCTCGACGAGGACCAGTGCGCGCCGGACTGCGTCGGCGAGGTGAGCTTCACGTCGGACGGCGACGCGGCGGGCCTGCAGCTCCGGCTGCACGGCCACATCAGCCTGCACTTCTAGCTCCTCGGTCCCGCGCCTCAACCGAGCAGCTCTCGGAGGTTCTGGAGGATCTGCAGGAGCGGGATGGCCTGCACGAGGAACAGGACGAGGGGCACCGCGCCGCACGCGAGCAGGAACAGGTAGTCCGACCAGCGGAAGGGGATCCTGCGTACCTGCACCGAGCGATCGAAGCTCGTGGTCATGTCGGTGTGGGTCGACGTGTCGGGAGCTTCGAGCGGCAGCGGTGGGCTCCCCGCCCGAAGCCACGCGTCGCGGAAGCGGCTCCCGTGGCTCGCGGCCGTGGCCCCGTACTCCTCGTGCACACGCCTCCTCAGCAGCTCGAGCCGCCACGAGAACACGAGCGGGGGCGCGAGGAACACCAGCGGTAGCCCGAACCCGAACGCCGCGACCGAGTAGCGGTATTGCAGCACCGATGCGCCGCCGAACTGGACGTTCGCCGTGAGGAAGCCCGCCACGGTCACGCTCAGTGCGAAGACGAGCCAGCCGAAGGACTGGTGCGCGTCGGTGAGGACCGAGAGGCCGCCCAACCGATCCGGGTGCGCCGGCTTCAGCTTCAGGGGCGCGCGGGCGAGCAGCAAGAGCAACGTCGTCCAGATGACGAGGCGCCATGCCCAGCGCAGGAGCAGAAATCGGTAGAGCACGACGCTCACGAGGCCGTACCAGATCCCGGCGATCGAGAGGCGCGGGCCGGTGTACATCCAGGGCTCGGGGGACGGGACCAAGAGCACCTGCGCCCAGGGGCTCGCCAGCGCGACGAGGGCGAGCGTCGCCTCCGCCCACCACGCGTCGCGCATCCGGTGTGCGAGGGCCACGGCACCGGACACGGCACGTCGGTTGCCGCCGTCCACCAGCCCGGCATCACCCAGGTAGCGGACGGCGTTCCCGAACCGCCGCCCGATCGCCAGCTCGGCGACGAGCAGGAACGGAACGCCGAGCAGGAGGCGCGCGTGCAGGCCGATGTCGCGGAAGAAGACCTCGAGCCCGGCGACGCCCCCGCTCGCGGCCGCGCCGACCACGAGGGGCAGCCACGCCACCGTCGCGAGCACGAGCCCCCCTCGCACGACGGTTCGCGTCCTCGGACCGGTCAGCCGCGCGGCCCCGAGCAGACGATGGAACGGCCCGCCGGCCACGAGCGAGAACGTCGGCGTCGGGGCGTTCCTCACCACGTCCCGAGCCTGCAGCAAGCGGCGTACCGCTCCCCCGGAGCCCGGCACAACGCCTGCAGCGCGTCTCCGACGTGACCCATGCACGCCCGATCGTCGCGAGACGCGGAGCGGATCTGCGCGGGGCCGATCTACACGGCGCCGATCTCCGCGGGGCGGACCTGCGAGCCGTCACCACCGGGATGCGCCGCGCATGGTCGCTCCTGCTCGCCCTCGCGGCCCTCGCGCTCTCGCTCGCGTGCGGCGTCGCGGCAGGCTGGGCGGGACGGGTGCTGCAGCGGTTCGTTCGGAGCGACGAGCCGGCGGCTCGGGCGCTCGGCGTCTTCGTGGCCGTGGTCCTCGCGGCCTTCCTGATCCTGACGGTCTGGAAGGGGCTCCGGGTGGCGGCGCGGAGCGTGCTGCCGGTGGTCGCGGCGCTGACGCTGGCGGTCGCCGTGATCGCGGTCGCGACCGGCGCCGGGACGGGCCGGGGGGCGGTCGCGGTCCTCGCGTTCGTCCTTTTGACGGTCGCCATCGTCGCGCTCTCGGTCGTGGCGCGGGCCGTGGCCGGCACGGCCGGAGACCTCCTGTTCGTGGTCGTGGCGGTCTCGGGCGCCGCCGTCGGGGCGGTGCTCGGCGGAGGGCTCGCCGCGACCGCCATCGCGATCGGCGCGATGCTCGCGGGACGGCGGGCGCTCCGGCGCGGCGGCGACTACCCCGCCCTCACGCGCCTCACCACCTCGCTCGCCGTGAGGGGCGGCACCAGCTTCCGCGACGCCGACCTCTCCGGCGCCGACCTCCGCTCGGCGCGGCTCTACGCGTGCGACTTCCGGGGGGCGAAGCTCGACGGTGCGCGCTTCGACGGCGCGACGGTGCGCCTCTGCCTGTTCGACCCCGGGCGGTCCATCGCGGAGCGACGTCCCGACGTGCGCGCAGTGACCGCAACCTAGCCGATGTCGGAACATCCCGGCGGTTTCGGTCGCGCCTGCCGGCTTCTCCGCGCCCCCGGACGCGCGGGCGACCCCCGTGCATCCAATCCGGCGGACGGACGGGTGTCATTGGGGCATGCGGTGGTGGCTCTCGTCCGTGTTCCTCGTATTCGTGGCGTGCTCGTCGACCGCCCCTCGAGTGGCGACGCCTCATCGATCCCCACGAGCCCGGGCCACCGACGATGGACCGAGGCTCGCCGAGTTCCTGCCGGAAGTGGGCCAGTGGCGCGGGTCGGCGGAGATGGAGGCGGCGCTCGCGGTCGTGGAGGACCTGCTCTTCGAGCCATCCTACCCATGGCCCGACGATGAAGCGCTCCGGCAAACGCCTGGCGTTCTTCGGCGAACGCAGGCCGAGTACGAGGGCTGGGTCGCTCGCAGGCGCGTGACGGCCAGTCGGCTGCCCGTCCTCCTCTGGTCCGACATCCCGGGGCACGATCCCCGCGATCCGGCTTCACCGGCCAGTCTCGCGCTGCTCGGTCTCGCGCTCGAAGACCTGCCGTCTGCGCGGGGGCCCAAGGAGTGGAGGGGCCCAGGAGTGGGTACGGCGCCCGAGGCCTACCAGGAGTGCGCCCGAGCTGCGCGTGCGAGAGGCCATCACGGCTGGCAGTCGTTCTGCGAGCAGCGTCTCCGAGAAGTCGCCCCGGAAAGGTACCTTCTTGGCGATTGTCCGGAACTGGACGCTGACGGGACTGGGTCGGGCCAGACTGTGGTTCGGATCGCGGCTCGGCGACTGGGAGGGGCTGCAGCGCTCTACGAGTCGGTACATACGAGTCGTGGACGCGAGCGAGCCGTCGATCCGTGACGGAGACGCCCTCTCGCCGCTGGAGGCGTGGCACTGGACGCGTGACGTGGAGGCATGTGAGGACGAGTACGGTCGGGTGCCTGTCACCATGGCCTGCGTCGAGGTGGACGAAGACGGGCGCACGCAGAACGTTCGGATGGCGGCGATTCCGCTCTTCCGCCGGGCGCTCGAGCGGCTGCGGAGGCCCGAGGGCGGTGGTTTTCGCGGCGCCGACTGCGTCCGGGATGCGCTCCACCGGATCCGGTGGGGACGACCGGAACGGGGCAACGAGGGGGAGATCCGTCTCGTCGTGCAGTGACGTCGTCCGGCTCAGCACGTCTCGCACAGCCAGACGGGTGGCTCCTCCCCGTCTCCGAAGACGTACAAGATCGAGGCGTCACCACAACGCCAGCCCGGCAGCAGGAGGGAATCGACCTGGAGGGCGAAGGGCGGCAGATCGATGAGGCGACCGAGCTGCAGCCAGCCCGGCCAGCCGCACGCGTGACTGCGAAGGGGATCGCGCTCCGAGTCGAGCGGAGGCAGCACACCGGGGTCGTCCGCCCGCGAGGCGACCAAGTAGGACGGAAGGTCGTTGTCGTCTGGTAAGGAGTCGACCGGTGGCTCGATCGAGAGCTCGGATGGCGTCCCCAATGGCTCGCCCTGCACGGGAACGACGCGCAGGCCATCGAGTGACGGATAGGCGCGGATCACCAGGTCGCCTTCGGAGGTGCCGGGGACGCCATCCGGCACCGCGAAGATGGTCAGCAGCGTCCATCGATCCCAGGGGGGCGGCCGGATGGGAAGCGCGTCCGCCCGGAGTTGCAGGATGGGTGACAGCGGACGCCCCTCGTGCCGCGGCCAGCTCTCCTCGGGGGCGGCGACGTTCACGTGGCCGATGTAGGAGCGGATCGCCTCGCAGTCTCCCGTCAACCGTGCGCCGCGATCGAGATACGAGGTCGGCCTGAGCAGCGTCTTCCAGATGTCCTTCGAGGGCACGGCTGGATCCGTGTCGCCGACGTCGAAGAGGGGCAGGATGCTGTCCCGGAACGCCGGATTCCTGGCTGTGCGGAGGGACTCGACCGGATGACCGAAGCGGAGCTCGCGCTCCTCGACCTTCCCCGAAGAAGGGTCCACCCGGCGCCAGACACCATGCAGGCCACCCCACGCATACCGGCGCTCTTCGATGACTCGGCCGTCCGGGTCGTACGTGCGCTCGACCCCGTGCTCGCGACCGCGCACGTACTGCCGCTCCCACTCGACCCGTCCATTGGCGCGGTAGCGCCGCCACCAACCGTGCGGCCTTCCGTCCTCGTGCTCCTGTTCCGACCAGCCCCCATCCTGGTACTCGGTACGGCGAGTCGCGGCCATCGGCAGACCTTACTCAGGACCGCTCCGGTCCGCGACCGCTGGGGTACAATCGCGGAGATGGCTGCTCAGGTTCGCCTGTTCGCCTCCTCCTTGGCTCTCGCAGTAGTCGTGCCTGCGGTCGCGCACGCGCAGCGAGTCTCGGACTTGATGGCGTGTGCGATGGGGGTCGTGGTGCGATGCCACGAAGCGGCCGGGCTCCAAGCGACCGGTGGTGAGACGGCGTTTGCCACGGTGGAGGCGAACGCGAGAGAAGGTTGCACGAGTGGCGACACCGACGCCTGCCAGCTCGCCGCGGCCATGCACATCGCCCGGAGCAACGACCCGATGCCGGGCATGCGGCCACGAATGGGAGCGGCCTGCGATGAAGGGAGGGGTCGGGCCTGCAGCCTTCTCGCCCACTTGACGCTCCGCAGCCAAGAGGGAAGCGTCGACGACGCCATGCGCGCCTGGCGTCGTGGTTGTGATGCTGGCGATGGCGACAGCTGCGTCACGATCGCTCTCCTGACGCGACGGGACGACCCGGGTCGCGCATGGACGATCATGGAGGAGGCCTGCGAGGCAGGTCATCCTCGGGCGTGCTTTCACCTCGGGGAGCGCTACCGCGTGGGACTCGAAGCGACGGCCGACCCGGCGCTCGCGACGGGATACTACCGTCGAGCGTGTGCGACGGGCGACTCGCCCTCTTGTGCCGGCTGGGCCGTCCGCCTGCTCACGGGCGAAGGCATCCCGGCAGACCCCGAGCGCGCCGTCGAGCTGCTCCGGGAGGCGTGCGACGCCGGCGCTCCCCAAGGCTGCGCCGGACTGGCCACCGCGTACGGCAGTGGCCATGGCGTTCGAGCGGACGTCGAGCGGGCCGTCGCGCTCCGCGAAGAGGCGTGCTCCAAAGGTGATCCCGACGCGTGTATCGAGCTCGGAGCCTCCGCCGAGCGTGGAGAAGGCGTGCCGCGCAATCGGCGCAGGGCAACGGAGCTCTATGCTCGCGCTTGCGGAGCTGGCGCCGCCCGCGGTTGTGCCTGGGCAGGTGACATGTATGCCTTCGGCTTTGGCGTCGAGCGCGACCTCTCGCGCGGCATGAGCTACTGGCGAGACGCCTGTCATCGCGGTCATGAAGCGGTCTGTCGCCGAGTGCGTCTCATCGACCGCGGCCACAGGGGGGAGCCGGTAAACGAAGCGGCCGCCACGCGCGCCGCGCGGGAGAGATGCAACGCCACGGGGGACGTCGACGCATGTCTCGACCTCGCCGACCGTGCCATGACGGGGCGCGGCGCGGAGCGCTCTGCCGACGTCGCGGTGCCGATCTATCAGCGTGCCTGTGCGTCGGGGTCGATGCGCGCTTGTGCAGCCCTCGGCGCTCTGTTCCTGCACGGCGTGGGCGTTGCACGCGACGACGCCCGGGCGAACGTGCTGATCGATGCCGCGTGCCAGGGCGGCATCACCGAAGCATGCGCATTCGCCGCCCGCGCACGGGTGGGAGAGGCAATGGACCTGTCGGGCGGCGGAGACTGACGGCTACTCGGACAATTGGGTCTCGATCGCGGTCAACCCGACCGGCACGTACAGCGGTGCTCTGTGGTACGCGTCGAGGTAGAGCACCAAGTGCGCGTCGCCCATGCCCTCGTAGGTGATCGCAAATGCGTCCAACATGCCGAAGTCCGGGTTTGGACAGCAGCTGCCGATCCGCTCGTAGTAGATCGGCTGGCCCTGCGGGCCCAATAGGGCATTGAGGAAGCCCTGCTGTCCGGACTCGGGGTTGTCCTCGTCCTCGACGCCGCCGACGCGCACCGGGTTCTCGGGATTGTATCCGTAGGTCGGATCGAGGGTCGGACCTTCGAGAGCCGCGAGCGGATCGCCTCCCGACACGCCCCACGGAGTCGCTCGTCCCTCCGGTCCGATCGTCACCCCGCTGATGGCCGCGGGACGCAACTCGGTGGTCTCCACCGGAGCCGTCGCCGCTACCTCCACCTCGGGCGCGCCGGCCGGAGCCCCCGTTCGTGGAGCTTGCGATCCGCCGCAGGCGATCGCGAGAGGGACGCTCGCCAAGAGGAATGCGCTGAAGTGCCGGATGGCTCGCACCTCGACGATGGTGTACCGCGAAAATCAATCGACGGGAATGGTGATCGTCAGCGGTTCGCGATATCGACCGACGGTGCCGTCGCCGAGTTGACCACTGCCGCGCCGACCCCAGCAAGCCACGCGCTTGGATGCAAGAAGGGCACACGCATGCTGGTCTCCGCATACGACGTCGGACGCCGCTTCCGGCAAGGGCACACGCCGGACGGCCAAGTGATCATCCGGGCCGCCGATCTCTCCCCACATCTCGCCCCAGCAATCGACCGAACCGTCTCGATCGACGAAGCAGCCGTGTGCCTGCCCGCCGCACGCCGCGCCGACGTGTTCCCCCAGGACTCGGGTAGTTTCCCGCGTCGCGCACTCTAGCCGCTGGGACTCGTCGACGACGCATCGAGCGTGAGAGGTCTCGAAGGCGTGACGAATACCCCGCACGGGCTCGGCGGCACCCGTGCTTCCGTTGACCATGTTGCTTCTCCATGCCCGTGTCTCGCCGTCGGCCGTGCTGCCCAGGAAAGTGCGCAAGTCTACGGAGGCCAAAGAAACGACCCTCTCCGTGCCGCTGACAGGCATCGGGGTTCGCCGACCCTCACGCGGGGACAGACAATGCACGCCGGAGCCCGCCGTGGCGATACACGCATCCTGCGACGCTGCCACGTCTCGAGCGTCGGCTACTCCTTGAATCTCGGTCACCGGCATGACGCCCTCCCCGGCCTCCCCCCAGCAGGACACCCGTCCGGAGGCATGGACGACGCATGCGATCGAGACTCCCACGGCGATGTCCGTGGCCGGCCCGACCGGTACGGGCGTGGGTCGCGAGCGGGGCCGAGCGTCGTCCGCCAGCAAGAGGGCGGGCTCAGCGCCCCAACACAGCACGGAGCCGTCGACCCGACGCGCGCACGTGGTGCTTCCCTGGCTGCCGGCTGCAGCGATCTGTTCGACATCGTCGAGCCCGTCGATGATGGCGGGCGTGTAGCGGCGATCCGCGTAGGGGCTGCCCACGCCTCCCATCCGGTCCTCTCCGAAGCACTGGACGCGCCTGTCTCGGCCTAGGACGCAAGTGACTTCGCGGTTGTGAGCGACGAAAGACGCGGGACGAAGCAGTGGTAGCGCTTGCCGGACGAGGTCCATGCGGTGGTGGTCCTCCGGGGCACAGACGACGGTGCCGTCCGTCTTGACGCCGCAGCGAGTCGCTCCGCCGACGGTCACCTGCGAGACGCCGCGTAGCTCCAGTCGGGGCTGGGGCGCGCGCGGTGGCTCGAAGCAGGACACGTCCCCCCAGCGCGTGACCGCGCAGACCTCGTCGAACTCACCCGTGATGGACGTGGCGAGGGGGATACCCGGAGCTCGACGCGGTGTTGGGGACCCGACGCGAGAACCGCCCCAGCAGTGGACTTCACCCGCGTCGTTGCGCGCGCACGCGAACGAGCCCGCGACGGCGACTTCGACGGCGTCGTCGATCCCTGGAACGGGTGCCGGAGTGTGTGTCCTCTCGCAGCCTCCGACGCCCTGCCAGTGACCAGGCCAGAGGCAGCCCCAACATCGGACGCTCCCATCACGCAGCACGGCGCAGGCCTGACCATGGCCCACGTCGAGATCGACGACGTCCGCGAGCTCGACGCGCGTGGGCGCCTCGGGAACGTCCGACGATCGAGGCTCATCATCCGTGCCGTAGAGCGGTCCCCAACACCAAACCTCGCCATCCTCCGTAGCCACGCATCCCCCGTAGCTGCTGATGTCGAGGACGGCCGCATTGGCCGGCCCGGCGAGCCGAGTCGGACCGACGGCGGGCCGCATGTCGAAGCCCCAACACCAGACAGCACCGTCTTCCGCGACGGCGCATGCGTTGTGATCCGCCGTGGCGACCGCCCGCGCCCTCAGCTCTACCCGTGCCGTCGTCGGCTCGACGTCCGGCGGTGGCTCATAGCGCGTGACAACGGTGTCTTCGGCGTCAGAGGCAGCGGCCTCGGCTCGTCCCGCGTGACCTGCTCGAGGCGGGGCCTCCGACTCCATCTCCGCCCTCGAGCCGACGTGCTCGCCGGTCCCTCCGCACGAGACCGCGACGGCTACCCAAAGCCCGAAGAGCACCCACTTCGACCGTGCGTGGTTCAATGGCCACCCCCGCCCGAGAATAGCCGACATGAGCCTCTTCCACCCCGGCGTCGGCGTGCCTCGGGAGCGCCGGATCGCGGGCTCTTCGTGGACGCGCCCGCCCACGGAGCGGGGGCCGGTCCACGGCGAGGTCACGGCCAGGGTAGGGGGGCGTCGGGGACGTAGGCGGTGGGCACGCGGCGGCCCGCGGGCGGCAGGTGGGCGCGGCGCGTCCGGACGAAGTCGAGGAGCGCGGCGTCGCCGTCCGGGCGGGCGGCGGGAGCGTCGCCGATGCGGGCTTCGCGCGCGAGCACGCCCACGAGGTCCGGCGTGGCCGACAGGCCGCGGCTCCAGTCGAGGACGAGCGCGAACGACAGGACCTCGCCCGCCGCGGCGCGCAGGCGCTCGGCGAGCGGCTCGAGGTCGGCGGCGCGACGGGCGACCACCACGCCCGACGCCAACCGGCCCGCGCCGAGCGGCACGCGCTCGCCGCCCGCGGCGTCGGCCAGCGCGGCGGCCCAGGGCTCGGCGCCCTCGTCGGCGGCCATGATCCGCCGCGGCCGCGGGACGAGCTCGGTGACGACCGCCGCGGCGCGGCCGAGGAGCGCCGCGGCCATCGGCTCGGTGACGGTGAGCACGCCGTGGCGGCCACGGTGCGGCCCGTCGCACGCGAGCAGCACGCTCCCGTGCTCGAGGAAGAGGTAGTCGCGCGCGTCGGCGGGTTCGGCCGCGTGCGGCACCTGCGCGCGGCGGAGCGCGCAGTCGAGCTTGTCGCGCAGGGCGCGGCCGAGCCCGTGCCGCTCGAGCTCGCGCCGGGCGCCTTCGGCCGTACCGCGGTCACCGGTGAGGAGCGACGACCACGCGAGCTCGAAGAGCGCCCCCGGGTCGTCGGCGAGGCACGGGTGGAGCGCCAGCGTCTCGACCGCATCGTGGGGCCTGCCCGAGCGAGCCTGCGCGATGGCGAGCTCGCTCCGGATCATCGCGTCGAAGGGCGCGAACGACAGCGCCCGGGAGAGGAACGCGCACGCGAGCTCCGGCGCCTCGCGGCTCAGGAGGTGGCTGCCGAGCTCGACCATGCGCGCGAGGTCGTCGGGCGCGTCGGCCGCGCGCGTGAACAGCTCGACCCCGTCCCGCTCCCCGCTCCGGAGCAGCGCGTCGGCCGCGAGCCGGAGCAGCTCCGGGTCGCCCGGCGCCTCGAGGAGCGCCCGGCGCGCGCCCTCGAGGGCGTCGGCGACCCGCGACTCGTCGAGCGCGAGCCGCACCCTCGCCGCGTCCTCGCGCGCGCGCGCGGCGCGGCCGCCTCTCCGGAGCAAGCGATCGAGCAGGCCCACGCCGCGAAGGCTTGGGCAGGACGGCGCCCGGGTCAATCCCGCCTCGAGCGGGCCGGTCGCGGGGGCGAGGTCGCTCAGGCGCGGGCCGCGGCTTCGGCGGCCTGGTCGCCTCGGTGCACCGAGTCGGGGATGCCGACGCCGCGGTAGGCGTTGCCGGC
>JBDIVX010000103.1:0-27452 GCA_039794305.1 Candidatus Neutrinellum sp.
CCGAGGGCATGGCCACCGAGCCCGACCTCTTCGTCGTCGACGACCTCCGCCCCATCCAGCGCGAGCTCGCGCGCGCGCAGAAGCGCATCGCCGAGGGCCGGGCACGCCGCGCCGAGGCCGAGGAGCGCGCCGAGCCCGATCTTCCCGAGAACCCCGTCGAGCGCGGCGACTTCCCCGAGCCCGAGCCCCTGCCCGACGACGCCAGGGCCCTCGACGCCGTCATGGCGCGCCTCGTCATGCAGCTCACGAGCCGCGACCTCGTCTTCGGCCGCATCGCGAGCGACTTCTTCCGGACCAGCTCCTGGAAGGAGCTCGGCTACGCCACCGACAAGCAGTACTGCCGGGAGCGGCTCGGCATGAGCCGCGGCACCGTCTGGAACCGCATCACCCTCGCGCGCCGCTGCCAGAAGTTGCCCGCGTTGGCCGAGGCCCTCTCCTCCATGGAGATCGGCTTCGAGGCCGCGAGGGAGGTCGCCCGCGTCGCCACCCCCCGAACCGTCGAGGCGTGGATCGCGCGTGCGAAGGAGCGCACCTTCAAGCACCTCCGCGAGGAGGTCCGCGTCGTCGAGTCGGCCGTCCGCCTGCGCGAGACCACCGGCGACCCCTGGCCACCCACCAACGAGGAGATGGCGGACGAGGAGGCCTTCGAGCGCAACATGCTCTCGGGCGACACCATCGGCCAGACCCTCGACCGCCTCGCGGCCGAGGACGAGACCGAGGCCGAGACCGAGGCCGAGGCCGAGGCCGAGGCCGAGGCCGAGGCCGAGGCGGAGATCTGGATCGGCGTGGACGGGCAAGAAGCCCAGGCCACTCGCGACGCCCCCTCCGACCCGATCCAGATCTCCGACACCCCCGACACCCCCAACAGCCCCGACCGCGACCTCGCCACGCTCGCGGACGAGCTCGCCCGCGCCGTCCACGCTCGCCGCCGGCGCCGATCGAAGGGCGAGGTCACCCTCCGCATCCGCACCAACGAAGAGGTCGCGAGCTTCTACCGCGCCGCGCGCAAGCAGTACCGCGACGAAGGCCGCCCGAGCACGCTGCTGATGGCCCTGTGCGTCTGGTACTGGAAGACCTGGATCCACGAGGCCCGCACCGCGCAGACCAAGTGGCACCCCATCCACCGCCGCGACCGCTTCCGCTGCGCGAGCCCCGGCTGCGACAAGCGCCTGTGCACCCTCCACCACGTCCTGTGGCGCATGCTCGGCGGCGACGATCGATGGACTAACCTCGTCAGCCTCTGCTCATCCTGCCACCTCGAGAACGTCCACGAGCTCCGCTCACTCCACGTCTCCGGCGAAGCCCCCCACGGCCTCACCTTCGTCTTCGGCCGCGAGCCCTTCATGGTCGTCCGCGGCCGCGACAAGCGCCGCGCGGCGTGAGCTGATCGCAGAAGTACCGGGGCTCGGATAGCGCGGATGGGCGGCCCTGCCGGTGAGCGTCCGCTGCCGCGAGCAGGCCGCGCGACCGCGCGGCTCACAGCTCGAAGCAGTCGTTGTAGTCGAGGTTGCACTCATAGCCGAACTGGCAGTCCGCGTCGGTGAAGCACTCCTCCTTGCAGGTGGAGGTCGCGGTGTCGCACGCGAACCGCCAGCAGTGGTCGTTCGAGGCGCACGTCTCCCGGCGGCACCAGTGGCTCGAGCAGTGCTGTCCCTCGGGGCAGTCGCTGTCGCCGCGGCAGGCGAGCACGCACCGCTGCGCTCCGATGCAGAAGCTGTACTCGCCGAACATGGCCTCGCACTCCTCGCTCGAGTCGCAGTAGGCGGTGCACTGGCCCGCCGTCGGCTCGCCGACGTCGCAGAGCAGGCCGGACTCGCACTCGGCCGGCGCGTCGCACGACCGGCTCAGGCCCCGCGACAGCGCCTGCTCGAGCGGATCGCCCGACGTCCCGCCGCCCGCATCCGTCCCGGACGAACCGCCGCCGTCGACCGTTCCGCCGCCTCCGTCCGTGCCGGGGCCCGGTCCGCCCGTGCCCCGGTCGGAGTCCCGGCCGCCGCACGCACCCGTCGATGCGCCGGTCACCACGGCGACGGCGAGCGCCACCGCGCGCGCGACACCCCTCAGCCTCCTCGATCTCGTCATCATCCCTCCCCGCCGAGCAACGTCCGCCCGCAGCGCCAGGCTACGATAGCGACGGCGGTCGCGCCTCACCCCAGCCGGGGTGAGGTCCGCCCAGCTCGGATCGAAGCGCCTGTGCAAGCGCGCGCGGAACCAAACGGTCACGGCACCACCCGCGAGGCACCAGCGCGAGGCGCCCGCGACGCGATCAGTCCACGCGCAGCGCGAGCGCGCGGATGGCGGGCGTCACCCGGGGGCTGAAGCCCGACAGGTCTCCCGGCAGCGTGGCGCTCTCGTCGCGGATCACCACGCAGCCCACCGCGCCGCCGCCCCCGCCGCCGTTCGCATTGCTGTTGGTGTTGCTGTTGCCGTCATCGGCGTCCGGCGTGGTCCCGCCGCCGCTGTCGCCGCCGCGCGCCCCGTAGTTGGACCCGCCGCGCGCGCCGCCGGTCGCCTGGCCGGCGGTCTCCGCGCCGTCCTGTCCGGGACCGCCGTCGCCGCCGTCGCTCGCCGACCCGGCGCCGCCGCCACCCGTAGCGATGACCGTGCCGCCGCCCGCGAACGAGACCGCCGGCGCCTCGAGCAGCACGGCGCCGCCCGCGCCGCCGCCGCCGCCCGCGCCGTAGTTGGAGGGCCCGTTGCCGCCGGGATCGCCGCCGCCGCCTCCCGCGAGGATCCGCCCCGAAACCGTGATCGACACCTGCGACGTGATCTGCAGCGCGCCGCCTCCGGCGCCGCCGTACCCGTTGTTGTTGTACGTCATCCCCGCCGCGCCCGGACCGAGCCCGCCGCCGCTTCCGCCGTGGAGCGGCTCGAGGTCCCAGCTCCCGCTCATCGCCGCGCCGCCGGCCCCGCCGTCGGCGCTGTCGCCCACGCCGCCCGTGCCGCCGCTCCCGCACATCCCGCCGCCGCCGCCGCCGCCGTCCTCGTAGCTGCCGAGGTGCTCGCCGCCGCCGCCGCCGCGCGGCCCGTACCCGGCGGGGTGCGATCGCGTGCCGCCGGGGAAGCCGCCGGGCCCGGTGAGGCGCACGTATGCCGACACGTCGATCGTGCCCGACACGTCCACCGCGCCCTCGGCGAGGACGATCAGCGGCCAGTCGCCCGTCACGCGCAGGGTCGCCGAGACGGCGAAGCCTCCCGTCCGGAGCACGCACACCTGGGTGCCGTCGCCCTGCGTCTCGAGCGTCATCCCCGGCTCGTCGCACGCGTCGGTGTCCCAGCTCGTGGCGCTCGACACGGTCACGTCCGCCGCGGCGGGGTCGAAGAGCGAGCCGGGCACGTTCGACGGCAGCACGCGCGCGCACCGCGGCTCGACCGAAGCGCAGCCCAGCGGACAGGTCCGTGTGACGAGCGCCCCGCTCGCCGTGTCGCAGACGCTCTCGACGCCGCCGGTGCAGCCATCCCAGCTCGAGTCGCACCCCCCGTCGGCCGTCCCGGCGTCGAACCCGCCGTCGGAGCCGCCGTCGAACCCGCCGTCCGTACCCGCGTCCACGTCGCCCGCGTCCATGTCGCCCGCGTCCATGCCGCCCGCGTCCATGTCGCCCGCGTCCATGCCGCCCGCGTCCATGCCGCCCGCGTCCATGTCGCCCGCGTCCACGTCGCCCGCGTCCGGCTGGCCCGCGTCGGTGCCGCCCGAGTCGGTGGGCATGACGAAGCCGTCGACGTCACCGGCGTCTTGCTCGCCGCCGTCCTCGTCGCCGAGCCCGGTGCGGTCGAGGGCGCAGGCGCACAGGAGCAACGCCGGAGCCGCCCACACCCCCCATCGCCCCGTCGCCGTCCGCATGCGTCAGTGGCTCCCTCGCCGCAAGGCGCGCTCGATCGTCTCCCGGACGGGCGCGGCGCCTTCCACGACGAGCCGGCGCCGGAGCGCCTCGCGCGCCTCGGGCGTGCCGATCCGCCCGAGCCCGGTCGCCGCCGCCTCGCGCACGACCGGGTGCTCGCTCGCGAGGAAGGGCCGCACGTCGTCGACGGCGGCCGGGCCGAACGCCCGCGCGAGCGTGAGCACCGCTTGCCGCACGAACAGATCACTCTGCCCCGGCGCGCGCGCGACGGCCAAGAGGAACGTGCGCGCTGCTGGGCTCGGGTAGAAACCCGCGGCGTGCACCGCGCGAAGACGCACGTACGGCGCTTCGCGCGCGTCGGCGTAGAGGTCGACGAGGACGCCGAGCGTCTCCGGACCGAGCGCGCCCCACGTCTCGGCGCCCGGCGTCTCTTCGAAGCCGGACAGGAGCTCGCGCACCTGCGCCCTCGCGGGCGGGTTGGCCGAGGCCGCCGGCGGGGCCAGGACGCCGAGGCCGAGCACGAGGGCCGAAAGCCGGAGCGCGCGCATCGGGTCCATGATAACAGATCCGCGTGATCCTCCGAACGGAGACCGTCGAGCAGGTCGTCGACGGGGACCAGCGGGGCACGTTCCTCAAGGAAGTCGTGATGACTCCGGGGCCCCAGCCGCTCGGGATGGTCCGCAAGCGGCTGCCCACCCCGGCCGAGACGCGGGGGACGGTGCTCCTCGTCCACGGCTTCGGCCAGAACCGCTACACCTGGCACATCTCGAGCCGCTCCTTCTCGAGCTACCTGGCGTCGCACGGGTGGGACACGTTCAACGTGGACCTGCGCGGGAGCGGGCGCTCGCGCCGCTTCGGCTCGGGCCGCCCGAGCGTGCTCGACGAGTTCATCCGGGAGGACGTGCCGGCCTGCGCCCGCGAGGCGATGCGCCTGTCCGGGCACGGCCGCGTCTTCCTCGTCGGGCACTCGATGGGCGGCCTCATCAGCTACGGCGCCGGCGCGACGTCGCTCCGTGACTCGCTGCGTGGGATCGTCAGCATCGGGACGCCCTACCGGTTCGGGCTCGGCTCGCGATCGCTCACGGCGGCCTCGGCGCTGCTCACGACCGCGCGGTTCACGGGCGTCTTCGACGGGAACCCCACCGTCCCCCTCCGCGTCCTCGGACGGCACCTGCACAAGCGGCGCACCCTGTGGGACTCGCGGGCGTGGCCGGTGCCGATCCGCGCCTGGCTCCCCGGGAGCGTCGAGGACGACGTCCTCGAGGAGTACCTGCAGCGCGCCTTCGACTGGACGAACATGGCCATCGCCTTCGACATCCTGCGCGCCGGGCGCGACGGCAAGCTCCTGAGCAGGGACGGCCGGGCCGACTACGGCATGGCGTTCGAGCACCTCGACCGGCCGCTGCTCGTCGTGGCGGGGACGCACGACACGCTGGCGCCGCCCGCCTCGGTCCGCCCCGCCTACGAGGCGAGCCGCGCGAGGGACAAGCTCTACCGGGCCTTCCCCCTCGGCCACATCGACCTTATCGTCGGCCGAGAGGCGCCACGGACGGTGTGGCCTCTGATCCAGACCTGGCTCGCGAGACGATGACGCACCCCGCCCCCGACGCCGACACCGAGGCGCGCGTCCAGCGCGCGGTCGACGAGGTGCTCGACGAGAGCGGCCCGCCCGGAGCCGAGCGCCCCGGCGCTCCCCCGATGCGCGTCTCCGAGCAGGCCGCCGGCGCGGCCGAGCCGGTCGAGCCCTGGGCCGACAAGCTGGTGCGGTTCCTCGACGACGGCGTCCGCGTGCCCGGGACCGAGCTCCGCTTCGGGCTCGACGCGATCGTCGGCTTTTTCTTCCCGGGCGTCGGCGACATGATGACGGGCGCGGGGTCGCTCTCGCTCCTGTTCCTGGCGATCAAGCACCGCGTCCCCACGGTCGTGATCGGGCGCATGGTGCTGAACATCGCCCTCGACACGCTGCTCGGCAGCGTCCCCTTGGTCGGCGACGCCTTCGACCTCCTCTGGAAGTCGAACCGGAAGAACCTCGAGCTCATCGAGAGGTACCGGGACGACCCGGAGGCGCGGCCGTCCGCGGCGGACTACCTGCTCGTGGGCGGGGCCGTCCTCCTGGTCGCGATCTCGGTCCTGCTCCCGTTCCTGATCGCGGTCGCCATCGCCGGCGGGCTCGCCTCTCTCTTCGACTGAGCGCCGCGGTCAGCGCCCCGCGCGCCGCGCTTCGCGCAGCTCGCCGATGCGCCGCTCGACCTGGGCGCGGTCGGGGGCGTTCGGGCGGAGCCGCAGGTACTCGCGGTAGTAATCGATCGCGTCGCGGATCTGCTCGAGCCGCTCGGCGGTGAGCGCCATGTTGTAGAGGAGCTCGGGGAAGGGCGCATAGCGGTGGGCCTGGGTGAACGCCTGCATCGCCGCCTCGTAGTGGCGCCCCTGGAACATCGCGACCCCGCGCTGGAAGAAGGTGGCCGCCTCCTGGGTCAGCTCGTCACCGGACGGAGGCGTCGCGAACACCTGGCCGGCCTGCCGCTCCTCGAGCTGCTCGAGCAGGCGGATGCGCTCCTCGATGTCGGCGCGCGCTTGCGGCTCGGGCCGGCCGTGGTGCAGGTAGATGCGGAACCAGCGGATCGCGTACGGCGCCTCGCCCATGCGCTCGAAGCAGCGCGCGATGTTGAACGCCGTCTCCGGGCTGCGCCAGGCGCGCTGCGACGCGAGGAGCTTTTGCACCGCGACGTGCAGCTCGCCGCGCTCGTACGCCTGGAGGCCCTCCATGAAGAGCTCGCGCGCCCGCGCGATGCGCTGCTCGCGGGGCTGGGCCGCCGAAGGGGACGGCGAGGCGGCGAAGAGGAGGGCGGCGCAGACGGCGGTCAGCGTCAGGCGAAGCACGGCGTCATAGACTGCCACGGCCGCCGCACGATTCAACGGGCGAAGGCGAGCACACACATCGTCGCACCCGTCTCCCCCAGCGGCTCCACGCGCACGAGGCCTGCGTCCGTCGCGCCCGGCTTCGCCTGCCGGAGCGCGTCCCGGAGCCGGGCGCCGTCCTCGCCTGCCAGCACGTCGTCGGCGGCCCGGTTCGAGGCCGCGACCCGGCCGTCCGCATCGAGGATCACGGTCGGCTCGTCGCGCGCGTCGAGCAGGTGAAGGAGCGCTCGCCGGTCGAGGTCGGACGCGGGTGCCGGCACCCTGGCGCTCTCCTCCACGTCGTACAGCCGATCGAGCTCGTCCATCACGCGCGCGAGCTCCGGCACGGTCCCCGCCGGGACGGCGCAGCGCCGGTGCGGCTCGCCCTCCTGGTGCGCCCTCACCACCCGGGCCATCTCGGCGACCGGCGAGAGGATGCGCCGCCGCGCCCTCGCCATCGCCAACAGGCTCGCGGCGAGCCCGGCGAAGCCGAGGAACGCCGCGGCCCACGCGCCGGCGATCCCGAGGCGCCGCGCCTCGTCGTCGGCGCGCTGCATCGCCAGACGGTTGACCCGGCCGAGCCGCCGGAGGGCTTCGGCGCTCTCTGCCCGGGCCTCGAGGTCGCCCGCGAGCGCGGCCTGCATCGGCCGCTCGAGCGCCGAGAGCGGCTCGCGCTCCTCCGGGTCGGTGACGTTGCTCTTCGCGCGCTCGAGCGCCTCGGCGTACGCCCGCCGGAGCTCGGGGGACGCGGGTCCGGGCCGGGCGATCACGGCGAGCATGTCCTCGACCGCTTCGACCGAGTACACGTTGTCCTGCATGATGTGCTCGATCGCCGGGCCCATCCTCCCGAGCAGGCCGATCGCCACCAGCGAAGTGAGCGCCTGGATGGCGAGCAAGACCCCGAAGCTGCCGATGAGCTGCCGCCCGGTGGCCATCAGACGCGCTCCATGAGCTTCGCCACCGCGTCGCGGTGCGCGACGACGACGAGGATGTCCCCCGCCCGCAGCGGCTCGTCCGGCTTCGGGACGATCACGTCCTCGACACCCTCCCGGCGGACGGCGATGACCGTGACGCCGTACCTCCGCGGGAGCTGGAGCTCGACGAGCGTGCGGCCGGCGAAGGCCTTCGGGAGCTCGAGCTCGGTGATCGCCAGGTCCTTGCCGAGCGGGATCTCGTCGATGACGCCCGTGTACAGCAGGCGCGCGGCCAGCCGCTCTCCGAACGCCTGCTCGGGGTTGACCACCTCGTGCGCGCCGACGAGCCGTAGGATGCGCTCCTGAAGCGGGTCGGTGGCGCGGGCGACGATCCGCGGCGCGCCCATCTGGCGGAAGAGCGCCGTGCAGATGATCGAGGCGTCGCGCGACTCGTCGCCGATGGCGACGATGCACAGGTCCCGCCGCTCGGGAGACGTGCGGCTCAGCTCGCGCTCGTCCGTCGCGTCGAAGGCGACCGCCTCGGCGGCGAGCTGTGCGGCTTCGCGGACGCGCTCCTCCCGCCGATCCACCGCGAGGACCTCGACGCCCTTCTGGGCGAGCGAGCGCGCGAGCGCCATCCCGAACTGCCCGAGCCCCACCACGATCGCTTGCTTCCTCATCGAGCCATCTCCTCAACCCACGTCGACTTCCTGCTCGGGGTAGCCCCAGATGGGGCGCTCGCCGTGCACGGTGAAGAACAGGAAGAGCGTCAGCGGTCCCACCCTGCCCGCGAACATGCACAGCATGATCAGCACCTTGCCCACGCCGTCGAGCTGCGCAGTCCCGCCCGTCGAGAGCCCCACGGTTCCGAGCGCCGAGACCACCTCGAACACGGCCGTCTCGAGCGTCAGGTCCTGCGTGAGCTCCACCGCGACGAGGGCCCCGATCGCGGCGAAGAGCCCCATCGTGATCACCGCGGCGGCCTTGTAGACGGATCGATGCGCGATGCGCTTGCCGAAGGCCGTCGCCTCGGTGCGCCGGCGAAGCGCCGCCAGCACCGCGAGGACCATGACGGCCACGGTGGTCGTCTTCGCCCCGCCCGCCGTCCCGCCCGGGCTCCCGCCGATGAACATCATCGCGACCATCATCGTCTGGGTCGCCGGCCGGGTCGCCGCCATGTCGACGGAGTTGAACCCGGCGGTGCGCAGGGTCACCGACTGGAACCAGGCGTTGTGGAGCCGCGTCGCGAAGGGCATGTCGGCGAGCGTCCGGGTCCACTCGAAGGCGGCGAACGCAGCGAAGCCACCCACGAGGAGCACCCCGGTGGCCGCGAGCACGACGCGGGCCTGCACGTTGACGACCCGGCGGCGCACGAGGTCGGGGACCGCGGCGATGACGGCGGGGGAGAGCCCCCCGAGCACGATGAGGAGCGCCACGGTGTGGAGCACGACGGGGTCGTCGGCGTAGGGGACGAGGCTGTCGGTCTGGAGCGCGAAGCCCGCGTTGCAGAACGCGCTGACGGAGGTGAACACGGCCCGCCACCAGGCGCTCGCCGCCGCCTCGCCCCCGGCGAGGAACGCGACGAACAGGATGACGGCGCCCGCTCCCTCCGCGGCGAAGGTGAGCTTCAGGATCCGCCCGAGCGCCCCGAACAGCCGCCCCCGGTCCTCGATGCTGAGCGCGCCGGCGATGGCGCTCTCGTGGCGGATGCTCAGCCGCCCGCCGAAGGCGGAGAGCGCCGCGCTGTAGAACGTCATGATGCCGAGGCCGCCGACCTGGATGAGCAGGAGGACGATGGTCTCGCCGAGCGGCCCGAACGCGCTCGGGGTGTCGACCACGACGAGCCCGGTGACGCAGACGGCGCTCACCGCCGTGAACGCCGCGTCGAGCCCGCCGATCGAGGCGCCGTCCGCCGCGGCCTCGGGCAAGGCCAGAAAGATGGTCCCGCCCGCCGACAGCATCAGGAACGTGACGACGAGCAGCCGCGCCGGGTGCTCGACGACACCGCTCAGCCACCCGGCGGCGCCGGGCGCGAGCACGGCCGCCGACACGGGGACGGCGGCGAGGACCGCGAGCGCGGTCTCGGGCCGGGTCGCGAGCGGAGCGGCGAGGACGAGCGCGAGGAGCGTGGCGGCTGCGAGGAACCGGGCGCGGACCGGGTGCGCGCCCCACGCCCGCGCGGTCCATACGATCGCGTACGCGAGCGTGATCCCGAGGCAGCTCGCCGAGGCGAGGAGCCCCGCGCGGGTCTCGTCGAGGTCGGTGACCCGCAGGCCGAGCCAGGCGACGAGCGACACGTACGCGGACCAGCGCAGCGCGACGGCCCGGCCGGCGGGCCGGTCCACGCGGGCGGAGGCGTCCGCGAAGGGCGAGAGCCAGGCGACGCCGACCGCGCCGCCGCCGCCCATCCCGAGGATGAAGGTGAGCGTCGGGGATTGGACGAGGGCCTGGGGAGCGATCAGCGCCGGCGCCGCGATGCCCGCCGTCACGAGCACGCGGCCGAGCCGCGGCCGTCGCTCGATGGCCAGGCCCGCGAGCGTGGTCGCCGCGCCGGACGAGAGCGCGGCCCCGACGAGCGCCGTGCCCTCGACGAGCGCGCCGAAGTCCGCGAGGAGCAGCGCCACCAGCGTGACGAGCGGCCCGGCCGTCGTGAGAGCGCCGCGGACACCCGACGAGAAGGCGGTGCGCGGACCGCGGCGCATGAGAGGCCCTTAGCCCTGGCCGTTCTTCGTGCGAGCCTGCTCGAGCTCGCGCTCCATCTTGCGCATCACGCGCTGGAGGTCCTTGACCTCCTTCTTGGTCGCCAGGTTGAGGCTCTTCGCCACACGCTCGACCCGCTGGTCGAAGCTCTCCTGGATCTTGCCGCGGAGCTGCATGGCGTTCATCACCGCCTTCATCACCCGCTCGTCCTGCATCAGCTTCATGAAGCGGGGGTCCTGCATCAGCTTCATGCCCTGCTTCATGAGGAGGTCCTTCAGCGCCATGGCGGGCATCTAGCCCCGAGCCCCCGCCGCCGTCAATGACGGGTTGACACGTCGCGTCAGGGGGTGCTATCGCCCCGCTACTGAATCACCATTCAGTCAGCCACCCAGGAGGAGCTCGAGATGCCGGACGCCAAGACCGATTTCACGCAGAACATCCCCCAGAAGATCGCGGCCGACCCGGCCAAGGCGAGCCAGGTTGGGGCGATCTACCTCTTCAAGATCACCGGCGACGACGGCGGCACGTGGACGGTCAACCTGAAGGACGACCCGAGCGTCAAGGAAGGCGACCAGGGCAACGCCGAGTGCACGCTCGAGATGAGCTCCGAGGACTGGAAGAGCATCAGCGAGAACCCGCAGGCCGCGATGCAGCTCTACTTCCAGGGCAAGCTGAAGGTCGCCGGCAACGCGATGCTGGCGACGAAGCTCCAGCAGATCCTCGGAAGCTAGTCGCGCCATGACCGAGCCGCGCCCCCTCGAGGGGATCGCCGTGCTCGACCTGACCCGTCTGCTCCCGGGCGCGTTCGCCACGCAGGTGCTCGCGGACCTGGGAGCGCGGGTCGACAAGGTCGAGGATCCCGCCGGCGGCGACTACATGCGCGTGATGCCGCCCGCGGTCGGCGGCATGAACGCGACGTTCCACGCGCTCAACCGCGGCAAGCGGAGCCTCGTCCTCGACCTGAAGAAGGCGGAGGGACAGGCGGCGCTCCTCCGGCTCGTCACGAAGTACGACGTGCTGGTCGAGAGCTTCCGGCCGGGCGTGATGGAGCGGCTCGGGCTCGGGTGGGACCGGCTGTCCGGGGCGAACCCGCGCCTCGTCGGCTGCGCGATCACGGGCTACGGCCAGACCGGCCCCCTCGCGAAGCGCGCCGGCCACGACCTGAACTACCTCGCGCGCGCCGGCGTGCTCGGCCTGACCGGCCCCGAGGACCGCCCGCCGCAGGTCTCGGGCGTGCAGATCGCCGACATGGGCGGCGGGGGCCTGTTCGCCGCGGTCGGGATCCTCGCCGCGCTCGAGGAGCGGCACCGGACGGGCCGCGGCCGCTTCGTCGACGTCTCGATGTGCGAGGGGGCGCTCGCGTTCGCCACCTTCGGGATCACCGCCGAGCTCGGCGGCATGCCCGCCCCGCGCGGCGCCGGAGTCCTGTCGGGCGGCATCGCGCCCTACGGCACCTACGCGACGAAGGACGGCGAGGCCGTGAGCCTCGCCGCGCTCGAGCCCAAGTTCTGGGTGGCCTTCTGCCAGGGCGTCGGCCTCGAGCCCGACATGACCGCGCTCGCCCCCGGCCCGCACCAGGCCGAGTGGAAGCGCAAGGTCGCGGGTGCCATCGCCGAGCGCACGCGCGACGAGTGGGCGGCCTTCGCCGAGGCGACCGACTGCTGCCTCGAGCCCGTCCTCGACCCCGAGGAGCTCGCGTCCGATCCGCAGCACGCCGCCCGCGCCATGTTCCTCGAGGGCCCGGACGGCCTGCCGATGCCGCGCACGCCCATCGCCTCCTCGGCGCTCGAGGCCCAGCCGGCGCCGGCACAGGGCGAGCACGGCCAGGCGATCCTGGCGGAGGCCGGCTTCACGGCGGACGAGATCGCGGCCCTCTGCGAGACCGGCGCCACGCGCTGAGCGCGACGCCCGTGGGCCTCGCATCGATCGCGTCTGTGGTCGCGCGAGCCGAGACCGAGAGAGCTCGTGGTTCGCTCGCCTCGCCGCGATCACCAGGCACGTGACCCTGGCCGCGGCCGCGACCGGCACCGCGACCGCGACCTTGGCCGGCACCGCGACCGCGGCCGTGACCGCGACCGCGACCGTGACCGTGGCCGTGACCGCGACCGCGGCCGCGACCGCGACCGCTACCGCGACCGTCGCCGTGGCGGTGACGGTGACCGTGGCCGGTGACCGTGACCGAATCGCAGATCGGGCGCGCGCCTGGCGCATCTCGCGCGCCAGCCTGCGGCTGTCACGCGAGTTGCGCCTGGACGGCGCGCTCTCGTCTTGGGGACCGATGCCGGTAGCGCAGTGTGTGAGCTGGGGTCGGTCCTTCGGTTTGGGTTGGGGCTCCCGACGGGCGTGAGCCCCAACCCAAACCTGCGGAGGTCGCCTTGGCACTCGTCGTTCACTCACTCGCTCGGCAGCTCATCGTGGAGCTGCGGCCGCTCGTCGGGCCGATTCGGCGGCACGACCGGTCGCTCGCCGATCAAATGAAGCGCGCTGCCAGCAGCATCCTGCTCAACGTCGCCGAGGCCGAGTACTCGGATCCGGGCAATGCCCGGGCGCGGCTCTTCAACGCCGCGGGCAGCGCCAACGAGACGCTGGCGGCGCTCGAGGTCGCCGAGGCCTGGGGGTACATCGACCGGCAACAGGCCGTGCGGCCGGCGGAGCTGCTCGACCGGATCAAGGCGCTCCTGTGGAAGCTCACCCGCGGTCGGCGGTGACCGGTCGCCGAGTGCTCGCGCGAAACGCGCGTCATTTCCATGGGCCGCGCGGCCTGTTCACGTCCTGCGCGGCATGACCGAGGTCGAGACGAATAGAGTCGTGAGGCGCGTGGGCTGTTCGCGTCCCGTACGGTGGGTCGTGTGGTCGGCGGAACGGGAGACGGTGCGCTCAGCGCGCCTCGGCGCCCCGGCGACGTCGTGCCATGACGACCCTGCCCGCAGCCTCACCCCAACGTCTCCTCGAACGTCTCCGCCGTCACGAACACCGCCTCGTCCGCCTGTGGGTGCTGCTCGTAGAACTCCTCGAGCGCCGCATGGTGGCGCGGCCCGATCTCGTCCCACGTCACCTGGAAGGGGCGGACGCGGCCCTCGTGCTGCACGACGAAGTCGACCTCGCGGCGGCCACGCCAGTAGAAGACCTCCCGGTACCGCCTTCGCAGCGCCAGGTGCACGGCGCACTCGAGCGCCTTGCCCCGATCGTCGCCGGTGCGGGTCACGACCACGCGGCGGAGGCCCGTGTCCACCGGGTAGTACTTGCGGTTCCGGCTCGCGCGCTTGCGCTCGGAGTAGGCGAAGTAAGGCACGCTGAAGAGGACGTAGGCTGCCTCGGCGGCCTCGAGATAGCCACGCGCCGTCTCGACGGCGATGCCGAGCGCCCCCGCCACGCGTCGGAGGCTCATCTCGGCGCCCGCGGCTTCGTAGGCCATCTGGACCACCTGGCGGATGGGGCGGCTCGAGCGGGCGCCGATCCGTTCTCTCACGTCGCGCTCGACGATGTCGTCGAAGTAGTGGCGCAGCAGCCGGTCCCCGTCGCTCCGCGTGAGTGGCTCGGGGAAGCCGCCGCCGCGGAGATACGCTTCGAGGTCCACCTCCCCCACGAGCGCACGGACCTCCTCGACGTCGAAGGGGAAGAGCTCGACCGTGAGGTGGCGTCCGGTCAGGGTCGTCGACAGCTCCCCGGAGAGCAGGTTCGCGTTCGACCCGGTGATGATGAACACGCTCCCGTCGGGCCGCTCGAGCCGGCTACGCAGCCAGCGCTCCCAGCCGTTCACCGCCTGCACCTCGTCGAGGAAGTAGACGAGCCGATCGGCGTCGGGGTGGCGCGCACGGAACTGCTCCACCAGCCGGTCGAGTAGCGGGTAGGACAGGGCGTTGCTCAGCCGCGGATCCTCGAGGTTCAGAAACGCGCAGCGACGCCTGTCGAGGCCGTAGCGGTCGATCATCTGCCGCAGGAGGGTGGACTTGCCGGAGCGCCGAACCCCCTGGACCACGAGGCACAGCGTGTCGCTCAGCTCGTCCGGAAGCTCCAGCCGCCGGGGCACCGACGGGGGCACCTCACGGTCCCAGAAGCTCCATGTGGCAGCGATCTCCAGGACATCGAGGTCATCCATGGTGTCGATCGTAGTCGACACCACACAAACCGTCGAGTGTGCTCGACATCGCTGAGGCTGTCGACTGCACTCGACACCGGGCCTGCGGGGGTCACCAGACCCGCCTGGTCGCAGGAGCAGTCCTGGCATCGTGTGCATGACCGTGCAACGATGCACACGTGGCAGCGCCGCCCCGGTTTCGCCTGGGGAGCTTCTGGTTCACCTGGGATCCCGCGAAGGCCGAGGCGAACGTCGCCAAGCATGGCATCTCGTTCGAGGAAGCCGCCACGACCTGGCTCGATCCGCTCGCGATCGAGCGGTTCGACGAGGAGCACTCGCACGGCGAGGATCGGTGGCTACGCATCGGAGCGAGCCTCCGTGGAGCGCTGCTCGTCGTGTGGTCGGCGGAACGGCAGACGGAACGGCGGACCACGATACGCATCATCGGAGCGCGGCGTGCAACGCGGACGGAGCGTCGGGTATATGAGCAAGAAGCCGAGCAAGACTAGGAAGCCGAAGGCTGTCGGACACGACGAGGTGCCCGGTGACGTCTCGACGCTCCCGGGCTGGACGCGCGCGCGGCACGTGGCGGACGCCGTCTCGGCGAAGCTGCCGACGCGTCGGGTGACCATCAACCTCGACGAGGACATCATCGCGATCTTCAAGGCGGAGGCGCTGCGGGGCGGGCCGCCCTACCAGGTCGCGATCAACCAGGCGCTGCGGAGGTACCTGCACGACCGTGAGATGTCGGGCCGGGAGCGCGCGGCACGGACGGTGCTCGAGGCGCTCGAGGACGAGGAGGTGGTCCGCAAGCTACGGAGCATCCGCTAGCGAGCCTCACGCGCCGAGCGGGACCTTCGCAGGTACGCGTGCTCAGCCTGCCCCGGCGCCCCAGAGCTCGGCGAGGTGGAGCTCGACGGCGTCGAAGGGCTCCACCCGGGCGACGTCATCGTCGCTCCACGTCCCGATCTCGAGCCACCCTCCGTGCCGTAATCTGCTCGCGACGAGCGTCCGCGCCTCGACGTCCACGAGCCACATCCCATCGACTCCGGCACGCGCGTAGAGGGGGCGTTTGCGCTCGAGATCGTGGGCCCGTGTGCTCGGCGACAGCACTTCGCACAGCCAGTCGGGTGCCATGGTGATCGGGCCATCGGGCAGCTCGGGCATCCGCTCCCTGCGCCAGCCGGCGATGTCGGGAACGATCTCCTCGATGTCCAGCTCGGCGAGCTCGATGCCGGGCTCATCGAGGATCCACCATCCGCCCGGCCCACCCCGGCCCCGCTGGTAGGCCCCGTTGAGGTCGCCGCCGAGGACCGACGCCGCGCTCGCGTGGCGGGGCCGCGGGCGGACCATGGTGTACAGGACGCCGTGGATCAGCTCGCCCACGACCCCTTCGGGAAGCGCCTCGAGGTCCGCCCGCGTTGCGCGCTTTGTCGCAGCGTCACCCACCGAACGGAGCATAGCGCAGGCACCGCCGGGCCGCAGGGTGCGCTCGAGTCCGAGCTCTGGTTCGCACTCTGCCAGGGAGCCGTGAGCCCCCCCGAAGCCGGCGCTACGCGCTGGCGGCGACCGGCTCGGGCTCGGCGGGCTTCGCGGGTGCCGCCTCGGCGGGCGTCCAGCCGAGCGAGCGCAGCCGGTCCTCGGCCTGCTCGCGCCGGTCCTCGTCGATCAGGAAGGCGACGCGGTCGCGCTTGCGGAACCGCGTGCGGTCGTCGACCGGCTCGACGGTCGCCTTGCGCCGGCGGGCGATGGCCACGAAGGGCGGGAAGGCGTCGGGCTCGCCGAGCGCCTCGGCGGCGCGCGCGCGGCGGCTGCGCTCCCAGAGCTGCACGGTCGCGGTCTGCCGCTCGACGCGTGTGTTCCAGGCGTCGACGTCCACGGCGGCGCCGAACAGGACGCGCATCCCCTGCTCGTCGACCATCTCGTGCGTCACGCCGGTGGTCCAGTCGCGGAGCTGGACGTAGAACGCGAGCGACCGCGCCTCGTGCTTCGCCTTCTGAGCGAAGAGCAGGTTCACCTCGGGCTTGCCCGTGACGGCGAGCGCGCCACGCCGGGTGTCGAGCTCGGCGCGCTTGATCGTGCGCTCCTCGAGCGGGTTGCCGAGGAGCGCGCGGAGCCCCGCCTCCTCGGCCGCGCGGACCGCGTCGGGCTGGCTGTTCACGCACACCACCGGATCGTCCTCGCACCCGAGCACCTCGGCGACCTTGCGGGCGAGCGGGCCGCCGCCGAGCACCACCCAGCCCGCGCCGCTCTGGCGCCGCAGCCCGAGCGCGCGCGCCGCGAGGCCGCCGGTGAGCCCCGCCCAGAGCACCGACACCGTGATCACCAGGAAGACGAGCGCCCGGAGCGCCGCCCCGCCGGCGATGCCCGCCGCCTCGAGCTCGAGCGCGAAGAGCGAGGCGACCGCCGCCGCCACGATGCCGCGCGGCCCGATCCACGCGACGAAGGCCCGCTCTCGGAGCGTCAGGTCGGTTCGCACCGTGCCGGCGAGCACGTTGAGCGGCCGGACGAGCAGGATCAACGCCGCCACCGTGGCGATGCCCGGCCAGCCCAGCGCGAGGACGCTCGCGAGGCGCACGTCGGCCGCCAGCAGCACGAAGAGCATGCCGATGAGGAGCACGGTGAGCTGTTCCTTGAACTCGGCGAGCTCGCGCCGCACGTAGGTCCGGCTGTTGCCGACCACGATGCCGGCCACGGTGACCGCCGCGATCCCGCTCTCGTGCATGATCGCGTTCGACAGCTCGAAGACCGTGAGCGCGACCCCGAGCGTCAGCACGTTCTCGAGCCCGTCCGGGATCACGTGCCGGAAGCGGAGCAGGACCGCGAGCACCCCGCCGCCCACGAGCCCCGCGAGCACGCCGAACCCGAGCCGCAGCCCGATGTGCGCGACCCCGGCCGCGAGGTTCGTGCCCGAGGGGCTCAGCGCCACCTCCATCGCCACCGCCGCCGTGATCGCGCCGATGGCGTCGATGAGCACCCCCTCGGCCTCGAGCACCGTCGCGACGCGCCGCTGCACGTTCAGGCGCTTGAGCAGCGGCGTGATCACCGTCGGCCCGGTGACGATGACGAGCGTCCCGAACAGGATGCACAGCCGCCAGTCCCATCCGAGGATCACCTTGGCGACCAGCGTCCCGCCGACCGCGGTCACCAGCGCCCCCACCGTGACGAGCTGTCGGATCGGCCGCTGCGCCCGCCGGAGCCGGCGCACGTCCAGGTTGAGCCCGCCCTCGAACAGGATCACCGCGACGGCGAACCCCACGAGCCCGAGGAGCCCGCTCCCCAGCGTGTCGGGGCGCACCACCCCCGCGACATCCGGCCCGAGCACCACCCCGGTCGCGAGGAGCAGCACGATCCCCGGAGCCCGGAGATGCGCCGCCAGCGCCTGCGCCACCATCCCGGCCGCGAGCGCGATCGCCACCGTCAGGGTGGGGCTGTCGAAGTGCATGGGGGCCGGATCATGCCAATCCGTCGGCGGGGACGCTACTCGTGAGGTCGTCGGGGATCCAGGGAGCGTGCCCGAGCGCACGTGCACGGCGCGTGAGCTCGCGCTCGGACTGCCACGGGCACGGTCTCGAGCCCCTCACCGCCTCGGCCCTGCGGCAAGTTCTCTTGCCACGTCATTGGAAATGCGCCACGCTGAGACGCTCTTCCGGAGCGAGCCAAGGCAGTCCTATGACAACTGTAATTACCTTCGGAACCTTTGATGTCTTGCACATCGGCCATGTGCGCATCATCGAACGGGCTTCGGCGCTAGGTGACCGGCTCATCGTGGGAGTTTCGTCTGACAAGCTGAATTTCACGAAGAAGGGCAGGAGGCCCGTATACCCGGAATCCGAGCGCATGGAGATCGTCCGCGCAATTCGACATGTCGACGCCGTGTTCCTCGAGGAATCGCTCGAGCTCAAGTCGCAATACGTGCGCGAGTTCAACGCCGATGTGCTCGTCATGGGAGCGGATTGGGAAGGCAAGTTCGACCACCTGTCGGACCTCTGTAGAGTGGTCTATCTCCCCCGCACCGAGGGCATCTCGACGACCGAGCTCATCCGAGAGATCAAGAAATACGAGTAGCCATGGCCGTGTCGGCATTCGTCGGCTGGAATTCGTTCCAGCTACGGCACTTCATGCCGGTCCTGGCCGAGATGCGCGAAGCCGTCATGCTGGTCGAAGCGCGCCCGCGGCACGTCGACGCGCTCGGCGACGCCGTCGAGGAGTGTCCGGTCCCGACCGTCTTCTGGCCCAAGGGACGCCTCCACGAGCTCGATGGGATCTTCGACGTGCTGGTGTGCCAGACGCGGTTCGAGGGGCTCGAGCGCTTTCGGCGCACTCCCGTTGCCATGCTGATGTATGGGCTCGCCAAGGAGACGTACAACTACGGCGAGTGGCGCTCCCTGGCGCAGTTGCATCTCGTCTACGGTGAGCGTTCCAGAGCCAAGATGCAGCAGTACGGGGAGGTGGCCGTCGTCGGCAATCCGCGCTTCGACCGATGGCACGACGGCGGCTTTCACGCGCGCGCTCGTCGGCGCTTCGAGGGGCTGCTCGATCCGCATCGGCGCACGGTGCTCTACGCTCCCACGTGGGGGGAGCTGTCCACGGCAGAGAGGTACTTCGACGAAGTGGTCGCGCTCACGCGCGACTACAACGTGCTGTTCAAGGCGCACCACAACACCGAGCTCCTCGGAGGCGCGCGGGCCATGCGCAAGGTGGCCGATCGGATGCACGCATTCGGCGCAGACGACGACCTCTACGAGCTGCTCGCCGTGAGCGATGTCGTGCTCTCCGACTACAGCGGTGCCATCTTCGATGCCCTCTGCGCCGAGCGGCCCGTGATCCTCCTGCACGATCCGCAACCGCCATTCGGGGCCAAGCTGAACGCAGACTCCATCGAGCACGCCGCTCGGCACGAGATCGGCCCGGTGGTGTCGCGGCCATCCCAGCTCGGCCCGACGCTCCGCACACTTTTCGATGATCCGGCTGCATACCGGGCGCGCAACGACGCCCTACGGCGGGCACTCTTCGAGAGGACCCCGGGGGCTTCTCGTCGCGCAGCCGCTGCCATCACGAGCTTCGCGGAGCAGCGACGGCGCTCGTCGGAGGGGGCAGCCGAGCCCGAGCCGTCTCACTCCACCGCCGCCACGCGGAGAGCCACGATCCTGAGCCGTCTCTCGCCTCTGGCGCAGAAGGCTGCCTCGAGCGCGGTGCTCCGGCGGTTGCACGCCTCGAATCCGCTGCAGATGCGGATCGCGCAGGAGCTCAGCCGACGGGCGGGGAGCCCACTCCCTCAGCTCCTCGCGGCGCGCGCGGCGCTCGCCGAGCAGAAGCCGCTCGCTGCATATCGGCTCCTGGTCGATGCGCAGCGTCACTGGCCCGCCCATCGCGGGGTCCTGATGATGCTCACGCAGATACACCGCGAAGACGGTGATACGGCCCGAGCGCGCGCGACCCTGCGACTCGAAGAGCACCTCGCACCCGTCCACGGTGCCGTGCGGCGGCTCTCTCTCGAGACGAGCATGGGGGATATGGCACGGGCCGAGGCCGTCTTCGACCGGCTACAGCCGAAACTCGCAGGGGGAATGCTGCGCCAGCATCTGCCGGCCGTCGGGCGAGCGGCCGCGCCGCTCGGGACTCGTGACGAGCAGCTTCGTTCCCTTCGGCGGCGTCTCGCCGGTGATCTCGAGGCTGAGCTCGCCCAAGGCCATGATCCCCGGCCTTTGCTGCGACACGCGCTGGCGGCGCGCGCGATGCCATTGGCTCGACACGCGGCCGATGCCCTCGACCGGCATCCTGGTCGTGGGCGCTCCGAGCGCGAAGCATACCGTCGAGCTCGCGAGGGCCTGGGAGAGCTCCTGACATGGGCGGAGCTCGCATGGCACAACGAGTGTGAGTCGTCGCTTCACGCGGTAGTCTCGGGCCGGGTCGTCGAGGTCTCGTCCAACGAGGAACGGTCGGTCGAGGGGCTGCCCCTCGTCGACTTCTTCCTGCCCACGCCCTTCTTCGACTACACGAACACGAAGCCGACGCACGCCACGGTTCGACGGGCGTTTCGGACGCTGGGAGCCGCGCTCGGTCGGCGCGACGACGTCGTCGTGGTGCCCCGGCTCCAGTTCAACTGGCGCTCAGCTCCCGTCGACCCGGCCCGGCCTGCGATCAGCTATCACACGCACGATCCTTCCCGCAGCGACCGCATGCACGTCCAGGAGGCCGAGCTGCACGGCCGGGTGTCGCTCGATCGCATCGGATACGCGGGCTTCTCAAGCCTCGCCGTCGCCACCCATCCCTCCCGCGTCGACGAGTTCGCTGCGACGCGCACCGATGAGGAGCGTCAAGAGAGCTTCGAGCGCGTACGGGAGACGGTCGTCGGCGCCCGCCTGTCGAAGTATCCGCAGCGCCGAGCAGGCGGTGGCGTGAGCGGCCCTTACACTTTCCTGGCGATGCAAGTAGTCACCGATCCCGTCTCCAGGCTGTCGTGGGTGCGCTCCGACGTCCTCGCGCAGATGGTCGCGAAGGCCGTTCGTGATGCCGGGAAGAGGCTCGTCATCAAGCGGCACCCCTACTGTCGGAGCCTCAACGTCGCGAGGACCCTGAAGGCGCTCTCCGAAGCGAACGCTGCCATCATCAGCGATGCGTCCATCCACGACCTCATACCGAACGCGAGCGCGGTGGTGACCGTCAATTCGGGCGTGGGCCTCGAAGCGCTCGCGTACGGGAAGCCGGTGATCGTCACTGGGGAGTCGGTCTACTCGTACGCGGCCCATCGGGCGAGCGACGCCGACTCTCTACGCGAATTGCTCCGCGACACGCCGCCGCAGGACCACACGCGAACCCCGCGCTTCTTCGACTACTACTTGAACCGGCATACCTTCGAGGCCGACGACAGAGTCGGGCTCGAGCGAGCATTGGACGGCTGGCTCTCCTCTGTCCGGGAGGCACCCGGGACGCAGTCGGTGGCGTCAGCTCGCCGCAGACAGGAGTAGCTCCAACTTCTTCTTCGACCTGGAATTGTAGGCATGCGGGTCGAAGGGCTGCTTGCTCACCCGACCCTCGATGAAGTCGAGCATACCCCGGACGAGGCCCTGCTCGGAGTCTTCATAGAGGAACTGCGGCTCGAGGATCGACCGCGGCCCTGGGATGTCCACCGAGATGCACGGGATCCCGAGGACCAGTGCTTCCAGGAGCACGATGCCCTGACCCTCATAGCGGGAGGACATGACGAAGCAGTCACACTTCCGAAGGAGCCGAAAAGGATTCTCCATCTTGCCCACGAAGATCACGGCGTGGGCCACGCCTAGCTCGAGGGCGTGGCGCTTCAGGAGCATCTCCTGGGGGCCATGGCCGACCAGGTACAGGCGCGTGTCCGGATGCTCCTTGTGGACGCACGAGAAGGCGCTGATGAGCCGGTCCAGCCCCTTCTCGTGAGCGTATCGTCCGATGTTGACGAAGTTCGTGTGCTCAGGATCCACATCGTCCTCGGTCGCAAGAGAACGAATTCGTACATCATCGACGAGATTGTCGATGTACATCATCCGGTCCGCGAGATGAGGAAGGTGCTCGGCGTTGGCCAGGTACGATGATTGGCTGACGTTGATCAGGCGATCGTATCTGCGTTCGTACAGCGAAAAGAGGTAATCGAAATCTGCCAGGTGCGGACGTAGCGTCTGCTCGCTCTTCATACAGCTGTGGAGATAGATGTAGCGGCGCTCGGCGTTCACATACGCCATCACCGCGGGCCAGAGCTTCCCATAGCCGTTCGCGTCTATGGCGATGTCGAACTTTGCGTCTCCGAACAACCGGCGAGCTTCGTCCTTCCCGTGCTGATCCTGGTCGAGACTGAACGAAGCCGAAGCCCCGGACTTCATGTAGAAGAGCACCTTGACGTGTTCAGGCACCCGCGCCTGAAAACGAGCGACGTTCTCTGCGGAAGCGGCGCGGTTGAAGACGATGTACAGGTCGAACTCTTCCGGATCGATGGCCTTCAGCAGTGAAGAAACGGAGGACGTGACGCCGTTGTTGAGAAATCCGCCGCCGTAGATCAGGATCCTGCGCCTATCGCCTCGCGGGAGCCGATAGCTGCTGGCGCAGGGGCGCCCCAGGAAGATGGTTTCGACGACTCGTTCGGTCACGTGTCCGTCGTCGCCGCCACAGTACTCGTCGATGGCCCGGTCGTAGGCTGCGGCATGCCGGGTCATGAAGCTGCCGATGTCGTCGAGCTCAGCCATCACGCTGGCGGTGTCGCGACAGACGACGCCAGGGAGGTCCTTCAAGTCCAGATACATTCCGCGGACGTGCGAGTACTCTTCGAGATCGTAAGCGAAGTATATGATCGGCTTCCGGTGCGCGAAGAAGTCGAACGCGACGCTCGAGTAGTCCGTAATCAGGACGTCGACGATGCCAAGGAGCTCATTGGTGTCGATCGCGTCGAGGCGCCGAGAAACCTCGCTGTCGACCGCCTTCTCGACGTGGTGCGCCTTCGAGAGGATGACGTACTCGCTTCCGTACCGATCTCGAAGCGCCTGTACGAACTCGTGCGTCTCTACGCTGCGGTCGACCGACGCCCGGAAGTCGCCACGGTAGGTCGGCGCGTAGAGCAGCACCTTCTTACCCTCCGGGATGCCGAGCTCGGTGAGTAGCTTGCTGCGAAAGGCGGCGCCCTGGCGCGCCAGGTCCCATCGGGGGTAGCCCGTTTCGATCACGCATCCGTCGAACAGCGCGTCGACGTCGTGGGAACGCAGGATGACCTCGGTCGTGTACCGATTCGGCATGACCAGGTAGTCCGTGTGCAACAGGTTCCGGGTGACGTTCGCGCCGAAGCCGAATGCATGCTCGACGTCCTTGCCCAGTGTCTTGATGGGCACGCCGTGCTGTGTGTTTACGTAGACCTGTCCCTCACGCTTCGAGAACGAGGGGGGGAAGGTGTTGTTGGTGATGAGATACTTCGCCACCGCCATGCAGTGCCGGTGACGCGCGCTGCCTTTTCGCACCAACTCGACCTGCCCCATGCCCTTGTACTTCGGCGCGTAGGCTTCCGGCGCGTCGAGCACCCAGACGTGGCGATATTCCGCAAAGCGCGGATCACCGATCAGATACTTGAAGATCGCGTACGGATTGCAGGACATCCGCTTGCCATTCATGCTGTCGTACAGAACCATCTTGCGGTCGAGGGGTGGCGTCCTCTGGTAGTCCGCTAGCGGCTTCGCAGTGGATTGCAGAACGTAGTGCAGAGCGGACCGGAGCACCCCCGGGCCCCTCGACCTCGCCCGCTTGCGGCGTTTCGCGAAGTAGTCCTCGAAGAACCTGTCCGGATCTCGCAACAGCTTGGCTAGTTTCCTTCTGACCATCACAGCTCTCGTGTGGCGGCAGCCGTGTCCGCAGCGCCCAGAGAATAGCCTGATTTCACGGCTGCGCCGGGGCGACATGAACCCTGCGCCCATCGAACAGGACACGAGCGGATCGCGGACCGGGCGGACAGGCCGCCCACCCCCGGCGCTCGAGCAGCCAGCGCGCACCATCGAGCGCACGAGCCATGGTGAACGGCCAGCAGATCGCCGCATGGCGAGGGACCACGCCCTCAGGGCGGGTGGATCCGACTCACTCCGGCTCTTCCAGGTCCTCGGCGAGGTAGCTCAGGATGACCTCGTCGAGGCTCTTCTCGCTGAGGAGGTCCTTGCCGAAGATCGACTCCGGGACCGAGTCCGCGCGGATGCGCTCGCTCGCGCGCGCCGGGCGCGTCGTCTGGTAGACGCCCGCCCCGACGGGGCGATCGCTCTTCGGCGGAGTGGGCTGGCTCAGCCGGGCCGCGGCGCGCTCGAGCGCGTCGACGTCGACCCGGGGCGCGGGCTGGGTCCCGGCGGAGGAGTCCAGGGGCTGCTCGCCCGAGGGCGTCTCGTCCTCGTCGAACTCGCCGTCGCGCAAGGCGATGAACATCGCCTTGTGCTGCTCCTGCATCAGCTTCTTGACGATCTGCTGGCAGCTCTCCGAGCCGACGTGCTCGGCGTAGCTCGTCTTCTTCGAGCTGATGATGCGCCCGCCGTCCGCGAACAGGTGTGTGATGATGTGCGGATGCCGGATGCCCGAGTCCTCGGTCTGGATGTGATACAGCCTGCCGGCGTGCCGGACGTTCGTGTTGTAACCGAGGAGCGGAGAGTTGCCTTTCATCGCATCCGATCGTGGTCTCGCCGGAGGTCTACCCTCGGCGGGAGGACCGATTATAACACCGCGAACCGCTTGAGACATCCGGTGGATCGATGACGACTCTCGCCTCCGCCGCGCGCGTTCGGCCCCTCTCGGTACGGCCCGGCGCGCGATACGCCTGCTTCGGGGACGGGCCGTGCTGCACGGATGTCCACGGCCTGGGCCCGCTCAACCGGCGCGAGGTCCGCTCCCTGCGGGTGATCCGACAGTCCGCAGTCGCCTCGCCGCCCGACAACGGCTTCGACGAGCCCATGCTGCGCACCCGAGACGACGGCCGGTGCGTCTTCCTCGGCGACGGCCGCTGCGAGCTGCACGCCGGTCACGGCGAAGAGGCCAAGCCGGACGGCTGCCGCCGCTTCCCGCTCGGGCTCACGGCGACTCCGCGCGGGGGGAGGATCACGACGAGCCACCGCTGCCCCTGCCGCACCCTCGGCGTCCGCCCGGTGCTGACCGCCGCGTCGGCCGAGCCCTCGCTCCGCGATCCCGCCGGGCGCCTGTACGCGGACCACCGCGTGTCCGGCCGCGTGCCGATCGCGCCGGGTCGCCGCGTCGGCTTCGATCAGTACGAGAGGATCGAAGCAGGGCTCCTCGGGCGGCTCGCCGGCGGCGAAGCCCCCGCCCGCGCGCTCGAGGCCGAGCCGTTCCCGCGGCTCTCCGGCCGGAGCTGGAGCGACGTCGCCGAGGAGATGCTCGCGCAGAGCGACGAGCCGACGCGGTTCGCCGCGGCGCTCGGCTGGTTCGCCGAGTCGATCCTCGCGCGCGAGCGGCGCGGGTACCGGCGGCGCTTCGGCGAGCGTCCGTGGGCCCGAGAGTTCGACCGCGCCGAGGCCCGGGCGACCGAGGAGCGCGCGCCTCGCGCCATGGTGGCCTCCTTCGTCGCCGATGCGTTCTGGGCGATGGAGTGGACCCGGGACGGCGGCTCGCTCGGCCGGGCGCGCGCCGAGCTCGCGACGCGCGTCGCGGTCGTCGACGACGTCCGCCGCCGGCTCGCGTCGCGCGGCGTGCGCGCCGACCGCGCCACCGCCGAGGCCGTCATGATCGCCGACCTCGTCGGCGACGCCGAGCACTGGTCCGAGGTCACCGCCGCCATCGGGTGACCACCGACCCCACCCCGGGTGGCAGCCCGAGTTGCCGATCGCCGGCGGTCCGCCGGCGGCCGCCACCCCCCCATGGCGCACAAGTGCCCGGGATCACGTAGGGCCGACACGGCCGCACCTTTCGGCACGAGGTGTGCAGTTGGCGCCGGCCCGGGTGGAGGTCTCTCGCATGAAGCGCACGCACATCGTCATCCTGTCCGCGCTGGCCCTCGCCGGCGTCCCGCTCACCGCGAGCGCGCAGCCCCGCTGCGACGCCCCGCGGGTCCTGCTCTCGGTGGACAAGTCCTCGAGCATGCTCGGGGGGCTGCCCGGTGGCGGCACCAAGTGGGAGGCGGCCCGGACGGCCATCGAGGCGCTCACCGACGGGTTCGCCGACCGCATCGACTTCGGCCTGCAGGTCTTCCCGTACCCCGACCGGTGCGAGCCCGGCGCGGTGACGATCGACGTGGGCCCGAACGACAGCGAGACCATCCTCGGCGGCCTCGGCGAGCCCCCGCCCGACGGCGGCAACTACACGCCGATGGCGCAGACGCTCGACGAGGCCCTGTCCTACGCCCCGATGCTCGACGGGACGCGCGATACCCACCTCGTCCTGATCACGGACGGCTGGCAGTGGTGCAGCCCCTACGACCCGTCCACCCGGTTCACGCCGGTCGATGCGGTGGGTCGGCTGCGCGACGCCGGCATCACCGTCCACGTCATCGGGTTCGGCGCCGCGGTCGACTCGCTCACGCTCAACCGCGCGGCGGTCGCTGCGGGCACGGATCTGCCGGGCTGCGATCCCACGCTGAGCGACCCGGCGGACATGAACCACTGCTACGTGCAGGCGAACGACCTCACGGGCCTGTCGACGGCGCTCGACGACATCGCGCGCCTCATCACCGACGAGGTCTGCGACGGCTGGGACAACGACTGCGACGGTGAGGTCGACGAGGGCTTCGACGTCGACGCCGACGGCTACACGATCTGCGGCACCGACCCGACCGTGCCCGGCGGCACCGACCCGGGCCGGTCCGACTGCGACGACACCGAGGCGACGGTGCATCCCGGGGCCCCCGAGCTGTGCGACGGCCTCGACAACGACTGCGACGGCACGGTCGACGCGGGCTGCGACTGCACCGACGGCGAGACGCGTCCGTGCGGCTCCGAGATCGGGGCCTGCATGGCGGGCACCCAGGCCTGCGTGGACGGCGGCTGGGGCGCCTGCAGCGGCGAGGTCGCCCCCGAGCCCGAGGTCTGCGACGGCCGCGACGAGGACTGCGACGGCTTCGTCGACAACGGCGCCGACTGCGGCGCGGGCCGGAGCTGCATCGACGGGGAGTGCGTCGACAACCACACCCCGCCCGAGGAGCCCGAGCCGGAGCCCGAGCCCGAGGACGTCCCGCTCGGCCGGGGTCCGGAGACGGAAGGCGGCTGCGGCTGCGTCGCCGCGGGCGCCGGCCCGGCGGCTCCGACCGGCCCCCTCGCGCTCCTCGCCCTCTTCGGCATCGCCGGCCTGGCGATCATCCGCCGCCGACGCCGCTGAGCGCCGACACCTCAGGTTACGAGTGACTGGCCGGCGGTGCCTCCGGGAGGCACCGACCGGCCGTCCCTTTTCTGGGTTACCTGGTACGTCCATGGGCGATCGGTTAAGGCGTTTTGCGCCTGTTTCGCACGAGTTTGTCGCGCTTGGCCCTCTCGCGACGCTTGCGGCGTGAACGGGCGAGCGTGAGGGTGATCATGAGCAGGCGTCTCTCCATCT
>JBDIVX010000104.1:0-27404 GCA_039794305.1 Candidatus Neutrinellum sp.
CGGGCGGCTCGAGCACGACCGCGACGCCGCGCTCGCGCCGGTGGGCCGCGCGTGGCACGGGGCATCCGAGCGCCACCCCGACCTGTCACTGCACGGGCTCGACGGCATCCACCCGACGATCGCCGGCCAGTATCTCTCGGCCTGCGTCCTCTACGGGGCGATCACCGGAAGGAGCCCCGAGGGCATCGCGTGGCGGCCGTATCCGATGGAGGAGGAGACGGCCCGTGCGCTCCAGGCGTCCGCCGCCGGCGCGCTCTCCGAGTGACGATCAGCGCAGGAAGACCCGCGGGTCGTTCGGGCGGGCGTCGAGGTGGAGGTGGTCGCGGTGGCCCTCGTTGTAGTTGGGGGTCAGCACCGAGGAGAAGCGGCGGCTGCGGGCGAGGTCGCATGCGATGGCGCGGAGCAGGCGCGCACGCCGTCCGCGGGGCGCGGCGCCCGCGCAGGTCTCGCGATCCGGCGTGGCCTGGTAGTCGCGCTCGACGCTGAGCCAGCCGTCGCCGACCCAGAAGCGCGACAGATCGAGCCCGAGGCCCATGGTGTGGAAGCTCATGCGCGGCCGCTCCCGCCAGGCGCTCATCACCTCCACCCCGAGCACGCCGTGCCGCTTCAGGATCCGCACGAGCACGGGCAGGCGCAGCGCGAGCTCACACGAGATCACCAGCGTCCGATCCTCGTGCACCATCCGGAGCCACACGCCGTCGACCGGTCCGGTGATCTCGACGGGCGACGGCAGCGGCGTCGGGTGCTCGGGCTGCGGCCGGAACGGGACCCCCGCGGCGCGCAACGCGTCGTGGCACGCGGGCTGCGGGCGGATCCGCCAGACCGCCCGGGGGTCCACCGTCCAGGTGGCGCCCGGGATCTCGCCGCGGAAGTTTGGGAACCCGCGCACCCGCCGCGCGATCACGCGCGCGACGACGCCCGCCGGATCGTCCTCCGGGGCGTCGAAGGTGCGGGGGAAGGGGGGCGCCGGGGGCGCCGGAGGGATCGGTAGGAGCGGCGCCGCGCCCGCGCCCTCGGTCGGGTCGCCGCCCTCGCCGCCCGCCTCGGCCCGCGCATCCTCGGGCCGGAGCCGCCAGCGCCGGTCGAAGTTGCCGATGGCCACCGGCTGGTTGCCGCCCGTGGCGAGCCGCTGCCGGTTGCGCGTGGTCCTGCCGTCGTAGACGAGCCAGTCCGGGAGGAAGTCGGGCAGGTCGTGCCCGGCCTCGACCGCCTCGACCGTCACGCCGCCCTGCACCATCACGTAGCGGTCGGGCGCCATCGGGTTCGGGTAGATGAACCGCACGCCCACGTCGCGCCCCGCGTGCCGGCGCGCGCCGACGACGACGGCGTCCTCGTCGACCCGGATCGGCAGCTCCTCGCGGATGCGCTCGAGGACCGCGTTGTCGCCGGCGGTCCCGTACAGGACCAGGGTCGCGTTCCGCGCCAGCTCGTCGGTGACCTCCGTGTCCGCCACGACCTCCTGCTCGAACCGCCACAGCCAGACGGGCCAGCCACGCGCTCCACGCTCGGCGGCCCGCCGGAGGGCGTCGGTGTGCTCCGGGTCGCGTGTGCCGTACACGTGGACCATGCGCGTGTAGTACGCGTCCGTGAGGGGCCCGCTCACCCCGGGCCGCTTGACCCGCGTGCCCTCCGGCTCGTCCGGGAACCCGAGCCGCCATGGCCCGCCGGCGTCGTCGCGTGCCACGTGTACCTCGTGGCCGAGCGGCGCCCGGGGACCGCGGTACACCTCGTGCTCGTCGACGACGATCCGGACGTCGCCCGAGGCCGGCAGCGGGACGCGGCGGAGGTCGATGCCGAGCGCGAGGACGTCCTCGGTCGTGACCGTGACGGTGCCGTCCCGCGCCGTCCCCCGCGCGCGCGAGAGGCGCGGGTAGTCGTCCATGCGCGTCAGCGTGAGCCACTCCTGGCGGCTCGCGCGGTAGTCGCCCGACACCACCCTCACTTCGGCCGGGCGCGGGTCGCGGGCGACCTCGGCCAGCCCGTCGAACGTCCGCCCGTGGCGGTGCACCCGGTAGAGGATGTCGTGGCCCGCGTCGTACCAGGTCACGTTCGGCTCGAGCCCGAGGCCGCGCATGTGCTCCTCGAGCTCGGTGACGTACCGGGGGCGCATCGGGCCCGTGTCCGTGTGCCCGTGGTAGAAGCGGAAGTCCGTGTTGGTCGCGTTCTCGACGAGGTGCATCCCCGAGAACATCTTCATGGCCGCGTCTTCTTCGGGCAGCGGCCGGCCGCCGGCGTACTGGAGCCAGCTCGGCGCGCCCGCGATCGCCTGGACGACGCTGAACCGCCACGAGTGTCGCGTGCCGATCGAGTAGGCGCCGACCCCGCCGTTCGACAGGCCCGCGAGGATGACGCGGTCCGGGTCCACGTTGTAGTGGCGCTGCACGTCCTCGACGACGTCGAGGACGTCCTGCTCACCCATCCACCGCCACATCACCTGCCCGAAGCCGTCCGGCGAGGCGACGATCACGTGAGGCGACCAGCGCGGCTCGAAGTCGTCGTACAGGTACTCGCTGTACCGCTCCCAGCTCATGTTGTTGCCGAGCACGACGCCGAGGAAGAGGTTGCCGTTCGACGAGCCGCCGTGCAGGACGATCATGAGCGGCCACGGGCGGGCCGGGTCGTAGTCCGGCGGGAGGTACACCGCGTACCCCTGGTGGGTGGTCGTGATCCGGGAGTCGTAGGCGCGGTTGACGATCTTGCCCTTCTCGGCGAGGTAGGGGTCGCTTCCGTCCCGGACCGCGGCGAGGTAGCGCGCGGCCCGGGCGCGCCAGCCCGCGGCCTGCTCGGTGAACCGCCCGCCGTCGATCCGCTCGGCGGTGTCGATCAGGTACTGGATGCTGAGCAGGGCCCCGTGCGGGATCCCGTCGGGGGGGCTCTCGCGCAGCCGCCCGAGCTCGGCCCGGAGCTCGCCCGCGCTCGGCTGGGCCCGCGCCGGGCCCGCCCAGGCCAGGGCGAGCAGGACCAGGCTGATCAGCGATTCGACTCGAGCTCGGCGATCCACTTCGCGAAGTCCTCTGCGGCCTCCTCGAAGGTAGCACCCTCCGTCGTGGCGATCGTCTTCTTCCCGTGCACGACGCGGATGGTGGCGTCGAGGTCGACCGGGCCGCGTCGCTCGGGCACCGAGGCGATCCGCTCCACGCCGCGGCGAGCCCGCCCGATCGCCTCGTCGACCGACTCGTTGCACGCGTCCACCAGCGCGTCGGCGCGCAGGGCCGACCCGGTGAGGCTCCGGAGCGTGTCGTCGAAGGAGAGCGCGTTGCCGGGGGCCCAGTAGCTCGCCGCGAGGTCCGGGCCGATGCGCGGGTTGTCGGTGAGGTGGCCGTCGCGCCCGAGGAAGAAGCGGCGCGTCTGGTAGACGGCCATCTCCGCCAGGACGTACCCGTGGTAGTAGGCGCTCGACTCGCCGGCGAGCAGGTGGGGGACGGCCAGGACCGGCCGCACGCCGCCCGTGAGCCCCTGCAGGCGCTGCTCGACACGGCGAAGCTCCTCGAGGACGCGCTCGGGCCCGAGCTCCGCGTCCGGGATCTCGTAGAGCGCGCGCTCGGCGAAGGGGACCGTCAGCATGGCGCGGACGTCCCACCCGCGGAACGGCTGCTCCTCGCGGATGGCGGCCTCGATCAGCTCGAGCGGCATGGGCTCGCCGCGGTCGTCGATCGCGTAGCGCACGCGCCAGTCGGCGTCGGACAGGAGCGAGTCCAGGAACATCGACTGCGTCTCGGCGTAGGCGACGCTCGTCGGCGCGAACTCCTGGGCGAAGCACGGCGCGTTCGACAGGATGTTGCTGAAGTGCGCCGCGTGCCCGCCCTCGTGGAAGAGGGTCTCGGTCGCGCGCAGGCCGCTGCCCTTCTGGCCCGGGACCGCGTTGGCGGTGAAGTTGATCCGCGCCGGCCGCCAGGCGCCCTCGTCGTAGAACGCGATGCCGGGCCCGTGCATGAAGCCGTTCTCGTACTTGCCCGGGCGGTCGACGAGGTCGAGCGTGAGCTCGGCCCCGCGGTAGCGCACGCCGAGGGCGGCGAACGAGCGCCCCCAGCGCTCGAGCGCCGGCGCGAACCCGAAGTACGGGTCCATCCGGTCGGTGAGCTCCCCCGTGCGGAGCCACCCGAAGCTCCACGGCTCCCGCGCGCCCGGCCCGTGCTCCTTCTCGAACGCGGCGAGCCGTGCGAGCGTGCGCTCCTCGGTCCGCGCCGAGAGATCGTCCAGCATCTCGAAGAGCCGCCGCTTGCGCATGCCCTCGACGACCGAGACGCGCCAGTCGTAGTAGTCCTCGTAGCCGAGCATGCGCCCGAGGCGGTTTCGCTTGCGGACGATGTCGAGGAAGCCGTGGTCGAGCACGAAGCCCTCGATGGACCGGAGGCCCTCGAAGGCCGCCTTGCGGCGCCGCTCGTCCGGGTCGGTGCGCATCATCAGCGCGAGCCGGATGCTCGAGGCGCGCACGTGCTCACCGGTGGCCGGGTCCACCCAGCCGAGCGGCATCTCGATGCGACGCCGCTCGAGCTCGGCCTCCATCTCGACGATCTCCTCGGAGAGCTTCCGCGCCTCGGGGTCCTCGACCACGTGCGCCCGGAGCATGGCGATCCAGCCCTCGAGCGCCCTGCGCGCGTCGTCCGGGCCGGGCTCGTCGCGCCGCTGGATCTCCCGCAGGGCGGCGAGCCGGGCCGGCTCCTGCAGGAAGCGGTGCCAGGCCTTCTCGGCCTCCGCCGCCTCGCGCCGCGCCCCGATCGGGTCGTCGGCGATGCCCATCTTGGTGACCCAGAACAGGTCTTCCTTGCGCGTGTGGAGCGCGCAGTAGCGCTCCTTGAGCTCGTCGAGCGTGCTCTGAAGCTGCGTCATGGCCCCCTATGTAGTGCCGCGTGGGCCCGACGCCAACACGGTTTCAGCCCCCGAAGGCGCTCCGGCACTCGTCCATCTTCGCGTCGTCGATGACCGCCTCGGCGAGATCCGGTGCGTCCATGAAGGCGGGGCTGTCGAAGTCGAACATGTCGAGGAGCGGCCAGGCGTTGGCGTCGCGGGCGCTCAGCGCCGGGAGCAGGAAACGCGCCTCGATCAGCCGGAGCACGCTGGTCAGGTCCGTCGTGCGGTCCGAGACGTACCCCGGCCGCGAGTAGGGCGAGACCACGACGAGCGGCACCCGGAACCCGAGCCGGTCGAACCGTCCGGGCTCGTCGTCCGAGTCGAGGTCCGGCTCGTACTCGTCGGGCACGCACGCCTCGGGCGGCGAGACGTGGTCGAAGAAGCCTCCGTGCTCGTCGTAGGTCACGATGAGCGCGGTGCGCGCCCAGAGCGGGCTCGAGGTCACCGCCTCGTAGATGCGGGCGACGAACTGCTGGCCGGCCTGCGGGTTGGCGGGCGGGTGCTCGTCGGTCTGCTCGACGCCCGCCGCGAAGGAGGGCTCGACGTAGACGACCGGCGGCAGCTCGCCGCTCTCGAGCGCTCCCCAGAATTCCTCGACGGGGCGGATCCGCCCCCCGCTGCCGATCTCGCGGCTGGCGTACCGCGGGTAGAGGCCGATCGGCGTGGGCAGGTCGCTGTTGTACAGACGCCAGTCGATGCCGCGCTCGTCGAGGAGCTGGAAGACGTTGTACGGCTCCTCGAGGCGGTCCTCGGGGACGTCGCGGTTGCTCGTGTTCCCGCGCGAGCTCCCGCCCAGGAAGTAGAGGCGGTTGACCCACGTCGGGCCGAGCACCGAGCAGTGGTGGTGGTCGCTCATCGCGAAGGTGGAGTAGAGGTCCCAGTAGAACGGGAGGTCGTCCCCGTCGAAGTACCCGAGCGCGCGCGCGCCGTCCGGCTCGTTGGTCAGGACGAAGCCGTCGTTGGCGCCGCCGTTGTACTGCCGATGGCTCGCGTTCCAGCCGTGGGCGACGTCGGCGATGCAGTAGCGCGCCTCGTGGAAGGGGGCGATCGCGGTGCCGCCGGAGTCCGGGTTCGTGTACCCGTCGGGGAAGCCCTCGACGCCGTCCATCGTGCCGAAGTAGTGGTCGAAGCTCCGGTTCTCCTGCATGACCAGGATGATGTGGTCGAAGGGGATGTCGTCGCCGAGGGGCCAGGGCTCGCCGATCGTCTCCCACGGCATGGCGCCGCGGTCGTACGCGCAGCCCGCGCGGCCGGCCTCCGCCTCGGCCTCGGGGATGCGATCGTAGACGATCGGGCCCGAGTCGGGCGGACCGGCGTCCGAGCCGGCGTCGGACCCCGCGTCCGAGCCCGCGTCGGACCGTGACGTGCCGTCGTCCCCCCCGCAGCCGAGGGGCCCGAGGAGGGCACAGAGCGGCAAGAGCAAAAGGAGCGATCGCATGGCCTCCGACGGTACCACGCTCGCTCGTCGCGCGACGTCACACCCGTGTGACGCGGCGCGCCGCCTCGGGCGGGGACGACTTGCGAACCCCGGGGCTTGCCTTAGAGTCGCCGGTCATGAAGCAACGCCACCTCCCGCTCCACGGCGCGACCAACCCGTCATCGCGGGGCGAGGGAACGACACCCGGCTCCTTCGCCAACGCGCCCGAGATCGGCGGACCGCGGACCTTCTCGTCGCCGGATGCGCCGGGGATGCCCGCGCCGAGCGGACGGACGGCCTGGGACTTCATGCCGGCCGGGTGGCGTGAGGAGGGTGGCCGCTGGTTCGCACCCGAGGGGTTCGTGCCGGTCACGCAGCTCGACCACGCTCGGCTCGGCGTGGTGACACCGGAGATGGCGCGGGTGGCCGAGCGCGAGCCCCACCTCGGGCCGGAGCAGGTGCGCGACGAGATCGCCGCCGGGCGGATGATCATCCCGGCCAACCGCGTGCACCTCGGCTACTCGCTCGACCCGGTGTGCATCGGGCGGGCGGGCCGGACCAAGATCAACGCCAACATGGGCGCCTCCCCGGTCTCCTCCGGCACGGCCGACGAGGTCGAGAAGCTGCGGTGGGCGCAGCGCTGGGGTGCCGACACCGTGATGGACCTCTCGACGGGCGGGGACCTGGACGCGACGCGCGAGGCGATCCTGCGGAGCGCCACCGTCCCCATCGGCACCGTCCCCATCTACTCGATGATCATCGGCAGGCGCATCGAGGACCTGAGCGAGAAGATCATCCTCGAGTCGCTCCTGCACCAGGCACGGCAGGGGGTGGACTACTTCACGATCCACGCGGGCGTGCTCCGCGAGCACCTGCCGCTCGTCGAGAACCGGCTCATCGGGATCGTGTCGCGCGGGGGCTCGCTGCTCGCCAAGTGGATGCTCCACCACGGAAAGCAGAACCCGATGTACACGCACTTCGACGAGATCTGCGACATCGTGCGCGAGTACGACGTGAGCTTCTCGCTCGGCGACGGCCTGCGGCCCGGCGCGCTCGCCGACGCGACCGACGCGGCGCAGCTCGCGGAGCTCGAGACGCTCGGCGAGCTGACCGAGCGCGCGTGGAAGAAGGGCTGCCAGGTGATGGTCGAGGGGCCGGGCCACGTCCCGTTCGATCAGATCGAGTACAACATGAAGGTGCAGCGGCGCATCTGCCACGGCGCGCCGTTCTACGTGCTCGGGCCCATCGTGACCGACGTCTTCCCCGGGTACGACCACATCACGAGCTCCATCGGCGCGACGGCGGCGGCCTACCACGGCGCCGCCATGCTCTGCTACGTGACGCCCAAGGAGCACGTCGGCCTCCCGAAGAAGGAGGACGTCAAGCAGGGGTGCATCGCGTACAAGATCGCGGCGCACGCGGCGGACGTGGCGCTCGGGATCCCCGGCACCCGGGACTGGGACGACGAGCTCACCAAGGCGCGCGCGGCCCTCAACTGGGAGAAGCACTTCGAGCTGTCGTTCGATCCCGACACGGCGCGTGCCTTCCACGACGAGGACCTCGACGTCGACACGGACTTCTGCGCGATGTGCGGCCACGACTGGTGCTCCGTGCGCATCTCGAAGGAGATCGTGGAGTTCGCGAGCGGCAAGGCCGAGGGCTTCGCGCGCGAGCGCGTCATGAAGTCTCCCGCCCTGTCGGACGAGCAGCGGGCCATCCTCGAGAAGCGGGGCGTGCTCGGGCCGGAGGAGATCCACAGGCTCGCGTCCAAGACGCGCGAGGCCGTGGGCGCCGAGGGGAGCAAGGCCTCGTGCCACAGCGACTACGTCGAGCCCGACGAGGCGCAGCGGATCCAGGACGAGCGCCTGGTGCAGAGCCGGGCCGAAGAAGACGGTGCCCCGCCGCCGGCCGAGTGAGGCTATCCTGCGGCCTTCGTGATGAGGGTCGGCACCTCGCGTCGGAGCTCCTGGCTCCTCGGGCTGGTCCTGGGGTGCGGCGGTGCGGGGGCGAACGGCGGGGCGACGCACGAGCCGGTCGGGGAGCCGGTCGTCCACGAGGCGGTGGTCGTGCGTTCGACCGGGTCGGCGCCGGCCGCGGAGGGCGACGCGTGTGAGGTCGAGGTCACGCGGGTCGAGGGCGCGTACTTCAACTGCCGGGTCCGGGTCTCGTGTCGGGGGGAGGTGCTCTACGGCCTGCCGGGGGCGGGCTACAACACCTGCCGCATGGACGGCGAGGCGATCCGCACGGCGGTGGATCCGAACGGCACCCGGCGTGACGGGGATCCGAAGCTCTCGCTGGACCTCGCGCGGGGCGAGGTGGTGGTGAGCGACCGCGACCCGGACATGGAGCTCGTCCTGGCGATCCGGTCGGGGGAGGGCCCAGCGGGCCTCACACCCGAGCCACCGCCGGGGTACGGCCCCGTCCCGGGCGAGCCTCCGTGAGCGGGGGTCCGCGTCCGATCGTCTCGGCATGTGCGCTCGTGCTCGTGGTGGGGTGTGCGTGGAGCGACGCGCCGACTCCCGGGGCCATCGAGGCGTGTGCGCGCGATCAGGCTCCGCTCGCGGGCGGTGCCGTCGCGAGGGACGACCATGGGCGGCTCCTTGTCGACGGGGCCGCCGTGGTTCCCCGGGGGCTCGGGAGCTACCCGCTCCTCGAACACGCCGGCAACGGCCGCATGGAGGCCGTGCACGACATCTTCGATCAGGCGCTCGCGCTCGGCCGGCCGGTCGTGCGCACGAACGCCTACCTGGACGGAGGGCGCAACCCGGCCCGCATCCGCGACGCCGACGGGACGATCCGCGAGGAGGGGCTGCTCGGCCTCGACCGGCTGCTCGCCGCGGCGGCGGAGCGCGGCGTCCGGCTCGTCCTCATCCTCACCAACAACTGGGAGAACTATGGCGGCGCGGCGGCCGTGCTCGAGGCGGCCGCGCCCGGCGAGGAGCTCCCGAAGGACGCGTTCTGGTCCGAGGCGCGCGCGGTCGAGGCGCAGCGACGGTACGTGCAGACGCTGGTCGCCCGGACCAACGAGGTGAACGGCCGACGCTATGCCGACGACCCCACGGTCTTCGCCTGGGAGCTGGTGAACGAGGCGCGCTGCGAGGACGACGCCTGGTGCGATGCCGGGACGCTCGTGCGCTGGGCGCGCGCGATGGCGGAGGCGCTGCGCGGGGCGGGCGCGACGCAGCTCGTCGCCTGGGGCGGCTCCGGGCACCTGGGGCTGCACGGCGAGGATCTCGAGCGCGTCGCGGCCGACGGTGCCGTCGACGTGCTCACGCTCCACGTCTACCCCTTCGCGCACCACGCCCTGCGGCTCGACGCGAGCACGCCCGGGCAGCGGACCGCGCTCGGGATACGGCTCGGCGTCGACGCCATCCGCGAGCGTGCCGCCCTCGCGCGCCGTCATGGCCTGCCCCTCGTGGTCGAGGAGCTCGGCTGGCGGGGCGGCGAGGGGGCCGACCGCGACGCAGAGCGTGCGCTCGTGCTCGGCGCCTGGCTCCGCGCGGCGCGGGAGCAGGGCGTCGCCGCGTTCCCGTGGATGATCGGCGAGCGCGGGCGCCCCGACTACGACGGGCTGCTCATCCGGCCGGACGAGGATCTCGCGACCGTGGAGGCGCTCCGGTGCGAGTAGTGGTCACGTTCGTCGTGCTCGGCGCGATTCCCGGCGTCGCGCACGGACAGCTTCCGGACCGCGCGCCGGTGGAGCCCGCGAGCTGGCTACTGGCCGAGGTCGAAGGCGCGTCCGTCTCACCGGACGATCGGATCCACGGCGCCGCGTTCCGCGCGGCGGCCTACGCCGCCTGGGCGCCCGTCCCTCTGCTCGAGCTCGGCGCCGGCCTCGACGCCCGGGGCGCAGCGTTCGGCGATGCGCGGGGCGAGCGCGCAGCGGGACGACTCGGGCTCGGCGTGCTCGCCCTCTGGGTGGGGACCGGCGCGGCCGAGGGGCCCCTCGCCGGCGGCGCACGCCTCGTGGCCTCCGCCGGCCCGCGCCTGTTCGGATGGTCGTCGCTCGACGGCGGCGCCCCGGAAGGCGCCGTGTCCCTCGAGCTCGACGGCTCCTTTGCCGCGTCCGACGCCGTCGCATTCGCTCTCGCGCTCGACGGCGGGACGGTGTGGGACGGCGTCGGGAGCTTCGTGGCCGGCGCGCAGCTCGACGCCTTCGTGGGCGAGGGGACGGTGCGGCCGTTCCTCGGCGGGCGCGTGCGCGGATCGCCCGGTGTGCCCCTCCTCGCCCGCCTGCGCCTCGGGATCGAGGCAGTGAGCGGCCCGTGGGCGCTCACGGCCATCGTCATGGCGTCGCCGCCCGGCGATCCCGAGGGGCACCGCCTCGGGCTCGCGCTCTCCCTCGTCCGACGCCTCGATCAGGCCGCGGGCGGCGTGCAGGCCCCGAGCGAGGAGTAGCACGCGCCGTTCACGCAGAAGCCGCCCGCACAGTCCGTGTCCGTCGTGCACGTGGTGCGCCGGCATCCGTGCGCGTCCCCCGCTCCTTCGCACGACGTGTGCTCCGGGCACTCCCAGCCTTCCTCGCACGGCGTCGGCTCGCAGACGCCGTCGACGCCGCAGCGCTCCCCCTCCGGACACGACGTCTCGGTGCAGGGGTCCTGACAGCGGCTGCTCGGCATGTCCGGGCCGCAGCAGGACGCCACGTACTCGACGCAGAGCTGTCCTTCGGCGCACTCCCCGGCCGACTCGCACTGGCGGTCCGGCGAGCACGGAATCCCGCAGCCGTGGCTCGCTCCGGGCGCGAGGCACGACTCGCCGCTGCTCGTGCAGTCGGCGTCGCTCCGGCAGCCGCTCGGGCCGGCGTCGAAGCACGCCTCGCCGGTGCACGCGACCGCGCAGGTCTGGACGCCCGCGCAACTCGTGCAGCACACCTCGCCCGGATCGCAGACCTCGGCGCCGCACGTGAAGCCCCCGTCGGTGCCACCTCCACCGTCGCGCCCGACGCCGCCGTCCCCGCGCCCGGAGCGTCGGCCGCCGCAGCCGACCAAGCCAAATACCAGCACCGTGATCGCGATGGTTCGTAGGAGCGTCATACGGACACCTGCCCCGAGCACTCTCTCACACTGCTTCGGTGACGGCCAAGTCGCCCGCGCCAAGTCCTCGCCTCCGACCCCGACCATCCTGCGAGTCCTGACCGCAAGACGGACGGAGGTCGAGCGAAAGGGAGCTTTCGCGCGCGTCCTGTCCGGAAGACGGACGGGGCTCGGGGGAAAGGAAGGTTACGCGCGCGTCCTGTCCGGAAGACGGACGGGGCTCGGGGGAAAGGAGGGTTACGCGCGAGCGCTGTCCGGAAGACGGACGGAGGTCGGACACCGTGGTGCCGCTAGGTTCCTCCGCGAGCCTGCCGGTATTCTCTGCTGGTGGCCGCGCGTGCCTCGCCGCTGATCGTCGTGCTCGGCCTGCTGGTCGGGCCCCTGGGGTCGGCGCGGGCTCAGGCGCCCACGTGGGAGCCGCCCGATCTGCTCGTGGTGGTCTGGGCCTCGGCGGCGGACGTCGACGTCTACCGGGAGCGTACGCGGGTGTTCGTTCAGCTCCTCGGAGCCGTGTGGGCGTCCGACAGGACGATCGCTCTCGTGCCCGCCGGCGGCCCGAGCATCGAAGAGGACAACGTGGAGGAAGCGCTGCGGCTTCTCGACCGACGCACGTTCCGCCTCCCGGAGGACCCCGATGGCCGTTTCTCCGTGTTTCATCCGCACTACTTCCACGGTCGAGAACCCGAAGGACGCGGGACGTACTGGCTCGAACGCATACCGGCCCGCGCGAGCGAGCCGGAATCGGGCGGCATCCTGGCCGTGGCTGCGCGCGGCTCCCGCAGGCCTGACGAGGAAGGGCCCGCGTCGCCGCGTCGCGTCGCCGACACGACCGTGGTCGAGCTCCGCCCCATCGGAGGAGCGACGAGCCGCTTTGCCGACCACTACGAACAGGTCTTCGACATCGATCCAGCGGAGCTGCGCGGAACGGCGGTCGCCCTCCGCGGCTGCGAGCTCGCCGCCGCCGCCTCACCGCGTCTTTGCCGGGAGCTCCCGCGCGGGGCGCCCGAGTGCTTCGAGAAGCTGCCGCACCCTCTGGACGCGCGTGCGATCGTCACGCGAACCGTGATCGTCGCAGACCGGGGGGAGCAGCGGTACGTGCAGGAGTCGTCCTTGGGGGTGAACGAAGAGGAAGGCTGCGTGATCGGCTACGTCGACTGGGCCATGCCGGTAGGGCTCGATGCGTTCGTCGTCTCCGGGGACCGAGGTCCGCACCTGCTGGGGATCCGAGTGAGCGAAGAGCTGGATCGGCTGCTCGAGCTGGAGGTCGTACGCGTCGAAGCCACGGCCGATGGCGAGCCGCTCCAGCCATTGCACGAGTCGGGCTCGAACGAAGTCCTCTTCGTCCTGTCGCACCTCGAGCCCGGGAGACACGCTCTCGTCGCGACGCTCTGGTCTCCGCGCCCGTGGCACGAGCCGGTCACGCAGCGCTGGGACATCGTCACGGCCCGCGCGCGAGACCTCGGGGAACGCATCGCCGGTCAGGCCTTCGATTGCGTCGCCGGTCCGTGGACCGTGGCCACGTCGCAGGGGTCCGTGCGGACCGTCCAGCGGGCCGGCGAGACGTGTGTGTACGTCCCGTGGTAAGCGGACCCGGACGACCGCGCGCGTGTGGAGCTGCGTGGGCGAGGCGAGTCCCTCGTGGTGACGAGCGCCGTGCGGTCGGACACCAGCTTCGAGTGGTTCTGTCTGGCGCTCGCCGTCTTCGCGACGGCCGTGCTCTGGCTGGCCAGCCGTTTCCGACCTCCGACGCACCTCGCGTTCCCGGCCGAGGGCGCCGGCTACCGTGATCCAGGGATCCACTGGACGATCAAGAGGCTGCCCCAGGCCGGGGCGATCGCGGATCTCGACGACAGGCTGCGTGGCTCGACTCTGCGGTTTGCCCGCGTCGGACCGGCGCTGAGCCTCGATTCCGAGGAGCCGTTCGGGATTCGTCTGCCGAGCGGCAGCGTGTACGAGGCGACCACGGCCGACGTGCCTCCGGGAACCTCGATCGTCGACGGACCGCACAGGTACGTTCTGGTGAGCTCGCGATGCGCGAGGGCGATCGAAGCCGGCAGCTTCGAGCCCGTCTTCCCCACCGAGCGCGACCTCGAGGCGGCTCGGATCGAGGGCGACGCCCGGCGCATGCGCCGCGCCTCTTCGGTGCGGCGGACTGCCACCTACTTGCTCCTCGCCGTCGGAGCGGTCTCCTCGCTGGGACTCGTCGTCGCTTTCGGCCTCGCCGCCGCCGTGCCCGTGGCCTCGCAACGCGGTCCGTTCGTCGCGATCGCCCTCACGACGGTGTTGCTCTGCGGAGTCGCCCTGCGAGTGAGCGGGCTCCCCCAGCGGCTGAGGGCAGCTTGGCGTTGAACGTGAACAGACCGCTCCTGACCCAAGTCGGACCTTCGGCCCGTTTCTGTCGCCGACTCCCGCGCCCCGGAATGCGACCCGGCACGCCAAGGGCGCGGCCGCGCTTGTCCGCCCGCTCGGTGCGCGGTAAGAGGCGGCGCATGACGACTCGGATCGAGACCGACTCCATGGGGCAGATCGAGGTGCCGGCCGACGCGTACTACGGCGCGCAGACGGCCCGCTCGAAGATGAACTTCCCGATCGGCGGCGAGCGGATGCCGATCGAGATCGTCCGCGCCTTCGGCGTGCTGAAGAAGGCCGCGGCGCTCACGAACAACGAGCTCGGGCTGCTCGACGACGAGCGGACGCGCCTCATCGCGGAGGCGGCGCAGGAGGTCATCGACGGCAAGCTCGACGGCCACTTCCCGCTCGTGGTGTGGCAGACGGGCTCGGGCACCCAGTCGAACATGAACGTGAACGAGGTCATCTCGAACCGCGCCATCGAGATCGCGGGCGGCGAGCTCGGCTCGAAGGAGCCGGTCCACCCGAACGACCACGTCAACAAGAGCCAGTCCTCGAACGACACCTTCCCCACCGCCATGCACATCGCGGCCGTGATCGCCGTCGAGGACCACCTCGTCCCCCGGGTGAAGCAGCTCCGCGACACCTTGGCCGACAAGTCGAAGCAGACCATGGACGTCGTCAAGATCGGCCGGACTCACCTCCAGGACGCGACCCCGCTCACGCTGGGCCAGGAGATCAGCGGCTGGGCCGCCCAGATCGATCAGGCGCTCGCGGCGGTCGACCGGGCGCTCCCTCCGCTCCGGGAGCTCGCGCTCGGAGGGACGGCGGTCGGCACCGGCCTCAACACCCACCCGGACTACGCGCGCAAGGTGGCGGAGAAGATCGCCGAGATCACCGGCAAGGCCTTCGTGACCGCGCCCAACAAGTTCGCCGCGCTCGCGGCCCACGACGCCTTCGTCGGCGCGAGCGGCGCGCTCAAGCAGCTCGCGGCCGCCTGCATGAAGATCGCCAACGACGTCCGCTGGCTCGCCTCGGGGCCGCGATGTGGCATCGGCGAGATCCGGATCCCGGAGAACGAGCCGGGCAGCTCCATCATGCCGGGCAAGGTCAACCCGACCCAGTCCGAGGCGATGACCATGGTCTGCTGCCAGGTCATGGGCAACGACGCGACGATCGGCTTCGCCGGCAGCCAGGGCAACTTCGAGCTCAACGTGTTCAAGCCGGTGATGGCGAACGCGCTCCTGCAGTCGGCCCGCCTCCTCGGCGACGCGTGCGCGAGCTTCGAAGAGCGCTGCGCTCGCGGGATCGAGCCGAACCGCGAGGTCATCGACCGGCACCTGCGGAGCTCGCTCATGCTGGTCACGGCCCTCAACCCGAAGGTCGGCTACGACAACGCGGCCAAGATCGCGAAGCACGCGCACGAAAAGGGCATCACCCTCCGCGAGAGCGCGACGGAGCTCGGTCTGCTCACGGGCGAGGAGTTCGACGCGGCGGTTCGGCCCGAGGAGATGGTCGGTCCTCTGAAGCTCTGAGCCACGGCCCGCGGTCGCCTTGCTCCCCACGCTTTTCGCGTGATACTTCGCGCCCGCGATGGCGATCGAGATCCGACAGCACCGCCCCGGCGAGGCCCTGGGCTCCTTCCTCCGGGTGGCGCGCGAGGTCTACCGGGGCGACCCGTGCTGGGTGCCTCCCCTCGAGATGGAGATCCGGGACCGCCTGACCCCCGGCAAGAACCCGTTCTTCGACCACGCCGAGGGCGTGCTCTTCACGGCCTGGGACGGGGACCGACCCGTGGGCCGCGCCACCGCGCAGATCGACCACGAGCACCTCCGGGTGCACGACGACGAGACCGGGTTCTTCGGGTTCTTCGACACGGTGGACGACGTTCGGGTCGCGCGCGCGCTGGTCGAAGCGGCGCAGGGGTGGCTTCGCGTGCGCGGGATGAAGCGCATGCGCGGGCCGCTGTCGCTCAACATCAACGAGGAAGTCGGCACACTCATCGAGGGGTTCGACACGCCGCCGATGCTCATGATGCCGCACGCCCGACCCTACCAGGCTGCGGTCATGGAGGCGGCGGGGCTCGCGAAGGCCAAGGACCTGTTCGCGTGGCGGTACGACGTGGGGACGCCGCACCGGCGAGCCGACCGCGCGTGGCAGGACATGCAGGAGATGCCGGAGGTCCGGTTCCGCTCGATCAGGAAGCGCGACCTCGATCGGGAGATCCACACCATCCTCGAGATCTTCAACGACGCCTGGAGCGACAACTGGGGGTTCGTGCCGGCCACCGAGGCCGAGGCGCGCAAGATGGTGCAGGACCTCAAGCTGATCATCGACGAGGACCTGGCGTTCTTCGCGGAGATCGACGGCCGGCCGGTCGGCATCTGCGTCACGCTGCCGAACCTGAACGAGGCCATCGCCGACCTCGGCGGCAAGCTCCTGCCCTTCGGGCTCGTCAAGCTGCTCTGGCGGCTGAAGGTCAAGGGCCCGAAGAGCGCCCGGCTGCTGATGCTCGGCCTCCGCAAGGAGCTCCGCGGCGTCAAGCGGTACGGCGGGCTGTCGCTCGCGATGTACGTCGAGGTCTCGAAGCGCGGGGTGAAGAAGGGCATGGAGTGGGGCGAGCTGAGCTGGACGCTCGAGGACAACCACCCCATCAACCTCGGCATCCGGGCCATGGGCGCGAAGGTCTACAAGAAGTACCGCGTGTTCGAGACGGAGCTCAACGGAGGGAACGAGTGAAGGTCTTGATGACCGGCGCGACCGGGTTTCTCGGGTCGCACCTGGCCGAGCGGCTGGTGAACCATGGGCACGAGGTGCGCGCCGTCGTGCGCAAGTCCTCGAAGACCGACTTCCTCGAGGGCCTCGGCGCCGAGCTCGCCCACGCGAGCCTCGAGACGGGAGAGGGCCTCCGCGACGCCGTCCAGGGAGTGGACGCGGTCGTGCACGGCGCGGCGGTGGTCAAGGCGCGCTCCGCCGAGGAGTTCCACGAGGTCAACGCCGGCGGCACCGAGCGGCTGCTCGACGCGGTGCGCGCGCACAACCCGTCGGTCCGCCGCTTCGTCCTCGTCTCGTCGCTCGCCGCGCACGGCTTCGGGACCAACGGCAACCCGCGGCCGGCCGACGCCGCCCCGAACCCGGTCACCCACTACGGGCGCAGCAAGCTCGCGGCCGAGCAGGCCGTCCTCGACGCGAAGGACGATGTCCCGGTGACGATCATCCGGCCGCCGGCCATCTACGGTCCGCGCGACACCGAGATGTTCAAGTTCTTCCAGATCGTCAACACGGGGGTCTGCACGTTCCTCGGCAGCGCCGACAACCGCCTCTCGCTCGTCTACGCGCCGTGCTGCGCCCGCGCGATCCACACCGCCCTCGACAAGGATCACCCCTCGGGCCGCACGTACTTCGTCGAGGACGGCCGCACCTACACGCAGCGCGAGTTCGCGGAGGCCGTCGAGCGCGCGCTCGGCAGGCGCGCCCTCAAGTTCTCCGTCCCCATCGGGGTCGTCCAGGTCGCCGCGATCGGAAGCGAGCTCTACTCGAAGCTCGCCAACAAGGCGGTGATCTTCACGCGCGACAAGGTCAACGAGCTGCGCGAGCAGCAGGTGTGCGACGGGAGCGAGATCCGCGAGGAGCTCGGGTGGGAGCCCGAGGTCCAGCTCGACGAGGGGGCCCGGCGCACGGTGGAGTGGTACCGCGCGCAGGGATGGTTGTGAGCGCGGAGGTCCACCTCCTGCTGCGCACGCTCCACCTCCTCGGGGTCATCGTCTGGATCGGGGGGACGGCGACGGCGGCCCTCACCGTGGCCTTCGCGGCCGAGGGATCGCGCGGCAGGGTCGCCGCCGCCGCCCGGCGCGTGCTCCTGCTCGTCGCCGTGCCGGGGCTCCTCGTCGCGTGGGGCGCCGGGCTCGTCGTGTTCGCGAGCGGGTGGCCGGAGATCTACGCCCGCGCGGGCTGGATGCACGCCAAGCTCGCGGTGGCGCTCGTCGTCACGGGCCTGACGGGGATCCTCACCGGCTGGCTGCGCAAGGCGGCCGTGGCGGGCGCAGACCAGAAGCCCGGCCCGCTGCGGGGGGCGGCCCTCGGGATCCTGGCCCTCGCCGCCGCCGCGCTGGTGCTGGTCCGGTTCCAGCCGTTCTGAGATCCACGCCCTCGGCTTCACGGCCCCTCCGTGAACGAGCGGTCACGCAGGCTCCCGTGCTTCACGAAAACGTTGGTGTTTCGGGTGGCACGACCGTCGCTTATCGAAGCCTTCGTGATGTGGCGAGGACTCCTGATCTCCGCGGTGGCGCTCGCTGGCTGCGCCGATGACGACCCCGGCCATCTGCGGGCGCAGGGCGCCGTCGTGGTGGTCCTCGAGGACGGCACCGAGACCGGCTTCGAGCTCCCGGACGACGTGCGGCTCGACGACGACCGGGTGGCCCCCGAGGACGGCCGGCTCGCCGGCCACTGCACCATCGGCCGTGGCGCTGAGGGCGAGCACGACGTGCTGAGCGTCGGGCTCGGCCGCACGGCCGTCGGGGACGAGGCGGGCATGGGGCTCCGGGCGCTCGAGATCCGCATGGACGATCCGGTGAGCGGCGAGGTGCACGCCGAGGTCGGGACCTCGGCGTTCTCGGCCGAGTCCGGGGCGAGCTGCACGCTGTCGCGCCCTTACGTCGAGCCGCAGGACGGCCTGGCAGCGGTCATCGCCGACTGCGTGCTCACCGGTCCCGACGCCCAGACCGCGCAGGTCATGGTGGACCTCCAGCTCGCGGGCTGCCGGGTCGAGTAGGCCTCGGGCCGTCGCCGCGGCCATCACGGAACCTCGAGGCGGTCGCCGCGCCACGTCTCGACGCGCAGTCGGTCGCCGTCGGTCGTGACGACGGCTCCGCCCGTTTGGTCGAGCCGCAGCAGGCGCGTGCCCGCGCTCTTCAGGCGCGCGAGCACCTCGGCGTGCGGGTGGCCGAAGGCGTTGCCGCGGCCCGCGCTCACCACCGCGACCGACGGGCGCACGGCCGCCAGGAACGGCCGGGTGGTCGACGTCCTCGAGCCGTGGTGCGCCACCTTGAGCACGTCGGCGTGGAGGTCGGCGCCCTCGGAGAGGAGCGCGGCCTCGGCGTGCGTCTCGGCGTCGCCGGTCATCAGGATCCGGCGACGGCCGAAGTCGATGCGGACGACGAGCGAGTTGTCGTTCGGGTCGTACCCCGGGTCGTAGCGGGGACAAGGCGCGAGCACGCGGGCGGTCGCGCGGCCGAAGCGGTGGGCGCGGCCGCAGAGCTCGCGCGGCTCTCGGACGCGGGTCCCGTGTGCCCGGGCCCGGCCGACGAGCCGGGAGGCCGGCCCGTCGGGGGACTCGCCGCCCGCCTGCCCGCTGTCCCACAGCTCGCCGATCGGCGTCGCGTCGAGCAACGCTTCGAGGCCCCCGTAGTGATCGGGGTGGGGGTGCGTGAGCACCGCCACGTCCACACGGTCGCGGCGGCGGGCTTCGAGCAGCGGCACCAGCGCGCGGCGGCCCGGATCGGCCGCGCGCGTGCGGGAGCCGCCGGTGTCCACGACCATCAACCGGCCGTCCGGCATGTCGACGAGCGCGGCGTCGCCCTGGCCGACGTCGAGGAAGGTCACCCGGAGCGTGTCCACCGGCTTCTCCATGTGGCGCACGGCGACCTCGGACGCCGCGGCCGCGAGGCACGCGAGCGCGACCGCCGCGAGCCTTACGCGCGGGCGTCGCGCGAGGACGAGCGCGCCGCACGCGATCGTGAGGGCCACCCCCTGAGCGACCGTCGGCGGCGGGACGGCCAGCTCGGGCGGGATCGCGGCGAACGCCTCGCAGGCCGCGAGGAACGCCGCTGCGAGGACCTCGAACACGCTCCCCGTCAGCGGCGACAGGGCCGGCAGCGCCGCCGCCGCGAGCGCGTGGAGCACCGCCGCCGGGACCAGGAGCAGCGTCGCCACCGGCACGAGGAGCATGTTCGCGACCACGCCGACGAGCGGCACGCCCCCGAAGCACCACAGGATCACCGGGGCCGTCGCGGCCGTCGTGCGCCAGCTCGTCGCGAAGGCGACGCCCAGCCACGCGAGCGGCGTGCGCTCGGGCGGCAGGCGCGTCGTGACCACCGCGGTCGTCGCCAGGATCGACAGGATGAACCCGGGGCGCGCGGCCTCGTCGGGGGCGGCGGCCCCGAGCACCACGGCCGCGGCGGCCGCGACGCGGACCGCCCCGGGCCGGCGGCCGAGCGCGATCGCGGTCCACGCGATCGCCGCCGTGATCGCGGCGCGCCAGGCGCTCGGCGCGCCTCCCGCGAAGGCGGCGTAGGCGAGGGCGAGCGGGATCCCGGCCGCCGCGGCGACGCGCGCGGGATCGTATCGCGTCGCGATCCGCGGCAGCCACAGGATCGCACGACGGACGAGCAGCACGCACAGGCCCGCGACGAGCGAGACGTGAAGCCCGCTCACGGCCAGCACGTGCGCGAGCCCCGCGTCGCGCACGGCGGCCCGGTCGCTCGCGTCGACCGCGCCCGAGTCGCCGAGGACGAGCGCGCGCGCCACGGCGGCCGCCCGGGGCGAGAGGCTCGTCTCGAGGTCGCGCCGGACGCGGCGTCGCCCGCTCTCGAGGAGCGAGAGCGCGGCGTTCGCGCGCACGACCTCGACGGCCGCGCCGGGCGGCAGCCGCCCGGTCGCGTCGGGCGCGCGCACGGCCGGCCACTCGGGGTGGGGCGTCGGGTTCCGATAGTGGCGGCGGGGTCGCACGCGGGCGAGCAGGCGCACCCGCGCTCCGCGCGGCATCTCCGCCGACACGCGCACCGTCGCGCCCTCGGGCACCCGGGCGCCGTCCGCGATCCGCGCGCCGCCGAGGACGCGCAGGTCCGACGCCACCTCGCGCTGCCGGTGGCGGACGTCGATCACCGTCCCCTCGAGCCGGCACAGGCCCTCGGGCACCGGGAGCACGGCGGGCGCCTCGGCGCCGGCGGAGAGGCCCGCCAAGGCGCTCGCGGCGACGAGCGCGACCGTCCACGCCCGCCGCGCGAGGGCGGTCTCGGCGCGGGCGGCGAAGGGGACCGCGAGCGCGCCCACCGCGAGCGCGAAGAGCGCGCCCGGTTGCACGAGCCCGGATGCGTCCAGGATCGGCGCCGCCACCAGCGCGCCGACCCAGGCGACCGCCACCGCCACCCACGTCCGCATGGGGCACGGGCCGAGGCACGGGTCGTGCCGACCCCCGTGCGCGCCGATCGTCCCACGTTCCGTCGCCCGCGCCCGGCGGCCCGCCGGCGGTCCGCCGGCGCCCGCCACCCTTTGACATCCCGGCTCCCCCTCCCCATCTTCCGAGCGAGTGCCTACGAGCCGCCCGATCTACATGGACAACCACGCGACGACGCGCCCCGATCCGCGCGTGGTCGACGCCATGCTGCCGTACCTGACCGAGGAGTACGGCAACGCGGCGAGCCGGAGCCACGTCTACGGCTGGCGCGCGGAGGAGGCGGTGGAGCGGGCACGCGAGGAGGTGGCCCGGCTGCTCGGCGCGCAGTCGCCGAAGGAGATCGTCTTCACGTCCGGCGCGACCGAGAGCGACAACCTGGCCGTCAAGGGCGCCGCGCGGCTCTTGCGCGAGCAGGGCCGGGGCGACCACGTGGTGACGTGCCGCACCGAGCACAAGGCCGTCATCGACAGTGTGCGCAGGCTCGAGCGTGAGGGTTTCCGGGTCACCTGGCTCGACGTCGACCGCCAGGGCCGCATCGACCTCGACGCGCTGCGGGACGCGATCGACGACCGCACCGTCCTGGTCTCGCTCATGCTCGCCAACAACGAGGTCGGGACCGTCCATCCCGTCGCCGAGATCGGCGCGATCACGCGGGAGCGAGACGTTCTGTTCCACTGCGACGCGGTCCAGGGGCTCGGCCGGGTCGACTTCGACGTCACGGCCATGCACGTCGGGCTGGCGAGCGTCAGCGCGCACAAGATCTACGGTCCGAAGGGCGTCGGTGCGCTCTTCGTGCGGCGCCGCGACCCGCGCGTGCGGCTCGTCGCGGAGATGGACGGGGGCGGGCACGAGCGGGGCATGCGGTCGGGCACGCTGAACGTCCCCGGCATCGTCGGGCTCGGCGAGGCGGCGCGCATCCTGCGCGAGGAGGGCCGCGCGGAGGCGGAGCGCGTGCGGGCGCTGCGCGACCGGCTGTGGGCGAGGCTCCGTGACGGCGCCGAGGAGCTGACGCGCAACGGCGCCGAGGAGCCGTGGTGCCACCCCGGCAACCTCAGCGTCTCGTTCGCGTACGTCGAGGGCGAGGCGCTCCTGCTCGCGCTCAAGGACGTGGTCGCCGTCTCGTCGGGGAGCGCGTGCACGAGCGCGAGCGTCGAGCCGAGCTACGTGCTGCGGGCCATGGGCGTCCCGGAGGACCAGGCCCACGCCTCGATCCGCTTCGGCCTCGGCCGTTTCAACACGGAGCAGGAGGTGGACCGGGTGGCCGAGCAGGTGCTGCGCCGGGTCGACGCGCTCCGGGAGATGTCGCCGCTCTGGCAGATGCGCGCCGAGGGCGTCGACCCGAGGTGGCTCGGAGCCGACTGACGCCTTATGGTGGGCCGAGGCATGCAGACCCAGGAAGATCGGACCCCGTTCACCGTGTCCCCCCGCGCCGTCGAGATGGGCAAGAAGAAGCTCGGCGAGGCCGGAGGGGAGGTCGTGGGCATCCGCGTCGGCGTCAAGGGCGGCGGCTGCTCCGGGCTGAGCTACGTCTTCGACTTCGCCCGGAAGGTGCGGGGCGACAAGGACCGCGTCCTCGACTTCGACGGGCTCACCATCGTGGTGGACCAAAAGAGCCTCCGGTACCTCGCCGGCTCGGTCCTCGACTGGAGCGACTCGCTCGTCGGCTACGGGTTCAAGTGGCAAAACCCGAACGCCAAGAGCGCGTGCGGCTGCGGGTCGTCCTTCACCGCGTAGGGCCCGATCCTCCTCGATCCCGCTTGACTTCGCGCGGGCGCGGCCTCATATGGGACCGGAACGGTCCTCAATCGGGCCGGTGCGCGAAATGCTCAGGATTTCCAAGCTCACGGACTACGGGGTGGTCCTGGCCACCCACCTCGCCGCGTGGCCGGACGGGCGCACGCTGGCGGTGCGCGACCTGGCGAAGTGCACGGGCATCCCGCAGCCGACGGCCAGCAAGGTCCTCAAGCTGCTCGGCCGGGCGGGGATCGTGGAGGCCCAGCGGGGCGCGCACGGCGGATACCGGCTGACCCGGGCGCCCGAGGACATCACCATCGCCGAGGTCATCAGCGCGGTCGAGGGGCCCATCGGGGTGACCGAGTGCGCGACCGAGGTCAGCGCCTGCGAGTTCGAGCCGAAGTGCGACGTGCGCACCAACTGGCAGCGGATCAACCAGGCCGTGCAGCACGCGCTCGAGGGCATCCGCCTGTCGGACATGATCCTGCCGAACCGTCCGGAGCTCGTACGCATCGGCCGGGCCGCCCAGGGCTGAAGGACGAAGAAGAGAAGCATGGCGTCGTCGGATCACATCGATACGCTCCTCCAGAAGCGGTACGAGGCGGGCTTCGTCACCGACATCGAGCAGGAGTACGCCCCGCCCGGGCTCTCCGAGGAGATCATCCGCTTCATCTCGGCGAAGAAGGACGAGCCCGACTGGATGCTCGAGTGGCGGCTCAGGGCGTTCCGCCACTGGACGAAGATGGCCGAGCCGAAGTGGGCGAAGGTGCACTACCCACCCGTCGACTTCCAGGCCATCAGCTACTACGCGGCTCCGAAGGTGAAGGAGCAGCCGAAGAGCCTCGACGAGGTCGACCCGAAGCTGCTCGAGACCTACGAGAAGCTCGGCATCCCGCTGTACGAGCAGAAGATGCTCGCCGGAGTCGCCGTCGACGCGGTCTTCGACAGCGTCTCGGTTGCGACGACGTTCAAGGGGAAGCTCGCCGAGGCGGGCGTCATCTTCTGCTCGATCAGCGAGGCGGTGCAGAAACACCCGGAGCTCGTGCGGAAGTACATGGGCTCGGTGGTGCCCTACACGGACAACTTCTACGCGACGCTGAACAGCGCGGTCTTCACGGACGGCTCCTTCGTCTACGTGCCCAAGGGCGTTCGCTGTCCCATGGAGCTGAGCACCTACTTCCGCATCAACGCCTCGAAGACCGGGCAGTTCGAGCGGACCCTGATCGTCGCCGACGAGGGCGCCTACGTGAGCTACCTCGAGGGGTGCACCGCCCCGATGCGCGACGAGAACCAGCTCCACGCGGCGGTCGTCGAGCTCGTCGCCCACGAGGGCGCGGAGATCAAGTACTCCACCGTCCAGAACTGGTACCCGGGCGACGAAGAGGGGCGCGGCGGGATCTACAACTTCGTGACCAAGCGCGGATCCTGCGAGGGCGCGCGCGCGAAGATCAGCTGGACACAGGTCGAGACGGGCTCGGCCATCACGTGGAAGTACCCGAGCTGCGTCCTCAAGGGCGAGGGCTCGGTGGGCGAGTTCTACTCGGTCGCGCTCAGCAACAACTACCAGCAGGCCGACACCGGCACGAAGATGATCCACCTCGGGAAGGACACCCGCTCGACGGTGATCTCGAAGGGCATCAGCGCCGGCCACGGCCAGCAGACGTACCGGGGTCTCGTCTCGATCGGGAAGAGCGCGCACGGAGCGCGCAACTACACGCAGTGCGACTCGCTGCTCATCGGGAGCGAGTGCGGAGCGCACACGGTGCCGTACGTGGAGGTGCGCAACAGGAGCGCGCGCCTCGAGCACGAGGCGACGACGTCGCGCATCGGAGACGACCAGCTCTTCTACTGCCGGCAGCGCGGGCTGAGCGAGGAGGACGCGGTCAACCTGATCGTGAACGGGTTCTGCAAGGAAGTGTTCAAGGAGCTGCCGATGGAGTTCGCCGTCGAGGCGCAGAAGCTGCTCGGCATCAGCCTCGAAGGCGCGGTGGGTTGAGGAGAGACCGGGAATGCTGCTGAAGATCGAAGACCTGCACGTGACCGTCGACGGCCAGGAGATCCTCAAGGGGATCGACCTCGAGGTCCGTCCGGGTGAGGTGCACGCCATCATGGGGCCGAACGGCTCCGGCAAGAGCACGCTGAGCCACGTGCTCGCCGGGCGCGACGGCTACGACGTCACCGGAGGGAAGGTGACCTACGACGGGAAGGACCTCCTCGCGATGTCGCCCGAGGAGCGCGCGCGCGAGGGAGTGTTCCTGGCGTTCCAGTATCCGGTGGAGATCCCCGGCGTGAGCAACGTCTACTTCCTCAAGGCGGCCGTCAACGCCGTCCGCAGGGCCAGGGGTGAGCAGGAGCTCGACGCGATCGAGTTCATGAAGCTCGCGCGGCACAAGGCCAAGCTCGTCGAGCTCGATGACTCGCTGATCCGTCGTTCCGTGAACGAGGGGTTCAGCGGCGGCGAGAAGAAGCGGAACGAGATCTTCCAGATGGCGATCCTGGAGCCGAAGCTCGCGATCCTGGACGAGACGGACTCGGGGCTCGACATCGACGCGCTCCGCGTCGTGTCGCACGGTGTGAACAGCCTGAGGAGCCCCGAGCGCGGGATGCTGGTCATCACGCACTACCAGCGCCTGCTCGACTACATCGTGCCCGACCGGGTGCACGTGCTGGTCGACGGCCGGGTGGTCCGTTCGGGCGACAAGACGCTCGCCCGCGAGCTCGAGGCGAGCGGGTACGCCGAGTACGAGAAGCAGCGCGCCGGGGTATGACGATGGGTCTCACGATACCGACCGAGGTCCGGGCCGGCGGGCCCGACTGGCTCGCCGAGCTGCGCCGGCAGGCCGCCGGGCGCCTGCGCGAGACCGGGTTTCCGACGCGGAAGACCGAGAGCTGGCGCTTCACCTCCGTGAAGCCCGTGACGAGCGTCCCCTTCGAGCCGGCGCCCGTCGACGAGGCCGCCGCCGCCCGCTGGGCCGAGCAGCACCTCGGCCCCGACGACACCGATCGCCTCATCCTCGTCAACGGCCGACTTGCATCGGGACCTGTCCCCCGTGCAACTGCACTTGCATGGGGGACAGGTCCCGATGCAACTGGTGCGGTCGGGGTGGAGGGGGTTCTCGGGCGGATCGCGGCGGCGGAGCACTTCGCGGCGCTGAACGCGGTGATGTTCGAGGAGGTCCTGCTCGTCCGGATCCCGGACGGGGCGGTGCTCGAGCGGCCGATCCACGTGGTGCACGTGGCGGCGCCGGGGAGCGGGCCGACGGCGGCTTACCCGCGCGTCCTGGTGCTCGCAGGGGCTCGGAGCGAGGCGAAGCTGATCGAGACGTACCTGACCGCTCCGGGCGAGCGGTGCCTCGCGAACGCCGTCACCGAGGTGTGGGTGGGGCCGGAGGCGAGGCTCGATCACACGCGCGTGCAGGAGGGGGCCGAGAGCGGCTTCCACGTGGCGACGCTCGCCGTGCGGCAGGAGCGGGCGAGCTCCTATGCGTCCCGGGCCGTGACGCTGGGCGGCGCGCTCGCGCGGCTCGACCTCGGCGTGTTGCTGGACGGGGAGGGCGCCGAGTGCGTGCTCGACGGCGTCTACCACGTCCGCGGCGCCGATCACGTGGACCACCAGACTTTCATCGACCACGCGAAGCCCCACTGCACGAGTTCCGAGAGCTACCGCGGCATCCTCGACGGGCAGGGGCACGCCGTCTTCAACGGCATCATCGTCGTGCGCCGCGGCGCGCAGCGCTCGCAGGCGCACCAGGAGAACCGGAACCTGCTCCTGTCGGACGACGCCGTCATCCACACCAAGCCGCACCTCGAGATCGACGCCGACGACGTGAGCTGCAGCCACGGCGCGACCATCGGCGCGATCGACGAGGACGCGCTCTTCTACCTGAGGGCCCGCGCGATCCCGGAGGCGCAGGCCCGCGACATCCTGACCTTCGCCTTCGTCCACGCGCTCCTCCATCGCATCCCCCACCGGCCCGTCCACGAGAGGCTGGCCGAGGCGCTGCTGACCCGCCTGCCGCACGGCGAGAGCATCCGGGAGCTCGTGTGATGGCCGAGGCAGCCGCAACCACCCACCCGACGAAGGGCTTCGACGTGGAGCGAATCCGGCGCGACTTCCCTGCGCTCCACCAGCAGGTGCACGGCAGGCCGCTCGTCTACCTCGACAGCGCGGCGACCGCGCTCAAGCCCCAGGCGGTCATCGACGCCGTCGTGAACGTGTACGCGCGGGACTGCGCGAACATCCACCGCGCCGTCCATCTCCTGTCGCAGCGTGCGACGCAGGCCTTCGAGGCAGCCCGCGAGAAGATCGCCCGCTTCATCCACGCGCCCTCGCACGAGGAGGTCGTCTTCGTCCGCGGCACGACCGAGGCCGTCAACCTCGTCGCCCACTCCTGGGGGCGGGCGGCGCTCGGCCGGGACGACGAGATCGTGGTGACCGGCCTCGAGCACCACTCGAACATCGTCCCCTGGCAGCTCCTGTGTGAGCAGACCGGGGCGCGGCTCGTCGTCGTCCCCGTGGACGACGGCGGCGAGGTGCCGCTCGAGTCCTTCGAGCAGGCCCTGAGCGACCGAACCCGGCTCGTTGCGACCGCGCACGTCTCGAACACGCTCGGCACGATCCAGCCCGCGAAGGAGATCGTGCGCCTCGCGAAGGAGCGCGGCGCGCTCGTGCTCTTCGACGGCGCGCAGGCCGCGCCGCACATCCCGGTGGACGTCCAGGACCTCGGCTGCGACTTCTACGCGCTCAGCGGGCACAAGCTGTACGGGCCGACCGGCATCGGCGTCCTGTGGGGCAACAAGGACCTGCTCGACTCGATGGAGCCCTACCAGGGCGGCGGCGACATGA
>JBDIVX010000105.1:0-27377 GCA_039794305.1 Candidatus Neutrinellum sp.
CGTCGGGCGGATGGCCGAGGGCCAGGCAAGGGCGGGCGAGGTCCTGCCGCTCGGGCTGCGCGCGGCCTTGTCCCTCACCGACCCCGAGCAGGATCGCGTCCGGGTCGCCTGCGACGCCGAGCACGCCGACTTGCTCGCGCTGCGCGAGGACGGGCTCCTGCTCGGCGCGAGCTGCGACGCGGCGGCGCGCTGCACCGAGACGGCGGCGCTCCTCGAGGGAGCAGGCCACGCCGACGTGGTGCGCGACGGTGGCACGACGCTGGTCGCCTGGGCACCGGGCCGCGAGCTCGCCGAGGTCCACGTCGCGACCCTCGCGGGCGGCCGGCTCGAGGCCGAGCGCATCCCCGCCGCGTGCTGGCACTCCGGCGAGGGGTTCTGCGGTCCGCCGCGGCTCGCCGCCGACAACGGCCGCATCCTGCTCGCGACGCGCGAGGGTACGGACCTCCTGGTCGTCGAGAGCGCCGACGGCGGCCAGACCTGGCGCGCGATGCGGGGGATTCGTTAGCCGGCGCGCTTCGGGATCCGAAGCTCGACGAGCTTGCCCTCGGGGGGCTCGGGCTGGATGGTCACGTGGGCGATGCCGTGGGCGCTCTTCAGGCGCTCGGTGACCTGGCGGACGACCTGCGTGCCGTGCTCGCCGTGCTCGATGACGACGTGGGCCGTGAGCATCGTGTCGCCCGGGGTGATGGACCAGACGTGCAGGTCGTGGACGTCGGCGACGCCCGGGCTGCCGAGGATCGTGGCCTCGAGCTCGTGGACGTCCAGCCCCTCCGGGGTGCCCTCCATGAGCACGTGGGTCGTCTCGCGGAGCAGTCGCAGGGCGCCGACGAAGATGAGCACGGCGATCACGAGCGACGCGATGGGATCGGCCAGCCGCCAGCCGAAGGCCACGAGGAAGACACCGGCGACGATGGCCGCGACCGAGCCGAGGGCGTCGCCGAGGACGTGCATGAGGGCTCCGCGGACGTTGATCCCGCCGCCTCCGCGGGTCGCGAGGACCCAGGCGGAGAGGACGTTGACGCCGAGGCCGAGCGCCGCGGTCCCGAGCATCCCGAGCCCCCGGACCTCCGGCGGGTGGTCGATGCGCCCGACGGCCTCGACGACGACCCAGACGACGATGCCCACCAGGGCGACCGCGTTCACGAGGGCCCCGAGGACCTCGGCGCGGCGGTAGCCGTAGGTCTTGCGCCGCGAGCGCGGGCGCCCGGCGAGCAGCGCGATCACCAGCGACATGGCGAGCGCGCCGCCGTCGCCGACCATGTGTCCGGCGTCGGCGAGCAGCGCGAGCGAGCCGGACCACAGCCCGACGACGATCTCCGCCACGCTGAAACCGAGCGTCAGCGCGAGCGCGGTCCCGAGCGCCCGCTTCGGTGCGTCGCGGTCCTTCGCCCCATGCCCGTGCCCGTGCCCGGCGCCCATGCCCCCACAGTGCCTCCCGGTCGAGCGCCGGGCAACCTCACCCACCCCGAGTGATCATTCGGTCCTGTCCCCAAGATCACCTGGGTGCGACGCGAGCCGGGTGGTAGGGCTAGAACCTGAACTGGCCCTCGAGGCGCAGCTCGCGCTCGAGGGTCTCGTCGTCCGAGCGGTCCGGGTTGTCCTCGATGTGGGCCTCCCGGTACAGGAGCGACAGGACGCCGATGTTCCGGTACCAGTACCAGTGCATCGCGGCGCGCCACTCGAAGTGGTCGAGCGGGCGGCGGAGCGAGCCGCCGAACGCGTCGTTGGGCTCGAAGTCCTGCGAGTAGAACTGTCCCACGTCGGCCGCGAGCATCAGCGTACGGGGCACCACGAGGACGCTCGTCTGCGCGTTCCACGACCACTGGAAGGCCCCGCCGTAGTCGATGACGTACTTCGTGTAGCTCTCGGCCCGCAGGAGCAGCCGGTCGTACTTGAACAGCACGTAGCCATTGAACGCCGGGTAGCGCTCGCGCGGCCGCACGTCGTACATGCCGCCGAGCAGCATGCCGAAAGTGAGCGGCTCGGGAGCGTAGATGAACGCCGAGTCGAACCGATCGAAGTACCCGAGGAAGTTGATCTGCAGCTGCCCGCCGGCGGCCCAGGCGAAGTTCTCGTCGCCGTCCGGCAAGAACCGCCCGCCCACGTTTCCGGTGAAGCCGCCCGCGCCGCCCGAGACGAACAGCCGCCACTTGAGCCTTCCGCTGTCGCCGAATGGACCGCCTGTCTCGACGGCGGCGCCGCTTCCCTGCTCGAAGGCGCTGTAGAGGTAGTAGGGAGGATCGAGGAGCGGCTGCTTCGACGCGCTGACGACGAGTCCCGTCGAGAGGCTCCCGTTGCCGCTGTTGACACCGATGAAGTGACCCGCGTCGCCCAGCGGCACCTGGAACAGCGCGAAGGTGAGCCGCGGCGACTTCTCCCAGCGCGTGCTCAGGAGGAAGAACGAGTGCTCGATGAGCGGGATCTGGCCGAAAGCCCGGAGTTGCAAGCGCGTGAACCGCACGTCCATCGCCGAGTGCGCGGGGGCCTCGAGGTCGTACGCGGCCCCGACACCGGCCACGACGCCGAACCTGACGCCCGGCGAGCCCTGGCACACGGTGACCTGAGGATCGAAGCGGCAGCCGAAGTCGGCGCAGTCCGTCCGGCCGTCGCCGTCGTTGTCGACGCCGTCCGAGCAGACGAGGTCGTTCCGCTCGCCGTCCGCGTCGCCGAAGTGGCCGATGAGGTCCTCGACCGTCATGTCACCGGTCAGCTCCGGCAGGTCGTCCTCGCCCTCCACGCCGGGGTGGGCCCCGCCGCCGCCGTGCCCCGTGTGGCTCCCCCGGCACACGGTGATCCCGGGGCCCTGGCAGTCCGAGTCGTCGCAGTCGATGGCGCTGTCGCCGTCGTTGTCGATCCAGTCGCTGCACCGCTCGTCGTTCCGCTCCTCCTGCCCGCCGGCGTCGCACTGGTCGGCCTCGAAGCAGTCGGCGTCCGCGCAGTCGACGAGGCCGTCGCCGTCCTCGTCGCGCCGGTCGTCGCAGACGGTCTCGCGCGTGGCCGCGGGCGTCTCGGGCGCCGGCTCGGCGGGCGGCGCCTCGGGCTCGGCGCCCTCGGGCGCGGGCTCGGCCGGTTCCTGGGGCGCGGGCTGCGCCCAGGCGATCGGCGTCGTCGGCGCGAGCGCCGCCACCGCCAGGGAGAGGAGAATGAAGCGCTTCATCGGCATAGCAGCGTGCCCGTCGTCTCTTCGCACAAGCCCGCGATGAGCGGGTTGTAGTTGCAGTCCCAGTCCTCGCAGTCCACGAAGCCGTCGCGATCGTTGTCCTCGCCGTCCGTGCAGTTGGCGCGCGCGATGGCCGCCGGGTCGATGCTCCCGCCGAGCAGCTCCTCGATGTCCGCGCGGAGGTCCGGGTCCGGTGGGATCCCGCTCTCGAGGCAGGGCGCGGTCACGCGGATGGCACCGCCGCCCGTCGACACGATGTACCGCCCCCGGCACGAGTAGTCGTTGCAGTCCGCGTACCCGTCGCGGTCGTTGTCGATCCGATCGGTGCAGCTCGCGAAGCTGGACTCGCAGATGTCGAGCAGCTCGCCGACGTCTCCGACGACCGGGCCGGACGGGACGCAGTTGCGGTCGTCGCAGTCCGTGTAGCCGTTTCCGTCGTTGTCGATCCCGTCGGTGCACCGCTCGAGCCCCGACTCCGTTCGGGCTTCGCAGTAGGCGACCACGTCGGGGTCCGAGCTGCGCGAGCAGGAGAAGTCGTTGCAGTCGACGTACCCGTTGCCGTCGTTGTCGACCCCGTCCATGCAGGCTGCCAGGGTGTCCTCCGTCGGCAGCGAGTCGCAGTAGGCGACGATGTCGGGGTTCGAGCTGCGCGAGCAGGAGAAGTCGTTGCAGTCGACGTACCCGTTGCCGTCGTTGTCGGCCCCGTCCATGCAGGCTGCCAGGGTGTCCTCCGGGCCCATGCAGGCAGCGGCGGCCGCGCAGTCCGAGTCCTCGCAGTCGACCGGGCCGTCGCCGTCGTCGTCGACATCGTTCGTGCAGTCGTCCTCGTACGGCCCGCGGCAGGCCGCGGCGTCGGCGCAGTCCGAGTCGTCGCAGTCCGTGTCCCCGTCACCGTCGTTGTCCTCGCCGTCGTCGCAGACGGTCTCCTCGGAGCACACGGTCACGAACTGGTTCCGGCTGCACGAGTGATCGCGGCAGTCGGCGAAGCCGTTGCCGTCGTCGTCGAGGCCGTTCGAGCAGGCCTCGTCGGTGAACTCGCCCGAGCAGCAGGTCTCCATGATCGAACCGCAGGACCGGTCGCCGCAGTCGAAGCTGCCGTCGTCGTCGTCGTCGATGCGGTTGGTGCACAGCTCGAAGGTGTCCTCGTCCGGCTCGTTGGGCGGGATGTCCGGGACGATCTCGCCGCAGAAGCTCCGGACGAGGCAGTCCCGATCCTCGCAGTCGACCCGCCCGTCCATGTCGTTGTCGCGACCGTCGGAGCACGCCTCGACGTTGTTCTCGTAGCCGAGCGGCGGCCCCTCGGCCGGCTCCTCCCAGCAGCCGGAAAAGAGCAGGGCCGCGACGGCGGCGACGGCGAGGCGCCTCATCGGGGCCGCTCCCCGCGCCCTCGCAGGCAGCTCGGCCGCTCGCGCCCGTAGCGGCGGTTGAACTCCACGTACAGCACACAGGACCCGCGCTGCTCGCGGACCTCTCCGAGCGCACCAGCCCGCCTCGCCTGCTGCAGCCGCGGGACGAGCCGCTCGGCGAGGCCGGGCTCCACCCACTCGGGCAGCGCCTCGAGCCGGGCGTACCGGTCGACGATCTCGACGAGGAGCAGGTTCGACAGCTCGGCGAGGGCCGGCGCGATCTCGGCGTCCGACCGGAGCGCCCGGGACACCTCGCGGACCCGCGCCTCGTCGGCGACCCGCTCGGTCGCGCACGCCCACTCGCACTCCTCGTAGACCTCGCTGTGCTCCCACTTCTCGGTGTGGCCGTCGCGCGTCGAGATCATCCGGTTGTAGGTCGTCGACCGGCTCGGATCCTCGTCCGCCGAGTGGAGCGACGTCACCACGAACGCGGGCACGCCGTGGGCCCACATCCCGCGCCGCTCCCGGATCGCCTGCTGCTGCGCGCGCAGGTACTCGGGCCGCGACGGCGTGTCGTCGATGTTCATGGCGTGGGCCAGGCCCTTGCGGATCTGGTCGACCGCGACGTCGGGGCAGTCCATGAGCACGCGGCCGTAGGTGTCGAGCTCGCCGTCGGTCGCGCAGTGCCACACGCCGCGCCGGGCGTTGAGCGTGGCCCGCTTCGCGATGACGTAGAGCTCGAAGGGGTGGAAGGAGCCCCACTGGTGCACCGGCCCGTAGCTCTCGAGCGTGTTGTAGCCGGCGAGCCGGGTGTTCCGGCCGGAGTACGGCCCGGCGAACACCCGGAAGCTGTCGCCGTCCGAGAAGTAGACGGGCGTCGACTCGCCGTTGATGAAGACACGCGTGACGGCCTCCGCCCCGGCGGAGGGACCGCAGAGGAGCGAGGCGACCACGGCGAGCACGGCGGCGGCCGCCGCGAGGCGCCCGAGCCGGGAGGGACGAACGACAGACACGACGGTCTGACGGGCTCGCACGGCCGGGGGCGGCTTGTCAACGGCGATACGCGTCCGGCACGGGGATGTCGCCGCGCCCGGGCCCCGTCCCCGGGCCGGGAGGCCGGCGGTCAGCGGCCGGCTCGGCCCTCGGGCCCGAGGCCGGCGGCTGCGCGCTTCTTCAGCAGCGTCTGGACCATCTCGCGCGGCAGCTCGCGGAGGCCTCCCCGGCTCTCGGCGAGGTGTGCGACGCGCGCGAGGTGCTCGACGAGCTCCATCCGGAGGAACGCCTGTTCCGGGTCGTCTCCCCAGGAGAAGACGCCGTTGCCCTCGACGAGCACGGCGTCGACCTCCCGCACGAACGGCTCGATGGCCGCCTCGGCGTCGGGGCCGGGCATCGCGAGCGGCACCACCGGCGTCTCGGCTCCGATCGAGACCACCGCCTCCGGCAGGAACGACGGCAGCGCCGCGCCCGCCGCCGCCCGCGCCGTCGCGTAGGGCGGGTGCGCGTGCAGCACGCAGCCGACGTCGGGCCGGGCGCGGTAGACCACCCGGTGGATCCCGAGCTCGCTGAAGGGCTTCATGCGCCCGCGCAGGACGCTTCCGGTGTCGTCCACCACGAGGAGCGTCTCGCGATCGATCACCCGCTTCGAGAGGCCGGTCGGGGTGGCCACGAGGCGCCCGGGCGACAGGCGCGCGGTCACGTTGCCGTCGTGGTTCGCGACCCAGCCCCGCTCCCAGATCAGGCGGGAGACCTCGGCCACCTCGCGACGGACCTGGTGCTCCGTCTTCGGACGGAGCGGGCTCATCGAGGCGCGACCTCGACCTCGTCCACCACGCCCACGATGACCGAGCGGATGGGGAGCTTGCCGTCGACGGTCCCGAGGAGCTGCCGGGAGCCGTTCCCCTCCTGGTTGACGAGGACCACGTCGCCGACCCCCGCCTGCACGCGGTCGACGGCCAGGAGCGGCTCGCCCACCTCCGCGCCGTCCTCGTCGAGCGGCTGGCAGTAGAGGAGCTTGTGTCCGACGAAGGCCGGGTGCTTGGCCGTCGACACGAGCGTGCCCGTGACCCTGCAGAGCTTCACGCGCGCTCCTCGTCGAGGGCGTCGACGATGCCCACGATGGCTGCGTCCACGGGGACGAAGGCCTCCTCGAGCGCGTGCGACGCTTCGCGCGCGCCGACCAGGTAGACCAGGTCCCCCGGGCCGGCCTGCGCCACGTCGACCGCCACTTGAGGCTCGCCCGCCGGCAGCCGGCCGCGGCCGAGCGGCTGCACGACGAGCAGCTTGATCCCGTCGAGGCCGGTGTGCTTCCGGCTCGCCACGCAGGTCCCGATCACCCGTCCCAGGTACATGGGTGCGCGGAGACTACCGAAAATGCGATAAAAGTCACAGGGCGCCCTGGACGTGTAGGATTGTGTGGGATAGTGGGCGCCCCCCAAGGGGCAGGGGAGGGGTCTCCCCGCCCGAGGAGCGGCAGCATGACGACCTCGAAGTCCGGTCCCCATTCCCTCGGCGCCATCGCGCCGAGCACCATCCGATCGCCGCTCGTCGGCCGCGGCCCCGAGATGCGCGAGCTCGACGACGCGCTCGCCCGCGCCCTCAGCGATCGCGCGCCGCAGGCGGTGTCGATCATCGGCAGCGCCGGCATCGGCAAGACGCGGCTGCTCCACGAGTTCGTCAACCGCGTGCGTGACCGCGAGCGGCGCGTCCGCATCTACCGCGGCGTCGCGCGTGAGAACGGGCCGCCCTTCGGCGTCGTGCAGCGGATCCTGCGCGCGCGGTTCGGGATCATCGAGGGCGCGGACCCCGAGCAGACCCGCGAGGCCTTCCGGGCGATGGTGAGCGAGGCGCTCGGTGACCGCCGCGTGACCGAGTTCCTCCACTTCCTCGGCGCGTTCCTCGACCTCAAGTACCCGGAGTCGCCCTTCATCAAGGCGGTCGAGGAGGACCCGCAGCAGTTCGGGCTCGTGAGCCGCGCGGTGCTCCGGCGCTTCTTCGAGGTGGACGCCGACAAGAGCCCGCTCGTCCTGACGTTCGAGGATCTGCACTGGGCGCAGGACGACTCGCTCGACCTCGTCCAGTACCTGATGGAGTCGCTGACCGACGCGCCGATCCTGCTCTTGTGCACGGCGCGTCCCGAGCTGCTCGCGCGGCGCGCGGACTGGGCGCGCACGGGCGGCGATCGGCACGTCCGGATCGAGCTTGCGCCGCTCGGAGGCGACGACGCGGCGCAGCTCATCTACAACCTGCTCGAGCCCACCGGCGACCCGCCCGACGAGATGATCGACGCGGCGGTCGACATGGCCGGCGGGAGCCCGTACCTGCTCGAGCAGATGGTCCGGACGTTCCACGAGCACGGCACGCTCTCGGCGCAGCCGGACGGGACCTGGAAGGTCAACCTCGATCGGCTGGACGACGCGCAGCTCCCCCTGTCGGTCGACGACGCGATCAGCGCCCGCATCTCGTCGCTGTCCCCGGCGGAGCGCGAGCTGCTCGAGATGGCGTCGACGATGGGGGGCGTGTTCTGGCTCGGGGCGCTCGTCGCGCTGTCCCGGATCGAGAAGCCCGTGCCGGAGCTGTGGGGCGGCCACGAGAGCACGATCGCGCACATCCGCGACACGCTGGACGGCCTGTCCGACCGGGACTACGTGCTCGAGCTGCCCGACTCGTCCATCCCCGGGGAGGTGGAGTACGCGTTCAAGCACAACCTCGAGCGCGAGACCCTCCACCGCCTGACCAACCGCACGAGGCTGCGCCGCTTCCACCTCGTCGTCGGCGAGTGGCTCGAGTTCCGCCTCGCCGAGCGCGCCGAGGAGCAGTGCGAGATGCTCGCGCAGCACTTCGAGGAGGGCGGCGCGCACCGCAAGGCCGCGACGTACTACCTCATGGCCGCGGACAAGGCCCGCGCCCGGTACGCCAACGCCAAGGCCGCGGAGTACTACTCGCGCGGCCTCGAGCTGCTCGGCGACGAGGACACGATGCTCCGTATCGAGGCGCTCCACCACTATGGCGACGTGCTCCAGCTCGCCGGGCGCAACGAGCCCGCCAAGCAGGCGTTCCGGGAGATGCTCCAGATCGCCTTCAAGCTGGACCTCAAGTCGAAGGGAGGGGCTGCGCACAACCGGCTCGGGCGGCTCTTCCGCGCCATCGGGCAGCTCGACGAGGCGATGCGCAACCTCGGCACGGGGCACGCGCTGTTCGACGCCTCGGGCGACCGGCGCGGCGTCGCCTCGAGCTTCGACGACGTCGGCAAGGTCCACTGGATGCGCGGCAACTACGAGGCCGCAGAGCGCTTCATGCGCCAGGCGCTCGAGCTCCGCCAGGAGCTCGGGGACAAGCGCTCCATCGCGCTCAGCTTCAACAACCTCGGGCTCGTCTACCAGGACAGCGGGCGCTTCGCCGAGGCGCAGGACGCCTTCCAAGAGGCGCTCCTTCTCCGGCGCGAGATCGACGACAAGCCGGGCATCGCGCAGACGCTGAACAACATGGGCACGATCCAGCAGGACTCGGGCGATCACGAGCGCGCCGCCGAGATGTACCGGGATGCCCTCTCGGTCGCTCGCGAGGTCGGCGACCGGATGCGCCAGGCGGTGATCCTGACGAACCTCGGCGAGTCGAACTACCGGCGCAAGGAGCCGGCCGAAGCGATCAAGGTGCTCAAGCAGGCCGAGGAGATCTCGCACACGCTCGGCGACCGGATCCTCGAGGGCGAGATCCACCGCGGGCTCGCCAAGGCGCACATGCTCGTGCACGACATCACCGTCGCCAGGGAATACATCGCGCGCTCGATCCAGCTCTTCCAGGAGGCACGTGGCAAGCCGTTCCTCGGGGTGGCGATGCGCACGCAGGCGGAGATCTATGCAGCGGCCGGCTGGGGCGGAGGCGATGACCACTTGAAGGCCAAGGAGTCGTTCGAGAAGGCCGTCGAGGTCTTCGAGGAGCTCGGCAACGACATCGAGCTCGCCACGACGTGCCAGCGCTTCGCCGACTTCCTCGAGTCGAACCCGGACCACAAGACCGACCCGGTGCTGGCACACGAGGCGATGAGCCTGCGCGCCCGCGCCGACGAGATCCGCGAGCGCCAGCGCCTGACCGAGGACTACGAGCTGCCGCCGCTCGAGGGCGAAGCCACGCAGCCCGGCGTCGAGACCTGAGTGATCGTCGGGGGACGGGCCCCGATGATCACCCCGGTTCCCCCGAGGGGCTTCATCGGGTAGGGTCGGTCATGACCAGACAGGCCTATCGCTGCACGATTGCAGCCACGTCGTTCTGTCTCGCTCTCGCTGCCGTTGGTTGTGGCAGCGCGGAGCTCGAGGCGGAGAACCGGCGACTGCAGGACGAGCTGTCCGCCCTGCAGTCGCAGCACGGCGATCTCGAGTCGCGCTTCGCCGCGCTCGAGCAGAGCAACCGCGAGATGCTCGAGCGCCTGCGGGCCGCGGGCGCGGACGTCGAGAACCTCGAGGGGGTGCGGGCGGCGCTCGAGCGGGAGCTCGACGAGGCGCGGCGGCGCGAGGAGCAGCAGCGCGCGCGGCTCTCGGCCTTCCGGCGCATGCTCGAGCAGTTCCGCGACATGATCGCCGCCGGCCAGCTCCGCGTGCGCATCGTCCGCGGCAAGATGGTCGTCGAGCTCCCCGAGGGCGTCCTGTTCGACTCGGGACGGGCGGAGATCAAGGACGAGGGGCAGGAGACGCTCCGGCAGGTCGCGCAGATCCTCGCCCAGATCCCGAACCGGGAGTTCCTGATCGTCGGCCACACCGACAACGTGCCCATCCGCAGCCGCCGCTACCCGTCGAACTGGGAGCTGTCGGCCGCGCGCGGCGTCGTGGTGGCCCGCTTCCTCGCGGAAAACGGGATGAACGCAGAGCGGCTCGGAGCGGCGGGCTACGCCGACACGCAGCCGGTCGCCTCGAACGACGCCGACGAGGGCAGGGCGCAGAACCGCCGCATCGAGATCGTCCTGATGCCGAACCTGGACGAGCTGCCGGACCTCTCCTCGCTCGAGCAGGAGGTCTCGAGCCGGGCGCCGGCGCAGGAAGACGCCGCGGGCGAGCAGCCCGAGGCCGAGGCCGGCGCGGCACAGGGGCAGGAAGGCTGACGCGGGCGGGCCGGGGCTCGCCCCCGGCCCGCGCGAGGACGCTGGCGTCCGGGGGGCAAACGCAGTAGACCGCCCCATCGTGCCGCGGAGGACCGTACCCGGCGGGGCGATCCCGGAGCCGGTCGTCGAGATCTGCCGCCGCCTGCGCGACCAGGGGCATCGGGCCTGGGTGGTCGGGGGCTGCCTGCGCGATCTCCTGATGGACAAGCCCGTGAGCGACTGGGACGTGGCGACCAGCGCGCTCCCCGGCGAGGTGCAGCGGTCGTTCCCGAAGGTGATCCCGACCGGCCTCAGGCACGGCACGGTCACGGTCCTGCACCGCGGAGGCCAGTACGAGGTCACGACCCTGCGGGGAGAGGAGGCCTACTCCGACGGCCGGCGTCCGGACCGGGTCTTCTTCGTCCGCGACATCGACCAGGACCTCGCGCGGCGGGACTTCACCGTGAACGCCGTCGCCTACGACCCGCTCGACGACCGGATGACCGATCCGTTCGACGGCCTCGGCGACATGGAGCGGGGACTGCTCCGGGCCGTCGGCGAGCCCCACGAGCGCTTCAACGAGGACGGCCTGCGGGTGCTGCGCGCGGCGCGCTTCGTCGCGACGCTCGAGTTCGCGCTCGACGAGGCGACCGAGCGCGCCATCCCCGACTCGCTCGACACCTTCCGCAAGGTGAGCCGCGAGCGCGTGCGCGACGAGTGGATCAAGACGATGAAGGCCGCCGAGCCCTCGCGCGCCTTCGAGGTCATGCGCGCCACGGGGATCCTGGGGGTCACCCTGCCGGAGCTGCTCGAGCAGGTGGGGTGCGCGCAGAACCGCTGGCACGCCCATGACGTCTGGACGCACACGATGAAGTGCCTCGACGCGTCCGACGGCGACCCCACCGTGCGCGTCGCGGCGCTCCTGCACGACCTCGGCAAGCCGCGGACTCGCGCGTGGTCCGACCAGAACCGCGACTACACCTTCTACCACCACGAGCGCGTCGGCGCCGACATGGCCGACCGCTGGCTGCGCGAGTACCGGTTCTCGAACACGGAGCGCGAGCGGATCGTCAACCTCGTCGAGAACCACCTCGTCTGCTACTCGCACGAGTGGTCCGACGCGGCGGTGCGTCGCCTCGTCAAGCGCGTGGGGCCCGACGACCTCGACGCGCTCCTGCGCCTCGCGCGTGCCGACGCGCTCGCCAAAGGGCGGCCGGTCGACGAGGAGCTGTCGCGCCTGGCGGAGCTCCGGGAGCGCATCGAGCGCGTGCTCGAGGAGGGCGCGGCGCTCACGACCAAGGACCTCGCGGTGAGCGGCCAGGACGTGATGGAGCGGCTCGGGGTGCCGCCCGGCCCGGTGGTGGGCGAGACCCTCCGGGCCCTGCTCGAGCGGGTGATCGAGGATCCGTCCCTCAACGAGCGCGGCCACCTGCTGGCCCTCGTCGACGAGATGCACCCGGACGGGGGAGGGTGATGCGGGGCTTCATCGACCTGCACTGTCACTTCATCCCGGGCGTCGACGACGGCGTGCGCACCTTCGAGGAGGGCGTGCGGCTCGTGACGGGGCTCGCCGCCATCGGCTACGACATGGTGGTGGCGACGCCCCACATCCGCACCGCCATGTTCGACAACCGCAAGCCCGGCCTCGAGGGCGCGTTCGACGAGTTCCGCCGGCTCACGTCGGACGTGCCCGGCATGCCGGCCCTCGGCCTCGGCGCCGAGCACTTCTTCGACGACGTCTTCTGGCAGCTCTTCTGCGACAAGCAGGCGCTGCCCTACACGGGGGGCAAGGCGGCCCTCGTCGAGCTCCCGCAGGACTCGTTCCCCATGCGCGTCGAGGAGCGGTTCTTCGAGATGAACGTGCGCGGCATCCGCCCCGTGCTCGCGCACCCCGAGCGCTACTCGCCCCTGTGGAAGCGGACCGATCCGCTCGATCCCCTGCTCGAGGTCGGCGTCCTTCCGCTCCTCGACGTCATGTCGCTCACGGGCAAGTACGGCCGCCGCCCGCGCAAGGCGGCCGAACGGATGGTGGAGGAGGGGGTCTACTACGCGGCGTGCAGCGACGCGCACCGCCCCGGCGACGCGGAGGTCGTGGGCGAGGCGATCGACCGGCTGCGGCGGCTCGTCGGTGAGGACGAGACCTACGAGCTCCTGTCGATCAACCCGCGGAGCATCCTCGAGGGTACGGTCGACGCATGAGCGAGTCGTCGAGCTGCGGGGAAGCACGCGTCGAGGCCGAGGCCTCGCTCGCGCGCCGCATCCTCCCCAAGCTCATCATCTCGCTCGGGCTCGGGGCCCTCTTCGCCTGGCTGGTCTCGCGGGGCGGCGTCCCGCTCATCCCTCCGGCCGACGCCTTCGAGCACGTGCGCTGGTGGACCGTGCCGGCGTACGTGGGGACGCTCGCGGTGACGCACTTCTTCCGCGCCAGCCGCTGGCGGTTTTTGATCGAGCCCGTCAAGACGCTCCCGCTCCGCGAGGTCGTCGCGCTCAACTGGATCGGGTTCTTCGCCATCTTCGCGCTCCCTCTCCGGCTCGGGGAGCTCGCGCGGCCCGCCCTCACCAAGCTCCGCAACGAGGTGCCCATCTCGGCGGGGTTCGGGACGATCGCCGTCGAGCGCGTCATCGACGGCCTCGTGACCAGCCTGTGCGTCGCCTGGGCCCTGTTCGCGCTGCCGAGGCTCGCGACCGACGACGATCTCGCGAGGGCGCTCCCGTTCTACGGGTATCTCTCGCTCGCCGTGTTCGCCGGGGCGTTCGTGGCGCTGGCGCTCTTCCTCTGGCAGCGCGTGCTCGCGGTCCGGCTCACCAAGCTCACCATCGGCGTGGTCTCGCCGCGGCTCGGCGACCTCCTGTCGAGCAAGGTCGGCAGCGTCGCCGACGGCGTGCGCTCCATCGGCGACGCGAAGCTCGCCGCCGGCTTCCTCGGCGAGACGCTCCTCTACTGGGGGACGAACGCGGGGGGCATGTGGCTCCTCGGCTGGGGCTGCGGCCTGCCGATGACCTTCGGCCACGCCGTGGCGGTCATGGGCATCCTGGCCATCGGCATCCTCCTCCCGGCCGGGCCGGGCCTGTTCGGCAACTTCCAGCTCGCGATCTCGACTGCGCTCAAGCTCTACTTCGCGAGCGAGCTCGTCGGCGCCCAGGGCGCGGTGTACATCTTCCTCATGTACAGCATCCAGGCCGTGTTCATCGTCCTGGTCGGCATCGTCCCCCTGTACGCCATGCGCATCCCCTTCGGCGCCCTCCTGCGCGTGTCCCGATAGAGCGGCCGCGGCGACGCCGGACGGCAGGTTCCGGAGCGGTCGGGTCGACCGGCTTCGCAGGCGCGGCCCGCTTGCGAGCGGTACTACGGGTGGTACCATCCGCGAATGCCCCCGAAGATTCGGGAGCTCGAGGCACGGCTTCGGAAGGCGGGCTTCGAGAGGCAGGCCGCGAAGGGCTCACACCGCAAGTGGGTCCACCCGTCGGGGAGGTTCGTGGTGATGAGCGGACGTGAGGGTGCCGATGCGAAAAAGTACCAAGAGCAAGCCGTCGAAGAAGCGATCGCCGTCGCGGCCGCGGAGACCGCGGCCTGAGGACTACCAGGTGGTTCTCAACTGGTCCGATGAGGACGAGTGCTACATCGCGACGCTGCCCGCGTGGCAGAACGCACGCACTCACGGCAGGACTCTCGAAGAAGCCTCGCGTGCCGCCCGGGCGGTCCTCGAGATGCTCATCGATGATGCGCGGCGCCGCGGGCAGCCTTGCCCGCCGGTGAACGAACGCTATTCGGGGAACTTGCGCCTTCGCCTGCCGGCGTCGCTCCACGCCCGGCTGGCTCGCGAGGCCGAACGCGAGGGAGTGAGCCTCAACCAGTGGCTCGTGACCAAGCTCGCGAGCTGAGGGGCGCACCCGCCGAGAACTTGGTCCGCCGCGCGACGCTGGCGTAGCGTCGGGGGCATGGGCCGAGCGTGGGTTCGGAGCTTCGTGTGCGCGGTGGCGGTCCTCCTCGGGCTGCCGGCGGCCGCGCGGGCCGACCAGGACCAGAGCTTCGGGCACCGGTACGAGCAGGTCTGGAGCGCCGCGGTCCGGATGGTGCGGGTGGACCTCCGGTTCCCCGTGACCGACCAGGACGAGGCCATCGGCTACGTGCTCTTCGAGTACCGTGACCGCGGGCGCGGCCACCCCGGCAGCATCGAGCTCGTCCGGGTCGCCGAGGACGGGCGCGACAAGGTGAAGGTGGTCGTGAAGATCCCGGCGATGCCGAGCTACATCGAGCAGATGATGCTCGACCGGCTCGCCCGGAAGCTGCTCGAGGAATTCGGCGAGCCTCCGGCGCCGCCGCGCCGGCCCGACCCTCCCGCCGACGAGCCTCCCGCCGACGACGACGGCGAAGACGCGGACGGTGACCGCACGCGCGGCTGATCGGATTTGACGCGCTGCGGCACGGGGGTAGGATGCGCGCCAGCGTGTCCCTCGTCGTCCAGAAGTTCGGCGGAACGAGCGTCGGCAACACCGACCGCATCCGCAACGTCGCGCGGCGGGTCGCCGCGACGCGCGCCGCCGGCCACGACGTGGTCGTCGTCGTGAGCGCCATCGGGGGCGAGACCGACCGGCTGCTCAAGCTCGGCCGCGAGCTGTCGGACGGGGCGCCGAGCCGCGAGATGGACGTCCTCGTGTCGACCGGCGAGCAGGTGAGCGCGGCGCTCCTGTCGATCGCGCTCACCGAGATGGGCACGCCGGCGACGTCCTTGATGGGCCACCAGGTCCGCATCGTCACCGACGACGTGTTCGGCAAGGCACGCATCCGCTCGGTCGAGGGCGGCAAGCTCCAGACGGTGCTGCGCGAGGGCAGGGTCGCGGTGGTCGCGGGGTTCCAGGGCACCGACGCCGACGGGAACATCACCACCCTCGGCCGCGGCGGCTCCGACACGACCGCCGTCGCGCTCGCGGCGGCCTCGAGGGCCGACGCCTGCGAGATCTACACCGACGTCGACGGTGTCTACACCGCCGATCCGAACGTCTGCAAGAACGCGCGCAAGGTCCAGCGCATCAGCTACGAGGAGATGCTCGAGCTCGCCTCGCTGGGCGCCAAGGTCCTCCAGATCCGATCCGTGGAGCTCGCCATGAAGTACGCCGTCCCCATCCACGTCCGTTCCAGCTTCTCCGACGCCGAGGGCACGTGGGTCGTCGGAGAGGACCGCGCCCTCGAGGAGGTGGTCGTCGCCGGCGTCACCTCCGATCGGAACGAGACCAAGCTCACCATCCGCGACGTCCCGGACACGCCGGGCGTCGTGGCGCGCCTGTTCGAGACGCTCGCGACGAACGCCATCTCGGTCGACATGATCATCCAGAACGTCTCGGCCGACGGGCGCACGGACCTGACGTTCACCGTGACGAAGAACGACGTCGCGCGAGCGCGCGAGCTGTCCGCGGAGGTGTCCGCGGGCCTCGGAGCGGGCGAGGTGACGGTCGACGAGGACGTGGTCAAGGTCTCCATCGTCGGGCTCGGAATGCGCAGCCACGCGGGGGTCGCCGCGAAGATGTTCCGGCTGCTCGCCGACGAGGGCGTGAACATCCAGGCCATCTCGACCAGCGAGATCAAGGTGTCGTGCCTGATCCACTCGAAGTACGCCGAGCTGGCCGTCCGGGCGCTCCACGACGGCTTCGGCCTCGGCGAGGACTGAACGCAACCCGCTCGGCGCTCCCCCGATAAGGGAGCGTCATGCGTCCCCGCTCCCCCATCGCGGCCGTGGCGGCGGTCGTGGCGTCCCTCGGGCTCGTCGCGCTCGCGCGGAGCGGCCCGCCCGAAGGCGTCGCGACGACGCCGGCGCGTGCCGAGGTGCGACCCGAGGTGGTGGCAGCGCAGCCGGACGCCGGCCCGCCCGAGACCGCGGCCGCGAGGGCGCTCCGGCAGGGCCGGCCCATGGACCTCAACGGAGCGAGCGCCGAAGACCTCACGCTCCTGCCTCGCATCGGCCCGGCGCTCGCCGGCCGCATCGTCGCGTGGCGGGACGCGCACGGCCCCTTCGAGTCGGTGGACGCGCTCACGGAGGTCCGGGGGATCGGCCCACGCACCCTCGAGCGGCTGCGGCCCCTCGTCCGGGTCGACCCGTCACCGGGCCCGGCGCTCGGCGACCGAGCGCTGGACGCACCCGAGGCCCTCCGGGCGTGGTAGCGTCGGGCCATGTGGTCGCTTCGTGCTTGGTTCGTTTCCTTCTCGCTCTTCTGCTTGCTCCTTCTCGCCTGCGGTGACGATGACCCCCGCGCCGACGCGGGCGCGGACGGCGGGCCTCCCCCCTGCGAGGAGATGCCCACCCTCGAGGGCGGCGACCCCGACGGGCACGCCGAGCCGCTCGGGGCGGCCGCGGGCGAGGCCCGGGCGGGGCGCGTCGAGGCCGCGGAGCTGCCGGTCGACCCGGACGGTCTCGCCGTCTGGCAGGAGGGCGACTTCCTGCTCGCCAACGGCCGTATCGCGGCGCTGATCGAGGACGCGGGCCGGAGCGACGGCCTCGATTCGTTCGGCGGCAAGCTCGTCGGCCTGTTCGGGGTGGAGGGGGGCGCGCTCGTGGCGCCGGCGGACTTCAACGAGGTGACCACGGCCATCGGCCGGTTCACGTTCGAGCCGACGAGCGTGACGGTGATGAACGACGGCTCGGACGGAGGGGCCGCGGTGGTCCGGGCGCTCGGAGCGCTGAGCCCCGTCCCCTTCATCGACCCGGTCGACGCGATCGATCTCCTGCTGCCCGGGGACTTCGACGGGATTCCCGTCGCCGTCGACTACTCCCTCGAGCCGGACGCCGAGCACGTGGACATCACCTACACCTTCGCCTCGTCGAGCCCGACGCCCCGGATGGTGAACCAGCCGGTCCACTTCTTCGTGCAGTACGACCGGATGATCGACTGGACTCCGGTGCAGGGCTTCGACGTGAGCACGGGGATGGGCGCGGTGCCGTTCGTGGCCTTCGTGGAGGACGGCGCGACGAGCTTCGCGTGGGAGAGCCCCGACGGGGATCTCACGCCGAGCCTCGAGATCAGCGGCACGCAGGTCTACTTCGCCCCGCCGTTCGAGATCGGCGCCTGCGGCACGTCGGAGCACCACTTCGCCCGGGTGCACGTCGGGGGACCGGGCCTCGACGGCCTGCTCGCCGCCAAGGCCCGGACCGAGGGGGTCTCCCAGCGCGACGTGACCGTCACCGTGACCGAGCCGGACGGATCGCCGGCGGCCGGCGTGCGCGTGCACGCGCTGTCGGGCGACAGCCACTTGACCCGCGAGGCGACCGACGACTCCGGCCAGGCGGTCCTGTCGGTGCCCGCGGACGCGGAGATCCAGGTGGTCGCCTACCGCGCGGGCTCCGAGCTCGCCGGTCCGGCCACCGTGGCCGCCTCCGCAACGACCGCGGAGATCGCCTTGCCCGAGGGTGGCTTCCTCCACGTGGTGGCGACCGAGGCGGGGAGCGGCGCGGGCCTGCCGGTGCGCGTCATGGTCGTCCCGACCGCAGGCCCGCCGGAGATCCCCGCCACCTTCGGGGAGCGCGTCGAGCCGTTCGGGCGCCTGCACGTGGAGTTCCCCGTCGACGGTGAGGTGACGCTGCGGGCACCGGCGGGGGAGCACACGGTGCTCGTGTCGCGCGGCTACGAGTACGAGCTCGTCTCGGAGACGGTGACGGTGGCCGCGGGCGAGACCGTCGAGGTAACGGCGAGCATGGAGCGGGTCGTGGACACGACGGGCGTGCAGTGCGGCGACTTCCACGTCCACACCCACCGCTCGCCCGACGCCGAGGATCACGTGACCCTCAAGCTCGCCAGCGCGGCGGCCGACGGCCTGGAGATCCCCGTGCGCGCCGACCACGACTGGATCGCCGCGTTCGAGCCGACCATCGCCGACATGGGCCTCGGAGCCTGGGTCTACGGGGTCACGGGGCTCGAGCTGACGACCTTCGCCTGGGGCCACTTCGGCATCTTCCCGCTCGACCCCATGCCGGGCGCGGTCAACGCCGGCGCCTTCGACTGGTACTACAAGGACCCGCCGGAGGTCTTCGCGGACGTCCGCGGGCGCGTAGGCGAGGCCGGCGCGCCGGCCATGATCGTCCACCACCCGCGCAACTTCCCCTTCGGCGGCGCCTACTTCGACGTGGCCGGCTACGACGCCGACACCGGCATGGTCGACAACCCGAGCATGTGGGACGAGGAATTCACCCTCATGGAGGCGTTCAACGACAGCGACTTCGACGAGAACGTCGGGGGCACGGTCGCGGACTGGTTCAGCTTCCTCGACAGCGGGCGCCGCATGTTCGCGGTCGGCTCCTCCGACAGCCACGAGATCATGGGCAGCCCCGTGGGCTACCCCCGGACGTGCGTCCGCGTCGGCACCGACGATCCCGCCGAGCTCCGCGCGATGGGCGCGGGCCACATCCGCGACGTCATGCTCGGCGGCGACTTCACCGTGAGCGGCGGCATCTACGTCGACGCCGTCGCGGCGGGCGGGGTGGGCCCCGGCGGCACGGTCAGCGGCGCGGGCCCGACCGAGCTCGTCACGATCACCGTCCAGGCCGCCTCGTGGATCGAGGCCGACACCCTCCGCGTCTACGCCGACGGCGCGCTGATCGAGACCCTCCCCATCGACGACACCACCATCAGCCCGACGAACCCGGCCGTCCGCTTCGAGGAGGACGTCATGGTCCCGGTGGCCGACGGCGCCGCAGGCTCTTGGGTGGTCTTCGTCGCCTCGGGCCCGGAGGACGCCGACCTCGGGCCCGTCCACCCGGGCCGTAAGCCCTTCGGCGTGACGAACCCCATCTTCCTCACCCGCTGATGCGCCGGCCCGTCCGCTTGCGTCCCGGGGGGCGTCCGGCTATCCCAGGGCCGGCGATGCGCGGGGGCCGTCGCGTCGCCCAAGGAGATCTTTCCATGCGCTTGGCCGTAGTTTCAGCCACTTCCATCCTGATCCTCGCTTCGCTCGCAGGTTGCCGGAGCTCGAGCCGCCCCTCGGACTCGGGGACCGGAACGGACGCCGGCGGCGGCGACGCCGGACCGGTCGCGTGCGAGGGGGACGTCGCGCCCGAGAACACCGACGCCGCCTGCACCAACGGGTGCGACGACGACGGGGACGGGTACGTCGACTGCGACGACCGCGCCTGCATGGGGATCGGCGGCTGCCCGGGGACGGCCTGCGTGCCGACCGTCGCCGAGGACGAGGAGGTCGGCGACCTGTGCGGCAACGGGATGGACGACGACTGCAACGGGTTCGCCGACTGCAGGGACTTCGGCTGCCGCGGGAGCGCAGCCTGCCCGGTCGAGGCCTCGAACCCCGCCTGCGCCGATGGCGTCGACAACGACGGCGACGGCGACGTGGACTGCGCCGACTCGGACTGCCAGATGCCGCGGGACGACCTGAGCCTTCTCGTCTGCGCGGGCGAGGTCTCGAACGCCGCCTGCTCGGACGGCGAAGACAACGACGGCGACGGCGACGAGGACTGTGCCGACACCGACTGCCAGGCGGAGGGCGTGGTCGTGTGCGACGGAGCCTCGGCCGTGAGCCCGCTGCCTGCCGAGTCGGAGTGGGCGGCGCTGGTCGAGACGGCGTGCACCAACGGCGACAACGAGGACGGGAACGAATACACCGACTGCGCGGACAACCGCTGCCGGCTCCTCTACGCGGGCTGCGAGGACGCGGAGCTCGAGCAGTCGAACGCCGCTTGCTCCGACGGCGCGGACAACGACGGCGACGGTGAGACGGACTGTGACGACTCGCGCTGCCAGGGGGAGGGCATCGTGGTCTGTGACGGGACCATGACGGTCGCGGTCGACCCGGGCGACTACGAGAGCGAGTCGAACGCCGTCTGCGAGAACTCGGGCGACGACGACGACAACGGCCACACGGACTGCGACGACTTCTCGTGCAGCCAGAGCCCCGACGTCACCGTCTGCGAGGGCGAGACCACGGACGCGCTGTGCTCGGACGGCATGGACAACGACGACAACGGGTACACCGACTGCGCCGACAACGGCTGCAGGTACAACCCGTTCGTCACGGTCTGCGAGACCGGGCAGGAGAAGTGCTCGGACGGCGTCGACAACGACGGCAACGGCTTCGCCGACTGCATGGACTTCTCGTGCACCCCGAGCTCGAACCGGCCCGTCGCGTGCTACGGCGGCTGAGCCCCGTCAGAGATCGAAGACGAGACTGAACCGAGCGGTGCCGGTGATGTAGACCGGCTCGAGCAGCTCGCGCTCGATGGCGAGCGGCAGGACGTGAGGCCGGATGTCGAGGCCGACGAGCGTCTCGCGCGTCAGGAAGTACTCGACGCCCAGCGTGGCGTGGGCGCCCAGCTCGACGCCGGCGCTCCCCTGATAGACGGTCCCGAGGCCGTCGATGCCGATCCCGAAGTAAGGGACGACCTGCAGGACGTCGAGGAGGTAGAGGATCTCGGCGCCCAGCACGGCCACGTGGAGGGTGTCGTCTCCCGGGTGATAACCGTAGGTGAGGTGGCCGCGGACCGACCAGATGTCGTCGAGGCCCACCGAGGCCTCGAGGCCGAGGAGCGCGCCGTGCCGCGGCAGGTCGCCGTTCGCGGCGACGAGGCCGTACCCCGCCTGGGCTCCGAGCGTCAGCTTGTCCTCGTAGGCGCGTGCAGGCCCCGCGAGGAGCACGATCGCGAGCGCACCCAGGATCCCGATTCCCCTCCGCACCCGTGGCCAGTTACCACACGATCGCCGGCCCCGCCCGCGTTGACTGGGCCCGGACCCCGTGTATAGTCCCGGCGCCCGAATTGCCGGGTGGTTCGCCTACGTTGAGGAGACGCCGTGGCCACCGCTGACGAGGCCGACAAGCGCGAGAGCAGGGACCCGCCCGAGACCGCCGGCCAGCGGCTCGCCGCCGCCAAGGCCGCCAAGGCGGCGCGCAAGGCAGCCAAGCGCGGCCGGCAGGCGGAGGTCGTCGAGACCAAGGCGCTCAAGCGCGCCGAGGTGGCGGGCGAGTGGGCGCGCAGCAACCGGCGCACCCTCATCGTGGCCATGGTCGTGATCGGGGCGGTCGTCGCGGGCGCGACGGGGTGGTCGATCCACCAGGAGGAGAAGGCGCAGGAGGCGTCGGCGGTCCTGTGGGACGCCGTCGAGACGGCGCGCGCACAGATCCTGCCGGAGGGGGAGGGCGCCGATCCGGATGCGGACCGCCCCACCTATCCGACCGGCGAGGCACGCGCCGAGCGCGCGGCGGAGCGCTACGCGAAGGTCGTCGAGCAGTACCCGGACACGGCGGCGGCCACCTGGGCCCGGCTGGGACAGGGCAACGCGCTCTTCGACCTCGGGAAGCACGAAGAGGCCCGGGAGGCCTACGAGAAGGCGCTCGCCGAGGGAGGCGACGATCCCATCGTGGCGTGGCGCGCGCTCGAGGGCATCGCGTTCACCTACGAGGCGAACGAGCAGTGGGACGAGGCGATCGAGCGCTTCGGAGAGCTGGGCGAGCTCGAGGGCCAGCGCTGGACCGACATCGCCGACTACCACCGGGCCCGCATGCACCTCGCCAAGGGCGACGAGGCGCGCGCCAAGGAGACGCTGCGCGGGCTCGTCGAGCGGCTCCGCGGCGAGCGGGAGGACGAGCCCGACCTCGAGTACGTCCTCTTTCAAGCGGAGCTGCGCCTGTCGGCCCTCGACTCGTCGCTCGTGCCGCGCCAGCAGGCGCCGTTCCCGGGCGGCGCGGGATTCGGCGGGCAGGGCGGCGGTCCCGGCGGCGACATCTCGCCCGAGCAGCTCCAGCAGATCCTCGAGCGCCTCCAGAAGCAGGGCGTCGGCGGCGCTGGAGCCCCCGGCGGCGGCGGCGGAGCCCCCGGCGGCGGAGAGTGAGCGTGCGCCGGGCGGCCCGCATCGGGGTCCTCGCCGCCGTCGCGGCGATCGGCGGCTGTGGCGGGGCTCGGGCCGGGACCGACTGGTCGTTCGGCTGGTTCGGCACCGAGCACGAGCGATCCTACGCGGGCCAGGGCCCGCTCCGCGTGCGCTGGACCGAGCGCCTGACCGAGCCCTTCGAGGGCGCGTACCTGCCGGTCGAGCGGGCCGTCGCCGCGCTCGACCCCGGGCGCAACCGGGTCTACGTGGGCTCGACCGCCGGCCAGCTCTACGCGCTGAGCGCGACCGGGACCCGGGTGTACCGCTACGACGCCGCGGGCGCGATCGAGTCGCAGCCCGCGCTCGACGCCGCGCGGGACGAGCTCTACGTCGGGACCGAGCAGGGCGAGGTGCACGCTCTTCGGGCGAGCGATGGTCAGCTCCGCTGGCGGGAGAGCGTGGGCGGTCCCATCCGCCAGGCTCCGGTGCTGTCGGGCGACGCGGTGTACGTGGTGACCGACTCCGACACGGTCGCGGCGCTCGGGCGCGAGGACGGCTCGCCGCTCTGGAGCTACTCTCGGCAAGCCCCCGAGGGCTTCTCGATCACCGAGCACGCCGGGCTCACACCGGCCGGCGGCAAGATCCTGACCGGGTTCACCGACGGCGTGGTCGTGGCGCTCGACGCGGCGGACGGGCGGGTGATCTGGGAGCGGGACACGTCGGTGGACGTGGACAGCGAGGACGCGGCGGCGCCGCGGTTCATCGACGTGGACACGACCCCGGTCGTGATCGGGCAGACGGTCTACGTCGCCTCGTTCGCGGGCGGCCTGTACGGCCTCGACCTCGGCAGCGGGACGGTCCTGTGGCACGACCAGACGATCACGGGCGTCGTCGCGATCGCCGCGGCCGAGGACCTGCTGATCCTGGCCTCCGCCGACTCGGGCGTGGTCGCGATGGACACCGAGCGCGAGGTCCGGTGGCGGCACGCGCTCGAGCGCGGCTCGCCGACCGAGCCGGTGGTGGCCGGGCGCCAGATCCTGGTCGGCGAGTCGGGCGGCTCGTTCCTGTCCCTGGCGCTCGACTCGGGCCGCGAGACCGGACGCCTCGAGGCCGGCCACGGCTTCACCGCGCGCGCCTCGGTCCGCGGCGGCCTCGGCTTCGTCGTCTCGAACGGCGGAAACCTCTTGGCCTTCACGTACTGAGCAGGCCGGAGAAGCTCCCGGACGCGCCCGCGGGCCGTCCCGGGGAGCGCCGCGTCCCCGGGTCCCGGACCGGGGGCCTCACGCCATGCTATTTCGCAGAAGATGCATTATGTAAACTCACGCTCCGGAAGGCCCGGGGGAGCCGGCCGCTGTCGCCGATCGCGTAGATGCCGCGAATCTCGGCGGGATCGAAGCGCTCGGTCGGCCTCGGGTCGAGGTGGACCGAGCCGTCGGCGCGCTCGACGGCGACCGGGATCGCCCCGCGCTCGCCCAGGGCCGCGTGCAGCGCGGCGAACGTGACCGGCGCCGCGCCGGGCTCCCCGGGCTCGACCTCGAGGCGCAGGATCTCCTGGCCGCGCGAGCCGAGGAGCTTGTCGTACAGGCGCGTCACGCCCGGAACGAAGGCGCTGTGGACCATGAAGTAGTTCTTGATCTGGTCGGTGCTCACGAGCGTGAGCCGGAGCCCCCCGTCCGACAGACCGCACCGCTCGGCCGTCATGTGTGCCTCGAGGCGCTCGCCGCGGGCCACCGACTCGAACTCGGCGAGCACGTGCAGCCGCTCGCCACGCGGAACCTCGCCCTGCTCGAGCGCCTGGGCGAACCGCAAGACCCGCATGAGCGTGCGCGCGTCCGGATCGACCGACTCCGGATCCGACAGGAAGACCGCGGCGTCCACGGGCTCGACACCTCGGAGCCGCCCCACTGCGAATCCGGTCAGGTCCGATCCCTCGTGCGTGTAGATCGTCGCGCGGGCGCCGCGCTCGAGCTCGACGGTGCGTCCCTCGTCGCCCGGCGGCGGCCCGTCCTCGAGGCCCCGCCGAAGCGTCGCGAGCCGATCGTGGAGCGACGTCGTCGCGTCGCCGCGGGCACCGAGCGCGACCATCACGCTCACCTCCGGAGCGAACCGCGCGAGAGCCTCGAGCAGCCAGCCGAGCGCCGGGCTGTAGCCGACGATCAGGACCCGGCGGAGCGGCGCCGCTTCGGCCCTCGTGCCGCCGAGGAGCGCCGCGGCCGCGCGCTCTTCGGGCCTGGGCCCCGCCGCGGAGGCCGGCTCCGCCGGACGCAGGCCGCGGCCTTCGAGGAGCGCGCGGGCATACCGCCGGAGCGGCAGATAGGTCGGCGCGATGCCGATGACGCCCCGCAGGCAGGCGGTCGGGACGCGGCCGGGGCGGACGCCGAGGGCGACCACGTCCTCGTCGTCACAGGCGGCCATCGGGTTGATCCACTGGACGAGCCGGTCGACCGGCACGAGGTCGCCCGGCAGGCGCGCGAGCCGTTCCTCGGCGAGGAAGACGCCCGCGAGGATGACCCCGTGCTCGAGGTAGGCCGCGCGCGCCATGTCGGCGAAATCGAGCTCGGCGTGAGCCCGGGCGAGCTGTTCGAGCGCGTCGTTCTCCTGGGGGTCGACGAAGATGTGGGTGTAGAACTCGCATCCGGCGGCCGTCAGCAGATCGCGGTACAGGGCCTCGACCCCCGGCACCACGAGGTGGTGGCAGAGGAACAGCCCGAGGAAGCGCGGCACGTCGAGCGCGAACGTCCCCGGCCCGCCGACGCTCGCCACGATGGGCTCGTTCTGGCTGTCCAGCACCTCCACGAAGGCGTGCGCCGTCCGGTTCACCGCGCGGATCGAGGCGAGCGAGGCGACCGTGAGCGCGTCGGCGTCCGCGCCGGCGGTGCGGTCGGCGATGAGGATGACGCGCTTGGCGAGCGGCGCCGCCACGCGCTCGAGCGCCTCGGGATCGGCGCCCTCGCCCGTCCGGTAGACCACCCAGCGCATGATGGGCTCGAAGAGGTACGCGGGCGGCTCGCGCGACGGGCCGAGCAGCGCCATGCGCGGCAGCGCGTGCCGCCGCGGCGCCGGAGCGCCGTGCACGAGCCAGTCCCAGACGTCGCGCGGCCTGATGCGGCGCAACAGGCGGTTCTTGTCGTAGATCCGGACGAACTCGCGCACGAGGATCTCGCTGTGGTCGACGGCGCCGACCACCACCGAGTGGTCTCGGTAGCCCACGCGGCGGCGTCGCTCTGCGCGCACGACCTGCTCCACGATGTTCGCGCCGAGGCCGATGATGAAGGAGATGATGAAGACGCCGGTGATCGTGAGCCCGAGCGAGACCACCGCGACCAGCGGGTGGACCTTCAGGTTCTGGACCAGGTTGTCGGCGCTCTCGATCTGGCGGAAGGACCACCACAGCCGGTCGACGAAGGACTGCGGCACCCCGTCGGTGCCGTCGTACGTGTGACCGATGTCGAGCTGCGACAGGAGCACCGCGGCCACGAACGCCAGGCCGGTCACCGCCACGGTCACGAGCCCGAACTGCTGGAGCTGCTCGCGCCGGGTGACGATCGAGTAGACGTCGTAGGCGAGCTCTCGCGCGAACCGCAAGAGGACGAGCAGGCGCGACAGGCGGAGCATCGTCAGGAGGTCGACGCCCCGGCCCGGCCCGAGCCAGGCCTCGAGCGGCAGGAAGCTCAGGAACGCGAGGAGGTCGACGAAGAGGAACAGGTATTCGGTCGTCCGCCGTTCGGTGCGCCCCTTCCACAGGAGCGCCGTCCGGATGCCGAGCTCCATCCCGAAGGCGCCGAGGAACAGCGCCCTGAGCTCGCTCTCCACGTCGCGGTACGGAAGGACCGACAGGATGATGAGCACCACGAGCCCGATCCGGACCCCGCGCGACTCGACCAGGAACCCGAGCTGGTCGAGCAGGTCCGGACGACGTCTGCCGTGCGGCTGGTCCATCAGTCCTTCGACAGGAGGAACTTCACGAGCGCGCTCGCGTCGACCTGGGCGGTCTCGACGAGCGCTTCGATGAGCCGCCGCCCGAGCTTCGCGAGCTCGAGGAGCTGCTGGATGCGCTCGCGCTGCGCCTTGGCCCGGCGCCGCTCCGCCGGGTCGGAGCTCTTGGCGCGCTCGGCGAGCGACGCGAGCGCACGCTCCATGGCGTCGATGGCCTCGATGATCTCCACCCGCTCCCGCTCGGCGAAGACGCGGGAGACCATCTTCCAGAGGTTGCCTTCCGCGACGAAGTGGTCGCGGCGCTCGCCCTGGATCCAGACCTTCTTGACCACGCCCCAGCGCTGGAGCTCGTTGAGCGTCATCGAGACCGCTCCGCTCGACATCTGAAGCATCTCCTTGAGATCGCGGGCCGTGAGCGGCCGGTCGGACAGGTACAGCACGGTCCAGATCCGCCCCATGTTGCGCTTGAAGCCCCAGAACTCGATGAGCCGCCCGATGGCGTCGGACACGAGCAGCTCGCTTGGCCACAGGGCGGGCTCGGGGGCACGTGCCATGGCGGCTTTCTACCTCGTACGCCGGCGGGTTTCGACCCGCACGGCGGTACTAGGGCACGTAGACGACGTCCACCGTGGCGCCCATCGGCAGCGGCGCGAGCATGCCGGGCACCATCCGGAACTCGACGTTGGTGCCGGTCCAGCTCCGCGCCGTGCCCGTCGCGCCCACGGCCGTCACACCGAGCCGGTTCAGCCCGGGCCCGAGCGTGATCTCGACCGACCAGGCGCCCGTGCCGTCGGCCGTCGTCGAGGCGCTCGGGCCCCCGTCGATGTCCGCCACCTCGACGGCCGCGTCGGGCTCCGCCCGACCGCTGAGCGTGAGCGTCGCCGACTCGGTGATCGCAGGGACCGGGGCGAGGTCCACGGACGGGCCGACCCAATCGGCGCCCGCGAGCTCGCCCGCGCCGAGGTCCCCTCGCGCGACTCCCTCCGCCCCCGCGCCGCCCCCGCCGCCGCCCGCCGCCGGCGCGCCGCCCGCCCCGCCCGCGACGTCCCCGGCGGGCGAGCCC
>JBDIVX010000106.1:0-26943 GCA_039794305.1 Candidatus Neutrinellum sp.
CGAGGAAGACGACCTGCTCGGCGTCGTAGTGGGCGACCCCGGCGTAGAGCTGGCCGATGTGGGGGAGGGCGAGCCGCGCGTCGGCGCCGAGCACCGTGATCGAGCCGTCCTCGATGATGGCGAACTCGCGCTCGCTGTCCGAGGTCCAGACGTGGAAGGCGTGCAGGCCCACGTCGATCCACCCGAGATCGGCGCCCGCGGAGAGCCACACCACCGGCGTGAAGCCCTGGTTCGAGCTGACCACGTCGGCGTGGGCGCCGAAGCCGGTCTTCACGTAGAAGCGATCGAAGAGGCGCGCCGAGCCGCGGACGCCCGCGACGTGCGTGCGGCCGAAGAGGTACGTGTCGTACCGCGGCAGGTATCCGTAGCGATCCCAGAACATGCCGGCCCGGAGGCCTAGCTCGAGGTCGTCCGATACCTCCTCGGTGTGCTCGAGGAACGCGGTGGCGATGCCGCCCTGGCCCTGGAGCGAGGTCTCGGACCAGTCGGAGAGCTGGGAGGCGAACAGGCCGACGACGAAGCGGGTGCGGTTGCGCTGCGCGCCGACGAACAGCTCGGCCCACTCGCGCTCGGCGACGCGCGTGTAGTTGAAGCCGCTCAGGAAGTAGTCGCTGTCGACGAGGTAAGGCGGGCGCTCGGCTGCGCCGTGGAACTGGAGCGGCATCCGCGCGTAGCCGTGGAAGGTGAGCTGCCAGTCGCCGGTGACGTCCCCCGGGTGCTCGTCCTCGCCGAAGAGAGGGCGCTCTAGCAGGGCGGGGTCGTCGGGCGCGGCCTCGGGCTCGGATGAGCTCACTGCTTCGGGCACGGCCTCGGCCACAAGGCCGGAGTCGGCGGCGGCCGCGGATCCCGTCGCGGTCTCGGGCACGGTCTCGGTCGCGGACTCGGTCGCGGACTCGGTCGCGGGCTCGGTCGCGGGCTCGGGCACGGTCGCGGCCTCGGGCTCGGCCTCGACCTCCGCCTCGCCGTCGGCCTCGGAATCCCGTTGCCACCACGGCCTCTCCCCGGTGGTTCCGCCCTCCTGCGCCAGCGCCGGAGCCGCGGCGAAGAGCACGATCGCGGACGCGAGCAACGCCCGAATCATGCCGCCCTCCGGTTCCGCCGCCGCCAGAGCAGCGCCAGCGTGACGAGCCCGATCGCGAGCCTTCCCCCAAGGCCTCGCCCGGTGGTCGCACCGGGCCCGACCGCGCACAGGCACGCGGGATCGTCCTCGAAGATCACCGCCCCCCCGTCGCCGCTCCCTCCCGGGCCCCCGTCCCGCGCGGGCCGGAACCCGCCGTCGCCCGGGACGAACACGCCACCGTCCGGTCGCGGCTCGGCGCAGTGCGCGAAGCCGGCGTCGAAGCGGGGCGCCGGCGCGCCGTGCTCGTCGAGCTGCGTCATCATCCACGCGCCGGCTCCGTAGCCGACCATCGGGATCGCGCCGGTGTACGCGCCGCTCACGCGGTCGTAGAGCTCGCTCACCAGGTTGTCGTTCACGGCCGAGCTGTTGGTCACCTTGTCGAGGAGCTGGTTCGCGAGGTCCGTCCGTCCGGCCCGGCGCCAGGCTTCCCCGATCCGCAGGTCGAGCAGGACCCACTCGCTCGTGTCGTAGGTACCGGCGCTCCCCTCGCCCGTCAGCGAGAGCATGGGCTCGAGCCGCTGGTACCCGCCGAAGCCGGTCACGAGCTTCGAGTAGTTGTTGAGCGTGCCCATGTAGATGGGGTCGTCGACGCCGATCAGCCCCCAGTTCAGGAACTCGACCGTGGAGCCGTCCACGTGCACCGGGCTCGACGAGACGCCGAGGTGGCTCGCGATGCTTCGCTGCGGCGCGTACACGAGCGCGGTCTTCGACCGCTCGAGCATGCGGCCCGCCAGATCGCGGAACCGGGAGGCCACCTCGTTGTCACCGTGCTCGCCGGCGACGTCGGCGAAGTCGTAGAGGCCCCGGATCTGCGCCGCCGCGGTGAACGCGAACACCTGCCGCCGGCTCCAGTGCACCTCCCAGATCGACGTCTCGGGCTTCGGGAGGTCGCCCTCGACCTGCTCTTCGATGTCCTCGGCGACCTCGAGCAGCGCCTCGAAGACCGTGTCGCCGCGCCACGTGGTCGTCTCGAGCCAGTCGAAGTCGCAGCTGTAGTAGAGGTAGAGCCGCGCGGCCCACAGGACGAGGCCCCAGCCGTCGGTCTCGACGTTCGGGCCGTCGGAGTTGTAGTCGCCCTCCTCCTTGCCGTTGCCGAAGTACCGCGTGGCCGAGACCCGGTACGGCGCGCCGAGGTGGGCGGCGTCCGAGAAGAAGCCGTGCGTCTCGCCGTCGGCGCCGAGCAGGAACTCGAGCCCGAGCCGAGCCTCCTCGTAGTGGCCGATCATCGCGAAGGACGCCGCGCCGTAGGCCCCGTCGCGCACCCAGCCGATGTGCCAGCTCCCGGGCGGGAGCGAGGCCAGGATCATCCCGTGGTTCTCGCGGTTGGGCTGGTTCGCCTCGCGCACCTGGCCGAGGCGCAGGACCACCTCCGACTGGCGCCAGAGCGCCCGCTCGCGCTCGTCGAGCCCGGGAGGCATGGCCGCCGGCACGCGCCAGGCCTCGACCTCCGCGAGCGTGTCCTCGTGGAGCGCGGCGGCGTCGCGGTCGGCGACGAAGGACGTCCAGGCCTCGAGGATGTCGTCGACCGAGCGCATGTCCCGGAACTCGGCGGCCTGCGGCTCGGCCGGGTCGTCGTTCACGAACAGGACGGCGAGCCCCCACCACGCCTCTTCGCCGGCGGCGAGCGTGACGTCGCGCTGGAACACGGCGACCTGGTTGTTACCATTGCACGTCTCGGTTGCGGGGATGCCGCTTCCGAGCACCGCGTCGTACATGGCCGAGTCGGAGCCGCAGCCCACGCGGTCGAGGCCGCCGATGGGCACATAGACGACGTGACCGCCACCGGGCCCGGTCTCGGTGCCGTGCGGCGGAGTCGCCGACGCGTTCCAGCGGATCTGCTCTGCGTCGCTCCCGCGCTCGGCGCGCACGCCGCCGGCCTGGCCTCCGAGCAGCATGTTCGGCTTCGCGTACATGCTCACGTCCACCGAGCCGCTCCCCTCGTTGGACGCGCGCAGCAGCATGACCATGCCGTTGCCCTCGTACCCGAAGGGCCCGAAGTAGTACGTGTCGGTGCGGACGCCGTCCTCGGTCGAGCTGCCGTGGATGACGTGGCTGTTGGCTTCGTACTCGATGTCGGTCTGATCGTGGAGCCACGTCGCCGACCCGTTGGCGCGCACGCCGAAGTAGAGGTCGTGCGCGAGGTCGCGGCGCTGCACGCCCCAGGTTCGATCGGGCGCTCCCGGGGCGACGAACGAGTAGGGATGCTCGAGGAAGGTCGTGATGCGGTGGCGGTCGCGGTCGAAGACCTGGAAGCCGTGACCGTTGCCGGTCGGCATGTGCTGCCAGGTGCGCGACTGGGCGGCCGCGCCGTCCGGAGACGCGACGAGGAACGCCGCGAGCATCGCGCCGGCGACCCCTCCCGAACCTGCCGGTGACAGCCGGCCCAATGCGTAACTCAGCATGGCGTTACGCTTTGTGCGCTGGTTTCCGGTGTGTGTCAAGGTGCCCCGTGGCAATGGCGCAAGTGGGCGATATCGCGGCGGTTTCGATCCCCGATCGCGGCCTGAGGTGGCCGGCACGGGAGTCGAAGGTAACTCAGGCCTGAGTGACGAAGCGCACGCCCGCCGGCCGGACGTTGTAGTCCGCCAGGGTCTGCCCGCGCCCGCTCGTGACCACGTGAGAGATGGCGGCGTGGCGTGGTGCCGCGACCCGCGGGACCGGCCCGAGGACGCCGCGAGCCCACTCGGCGACGTGTCGGTCGCCTGCGAGCACCGCGATGCGCGAGGGGCCGTGGCGAGCGGCGAGCGAGTCGAGCGCGGCCGAGAGGTCGTCGAGGTCGACGGGATCGTCGCCGAGCGACGCCCGCTGGCGCTCCGCGAAGACCGCGGCAGCGTTGCGCAGCCCGGCATCCGGGCCCGTGACCACGTGATCCACGGCCGCATACCAACCCCCGAGCCGCTCCACGTCGAGCAGGCGCGGCGCGTCGCGCATGCGCCCGGCGCGTGCATCATCGGGCGATGGAGCGGAGCCGTCTGCTTCGCCGCAGGCGACGAGCGTCACGACCGTGTCTCCCGCCTCGAGGCGCTCCCGTGCCCAGGGGTGCGAAGGACCTAGGTGGCTCACGTCGTTGAAACGCACGAGCTCGACCGAGTCTCCGTCGAGGCGCACCGTGGTGACCGACGTGTTCGCCATGCGTCCGATGGGGCGCGGGCGGCGCTCACGCAGGCCGAGCAGCCCGGAGAGCAGACCGTGGAGCACGCCGCCGTGCGTCACCACGAGCGCCCGATCTCCGGGCGACAGACGCGCGCGCAGCTCGTCGAAGGCCGCGTCGACTCGGCGGAACAGATCGACCCAGGACTCGCCGCCTCCGACCTTGACGTCGAGGGCGCCCGCGAGGAGCTGCCTTGCCTGATCGGGGAAGCGCTCGGCGACCTCGGGGCGGGTCAGACCCTCCCAGGCGCCCACGTCGATCTCGCGCCAATCGGCGCTCGTCTCGATGGGAAGCCCGAGCGCGGCGGCCGTCTGGCGGCATCGCGTCAGGTCGGAGCACACCACGCGATCGAAGCGTGCGGCGGCGAGGCGCTCACCGAGCGCGCGCGCCTGCCGGCGGCCGAGGTCGGACAGCTCCGACTCGCCCTGTCCCTGCCAGTGGCCGGTGACGTTGGACACGCTCTCCGCGTGTCGTACGAAGGTCACTTCCACGCGGGAGCGCCTACCTCTTCTTGCGCTCTTCCTGCTCGCGCGGGATGGACGCCTCACCCTTGCGCGGCGTGATCACGTCGTCGACGAGGCCGTAGTCCTTCGCCTCGAGCGCGGACAAGAATCGATCTCGCTCGGTGTCCTCCTGGATCTTGTCCACCGGCTGGCCCGAGTGTGTGGCGAGGATCTCGTTGAGGCGCTGGCGCAGGAACAGGATGTTCTTCGCGTGGATCTCGATGTCGGTCGCCTGGCCCCGGAAGGCGCCGAGCGGCTGATGGATCATGACGCGGCTGTGCGGGAGCGCGCGCCTGAGGCCGTGGGTGCCGCCGGCGAGGAGGACCGCCCCCATGGATGCCGCCTGACCGAGGCACACGGTGGCCACCGGACAGCGGACGTACTGCATCGTGTCGTAGATGCCCAGCCCGGCGGTGACCGAGCCGCCCGGGCTGTTGATGTAGAGCGTGATCTCCTTGTCCGGATCCTCGCTCTCGAGGAAGAGGAACTGGGCGATGATGATGTTGGCGACGTCGTCGTCGATCGGGGTGCCCAAAAAGACGATGCGGTCCTTGAGCAGCCGGCTGTAGATGTCCCAGCTCCGCTCGCCACGGTGGGTGGTCTCCACCACGTGGGGGAAGGGGATCTGGGCTCCGAAAATCTCGCTCCTGCCGGCCATCGCGCCTCCGTAGGGTCGGCAGAATAGCCCGTATCCCCGCGACTTCAACGCGACAGATCCTTGCCGCGTCTGGCACGTCTCACTCCCCCACGGAGGGTGATGCGATGCGCCAGATGGGGATGCTTTGTGTCGTAGTTCTGATGGGTTGTGGTAGCTCTGCGCGGCCCCCCCTCGAAGGGCCGACCGACGTGCGCGTCATCGTCGAGGGCAGCGACAACCAGGCCGTGGTCGAGACCGGGGTCGCGACCGGCGGCTGGATCGGCGGATCGCCCGCCCAGACCCGCGTCTTCGTGGGGGCGGACGGGCAGACGTACGTGGGCGTCTGGGTGGACGCGCCGGACAGCGTGGCCGTCACCGAGCGCGCCCCCATGGCCGTCTCGCTCGTCATCGACACGTCGGGGTCGATGAGCGGCGACAAGATCCAGAACGCCCGGATGGCCGCCTCGAGCCTGCTCGAGTCCCTCGCCGACGGCGACATCGTCTCGGTCTACGCGTTCTCGAACGCCGTCATGGAGATCGCGCCGCCCACCGTGCTCGGGCCCGACAACCGCGGCTGGCTGATGCAGCGCGTGGGCATGCTGCAGCCGCAAGGCGGCACGAACATGTACGACGGCGTCCGCGTCGGGGAATCGCGGCTGGCGGAGGCGCCGCCGTCGCATCCCATCCGGCGGCTCGTGGTCATCTCGGACGGGCGCGCGAACATCGGTCCGTCCGATCCGCACTCGCTCGGCATGCTCGCCGCGAACGGGACCGAGTGGGGCGCGCAGGTCTCGGCCATCGGCGTGGGTCTCGACTACGACGAGCGCACGCTCGCTGCGCTCGCGGTCCAGAGCTCGGGTCGCATGTACCACCTCGAGCACCCGGCGCAGATGGCCGTCATCCTCGAGCAGGAGCTCCAGCTCCTCGCGCAGACCGTCGCGACGAACGCGTGGATCGAGATCGTCCCGGCGCCCGGCGTCCAGGTGATGGACGTCGTGACGCCCGGCGCGCGGATCGAGGAGGGGCGTGTGCGCGCGAACCTCGGCTCGCTGCACGCCGGCCAGAGCCGCGAGATCCTGTTCCGAGCGCGCGTCGCGACCGACGACCGTGGCGCCCGCGAGCTCGCGTCCGCGCGCTTCGTGTACGAGGACCCTGCGAACGCGGGGACCGAGCAGTCGCAGTCCGTGCGGCTCTCCTACGAGGTGACCGCGGACCGCAGCGTGGCGCAGTCGAGCGCCGCGCCGCGCGTGCAGGCGATGGTCGCGAGCCACGAGGCTGCCCAGGCGCAGCTCCGCGCCGCCGAGCTCTTGAACAACGGCCGCAACGAAGAGGCCGCCCGGCAGCTCCAGTTCGCCGGCGACCAGCTCGACGCGGCCGCCGAGGCGGCTCCGCCGTCCCCCGCCCGCGAGCGCCTCATGCGCCAGGCTGACGACGCCCGCCGCGGCAGCGCCCGCGCCCGCAGCGCCGCCACGCCCGCCGAATCCCGTGCCACCTCCCTGGAAATGAACGACTCCGCCTACGGCGCCATGGGCTACTGACTTGCATTGGGGACAGGTCCCAATGCAAGTGGTCCAGGGAGAAGGCCACAGCTCTGCGACCGACGCGCAACTGAAGCCTGAACCGGCCGACAAGTCCACATGCCCAGGCTTCGGCGGTCGGACAACGATGGCGAGTACCACCACATCATCATCAAGGGCCACAACGCTGGCCCCATCGTCTCGAGCGAGGCGGAAGCAGACGAGCTGATAGGCCGGATCGGCTCGGCGTTTCGAGACGAAGGCGTCGGTACAATCGCCTACTGCTTCCTGTCGAATCACGGTCACATGTTCGGGACGGGACGTATCGGCCCCATCTCGGGGGCGATGGCGCGCGCCCTCGGTCCGTACGCGCGGAGTCGAAACCGACGCATGGGCCGTAGCGGTAGCATGTTCGTCGGTCGCTTCTGGTCGAGGCCCGTCACGTCCTCTTCGCATGCCTTGCACCTACCCACGTACGTGCTGGCGAACGCGAGGAAGGCCGGACTCGCGTCGAGCGTGGAGGGACTGGCGAGTTACCGGTGGTGTAGCTACGCGGCGACCTTCACCGGGGCACCATCCCCCATTCCGCTCGACCTCGAGTCTCTGTTCGCGTTGTACGGTGGCAGCATGAAAACGGCTCGTCGCGAGTTGCTTGGGCGGCTCCTCGAGACGGAGGCGCAATGGAACCGCGATCGGCGGATGGAGAGTCTCGGCGCAGTGATCCGTGTAGTGGCTGCCAAGCACGGTCTCCCGGAGGAACTGGTTCGTTCCGGGCGGCGCGGCTCGTGGTGGAATGCCGCCCGGCGTGACGTCGTCGTGGAGGCGCGCAGGCTCCTCGGAACACCGGTTCCGACGCTCGCCGCCGCACTGTCGGTATCGCCGGACACCATCTGGCGCACTCTGAGGGAGAACGGATTGGGGACGGCAGCGTGAATTGTCGAACGAGTTGCATTGGGACCTGTCCCCAATGCAAGTGGGAGTTGCATTGGGACCTGTCCCCGATGCAAGTGGGACCGGGATCAGGGGGTGTGGAAGACGTTTCGGAGGCGTTGGGTGGTGGGGGGGTCGGTGCCGCGGACTACGAGTCGGGTGCGGCCGGCGGCGCGGACGCCGCGGATGACGGCTCGGTCGACGCGGGCGTGGCGGACGACGTCGGCCATCTCGCGGACGGCCTGGGCCTGGACCTTGCCCCGGACGCGCGCAATCCGGCCGTCCCGCACATCGATGCGGAAGACCTCGTTCGCGCGGGCCGCCGCCCAGGTCACCCAGGCCACGAAGCCCACGGCCACCACCGCGACTACCAGCAGGTGCCACATGGGCTCCCCCTTTGTAGACTCCCGGCCAGTCGATGGCCACCCTGCCCGCCACGCGAGAGCTCATCGCCAAGCTGATCGGCGCTCCTTCGATCAGCAGCGCCGACCCGGCGCTCGACGTCTCGAACCGCGCGGTGGTGGACCTGCTCGCCGAGTGGGCCGAGTCGATCGGCTTCGCCGTCGAGGTCCGCGACGTGCCCGGCCACCCCGGCAAGCACAACCTCATCGCTCGGCTCGGGCGCGGGGAGGGGGGGCTCGTGCTCTCGGGCCACACCGACACGGTTCCCTTCGACGAGGGCCGCTGGGCCACCGATCCCTTCGAGCTGGTCGAGCAGGACGGGCGGCTCCACGGCCTGGGTACCGCCGACATGAAGTCGTTCCTCGGGCTCGCGCTCGAGGCCGCCTCGGCGTTTCGCGCGGACCAGATGAGGGAGCCGCTCACGCTGCTCGCGACGGCCGACGAGGAGAGCGGGATGTACGGCGCCCGCGCCTTCGTCGAGGCGGGACGACCCCTCGGTCGCCGCGCCATCATCGGCGAGCCCACCTCGCTCACCCCGGTGCGCATGCACAAGAGCGTCCAGACGGACGCCATCCGGGTCACCGGCCGCTCCGGCCACAGCTCGAACCCGGCGCTCGGTAACAGCGCGCTCGAGGGCATGCGCCTCGTGCTGGACGAGGTCGTGGCGTTTCGGGACGAGCTCCAGGCGCGGCACCGGGAGCCCGCCTTCGAGGTGGAGGTGCCGACGCTCAACCTCGGCGTGCTCCGAGCGGGCGACGCAGCCAACCGCATCTGCGCCCGCGCCGAGCTGCTGATCGACATGCGCCTGCTTCCCGGCATGAGCCCCGACGAGGAGCGCGATCGGCTGCGCGAGCGACTCGGGGCGGTGCTCGCGGGGAGCGGCCTCTCGCTCGAGGTCACGCCCATGTTCGAGAGCGTGCCGCCCTTCGAGACCCCCGCGGACGCCGACCTCGTCCGCGTCACCGAGCAGCTCACCGGCCGTCCCGCCTCCGCCGTCGCCTTCGGGACCGAGGGCCCCTTCCTCGCCGCGCTCGGGCTCGAGACGGTCGTGCTCGGGCCGGGCAGCATCGACGTCGCCCATCAGCCGGACGAGCACCTGCCGGTGCACAGCATCGACCCGACCGTCGACCTCCTTCGGCGGCTCATCGCCCGCTACTGCGTGGAGGACGCCCCGCCGTGACCTCGTTCGTCGACTACTTCCGCGCCTCGGCGCCGTACATCCACGCCCACCGCGGCCGCACCTTCGTGCTGGCGTTCGGCGGCGAGGCCGTCGCGAGCAACCGCTTCGCCACGCTCATCCACGACGTCGCCCTCCTGCACGCGCTCGGCGTCCGACTGGTGCTGGTGCACGGGGCACGTCCCCAGATCGAGAAGCGCCTTCGCGAGCGCGGCGCCGAGCCGCGCTACGCCGGTGCCATGCGCGTCACCGATGCTCAGGCCCTCGCTTGCGTGAAGGAGGCAGTCGGCACCATGCGAGTCGAGATCGAGGGGATGCTCTCGATGGGCGTACCCAACTCCCCCATGGGGGGCGCGCGCATCCGCGTGGCTTCGGGCAACTTCGTCGGTGCCCGCCCGCTGGGAGTCGTCGATGGCATCGACACGCACTGGACGGGTTGCGTGAGGCGCGTCGACACGGAGGGCATCCGGCAGCGGCTCGACAGCGGCGCGGTCGTGCTCCTGTCGCCACTCGGCTACTCGGTGACGGGCGAGGTGTTCAACCTCTCGTTCCTCGACGTCGCCTCCGCGACGGCCACGGCCCTCGGCGCCGACAAGCTCGTCACGCTCGTCGAGGACCGCGGGATCGTCGACAAGCGAAAGCGCATGGCGCACGAGATGACGCCCGCCGACGCCCGCGCGGTCCTCGACCGGCCCCGCCTGGGGCAGGGTCTCCGGCGGCACATCGAGGCGGCGCTGCACGCGTGCGAGCACGGCGTCCGCCGCGCCCACCTCGTTCCCCGACGCGAGGACGGCGCCCTCCTGCTCGAGCTCTTCACACGAGACGGCGTCGGCACGCTGGTCACCGCCGAGACGTACGAAGGCGTCCGCACCGCGCGCGCCGAAGACGTCGGCGGCATCCTCGAGCTCATCGAGCCGCTCGCGGCCGAGGACGTGCTGGTCCAACGTCCGCGAGAGCTGCTGGAGCGAGACATCGATCGCTTCACGGTGGTCGAGCGCGACGGGCTCATCCTCGCCTGCGCGGCCTTCCACCCGTACGGCAGGTCGGCCGAGGTCGCGGCGGTCGCCGTGCACCCGTCGTACCGTGACGGTGGGCGCGGCGAGGTGTTGTTGAGCTACCTCGAGCGGAGGGCGCGCGAGGAGGGCATCGAGACCCTCTTCGTCCTTACGACGCGAACGGCGCACTGGTTCCGCGAGCGAGGGTTCGAGCCGGGGAAGCTGTCGGACCTGCCCAAGGACCGGCGCGCCCGGTACGACCGCCGCCGGGGATCGAAGGTCCTCGTCAAGCGCCTCTGAGCATCCGAGCAACTGCCCCCGGGCTCGACGGGCTCACGGCTCACCGACGTGCGCCAGGACCACGGTGATGTCGTCCCGCGAGCCGCCGACCCACGCCTCGCTGACGAGCGCCGCCGTACACACCTCGGGCGGGAGCTCCTGCAGGACCGACCGGATCCGGTCGTCCTCCACCACGTCCGTGAGCCCGTCGGTGCACAGCAGGAACAGATCGCCGGGCTCCGCCGGGACGGTGCGCACGTCGGGGTCTGCGTCTCCGGGCGGCCCGATCGCGCGGGTGATCGCGCGTCCGAACGCGCGCGCAGCGGGGAGCGCCGCCGCCACGCCCGTGGCCTCTACCTCGGCGTAGAGCGAGTGATCGCGCGTGAGCCGCTCGAGGTCTCCTCCATGGAATCGGTAGACGCGGCTGTCCCCGACGTGCGCCACGACCGCCTGCCCGCAACGCACCAGGACCGCGGCGAGGGTGGTCCGGATGTCGGACAGGGTGCCGAACCGCTCGTTCGACACCTCGCGGTGGGCGAGGCGAAACGCCATGCCCATCAGCTCCTCGGCGAGGGTTCCCCCGGACGGCACCCGCTCGAGCGGCGCCACCCGGTCCCCGATCCGCTCGAAGAAGTGGTGGACGGTGTCGGACGCGAGCGTGCTCGCGACCGCGCCTCCCTCGTGGCCGCCCATCCCGTCGGCCACGACGAACAGGCCGATGTCGGGACGCACCACGTGGCTGTCCTCGTTGTCGGGCCGTCTCCCCACGTGCGTCCGGGCGAAGCCGATGGTCTCCACGGGCGACCTCCGCCTCCGCCCCATGCGACGTGCGTGCCACGGACGCCCCGCCGGTGCGTGCGCGTCCGTTCGGGCGCGCGCGGGGCGTCGGGTGCGAACGGGGCGAGGGATCGCGTCGCGCTGCGGCCGCTCTGTGCCTGGGATCCAGAGCGGGAATTTCACGCACGAAACGACGCCGGACCGGCGCGACAGCCGCGAACGGAGACGGAGCGCGAGGTTGACAGGACCCCACCCTTCGGCCCATGACCTACCCCCTCGAAAGGAGCGCACCGAAGACATGGCACTCGTTCCCGTCCACGGCGGTCTCGCCGAGCCCGTCGACCGCATCCTCCCTCTGTCGAAGCGCAAGGCCCTGGTGAAGGAGGCCGAGGAGATGCCCTCGATCCGCGTGACCGACGCGGACCTCTCGGCGGTCTACCGCTTCGGTGACGGCACGCTGTCGCCGCTCGAAGGGCCCATGAACGAGGCCGAGTTCCACGGAGTGCTCGACAGCCGGACCATCGAGCGAGGCGGAGATCGGTACGCGTGGACCATCCCCATGGCGCTGCCCGTCACGGACGACGAGGCGAAGAAGCTCGTCGTTGGCCGGCCGGCCGCGGTCCGGAACGAGGCCGGGGACGTGGTCGCCGTCCTGCAGGTCGAGTCCGTCTACGACTGGGACAAGGCCAAGTACGTCTCGAAGGTGTACGGCACCGACCGAATCGACCACCCGGGCGGCGACATCGTGATGAACGACGAGCGCACCAAGCTCGTCGGCGGGACGATCGACACCCTGCCTCAGCCTTTCAACCCGGAGTTCGGGCAGTGGATCCTCACGCCCGAGCAGACACGGGTGATGATCGAGCAGCGCAAGTGGGAGGCCGCGCTCGCGTTCCAGACCCGCAACCCGCTGCACCGGGCGCACGAGTACGCTCTCGTCTACGGCGTCGAGCAGCTCACGCGCGAGGGCCACTTCGCGGGCGTCGTGCTCAACCCGCTCGTCGGGCAGCTCAAGGGCGACGACGTCGACGCCGCGACCCGCATGCGCACCTACGAGAACCTCCTCCGGAAGCGCCTGCTCGGCAGGGGCGACGCGGACGCCGCGCTCTGGCAGAGCGTCGGCTATGAGCTGAACGACGTGTTCGCGCTGGTGGGCCTCGACATCAAGATGTTCTACGGCGGCCCGGCGGAGGCCGTGATGCACGCGATCTACCGCCAGAACCACGGCTTCAGCCACATCGTCATCGGCCGCAAGCACGCCGACGCCCCGTACCACGACAAGACGCCCATCTGGGGCGACTTCGACGCGCAGGGGATCTTCGACGACCTTGCCGGCGAGCTGCACATCCGCCCGGTCAAGGTGGGCTTCGCCGCGTACTACGAGTCGATCGGCCGAGTGGACCTGATGGAGAGCCACCCGGACGAGAAGCCCTTCTTCATCTCGGGCACGAAGGTGCGCGAGACGCTCGTCGCCGGCGAGCACCCCGACGAGCGCATCATGCGACCGGAGACGGCGGACGTGCTGATCGCTGCGTATCGCGGCGCCTGACCGGGCCGGGCGAGGCGCATCGCGTGCGCTGGCACCGCATGGCCGTCGCGGGTGAGCCGTTCTCCTACCTGGCGGCGGGTCCGGAGGAAGGCGACCTCGTCTTGTGTCTCCACGGCTTCCCGGACGTGGCGGCGACGTGGGCGCCGGTGATGGAGGAGCTGTCCGGGCGGGGCTTCCGCGTCGTCGCGCCGGCGATGCGAGGCTACGCGCCGTCCACGCTCCGGGGGCCCTTCGATCCGGTGCGGCTCGGCGAGGACGTCCTCGGGTTCGTCGACGTGCTCTCGCCCGGGCGGCCTGCGGCGGTGGTAGGGCACGACTGGGGTGCGGTGGCCACGTACGTCGCCGCGATGCTGGCGCCCGAGCGCCTCTCCCGCATCGCGACGCTCGCGATCCCCCATCCGCTCGCGTTCCGGAGCGTCTTCACGGATCCCGCACAGGCGCGCAGGAGCTGGTACATCGGGTTCTTCCAGCTCCCGTGGGCGCCGGAGGTGGCGCTCCGGCGAGGCGACTGGGCCCTCGTCGAGAGGCTGTGGCGGCGGTGGTCGCCCGGGCTCGAGCCGCCCCCGACTCACCTTCGCGAGGTCCGGCGCTGCTTCGAGGCGAGCATGCCGGCGCCGATCGACTACTACCGCGCCCTCCTCCGGCGCGCACCACGGGTCGCGGCGGCGGCTCTTCGGCTGTCGCTCCGGCTCGCGGTGCCGTGCCTCTACCTGCACGGCGCCGACGACGGCTGCGTGAGCGCCGAGGTCGCCCGGGGGCACGAGCGCTGGTTCGAGGGGGAGCTCGCGGCCGAGCTGGTGCCGGCCGCGGGCCACTTCCTCCACCTCGAACGACCGCGGGAAGTCGCCGCCCGGATCGCCGAGTGGCTGGCGTAACGGCCGCCCGTGCGTACCGGTCCTGACGAAGCCCGGAGGCGAACGTGGCACGCATCGTCGCGAGCAGTTTGAAAGGCAAGTCCGTGGTCGCGAAGGACGGGACCGTGATCGGCAAGGTCACCGACGTCCAGGTGGATCCGTCGACGTGGCGCGTGACGGCGATCACCGTCGACATGCGCCGCTCCGTGCTCGAGCGGCTCCACATCGACGAGCCGATCATCGCCGGCAGCAGGTCGCTGCTGCTCGATCCCACGCACGTCTCCGAGATCGGCGCTCAGATCGCCGTGAGCGACGACGTGTGGGACGTCGGGCGGATGCGCTTCGAGTAGCCGCTCAGCCGCCCCGGAAGTCCGACTCGGGGACCAGGATGACCACGCCGTGGGGCTCCACGCGCACCGCCAGCGTGCCTGCGGCCGAGACGGTGTGCCGCTCGCCCGTGAGCACGTCGACGAGCGTGCTGCCCGCGGCCGCGCCGACCTCCATGGGCTCGCCTCCAAGCTCGCTCGCGCTGGTCTCGCTCGCGTGGCGGCCCTGGCTGTTGATGACGACCAGGGCGTAGTCGCCCTCCGGGGTCGTGCGCTCGAACGCCACGATGCCCGCGTCCTGCTCCTCGTCCGTGCGATCGGTCGTCCAGCGCAGGACGAAGTCGCCCCGGCTGAGCGCGCGGTAGTCGCGGCGGATGCCGGTGAGGCGGGCGATCCACCGGAACGTCTCGTTGGTGGTGTCGTACGCGCCGTGCGGGCTCGCCCAGAGGTTCTCGCGGTTGGCCGGGTCGTTGCCGCCGTCGAACTGCTGCTCGGTTCCGTAGTAGAGGCAGGGGATGCCGTCCTGCGTGAGCAGGTAGGCGAGCGCGGCGTGGAGCGCCGCGACGCTCGGCTTCTCGAAGAGGAAGCGCGGGAGATCGTGGTTGTCGATGAAGTTGACGAGCACCTGCGCCGGCGCGACGCCCACGCCGCTCTCCTGCGGCTGGTCGCCGTAGTGGAGGGCGCGCTCGTCGAAGAGGCGCTGGATCCGAGACGTCGACTGCTCGTACATGAAGACGTCGTTGAAGACCTGGAACTTGTGGGGGAAGTAGAAGACCGAGTCGACGCGGTTAGGCAGGGTGTAGCTGCCGACCAGCTCGTCGTTCCCGTCGAACGCCTCGCCGAACATCAGGAAGCGCTCCTTGCCCGCCTCGCGCAGGCGACGGCGCACCTCCGGGGCGAAGTGCTCCCAGAACTCGTACTCCACGTGCTTGAGGGTGTCGATCCGGAACCCGTCGAGGTCGAGCTTCAGCACCCAGTCGACGAAGACGCGGACGAGCTCCTCGCGCACCGCCGGGTTCTCGGTCGCGACGTCCTTGAGACCGCCGGGGAAGTCGCCGTAGACGACCTGGTCCGGGTCCTCCCAGCTCGTGACGCGGCCACGGCGGTTGTACGCGTCGGGCCGCTGGAAGAGCGGCGGCTCGGGCGGCACCCGGAAGATCTCCGGCATGTCGAAGAAGCGGATGGGCGCAGGGCCCGCCTCGCCCAGCGACGTCGAGGCCTGGATGCCGCGCGGGTCGTAGTCGGGGTCGTACTCGGTGATGCGCTCGATCGTGTCCGGTCCGGAGCCGGAGATGTTCTCGTCGGGCCGGCCGTTGATGTTGATGTCGTAGTAGAAGGCCTGGCCCATGTGGTTGGTGACGATGTCCAGGATGACCTTGATGCCGCGGTCGTGGCAGGCGTCGATCATGCGCCGCAGCGTGGCGAGGTCGCCGAAGTGCGGGTTGAGCCGTGTGAGGTCGATCTGCCAGTAGCCGTGGTAGCCGTCGACGTTCGCGTCCGTGTCGACGTTGAGGACGATGGGGCTGATCCAGATCGCGGTGACTCCCAGCGCCTCGAGGTAATCGAGGTGATCGGTCACACCCTGCCAGTCGCCGCCCTGGTAGCGAGCGAGGTGCTCACCGGTCGGATCGACCCGCCAGTCGTTGCTGGGATCGCCGTTGGCGAAGCGGTCCACCACGAGCTGGTAGATGACCTCGTCCCGCCAGTCCTCGACGTGAGTCTCGATCTTGACGTCGCGGACGTCGTCGAGCTCGCCGGAGACGCAGCCGCCCACGAAGAGCGCGGCCGCGACAATCACTCGTAGCTGCTGCTGTCGAACCACCATTCCACTCCCACTCCCAGAAAATGCTCGGTCTGCTCGCGTGAACGCGGGTCCTCGTCGGGATGGAGGGCCCGCGCGCCCGCGTCGCGAATGGTCGCCGCGTAGATGAGCCGCAGGTGGGGCCGCGTGTAGATGCCGCGCCCGTAGGGCGAGAAGAACGGGACGAGCCCGACCTTGACCGCCGAGCCCTGAACCGGGTTGCCGGTGCGCTCGTCGAGCGCGGTCGTCTCGAACCCCTGGTAGCTCGCCTCCGCCGCGATCCCCGCGTGCTCGCCGAGCCAGACGTAGGGGCGCACGGCGACCGCGCCCTCCGCGATCGCGGCCCGCTCGAAGATGCTCGGGTCGGCGTCGCGGAAGCGGCGGAACCAGCCGCCGAGCTGGACGCCCAGCATGTCCCACTCGAAGTTCGCGCTGAGCGCCAGGCGCAGCTCCTCGGCGCGCTCGGTCTCGATGGTCGAGCCCACCCGGAACGGGACGCCGAGGGGATCGTACACGGCGAGCCCGCGCGCGTAGCGGACGAACAGGTTGACGAAGGCGGCGTTGTCGATCATCCAGCCGCCGACCTGTCCGCCGAGCACCCAACCCGAGTCGGAGGGCAGGGTCTCGCGCATGCCTTCTTCGCTGGTGCGCTCGCCGGCGGCGAGGCTGTGGTGCTCGCCGTAGAGGACGGCCTTGAGGCCGGACGGCCGCTCGCGTCCGAGCGGGAACCACGTCGCCTTGGATGCGACGACGATGCGCGGGCGATCGAGCACGAGCACCTCGGTGGGCTCGAACCCGCTCGGCGCGATCACGTCCACGACCTGGCGCTGGAAGGGATCGTTCGGCTGCGCCAGGCCGACGGCGAGCGCGAATTCCGCGGCGTCGCCGAGGCGGTAGCGCGCGCCGCCGCCGACGGTGTTCAGGTTGTCGAGCGGCCAGAAGTCGAAGAGGTAGACGTCGTCGCCGCGCCACATGCGCGACCCGGCCCACAGCGCCAGGCCCTCGGCGAGGGCGTCGTCGACCTCGAGGAAGAGGTTGCGGATCGCGAAGCGGTCCTCGAACTCGCCGTCGAAGTGGAAGAGCGGACCGACGACGGCGAGCGTGGCGACGATGCGTAGGTGCATCCCGTTCACGTCGTCTTGGCGACGAAGCTCGAGCTCGGCGTAGGTGCCCTCGTCGAGGCGCGGGCCCCACGTGACGATGTCGGCGTTGCGGCCCGTTCCGCCGTCGAGATCGCTCGCCGCGACCACCCGGCCGTACGAGCCGAACACGAAGCCCGGCGCCTCGTGATCGACGTCCTCGTCGGGCTCCCCCGGCGGCGGCGCCTCGAGCTCGGTCACCTCGGCCGCGACGTCTTGGCTCGTGTCTTCGGTCGTGACGTCTTCGGTGGCGTCGGCAGGTGCGACGGGCGGCGCGGGAGGTGGCGCGGCAGGCGCCGGCTCGGCTTCGTCGATCACCGGTGCGTCGGGCGCGGCGTCATCCGTCGGCTCGAGCCCGTCGATCGGCTCCTCGAGGACGACGCCGTCGTCGGGTGGCGTTGGTTGGGCGGCGGCGGTCGAAGCGACCGCCGCGACCGCGAGCGATGCGAGAGCGGAGCGAAGCACGGCGAGGCCGACCATACCCCATCGGGACCCAAACGTAACCACCCCCTGCGTTACGCTTTTCCGGCCACCCGGCCGGACTTGCATTGGGGCGTGTCCCCAATGCAAGTGGCTACTGGCAGAAGGGGACCATCCAGGTGCGGGCGAAGCCGGTGCACTCTTCGCCGTCGACGGTGCACTGGGGGTCGGCGCCGTCGGGGCCGCAGACGTGGTGGCAGGTGGTGGTGCTCCCGGCGCGGATGCAGACGAGGCCGTGGCCGCAGCTACCCGCGGCGCCGCACTCGTCGCCGTGGCCCAGCGTGCCCGCCGGCCGGCAGCCCGTGTAGGGCGCGTCGGTCTCGGGATGTCGCGTGAACGTGCAAGTATCGTCCGGGTCCGCGCAGTCCTGCGCGAAGATGTCGCACGGCTCCGGGATGGGCCGGCAGATGCGGATGCACGTGTGCCCGATCGAGCCGAAGCACGCCTTGCCGTCGCCGCAGAAGCCGATGCTCCCCTCGGGGCACATGCGCTGGCACGTGAAGCCGCCGCCGAAGTCCAGGCAGAGCAGCCCGGGCGCGCACCCCTGGCCCGTCGTGCACGGCTCGTCCTCGCCGGCGGGTGACGCGTCGATGTCCATGCATTCGCTCGCGCCCGAGGTCGCCGGCCGACACGACTGACCGTCCGGGCACGACGTCGCGTCGAACGGATCGCAGTCGCCCGCCGCGGTGCACGGCATCGACACCGGCCCGCCGTCCGTTCCTCCGTCGGTCGCGGGCCCGCCGTCCTCGTCGGCCCCGCCGTCCGCGCCGGACCCGCCACCGTCCGTCTCCGGACCCGCGTCGGAGCCACCGCCACCGCCGTCGGTGCCGCCCGAGGCGTCCATCCCCATGGCGTCACGCCCCGGTCCGCCGTCGCGCGGCCGCGGCACGTCGTCCTCTCCTCCGCAACCGACGCCGAGCGCCAGCCACGCCACACACCCGAGCCACACCGCCACTCGCATGCCACCAGCATACCCCCCTGTGGAAACGGCGGCGATCCAATGCTATTGGCAGGCGCTTATGCCCGCGCCGGCTGCCCCCGCGGACTCGCACCTCGCCCGGGTCCGACACTTCATGGAGACCCAGATCCCGTTCAACCGGGAGCTGGGTATCCGCGTCACGGAGCTCGCTCCGGGACGGGCGGTCCTCGAAATCCCGTTTCGGGACGGGTTGATCGGCGACCCGCTGCGCCCGGCGCTGCACGGGGGCGTGCTGAGCGCCCTCATGGACACGGCCGGTGGGGCAGCGGTCTGGACCACCCTCGGGGAGTCGGACCGCTGCTCGACGATCGATCTGAGGGTGGACTACCTGCGGCCGGCCCGGCTCGAGACCGTGCGGGCGACCGCCGAGGTGCTCCGCGTCGGCAACCGGGTGGGGGTCACGACGATCCGCCTCGTCCATCCGGATGCCCCCTCGGAGGTGGTCGCCGAGGGCAAGGGCGTCTATTCGGTCAAGAGGGCCGGAGAGAGATGACGCAGCAAGCACCGCAAGCACGACCGCCCCATCCCGAAGATCCGGAGCTCGATCGGATCGTCGCGGAGGAGGAGCGGGTCCTCCGCCGGGTCCAGCGATCGATCGAGGCACGGCGCAGCGAGCGGCCGTCACGGGGCATCGACTACGACGCCGAGCTCATCGCCCTGCGAGATCAGATCAACGAGGCACGCCTCGAGGACGTGCCGCCGCTCATCGAGGAGATGGAACGCCTCCAGCAGGTCGCCGCGCGTCGCGCGCAGGTGACCGAGGGCGTGATCGACGGGCGCTCGCCGTACTTCGGCCGCCTGGTCCTCGAGGAGGACGGCAAGAAGCGCGAGGTTCTCATCGGCAAGGCGACGTACATCGACGCGAAGACCGGCACGCGGATCGTCGACTGGCGTGACGCACCCGTGAGCCGCGTCTACTACCGCTACGAGGAAGGCGACGACTACGAGGAGACGTTCGGCGGCCGCGACGTCGAGGGGGACGTGCTCGTGCGCCGCAGCCTCGCCATCGTCGACGGCGAGCTGCGCCGGATCGGGTCGCCGCAGGGGACGTTCCTCCGCGCGCTCGACGGGCGTTGGCACCGCGCGGCCGCGAGCGCCTCGCGGCTGAGCGGCGGACAGGGCGCGGCCATGCGCCCCGAGGGCCACCACCGCCCCGGCAGGCTCGGCACGGGCGGCGGCGAGCTCGGGCGCGAGGACAAGCACCTGCCGGAGATCGCCGCCCTCATCGATCCGCGCCAGTTCGAGCTCATCACGCAGCCGGCCTCGGGGCTCGTCGTGATCCAGGGTGGGGCCGGCAGCGGCAAGACGACGATCGGCCTGCACCGCCTCGCGTACCTGGCCTTCCAGCAGCCGAACCGTTTCCGCGCCGACAAGATGCTCGTCATCGTCTTCAACGACGCGCTCGCGCGGTACATCTCGCGCGTGCTGCCCGCGCTCGGCGTGCCCGGCGTGCTGGTGACGACCTACGAGCGGTGGGCGCACCGGCTGCGGGTGAAGCACCTGCCGGGGTTGCCCACGCGATACGACGAGGACACGCCGACCGTCGTCGTGCGCATGAAGAAGCACCCGGCGATGCTTCGGATGCTCGACGAGCGGGTGGACGAGCTCGGGCGCCGCATCGACGCGCGCGTCCGGGAGGCGCTCGAGCCCCTCGCGGGCGCAGACGTCGCGCGGCGCGTGTGGGAGCAGACGGCGAGCCGCCGGCCCGCGCACCGCGCGGAGATCCTCTGGCGCTCGCTGCGAGACGAGAAGGGCGAGGTGAGGAAGGCGCTCGAGCTCACCGCCCGCCACGCGCTCGAGCGGGTCGTGGGCGAGGCGCGGCGCGAGGCGCGGGACGTCGTGGGCGTCTGGTCGGAGCTGCTCACGGACCGCGGCGCCCTCGCCCGGGGCTTCGCGAAGCACGCGCCGGGCGTGTTCACCGAGCGCGAGCTCGACGAGGCGCACGCGTGGTGTGCGGCGCGCTGCCCCGAGGCGGTGGTCTTCCGTGAGGAACAGCTCCACGGTGAGAGCCGCGACGAGCGGGAGGAGCGGGACGAGCACGGCGTCGGCATCGACGGTGTGGAGGAGGTGCGCGAGGTCACGATCGACCGCGAGGACGACACGCTGCTGCTCCGGCTCGTCCAGCGCATGCGCGGGGGGCTCGGAAGGAAGCGGGACGTGCTCGAGTACGAGCACGTCTTCGTCGACGAGGCCCAGGACCTCAGCCCGGTGGAGCTGGCGGTCGTGCTCGGCACGTCCTCGGACGAGCAGAGCGTCACGCTGGCCGGCGACCTCGCCCAGCGCCTGCACATGTACAACGGGTTCAGCGACTGGCGCGGCGTCCTGCACGACCTCGAGCTCGACCACGTCGACGTCGAGCCGCTCAAGCTCAGCTACCGGTCGACGCACGAGATCATCGAGCTGGCCACCGAGGTCCTCGGTCCACTTCGTCACGAGGAGCAGGGCCACGCGACGCGCCACGGCGCGCCGGTCGAGCTCTTCCGCTTTGCCCACGGGGGCGACGCCGTCGGCTTCCTGGCCGAGGCCCTGCGAGACCTCGCGACGAGCGAGCCGCGGGCCTCGGTGGCCGTCATCGCGCGCTACCCCGAGCAGGCCGACGTGTGCTACCGCGGCCTGCAGAACGCCGAGGTGCCGAACCTGCGCCGCATCGCCGAGCAGGACTTCCCCTTCAAGCCGGGCGTCGACGTGACCGACGTTCGGCAGGTGAAGGGCCTCGAGTTCGACTACGTGGTGCTGCTCGAGGTGAGCGCCGCGAGCTACCCCGAGGACGACGAGTCGCGGCATCTCCTGCACATCGCCGCCACGCGCGCCGCGCACCAGCTCTGGGTCACGACCACGGGCACTCCGTCGCCGCTGCTCCCCGAGGAGCTCAAGAACCGCAGCTACTGATGGACCGATCGAGGCTCTGGCCGGACTTCCGCGCGGAGTGGATCGTCTACGAGGACCAGGACGTCGTGGCGGTCGCCAAGCCTGCCGGCGTGCCGAGCCAGGCGGCCGATCCCGAGCACCCGGACGATCTGCCCGAGCGGCTGCGGCGCCATCTCGGCGGCGGCTACCTCGGCATCCACCAGCGGCTCGACCGCGAGACGTCGGGCGTGATGGTGTACGCCAAGCGGCGGGAGGCGAACCCCGGTCTCGCCCGGCAGCTCGAGCAGCGCGCGGTCGAGAAGGTGTACGTCGCGGCGGTCCGCGGGTGGCCGCGGGGCGCCGAGCGCGTGCTCCGGCACCCCGTGGTGAAGGGCAAGGAAGGGAGGATGCAGGTGGCGACCGCGCGGGATCGGCGGGCCAAGGCAGCCGTCACCCGGGTCCGCGAGATCGCCCGCGAGGACGGGCGGTCGCTCCTCGAGGTGCGCATCGAGACCGGCCGCACGCACCAGATCCGCGTCCAGCTCGCGCACGAGGGCGCGCCGGTCGCCGGCGACGCGCTGTACGGCGGGCCGCGCGCCGAGCGGCTGATGCTCCACGCGGCGAGGCTCGTGCTCGACCACCCGGTGACCGGCGAGCCGCTGCGCCTGGAGGCGCCGACCCCGCCCGAGATGGCGCGCTGGCTCGCTGCCGGAGAGATCGTCTTCCCCGAGACGCCCGCCGCGCTCGACGCGACGCTGCGCCGGGCCGCCGAGGCCCGCTGGGGGCTCGGCCGGGCGGCCGACGCGCCCGAGCCGACGACCGCGTTCCGGCTGGCGAACGCGGACGCCGACGGGCTGCCGGGGCTCGCGCTCGACGTCTACGGCGACTTCCTGGTCGCGAACCTGTACGACGAGGGAGTGCGCCGCGGCGAGGTCCTCGACGCCCTCGGCCGACTCGGCTTCGACGGCGTGTACCTGAAGGTCCGTCCCAAGCAGGCGAACGTGCTCGCGGACACGCGCCGGGACGAGCTCGCGCCTGCGGCGCCGGTGCGAGGCGAGGCGGCGCCTGCCGAGATGATCGTCCGCGAGCACGGTGTTCCCTACGTGGTCCGTCTCGGAGACGGCCTGTCCACGGGGATCTTCCTCGACCAGCGCGAGAATCGCCGGCGCGTGCGCGCCCTCTCGCGTGACGCCGCCGTGCTCAACCTGTTCGCCTACACGTGCGCCTTCACGGTCGCCGCCGCGGCGGGTGGAGCGCGGCGCACGGTCAGCGTGGACGTCGCGGCTCCCGCGCTCGCGTGGGGCGAGAGGCAGGTGCGCGCCGTCGACCCCGGCGGCGACCACCGGTTCGTGCGCGACGACGTCTTCGCGGTGCTCGAGCGCATGGTGCGGCAGGGCGGGCGGTTCGACCTCGTGATCGTCGATCCGCCGACGTACTCCACCACCAAGAAGAGCCGGTGGACCTCGGGCAGCGACTGGGTCGAGCTCGCGGCGACGTGCCTGTCGCTGCTCGCGCCGGGCGGGCGGATGCTCGCGTGCACGAACGACACCCGCATGTCCTGGGGACGCCTACGGAAGCTCCTGCACGAGGCGGCCCGTCGCGCCGGCCGTGCCCTCGCACAGATGAAGGACCTCGCCCCGCCCCCCGACTTCCCCGCCGCGCCCGGCGACGCCCCTCACCCGAAGAGCGCCCTGCTCACACTGCGCTGAACACGTACCTACCGGGAGAGCCCGCGGAGGGGGCGGGGCGGCAAGAGGGCGAGGAGGGTGCAGCCGGCCGGCTCGGAGTCGCCCTCGAGGTGGGCGATGCCGCCCTTCTTCAGGACGAAGCGGTCGCCCTGGCTCGGGTCACCGAGGACGAGGAGGGCGAGGAGGTCCGTCATCCAAGGCTCGTGGCCGACGAGCGCGATAGAGTCGCCGCGGATGTGCTCGAGCAGCTCGGGGCAGGGCGGAGCGGCGAGGCCGGGGAGGGCGACGCGGTCACCCGTCGTCACCGGCCCGAGGAGCTCCGCGGTCTGCGCCGCGCGCGTCCACGGGCTGTGGTAGACGCGGTCGAACCGGACGCCGAGACCGTAGAGCCCGCGCACCTCGCGCTCGAACCGCGACCGGCCCTTCGGCGTGAGCGGACGCGCATGATCGAGCGCGTCGTTCCCGCGCGGCACCGCGACCGCGTGTCGGACGAGGTAGATGTCCATGCGACGACTGTAGCGACCGAACGGACGACCGCGATCCCGCGGCTCCGTGTTCAGTATCCGTATACCGGCTCGTAGACATCGGGCGCTCGTGACGGTTCGGTGACATCGCGGACGAGCCACGCGCCGCCGAGGGTGAGGCCGACGAGCAGCAGCGCGAGCGCCGCGGGAAGCCACCCGGCGAAGACCGCGCGGGCGCCGTCGAGGCCGTGGTGTGCGCGTGCCACCGTCACTCCCACGTTGGCGCCCCAGACGAGCTGCGCGACGAGCACGATGCCCATCACCACGAGGCCGAGCGTCGGCAGGAGAAGGACGACCGTGAGCGGCGCCCACACGAGGACCACCGTCAGCCCGTAGGCCGCCGTCCGCAGGCTCACGTCGATCCCGCCGCGTCCGCCCGCGAGCTTCACCGCCGCGTGGTAGACCAGCCCGAGCACCACGGCCGTCGCCATGCCGACGAGCGCCTGCAGGGGTGGCCCGCCGCAGAGCGCGGCCACCATCACCGGCGCGACCGCGGCCCCGTCCCCGACCTGGATCGGTGTCTGCCAGCCGAAGAAGCTCAGCACGACGCACGGCGCGAGGACGAACAGCGTGACGAGGCTCGTGAGCGCGTACACGAGGGCGACGTATCCGAGGGCCGCCGGCACGCTGCCGGGTCGGAGCTCTGCGAAGGTCTGCCCGGTCCGTGCGAGCACCTGGCGGACCGTGCGGCCGAACCGGGCGAGCATCCCCAGATCACGCCGCTCCCACGCGATCACACCCCCGCCCTCGTCGCGTGCGGTGCACGAGGAGCAGACCTCGCCATCCTGCCCGAGACAGTACTCGCAGGCGTACGCGCCGCACCGCCGACACGTCACGAACGCGGGCTGGCCGGGGTGGACCGCGCAGACCGACGGCGCCGGCGCGCGGCTCACCGAGCTCATCGATCCACCCGCGGCTCGACGATCCCCACCATGCCGCCCGGCTCGAACACGACCACGCGCCCGTCCGGAGAGAACGTCACGCCCCCGGGCTTCGCGAAGGAGGGCAGGGGGACCGGGCGGCACCCCCGATCGCGGCACGACAGGACGGCGTGCTCGGCGCGCAAGAGCACCTCGCCCTCACGCACCGCGACGTCGAACATGCCGCGAGCCCACGTCGCGAGCCCGAGGTCGGCGTCGGGCGGAACCGTCCACGGCACCGTCTCCTCGGCGCCGACGAGACGGACGCTCCCCGGCTCCACCACCAATGCCCCGTCTCGCACGCGATGGAACGCCGGGTGCGCGGGAGGCCGCTCGTCGGAGAGCCCGAGCGGCTCGACCGCACCGCCCACGCGCGTGCCCATCCAGCCGTCGTGGACGACGAGCGCGCGCCCCGAGCCGAGCGCGTGCACCTCGACGGTGCTCGGGAAGAAGGTCTCGCCATGGGGCGCCGACAGCTCGGCGTGCGTGGCCACGACCTCGAAGGCCGGCGGCGTCCCCGCGGTCACTCGCGCGAGGTGGACGTCGCCGGCGCGCGTCGCCGCCCACACCTCCCAGGTCTCGCCCGACGGCGCCGCCGAGACGCTCAGCACCTCGCCCTGCTCGAGGTCGAAGGGCGCGACGGGCTCCCATCGCCCCGCCTCCGCGACGAAGCGCTCGACGGCCGGGAGCTGTCCCGGCGGCGACGGCGCCCACGGCTCGCCCGCCACCCAGGCCGCGCCGCGCCGCTCCGCTTCGCGCAACATCCGCACGACGTCGACCGCCCGCAGCTCGCGCCCGGCCACCCGCACGGCGTCCACGTCCACGAGCGCGCCGCCCCCGAGGATCGCGTGGCGGCCTTCGTCGCAGTCGAAAAGGGTGGGGAGGTCCGTGCCGGCGGCCGGTGGCGGACCGACCGGCGCGCAGCCCTGCGCGGTCACGGTGCCCTCCGGCATCGCCATGGCCGTCGAGTCGAAGAGCTGGCCGTCCCACACGAGGAGCCGGTCGCTCCCGCCGAGCACGACGTCGTGACCGCGGACGCGCCCGTCCTCGGCCGCGAAGCCGCCCGGCGCCTGGTAGCCGGGCACCTCCGAGAAGTCGTCCCTGCCGAGCGTTGCGTAGATGCGGCCGTTGCTGGCCGCGACCACCACGCCCCTGCCGGGGACGGCGCCCACCGCCACCGGCGCGACGGCGATCTGCCCGAGCCGGTCCCAGGTCACGCCCGAGCCGCCGAACACGTGCCCGTTCGACTGGGCCACGAGCAGATCCCCGCCCGCGCCGAGCCCGAGCGCGGTCACGTTGCCCGGCGTGGGCAGCGGCCGCTCCTGCCACCCCTCGTCGGTCGACACGAACAGCGCCCCGGCGTCTCCGGCGACGACGAGGTCGCCGTCCGCCGTGTAGATCATCTCCCGGATGCGCGCTCGCGGCGGCATGGGCACGACGTGCAGGGAGTGGCGCCCGAGAGGCCGGAGCCCCGTGCGCACCTCGCCGCCGCTCAGCATCAGCGCCGACCGACGGCTCGCCCGGTCGAAGGCGAACCCGACGATCGAGTAGCCGTCCGCGACCACGCCGTCCTCGGCGACGACGCCCGCCGGGCTGACGCGGGCGAGCGCGCCGTCCGAGAACCCCACGTGCACGACGCCCTCGGGGTCGACCCCGACCGCGGTCACCGCGCCGTGCGACTCACCGAACGGGTGCGCCGCGAACCGTCCCCCGCGCCAGACGAGCACCCAGGGCTCGCCACCCGAGAGCCTGAGGCCCACCGCGAGCGTTCCGTCGCGCGAAAGGTCGACCCGGTCGACGGCGGTTCGCCCTCGGAAGGGCGTCGCGAGCCGGCGGTAGCCGCTCACGGGATCGGCAGGGAACCGCCAGTCCGTCTCCCCGAGCGCGGCAGCGAGCGGCCCGGGTTCGGCGTCGAATCCCTCGCCGCCGCCGCGTGTGGCGAGCCCGATCCCGCCGAGCAAGAGGAGCAGGCCCCCGACGCCCGCGACGACCGCTCCGAGGCGCTTTCGCCCGCCGCGGCGCCCGGCGAACGGCTTGCCGCCGGCGTCCGGTGGCACGTAGATCGGCCCGCCCACGGCCGCCGAACGTGACGCGCCGAGTGGCCCGGCGCAACCGGCCGCCAGGAAAATCGCTCGCGGGAGTCTCCAAAATCGGTATAACCGGCGCGCGATGAAGGTCGGCGTACCGAGGGAAGTGCATCCCGGGGAGCGCCGCGTGGCCGTCACGCCCGATTCGACCAAGAAGCTCGCGTCGCTGGGTTTCGAGGTGCTCGTCGAGGCGACCGCCGGTGACGCGGCCGGGTTCCCGGACGAGGCCTACCGCACGGCGGGGGCGACCGTGGTCGACGG
>JBDIVX010000107.1:0-26772 GCA_039794305.1 Candidatus Neutrinellum sp.
CCCGCCCCGCGCTCACCCCGTGCTCCCACGCCACCCCCTGCCCGCGGCCCCCTTCCGGCCCCGGCACCCCCAACCCCTCCGCCACTTGCATTCGGGCGTGTCCCGAATGCAACTCGACTTGCATTGGGGACACGCCCGAATGCAACTCGGGGGTGGCGGACATGGCGACGATGAGCGCGGCGGCGTCGGCCACCGCCGCGCAGGACTCGTCGCGTACGGTGCGGGTGCCGGCCTCGGCCCGGAGGGTGAGCTCGAAGGCCCCGTCGGCGAGGGCGACCACGTCGGCTCGCATCGGCGGGACGGTTGCGCGATCGGCGCCGTCCCCGAGGAGGCTCGCGATGGCGCCGTCGACGGCCTCGGCCCCGGGGCAGCCCGGCGGCGCCGACCACTCGACGAGCCCGCCCTGCGCGGAGGCCCGCGGGGCTCCGACGAGGAGCCCGAGCGCCGAGACGGTGATCGCGACGAGCCGGGGCACGGGCCGCCCTTCGTGCACGTCCCTTGCCAGGCTCAGGTGGCCCACCGTGGCACAACCCGGCCCGAATCGCGCGCGTTTTTCGCTCTAGCTGCGGCCGGGGTGCGACACGGACGCCCGCTCCGCGACAACGCCGCGAAGGCGTTCGGACGCTCAGCGATTGCAGGTGAGCGGCCGGAAGGTGAGCTGGACGCGGCCGCCCGCCCGGTGCGTATAGAGCAGCCCCCCGGCGCTCGCGCCCGGGCGCATGATCACGAGCAGCTCCTCGACGGGCGCCTCGGGGACCGGCCCGACGAAGCGCACCGCCGATCCGTCGACGGGCGCGACCGCGACCCGCCCGTCGCGGAGCGGGATCAGCGCCTCCGTCTCGTTGGTGACCATGGTCCCGAACGGCTCCGCCGGGAGCCCGGACAGGTCCGCGAGCGGGACGCTCCCGGGCTCGCCTTCGAGCGGGATGCGCTCGAGGCGCCAGATCCCTTCCGGATCGCGCCGGAGCACCACGCCGGCGGGTCGCACGCGGTCGAGCGCGAGCGCGAACGGCTCCCGCTGCGGGCCGAGGTCGGCGCTCGCCCCGGCGCCCGTGTCGAAGCGGTAGGCACGGAGCCTCCCGCCTTCGACTGTCACCGCCAGCCAGCCGAAGGGCTCCATGCGCGCCGACCGCGCGTGCGCGACGACGCCGACCGTGGGCGCCGTCGCCGCCCGCCGCGCGCCCTCCGGCAGCGCGTGCGAGGTCACGTGCACGCGGCCGGCCGCGAGCCGGGTGAGGTCGAGGCGCTGCGTGTCGTTCGGCTCGAGGAAGCAGCGGTCCGCCTCGTCGCGCCGCGTGCCGAGGACGTCGAAGCGATCGCCGTAGAACACCTGGAAGCACGCGCCGCGTTCCTCGCCCGCCTGCGCCCAGCCCGTGGCGTGGCCGAGGAGCGCCCCGGAGAAGACGGGCGGGACGGCGGCGAGCGTGGAGGGCGGATCGCCGAGCGACAGCACGGTCCCGGTGAGCTCCTCGCCCTCGGCCCCCACGATCGCGACCTCGTCGCGCGCGCCGTGCACGGCGCCGGACAGCGCCGCGAAGCCGGCCGCCGACGCCGCGACGGGCGTCGCCTGCGCGAGGCTCCAGCGGCACGGGAACGTGTCGAAGCCGCCGTCGATCGGACCCGCCTCGGGCGGCGGCTCGACCTCCACGCCGGAGCGCGCACCGCACGCGACGAGCGCCGCCGCGAGCACGAGGAGAGACGCCCTCATCGGAGGCGACAGTACCGCGTTTCGAGCCGTGGTATGACGCCTCCATGCCGGACGACGTGCACGCGTGGATCGACTCCGAGGGCCTCGGCGACCTCTACGCCGAGGCTCGCGAGCGGCTCGACGACGACCCGGGCCACGACGTCGCGCACTGCCTGCGCGTCGCGCGCTGGGCCGTCCGGCTCGGCGCAGGTGCGGTCGACCGGCGCGAGGCGATCGCCGCCGCGCTCCTCCACGACGTCGTGAACGTGCCGAAGGACTCGCCCGACCGCGCCCGCGCGAGCGAGCTGTCGGCCGCCGTCGCCCGCGAGCTGCTGCCACGGTTCGGGTTCGCGGCGGACGCGGTCGACCGCATCGCCGACGCCGTGCGCGATCACAGCTACAGCCGCGGGGCGACGCCGGAGACTCCGCTCGGACGGGCGCTCCAGGACGCAGACCGCCTCGAGGCGCTCGGCGCGCTCGGGATCTTCCGGACCGCGACCTGCGGCGCGAAGATGGGAGCCCGGTACTTCCACCCCGACGACCCCTGGGCGAGGGGACGCCCGCTCGACGACGTGCGCTTCACCGTCGATCACTTCTTCCAGAAGCTCCTCGGCCTCGCCGAGACGATGAACACGGCCGCCGGCCGCGCCGAGGCCGAGCGCCGCACCGCGTTCCTGCGCGCGTTCCTCGAGCAGCTCGGTCACGAGATCGGGGAGCCGCCGCCGGCGTGAGCCCGGCGTCGCGCGCGCGGCTTCACGGACCGCCGGCCGGTCGTGTACCCTGGCGCCATGAAGCGCGCTCTCCTCGTCGCGTCCGTGCTCGCCGCGGCGCTCGTCGTCTCCCCCGCCCCCTCCGAAGCCCAGCTCGACGCCTGCGGCGACATCTACGTCGAGGCCGACGCGACGTGCGAGGTGCTCGTCGAAGGCGGCTGCACCGCGATGTGCGAGCCGCTGAGCTTCACCGCGTCCTGCGCCGCCGAGCTGCGCGTGGAGTGCGACGGCGCGTGCACGGCATCGGCCGAGGCCTCGTGCACGGCGAGCTGCGACGTCGCCGACTGCCAGGCGCGGTGCGAGGTGAACCCGGGCAGCTTCGACTGCCGGGCCGAATGCACCGCAGGTCTCGAGGCGCGCTGCGCCGGGGAGTGCGAGGCCATGGCGGGCGACTCGCAGGCGCAGGCGCGGTGCGAGGCGAGCTGCGAGGCGACCTTCGCCGCCGAGTGCGACGCCTCCTGCGAGGCGACGCCTCCCACCGCCGACTGCATGGCGAGCTGCGAGGCGAGCTGCGAGGCGAGCTGCACCGCGGAGGCGAACGTCGACTGCCAGATCGAGTGCCAGGCCTCGGGCTACGTCGACTGCGAGGCCGAGCTCACGGGCGGCTGCACCGCGCAGTGCACCGAGCCCGACGGCGCCCTCTTCTGCGACGGCCAGTTCGTCGACCACGGCGGCAACCTCGACGCCTGCATCGACGCGCTGCGCTCGCTCCTCGACATCGAGGTCGACACCAGCGCCCGCGGCTCGGCCATGTGCTCGGGAGGCATGTGCACCGCCGAGGGCGAGGCCTCCGCCTCGGCGAGCTGCGCCGTCGCCTGGGGCGAGCGCGCGGGCAGGGGCGCCCTGCTCCTCGGCCTGCTGGCCCCCCTCCTGCTCGTCACGCGCCGGCGCCGCCGCTGATCGACCCGGTCTCGCCGACCACCATCGCGGGCCAGCTCGGTCGAGCTACCGCACGGGCGCGGCCGGGGCAGGCGCCGGCGCCGCCGGCTCGCACGTCACCGGGCGCTCCCCGGGGTACGACACGCGCGGGGCGCCCGGGTCGTACAGCTCGGCCGCGCGCAGGGTGCCGCCGCGGTCGCGCAGGCGGTCGAAGAGGGCGTCGCGCATGACTTCGCCGCCGTGCACGGTGACCTCGGCGCTCTCGCCGAGCCCGAGGCGGTCGCCGCCCGTCGCGAGGAAGTCGCTCGTCACGACCGTGAGGGTGGCGTCGTCGGCCCAGGGCTCGCCGTCCGGGCGGAGCAGGTCGACCTCGAGCGAGCCACCCTCGCACCGCGCCCGGACGCGCGCCCCGCCGAGCGAGAGGAAGCTCCCTCGCGAGGTCAGCATGCGCGCGTAGAGCGCCTCGAAGTCGGCGACGGTCATGCGCACGGTCGCGAAGCGGTTGTCGAAGGGGAACGTGCGGTGGAGGTCGCCGTAGGTGAGCTCGCCCGCGCGGAGAGACGCGCGGATGCCGCCGCCGTTCATGACCGCCACGTCTCCCTCGGGGCCGGCCTCGAGGATCAGGTCGGCGAGGAGGTTGCCGAGCGCGGACTCGCGGTCGCCCTCGGCCTCGAGCCGCTCGGCGACCGTGACGCCCGAGGACCGCCGCCGGAGCTCGCCGGCGCGCTCCACGTACGGCGCGATGGCGTCGAGGACGCGCGTGTCCGGCTCGACCAGGAGCCCCTCGTAGCTCCCGGGCCGGCAGTCGTCGATCGGCGCCTCCGGGTCGTGGCACAGCTCGCGCGGCGGATGGACGCGCGCGTCGACCACGCGGTCGCGCCGTGGGTCCACCTCGAGATCGACCCGGCCGAAGGCGCGCCCGTACGCGTACGACTCGATGACCGCGACGCCGTTCACTCGGTGGGCGACGCCCGCGTGGGTGTGGCCGGCCACGATCACGTCGACGAGCCCCGGCGGGAGCGCCCGGGCCACCTCGAAGATCTCGTGATCGGGCTCGCACGAAGCCTCCGGCCGATCGGGCTCGTCGAAGCGCTCGCACGCCCCGCCCGCGTGGGCCGCGACGACGACCACGTCCGCGCCGGCTTCGCGCAGCTCGCGCGCGTGGCGGACCACCGTCTCGACGACGGGCGCCATGCGCAGGTCGCTCACGTTCGCGGCGATGGTCGTCTCGAGCGTCTCCGCCGTCGAGACGCCCACCATGCCGACCCGCACCCCCGCCACGTCCACGGTCGCGGTCGGCGGCATGTCGGGCCAGTCGACGCGCTCGCCCGTCTCGGCGTCGAGGATGTTGGCGGTGAGCAGCGCGAAGCTCGCCTGCTCGGCGCGCGCCTTCAAGGCTCCACGCGGATCGTCCTCGGCGGCGGCCGGCGTGACCGCGGGGCCGACCGGGCCGAAGTCGAATTCGTGGTTGCCCACGGTGGCGGCGTGGTAGCCGACGACGTCGTAGGCGTCGACGACGCTCCGCCCTTCGACCAGGTTCGACACGAGCGTCCCCTGGAACATGTCGCCGCCGTCCACGAGCAGGACGCCCCCGCCCTCGGCGTCGCGCGCTCGCCGCAGGTTCGCGAGGTAGCCGCCGAGCACCGCCACCCGGTCGACGTGGCCGTGGAGGTCGTTGGTGCCGATCACCGACAGGACGACGGTGGAAGGCGCGTCGGGCCCCGGGCGCACCTCGGCGGCGGGCCCCGGCCCGCACGCCACGAGCACCGCCACCACCGCCGAGACGACCCGCCGCACCACGCCCCCTTCAGTCGAACGCCGCGACGAGCGGCGCCGGATCGGCGCCGGCGAGCCGCCGCACGGTGGTGCCGTCGGCGCACGGCGTCCCGCCGGCGTCGAGCACTCGGTGGGCGAGCACGAGGTCGCCCGCCGCGGTGCGGCCCACGCGCCGCGCCTCGACGACCGCCTCCTCGGGCGCGCGGATGCCCGCCCGAAACGTGAGCCTCTCGGCCACCGGCTGGAGCGCGATCGGGTCGAGCCCCGCCTGCACCATCGCGCGCGAGATGCACTCGTCGCACCAGTCGACGTAGACGGGGTGGTTCACGTGGCCGAGCGGGTCCATCCACGTGTACCAGCAGCCGAGCCGGAACGTGTGCGTCGCTCCGGGGAGATCCTCGTATTCGGGGAGCTCCGGCGACGGATCGCCGTCGTAGCTCGGGAAGCAGGAGACGAGCTCGGGTCCCGCGCGCGTCGGCTTCAACTGCGCGTTCACGTGCACCCACTCCTGGGTCGCGGCCGCGACCACGCCGTCGTCGCCGAGCAGCCGCACCTCGCGCGTCGAGATCGTGTCCCGGCGGAACCGCCCCACCCAGGTGCGCGCGCGCGTGTCCTCTCCGTAGGTCGCCTCGCGGTGGTGGACGACGGTCATCTGGCGCACCACGAACGCGGTCCCCGTCTCGCGGTAGCGCATGGGCGGCCACCCGGCGCGCGCCGAGGCCTCGACCGCGGCCTCCTGGAAGCACCGCCACACGTCCCCCGCCCGGGCGGCGTCCCGCGGTGAGAACGCGTGGCGCGGCAGGCGCAGCGGCAGCTCCCAGACCGGCTCGGTCATGGCGCGCCTCTGTATCACATCCGGGCGGCCGTGACCCGGTGCCGAGCATCGCGGCCGGTGTTTGGAAATTCACCGCGGGCCGGGCGACCCACCCGGGGGGAAGGTACCGCCGTGGGGGTGTGCATACGCGTGACTTTGATCGCGGTCGTCCTCGTGGGCTGCGCCGGCGCCCGCGCGGTGCGGGGAGAGCCCGCGCCCGCGGCGGCCGACGACGAGGCGGCCGAACGCCAGCTCCGGGGCCACCTCGCGCGGGCCCGGGGCTGCTACGACGAGGCGCGCGGCCGCAACGGTTCGCTGTCCGGGTGGGTCCGGGTCGCCGTCCACGTCTCACCGGAGAGCCGGCTGTCGACGGCCCGCGTCGTCGAGGACACGTCCGGCGACGCGACGCTCGCCGAGTGCGTCGAGTCACGCCTGTCCGGGCTCTACTTCGATCCGGCGCCGACGCGCGCGATCGAGCGCGTGCACGACTTCGTGCTGTGTCCGCACGACGCGCCCGGTCTGTGCGCGCTCGGGCCCGTGAAGGCGGCCGAGGGTGCGGGCCCGGACCGCGCGGTCGCCGAGGCGCTCGGCACCCGGGCGGCCGACATCGAGCGCTGCGCCGCCGAGCGCGCGCGGGACGGGACGGCCCTGCTCGACGTGGAGCTGCGGCTCGAGCCGAACGGGCGCATCCTCTCGGGCCGGGTCCGCGAGTCGGTCCCCGCGCGCACGGCCCTGCGCGCCTGCGCGGTGGGCCCGATCCTGGGCCTCACGGTGCCCGGCGTGGAGCTCTCGGCCCCGGTCACCTACCGGATGACCTACGCCATCCGGCCCGCCACGCCGTGAGCGGACCTCGCGGTCAGACCTCGCGGACCCGGCCGTCGAGGTTCTTCTCGAGCTCGATCTCGTCGTGGATGGGGATCCCGTTGGCGGCGACCTCGGGCAGGTGCGGGCGCAGCTCGCGTGTCCGAGTGACCGCGTCGCGGTGCACGGCCACGATGCGGAAGCCCTGGCGCTGGTAGAAGTAGAGCGCGCGGAGGTTGTCGTTGGTGGTGACGAGCCACATCCGGTCGCAGCCGCGCTCGAGCGCGTAGGCCTCGGCGCGGGCCAGCATGGCCGTGCCGAGGCCCCGGCCCTCCTCGGCCGCGTCGATCGTGACCACCTCGCACTCCGGCCCCTCGATCGACACCGTGAGCGCGCCGACCACGCGCCCCTCCTCGCGGACGAGGAACCCGGGCAGGGTCCGGGCGTCGTGCTCGCGCGCGCGCGTCACGATCCGAGGCGAGCCCCACCGCTTGGCGATGAACGCGGCCACGTCCTCGCAGTCCTCGTCGCGGATGGGCTCCACTGCGCTCGGGTCGACCCTGCCCACGCGGCAATGCTAGATGACCCGCGCCGATTGCGAAACGGCCGCCGCACGCGGAGTCGTCCTGCCCCCGCAGGGCGACGCGCCGTGGCGCGACGACCGGTGGCGCGAGCGCCCCGGTGCGGTGCTGGCCCCCGGTCAGCTTGCCCCGCCTGCGGGCGACTCCCCACGCGCGCCTCGAAGAACCTGCGCGGTTGCCGCGCGGGCGTCGAACGGAGGCCTCGGTGGCACGCACGCTGCAGCCCACGAGCGCGAGTTCGAGCCAAACGAGGAACACGACAAGAGGAGGCACGAACATGTCTGGACGAAACAGCCGACGCGGATTGGGACCGTGGACCGTCGCGCTCGCGCTGCCGCTGGCCGGGTCGCTCGCGCTCTTCGGGTGCGAAGAGCAGATGGAGCAGGAGCAGCAGCAGCCGGGCATGGAGCAGCAAGAGCCCCAGCAGGAGCCCGGCGGCGAGGAAGGCCTGTTCCAGCGGGAGCAGGGCGAGGAGCAGCAGAAGCCCGAGGAGCAAGAGGGCATCTTCGGCGAGGAGGAGGAGCAGAAGCCCGAGGAAGAAGGCGAGGTCCTTGAGGAGCAGCCCACCGAGCAGGAGCAGCCGGCCGAGGAGGAAGGCTGGACGCCCGAGGAGCAAGGCGAGCCCTTCGGCGAGGAGCAGCCCTACGGCGAGGAGCAGCCGGAGGAGGGCGGAGAGACGATGGAGTAGCGCTCGCTCGGAGCTCCGCTCGTCTCCCGGGCCCGGCGTCGCGCGACGTGCGCGCCGGGCCCTCTCGGGCGGGCGCGTCGGCCGCTCACTCGTGGACGCGCAGGTTCCAGGTCTGCGTGACCTTGCCGAACCGGTCGAAGCCCACGATCAGGATCGGCAACGCGCCCGTCGCGCCTTCGCCCATCTGCCCGACCGTGTAGAACCAGTCGTCGTCCTCGAAGCCGTTCTCGGCGCAGCGCGGGTGCCGCGAGCAGGGGTCCCCGTGACCGATCGCGGAGGAGACCTCCTCGCGCGTCATGTCCTCGAGCACCCCCTCCTGGACGATCTGCTCGACGAGGCGGCTGCTCTCCGCGGCCTGGTCGGAGCTCGAGGCGGGCGCCTGGATCGCGTCGCTCAGGCGGCGCAGGCCGTCCTCGCGGTTGATGGTGGCGCCGCCACAGGCGACGAGCAGGAGGGAGGACGACAGGGCGAGCGCGGCGGTCTTCGGCATGGCGCCGACTATAGCCCGTCCGGGTCTCGCGCGGATATCTCGACGCGGTCGCGGCCGGCTCGCTTCGCCTCGTACATCGCCGCGTCGGCCCGCTGCTCGAGCGCCTCGGGCGGCTCGCGTCCGTCCCAGGTCGCCGCGCCGATGGAGACCGTCTGCCGGACCTCGGCGCCGCCGCCGAGCTCGAACGGTTGGGCCGCCACCTCGGCGCGGATCCGCTCGGCCACGGTGCGGGCCGTCTCGAGCCCCGTGTCGGGCATGAGCAGGATGAACTCCTCGCCGCCCCACCGCACGAGCACGTCCTGCCGGCGGGTGGCCTCCCGCACACGCTCGGCGAAGAGGCGCAGGACGGCGTCGCCCGCCGCGTGGCCGTGACGGTCGTTGACGTCCTTGAAGTGGTCGAGGTCCATCACGAGGAGGCTGAACGGGGAGCCGGTGCGCTCCGACCGCGCCATCTCCTCGTGCAGCCGTGGGAGCAGGTAGCGGCGGTTGAACGCGCGCGTGTGCGCGTCGGTGATCGCGAGCCGCTCGAGGCGCGCGCGGTCGATGGACGGCACCGCGCAGTTCGCGAGGAGGCTCGCGAGGAGCTGGTCCTGCTCGCCGAAGGCCGCCCGGTCGGGCGAGCTGACCGACAGGACTCCGACGACCACCGCGTTCGACCAGAGCGGGACCGCGAGCAGAGAGCGCGAGGCGAACCCCTGCTCGGCGCGGAACACGTATCGGGTGTCTCCCTCGACGTCGTCGATGCGCGCGGGCTGCGCGTGCTCGACGACCCAGCCCGCCACGCCCTCGCCGGGCCGGAACGAGAGCGGCGCCTGCGCGATGCCCGCCCCGGACCGGGCGCCGCACAGGAGCTTCGTGCGCGACTCGTCGAGCAGGCGCACCGACGCGTGGTCCGCTTCGGGGAGCAGCTCGAGCGCCGCGCGCGTCACGACCTCGAGCGACGCCTCGAGCGAGCCCTCGTCGGCGAGCGAGCGGGTGACCTCGAGGAGCACCTCGAGCGCTTCTTGGGGCGGGATCATCGGCGACGGGATGGTACCCGGCGCGGCGGCTCACGTCTGGGCCGATTGCGAATTCAGAGCCCCACCACGCGGGTGGGCGTCTTCTCGGCCTCGTGGGTGCCGACCCCGAGCTGGCCCTCCACGTTCCGCCCCCAGCACAGGACCTCACCGGACGACCTCCGGGCGCACGCGTGTCGCCACCCCGCCGCGACCTGCCTCACGCCCCCGAGCTCGTGGGCCATCGCCGGCACCGGCGAGTACGTCTCGTCGAGGACGAGACCGAGCTGCCCGCGGTCGGCCCGGCCCCAGCACGCGACCTCGCCGGTGCGGCGCAAGGCGCAGGTGTGCTCGTGCCCGGCGGCCACCTCGACGGCGTCGTCGAGCCCCCGCACCTCGACGGGTCCGCTCACCGGCCCGGTCGTGCCGTCGCCGAGCTGCCCGAAGTCGTTCCGACCCCAGCACCATACGGCGCCCGAGCCGAGCACGGCGCAGGTGTGGTGGTCTCCGGCCGCCACCTGGACCGCGTCGCGCACGCCGGGCACCTCGACGGGGACCGCCGTCGCGTCGAGCGCGCCCGCCCCGAGCTGGCCCTCGCGGTTCTCACCCCAGCACGCGACCCGCCCGTCCGCGTCGAGGACGGCGCACGTGTGGAGCCACCCCGCCGAGATCTGGGCGACCCCGGGCAGCTCGGGCCGAGCGAAGCGGACGCGGTGCGTCGCGGACGCCCGGCCGCCGAGCTGTCCGCGCGAGTCGTCGCCCCAGCAGGCGACCTCTCCGCCGGACGTGAGCGCGCAGGTGTGCCCGCCTCCGGCCGCGAGGTCGACCACGTCTCCGAGCGACGGCAGCGTGGCCGGGCGGGTGCTCCGGAAGTCGGTGGTCGCGCCGCCGAGCTGCTCGGCGAGGTTCGAGCCCCAGCACGAGATCGCCGCGCCGTGACGCAGGGCGCACGTGTGCTCGCGCCCACCGCGGACGAGGATGGCGTCGTCGATGCCGGCGACGCGCACCGGGGACTCGCGGCTCACGTCGGTCCCGTCTCCGAGCTGGCCCGCGGTGTTGAACCCCCAGCACCAGATCTCGCCCGAGACCCGGACCGCGCAGGTGTGGAACAGCCCCGCGGTGAGGTGGGCCGCGGCCGTCGCGCGCGGGACCTCGACCACCGGGTCGAGCGCGACCAGCCCCGCCTCGGGCGGCGGCTCGTCGAGACCGGTCCTCGCGCCGCACCCCGCGGCGATCCAGGCGAGCGCCAGGGCGCCCGGAGCCGAGATCCTCCCTCTCACGAGGGTGCGTCGGCCGCTGCCGCCGGGATTTCCAAGCCGGGGCCTTCTGTAAAGTGGCTCTTGACACTCGACGCCGGTGCCCCAACGGTCCAGTGGCATGTTGACTCAGATCAAACGCCGGTGGGCGGAGCGCGCCTCGACGGCCCGGCGGGACCTGTCGGTCCTCGTCGGCTCCGTCTTGGGCAAGAGGACGCCGTTCCTCGTCACGAGGCCGGCCCGCACCTTCGCCGACACCGCGGCGGCCGAGGCCCTCGGGTCGCTCACGCTGCGGCCGCTTCGCGTCGCCCGGATCGTCCGCGAGACCCGGGACGCCGTCTCGGTCTTCCTCGAGGACCCCTCCGGACGGGGCCTCGAGTTCGTCCCGGGCCAGTTCCTCACCGTGGAGGTCGAGGTGGACGGGCGCCGGCTTCGCCGCGCGTACTCGCTCTCGACCCCGCCGCATTCGGGTGAGTCGGCCATCACCGTCAAGCGCATCGAGGGTGGGCGCGTGTCGGGCCACCTCAACGAGCGCCTGCGCGAGGGCGACGTGCTCCACGTGCTCGGCCCCTCCGGGAGCTTCACCGTCGAGCCGGATCCGGAGGCCGACAGGCACCTCGTCCTGCTGGCCGGCGGCAGCGGCATCACCCCGATCATGTCCATCGCGCGGGCGGTGCTGGCCACCGAGCCGAGCAGCCGCGTGACCCTGGTCTACGGCAACCGCGGACCGGCCGACGTCATCTTCCGCGACGCGCTCGACGCGCTCGCGGCCGAGCACCGGCCGCGGTTCGTCGTGGACCACGTGCTCAGCGATCCGCCCGAGGGTTGGACCGGCGCGACCGGCATGCTCGACCGCGCGACGGTCGAGGCCCGCCTCGAGGCGCTCGGCACGGGCGGCGACGCGCACACCGACTACTACGTCTGCGGCCCGGACCCGATGCGCGCCGCGGTTCGCGAGGTCCTGCGCGCGCGCCGCGTCCCGGCCGCACGGATCCACGAGGAGGTCTTCGTCCGGCCCGAGCTCCGCGGGGACGAGCGCCCGCTGCCGGACACCGACCAGACGCTGCACGTGCGCAGGGACGGCCTCGAACGGACCGCCCTCGTGCGCCCGGGGCAGACGTTGCTCGAGGCAGGCCTCTCGACGGGCATCGCCCTGCCGTTCTCCTGCGCGATGGGCGGCTGCGCCGAGTGCAAGTGCAAGCTGCGCGAGGGCGAGGTCGTGATGGAGGAGCCCAACTGCCTGACGGAAGAGGAGCGGAGCGAGGGCTGGGTGCTCACGTGCGTCTCGCGGCCGCTCGGCACCGTGAAGCTGGAGGTCCCGGTCCCATGAGCGAGGCGGCCCTCGAGACCTGCCGCGGGAGCACGACGGACCGTCCGTACCGGATGAAGGACCTGTGCGAGCTGTCGGGCCTGCCCCGGCAGGCGATCCACTTCTACATCCAGCAGGGCCTCGTGCCGCCCGGCACCAAGACGGGGCGCAACATGGCCTGGTACGGCCCCGAGCACGTCGAGCGGCTGCGGCTCGTCCGCAAGCTGCAGCACGAGCGCTTCCTCCCGCTCAAGGCCATCAAGGCGCTCCTCGACGGCCGCGAGGACCGCTTCACGGGCCGCCAGCAGGCGTTCCTGCGCGACGTGAAGCGCGAGCTCCGGAGCACGCTGGCACGGGGCAGCGACTCGAGCCGGACGCTCGTCGACGCCACCGCGCTCGTGCGGGACGGCGACGTCGCGCCCGAGGAGATCGAGCGGCTCGCGGAGCTCGGCGTCCTCGGCGCCGTCGTCCGCGAGGACGGCACGGTCCGCGTCGCGGACGACGACCTGTGGATCCTCCAGGACTTCGTCAGGATGCGCGCGGCGGGGTTCACGCGCGAGCTCGGGTTCGTGGTGGACGACCTCGTCTTCTACGTGCGGGTCGTCGACTCCCTGCTCGAGCGGGACGCGAGGCTCCTGTCCGAGCGCTTGAGCGATCTGCCGCCCGGCGTCGCCGCCCGCATGATCGAGCGCGCGGTGCCGATCTTCCACGAGTTCCTGGTGCGCTACCACGCGAGCCGGGTGCGTGACTTCTTCTCGACGATAGAGACCGCCGACGGGAAAGAGGGAAAGCCATGACGAAGACCGAACGACTCGCCAAGATCCTCCCGAGCCGCGTCCGCGAGCGCGTCGACCCGTACCTCGAGGCGCTCGAGCTGGTCGGCGAGATGCGTGACCCGCGGGTGCTCGCCTCGCTCGGTCCGTCCGCGGCCCGCGGTCTGATCTTCAAGCGCGGCAAGCAGGGGGTGCCCACGAAGATCCGGGCGGCGCACGACACGTACTTCGACTGGACCTACCCGAGCGATCACCCGGAGATGGCGGATCTCTACCGGCGCGCGAAGGCGGGCCAGTGGGACGGCGAGACGTACCTTCCGTGGCACATCGACGTCGACCCGGAGAACCCCGAGGTCGTGTTCGTCCCCCAGCACTTCTTCGCGGTGGACGAGCTCGAGAGGCTCGGGGTCCGGCTGTCGGACCGGGAGAAGCTGCGGTTCCAGCACAGCATGATCGCGTGGATGCTGAGCCAGTTCCTCCACGGCGAGCAGGGTGCGCTCTTCGCGGCGGCGCAGGTCACCGAGGCCGTGCAGTTCTTCGACGGCAAGCTGTACGGCGCGACGCAGGTCGTGGACGAGGCCCGGCACGTCGAGGTCTTCCACCGGTACCTCGACTCGAAGCTCGAGAAGGTCTACCAGATCAACGACAACCTCTTCGTGATCATCGACGCGCTGATGAGCGACGGCCGCTGGGACATGAAGTTCCTCGGCATGCAGATCATGGTCGAGGGGCTCGCGCTCGGCGCCTTCGGCTCGCTCTACATGATGACCAAGGAGCCGCTGCTCAAGAACCTCCTCAAGATGGTCATCCAGGACGAGGCGCGGCACGTCCACTACGGCGTCCTCGCGCTCAAGGACCACATCACGCGCGAGCTCGACGAACGCGAGCGCCGCGAGCGCGAGGACTGGACGTTCGAGGTGGCGCTGCTGATGCGAAACCGCTTCCAGGCCTACGAGGTCTACGAGGAGTGGTTCGCGCACAAGCTCACGCGGGCCGAGTGGCGCCGGGCCGTCGAGGCCTCGAGGGGCATGCAGGAGTTCCGCCACGTGATGTTCAGCCGGCTCGTCCCGAACCTGCGCGAGATCGGCCTCCTGACCGAGCGGATCAGGCCCCACTACGAGCGCGTCGGGCTGCTGCGCTACTTCGGCGGCGCCGCCGCGCCCGAGATCACCGGAGACCAGATGATCGCCGAGCTCGACGCCGCGGCGTAGAGCTCCCCTCCCCCTGTCCCGGCCGCCCCGCGCGCCCTACGGATCGGTGTGCGGGTCGTGGCGCTGCTGTCGGTCGTGCTGTCCGGGTGCGGGGGCTGGGCCGCGGCGATCCTGGCCGACGCCCCCTCCCCCGAATACCACCCGGTGCGGCCGCCCGACGGCGTGCGCGCGGTGGTGGAGATCGAGCGCGCCGGGGCCCGCGTCCGCTCGTGGGTGTTCGACCCGCCGGACGGGGCGCCGAAGGCGACGGTGCTGTGCCTCCACGGGCTCGGCGACTCGAAGGGCAGCCACGTGTCCACGGCGCGAAGGCTCGCCCGCCGGGGCTTCCGCGTCGTGCTCGTCGACTCGCGCGGACACGGCGAGTCGTCCGGCAAGTGGCTCACCTACGGCGTCCGCGAGGCCGAGGACCTGCACGCGCTCGCCGACGAGCTCGAGCGACGCCGCCTGCTCGCGCCTCCGCTCGGGGTCATCGGGACGTCCTACGGAGGAGCGACCGCGATCCAGCTCGCGGCGATCGACCGGCGCGTGCGCACGGTGGTCGCCGTCGCGCCCTTCGCGTCGCTCCGGGAGGTCGCCGCCGACCACGAGCGGCACATGTTCGGCGCGCTCGCCGCCCTGGTGCCCGACGCGTGGGCGCGGGACGCGGTCGACCGCGCGGGGCGCCTCGCCCGCTTCGACCCGGACCGGGCGTGCGCGCGGTGCGTGGTCGGCCGCGCCCGGGCGTCGCTGCTCCTCATCCACGGCCGCGAGGACACGCTCGTCCCGTGGGCGCACAGCGCCCGCATCCGGAGGGCCGCCAAGACCGAGGTCGAGCTCGTGGTGATCGAGGGCGCCGGCCACCGGCACATCGGCCGCGCCCCGGGTGTCGCCCGCCGGATCGACGCCTGGCTCGACCGGCACCTGACCCCCGCCCGGTGATGGTGTAGCTTTCGCGGCCGTGCCCATCCAGCATCTGACCGCACGCGCCGACAAGAAGACGATCCCCCTGCTTCCGGTCGGCAAGGACAACCTCGACGCCTTCCTGAAGGAGCAGGATCCCTCGACGCGACGCTGGGCGAAGCAGAGCGGGTTCGCCGCCGAGCCCGGGCAGGCCTGCCCGGTGCCGGACGGCGACGGCGGCGTCGCGCGGGTGCTCGTCGGCGTCGGCAACGGGCGGGGGCCCTGGGCCTGGGCGGCCCTGCCGGCCACGCTCCCGAAGGGCAAGTACGCGATCGAGGCGGACATGCGGGAGGACGAGGCGAACGCCGCCGCGCTCGGGTGGGCGCTCGGCACGTACGAGTTCACCCGCTACCGGAGCCCGAAGCTGACGCCCGCGACGCTCGTGTGGCCGAAGGGCGCCGACCGCAAGACGACCGAGGCGCTGGTCGAGGGGATCTTCCTCGCGCGGGACCTCATCAACACGCCGGCCGCGGACATGGGCCCGGAGGAGCTCGCCGCGGCCGCGCGCAAGCTCGCGACGCGCCACCGCGGGAAGGTCACCGTGATCGCGGGCGCGGAGCTCCGCAAGGGCTACCCCGCGATCCACGCGGTCGGCAAGGGCAGCAGCCGGGCGCCTCGCCTCGTGAGCCTGCAGTGGGGCAACGCGCGGCACCCGAAGCTCACGCTCGTGGGCAAGGGCGTGTGCTTCGACAGCGGCGGCCTCGACCTCAAGCCCTCCTCGGCCATGCTCCTCATGAAGAAGGACATGGGCGGCGCCGCGACGGTGCTCGGGCTCGCGCACGCCGTCATGGCGATGAAGCTCCCGGTGAGGCTGCGCGTGCTGATCCCCGCCGTGGAGAACAGCGTGTCGGGTGATTCCTACCGGCCGCTCGACGTGCTCCAGACGCGCAAGGGCCTCACGGTCGAGGTCGGCAACACCGACGCAGAGGGCCGCATCGTGCTGTGCGACGCGCTGGCGGAGGCCGACGCCGAGAAGCCCGACCTCATCGTCGACGTCGTGACGCTCACGGGCGCCGCCCGGGTGGCGCTCGGGACCGACCTGCCCGCCCTGTTCAGCACCGACGAGGACGCGGCGTCGGCGCTCCTCGCGGCGGGCGTCGACGTGGGGGACCGGCTGTGGCGTATGCCGCTCCACGACGACTACCGCCGCCAGCTCGACAGCCAGGTCGCCGACATCAGCAACGTGTCGCAGAACCGGTTCGGGGGCGCGATCACCGCCGCGCTCTTCCTCCGCGAGTTCGTCTCGAGGGACCGCGCCTGGATGCACATCGACACCATGGCCTGGAATCTAGAGAACCGGCCCGGGCGTCCCATCGGGGGCGACGCCCTCGGGCTCCGCGCGCTCTTCGCGATGCTCCAGCGCCGGTACGCGCGATAGCGCCGGTTGGCCCGGCCCGTCCGGCGACGTACCCTGGGCGAATGGGTCGGACGTGGTGGATGGTGGGCGCGCTGCTCGTCGCGGCGTGCGACTGCGGCGACGATCCGGGCGGGAGCACCGGCCGGGACGGCGACGGCGGCGGCAGCGGCTCGATGACCGACGGCTCGGCCGGCGGCGGCGACGGAGGCTCCGGGACCGGGCGTGACGGCGCGCCGACCGAGACCTGCGGCGACCTCGCGGCGACCCTGCGCGACTTCCGCGCGGACCACCCCGACATGGAGGCCGCCATCGCGTCGGAGCGCGGCCTGGTGCAGGCCGACCTCGGCGCGGACGGCAAGCCGGTGTTCGCCCACGGGGGAGCGACGACGACCGTCTCCGGCCCGGCGAGCTTCGACCAGTGGTACCGGAACGTAGACGGCGTGAACATGGCCTTCACCACCGCGATCCCGCTCGCCGAGACGTCACCGGGGGTCTTCGTCTTCGACGACTCGGACTTCTTCCCGCTCGACGGGATGGGCTGGCCGGGCGAGGAGACCCTGGGCCACAACTTCCACTTCACCACCGAGATCCACGCGACCTTCCGGTACCGCGGCGGCGAGGTCTTCACGTTCCGCGGCGACGACGACGTGTTCGTGTTCGTCAACGGCAGGCTGGCGCTCGACCTCGGCGGCGTGCACGGCGCCGAGGAGGGGACGATCGACTTCGACGCCGAGGCCGGCGCCCTCGGCATCACCCCCGGCTCGACCTACTCGCTCGACGTCTTCCACGCGGAGCGCCACACGAGCGAGTCGAACTTCCGGATCGAGACCTCGATCGACTGCTTCTTGCTCGAGTGAGCGCAGCAGCTTGCCGGTCAGAGCTCGCCGGTCTCGGCGATGAACAGGATCTCCTCGTGCACGTGGCGGGCCGCCGGGCCGGCGATGTACTCGGTCAGGTCGTTGACCTCGGTGCCGAGCTCGCGCAGGTGGTGCGCGATGAGGTCGCCGATCGAGACCAGCCCGACGACGCGGTCCCCCGAGAGCACGGGCATGTGGCGGTGGCGCTCGCGGGTCATGCAGGCGAGCACGTCGCAGAGCGTCTCGTCCTCGCGGACGGTGGTCACGCGCGACGACATGACGTCCCCGACGCGCGTCGTCTCCGGTGACCGGCCCTCGGCGACGACGCGCGCGAGCACGTCGCGCTCGGTGAAGATGCCGAGCAGCCGCGAGTCGACGACGAGGACCGCGCCGATGTGGTGCTCGTTCATCCGCAGCACCGCGTCTCGCACGGTCGCGTCCGGCGGCACCGTGTGCACGCGGGATCCCTTGTAGGCGAGGACGTCTCGAACGGTGTACGGCATCGGGCGCGAACCTCCGTCTGGGACGCGGACGCACGAGCCGTGCCGCGAGGGATTCCGCTTCGAGATCGGGCCTCCGGCGGCCTCAGGTCTGCCCCACCGAGACCTCGTGCCACGGGGCGCAGCGCCCGAGCGCGCTCAAGGGCAGCCGGTGCGGCAGGCGAGCACGCCGTCGGGGCAGCTCACGACCTCGGGGCAGCTCGAGACGGTGCAGTCGCCCGCTCCGCCACATCGTACGACGCACTCGGCGCCGACGTTGCAGGTCACGCCGCACGCGCCGGCGCCCGTGCAGTCCACCGCGCAGCTCGACAGCATGCACGACACCGAGACGTCCTCCGCCCCCCGGGCGTCGACGACGCACTCGGTCGCCATCCTGCACGCGACGTCGATCGACGTCGCGTCCTCGGCGGACACGAGGCAGGTCTCGCCGCGGTCGCACGACGCGGTGCACGAGCCCGGGCAGGTGAGCTCGCAGCAGTCGGTCGCACAGCGGCAGGCGGTCTCGTCGCACAGGACCTCTTCTTCGCAGACGGGTCCGCCCTCGGCGGGTCCACCGTCGCGGCGCACCTCGTCGCCGGGGCCGACGACCGTGAGCGTCCCGGGCGGCACGACCTCGTCGGCGCACCCCCGCTCGGTGCAGGTCTGGCCGGGCTCGCACGTCGTGCCGGCGCAGGCGCTCGCGAGGAACATGGGCAGGAGCAGGCGCTCGTGCTCGATGAACCCCGTGACGGCGCGCCTGCGGACGAGCAGCTCCCCGCCCGGGTCGAGCCCGTCCACCTCCACCACGATCCGCCGGCCGGCGTCGCCGCCCAGCGGAACGACCGCGAACGACAGGGGGACGTGGAACCGGGCCGGCCCCGCGTCCACGCCCGTCGCCGCGAGCGCGAGCTCGTGGCCCGACACCTCGCGTCCCTCGGCGTCGAGGACGCGCGCGTGCACGCGCGCGAGCTCGCCCGTCACCTCGAAGTCGGTGTCGACCAGGACGACGAGCTGCGTCGCCGGGGAGTCGCAGCCGGCGAGCGAGAGCGCGCACGCGCACACGACGCGCTGCCAGGACCGAGCCATCACGTGCCCCGATTGTCGCCCGCGCGGACGCGCCCAACAACCGTCCGCTTGACCACGGTGGGCCCGCACCGTAGCGTTTTCACGGGTTTCTTCGTCTCATGCCCATCCTGACCGAGGAGGAGCGGCTCGGCACGCTCGTCGCGGGGCGCTACCGGCTCCTGTCGATCCTGGGACGGGGCGGGACGGGCGTCGTCTTCGAGGCGTCCCACACCTGGACGGGGCGCCGGGTCGCGGTGAAGCTGCTCAAGCCCGAGTACGCGCGCGACCTCGGGCTCGTCCGCCGGTTCCTGCAGGAGGCGCGGGCGGCGGCCGGCATCGAGCACCCGAACGTCGTCTCGGTGCTCGACATGGGCAACGAGACCGACGGGACGGTGTACCTCGTGCTCGAGCTGCTCGAGGGCGAGTCGCTCGGCAAGCGCCTCGAGCGGGGCCGGCTCGATCCGGCCGAGGCCCTCAGGGTGCTCGTCCCGGTGATGGACGCGCTCGTCGTCGCTCACGACAAGGGGATCATCCACCGCGACCTCAAGCCCGACAACGTCTTCTTGCGCCGCGACGCGCGAGGCCGGACGACGCCGAAGCTGCTCGACTTCGGGATGGCCAAGATGGTCGACGCGGCGTGGGGGCACGCGACGCAGAGCGGCACGCTCGTCGGGACGCCGTTCTACATGTCGCCCGAGCAGGCGGAGGGGAAGCCCGACCAGGGCCCGGCGAGCGACGTGTGGTCGATGGGGGTGATCTTCCACCGCTGCCTGACCGGGGAGCTCCCCTTCCACGCCGAGACGCCGACCGCGCTCTTGCTCGCCATCGTCCGGGGCGAGGCGCCGCCGATCGGCGAGCGCGCACCGGAGCTGCCGGAGCCGCTCGCCCGCGCCCTCGATCGGGCGCTCGTCGCCGATCGCGCCGGGCGGTACGCCGACATGCGAGCCTTCCTCGACGAGCTCCGGGCCGCGGCCGAGCGCTCGGGGGTCGCGTTCCCCGCGCCGCCCGACCCGGAGGCCGCCGAGCCCACGGAGCCGTTCGATCCCGGGCCGCGTCGCGAGGAGCCGCCGGCGCGGGGCCGTAGAGGACCGTGGGTCGGGCTCGCGCTCGCCGCAGCGGCGATCGCCGGCGTCGTCGCCTTCGCGCTCCACCGCACCGGAGAGAGCGCCGAGGCCGAGGCCCCGCGCGACCCGGCCCCGGTGGCGGAGGTCGAGGCGGCGCCGCGGCTCGAAGCGTCCGCGGACCGAGAGCACGCGGACCGAGCGCCCGCGGACCGAGCGCCCGCGGACCGAGCGCCCGCGGACCGAGCGCCCGCGGATCCCGAGCCCGCGGCCCGCGAGCCCGCAGATCCCGAGCCCGCGGCCCGCGAGCCCGAGACCGCGCCGGACGCCGCCGAGGGCGTCGCCATCCCCGCGGCGCGAGTGCCGGCCGAGCCCGCGCGTCGAGCCGAGCCGGCCGCCGACCCCGCGCGTCGAGCCGAGCCGGGCGCCGGTCGCACGCAGGAGCCGCGAGCGCCGGGCGGGATGCGGATCCCGGGCGTGACGCGGGAGTGGTGACGTGCGCGCGGTGATCGGCACGGCGCTCGCGCTCCTCGTCGCGCACCCGGCCCACGCGCAGGCGCCGGACGGCGGCGCGCCGCACGCGCCCGACGGCGGCGCGCCGCACGCGCCGGACGTCGATCCCGAGCGAGCCGCCGAGGCGCGCAGGCTCTTCGAGCAGGGGATCGAGTACGCGGAGCAGGAGCGCTGGGGCGAGGCGCTCGAGTACTTCCGGCGCTCGCGGGCGATCGTCGACCGCCCGAGCACGACGTTCAACGCCGCCGTCGCGCTGCTCCGGCTCGGGCGCCCGACCGAGGGCCTCGAGGCGCTGCAGGACTACCTGCGCATGGCGGGCGAAGGCGAAGAGGAGCGCCGGGCGGAGGCGCGACGCCTGCTCGAGCTCGCGCTCTCGTCGGTCGCGCAGGTGACGCTGATCGTGGACCCGGCGCACGCGGAGGTGCGTGTCGACGGGGACCTCGCCGCGGGCGACGAGCCCACCCGCACGCTCACGCTCGATCCCGGGACGCACCACGTGCGGGTGACCGCCGAGGGCTACGAGCCCGCCTCCCTCGAGCTGTCCCTCCTCGACGGCGAGCGCGTGCAGCGCACCGTCGCCCTCGAGCGCGACGTCACGCCGACCGGTCCGGCGCGCGTGACGGTGACGAGCACGGTGGCGCGCGGGCGGATCCGGATCGACGGCGAGGAGGTCGGCCAGGGGACGTGGACCGGCGAGCTCGATCCCGGCCGCCACCGCATCGAGGTGCGCGCCGAGGACCACGAGCCCTTCCGGCGCGCGGTCGACCTCTCGCCCGGCCAGCGCCTGGACGTCCAGGCGGCGCTCACGCCCATCGAGCAGGGCAGCCTGCTCGAGGAGCCCTGGCTCTGGATCGTCGCCGGCGCCGTCGCCGTCGCCACCGCCGTCACCGCCGGCATCCTGCTCACCTCGGGCACCGACGACCCCTACCCCGGGACCACGGGCGTCGTGCTCCAGGGGCTGCGCTGGTAGCTTCGGCCGGCCGCGAGCCCGCCACGGCGTGGCGCGTGAGCCCTCGTCGACCATCCGGGCCTCCCCGCGGGGTCACGTGCGGTGTTCGGGGCGTTCGCGTTTACCGTGGACAACGTCCCGACCGCCATGCGGTCGTAACGCACGCGATGTCCCGACATCCACCGCGTTTCGACCGCCTTGCGGTCGTTGCTCACGCGATGTCCCGACATCCACCACGTTTCGACCGCCACGCGGTCGTGACTCACGCGATGCTCCGACGTCCGCCGCGTTTCGACCGCCATGCGGTCGTAACTCACGCGATGTTCCGACGTGCACCGCGTTTCGACCGCCACGCGGTCGTAACTACCGCGATGCTCCGACATCCACCACGTTTCGACCGCCAAGCGGTCGTAACTCACGCGATGTCCCGACATCCACCACGTTTCGACCGCCACGCGGTCGTGACTCACGCGATGCTCCGACGTCCGCCGCGTTTCGACCGAGCTGGGTCACTCGGGTGGGGGAACGGTCCGACGTGCACGCCGTTGGAGGGTGGGCTTCGGGGCCTCGAGCGTGGTCATGACCGCTGCAGCCGGCCCAGAAGCGCAGAAGGCGGACCCGCATGGGTCCGCCTTCGAGCATGGTTGCGGGGGCCGGATTCGTCAGTGGTGGAACGGGGCTGGTGGTGCCGTTCGAGGTGGTGGTCGCTGCCGCGTGAAGCGTACCGGCGGTCGCTTGATAAATACCATTTCTGGTATAGAGTGTTCTGTGGCCTGGACGGTCGAGATCCTTGATAGGCGGGTCGAGAAGGAGCTGGACGCGCTTCCGGCAGATATTCGCGCACGTTTCCAGCGCCTCGTCGAGCTGCTCGAGCTCGGCGGCATCGAGGCGGCCCGAGAGCCTCACGTGAAGTCCCTTGGTCACGGCCTGTTCGAAATGCGCATGCGCGGCCGAGACGGGATCGGTAGAGCCATCTACGTGCACGCGCAGGGAGAGCGCCTCGTCGTTGTCCTCGCCTTCGTGAAGAAGACCCAGAAGACCCCGAAGAACATCCTCGAGCTGGCGCGGCAGCGTGCGAAGGAAGTGAAGTGATCATGGCAATCAAGGCAAAGCGTCTTTTCGACAGATGGCAGAAGGACCCGGAGTATCGGAAGGAATACGAGGCGCTCGCGCCCGAGTTCGAGCGCGCCAAGACCCTCGTCGCCGCGCGCACCAAGGCCGGGCTGACCCAGGCAGAGGTGGCGAAGCGCATGGGCACCACCCAACCGGTCGTGGCGAGGCTCGAGGCCGGCCGGCAGAGGCCCTCCCTCGCCACGCTCGAGCGCTACGCGAACGCCGTGGGGTGCGAGCTGCGGATCTCGCTCACCAAGAAGAAGGGCGCCACCGGGTAGAGTCAGCCGGTCGCGTCAGCAACAGCTTCTTTGGGACGACACCTCGGCCTCCATGGCTCACAGCCGGCATACCTGCGGCACACGGCGCCGAGAGAAGGAGCTCCGGCCCTCAGGGCAGCACCAGGCCGGCCTCGTTCTCGTATGGGACCACGTCCCGAAAGAACACCTGGTAGACGATCCCTTCGTACCGAAACGGCATGACGTCGTGAAAGGTCCCGTATTCGCCAGCGCGGAACTCGTCTCTCAATCGGCGGAAGACGGAAGCCTCATCGGCCCCTATGGAGACGCCTTGTCCGTAGTCCAGCTCGACTGCCTCGGCGCGCGATATCGCGAGTGTCTCCGGAGCTCGCTCCAGGGGCCACTCGAGGATGGTCGGATAAACGAGCGGAAGATCCGGCTCCAGCTCGATTACGATCACACGACCAGGGCCATTGACGTTCGCAGACTCCGGATCAGCCCACAGGGCTGCGAGCACGTCGCGGGTTCCAGACTTGATGCGCCGCACATCTGAGGGTGCGTCGTTGCATCGCCCCACGCAACCAAACATGCTTGCTGGATTGGCGAAGAGATGAGTTGCTGCATCGGATACGCCCGTCTCGGCGTAGATACCGCTTTGATTTGCCCATTCACTCCAACGGAGCGTAGTCTCCATGGCACTTCGCTCCTCGGGGCTGAGGACGCCCGAGCGTATGGGTGCCCACGGGTCGGAGTCCTCGCCCTCGGATGCCTTCACCCAATACCTGCAATCACCGTCGACCAGGATGTGCTCGAAGCCATTCTCGACCAATACCTGCTGCCCGACGGCGACCCGGTGTGGTTGCGTGACGACCATGTACGCCAGGCGTATCTCGGCGGACTCGTCACACAGCTCGGGGGTGGGCTGGGACGAACCGCAGCCGCCAACTACCCCTGCGAGGACGTTCCCCCAGACGCTAATCGGCCGCAGGAATCTGATCCAGGGGCAGGGAACGAAGGCGGTCAAGGTACCTCCCGGTCGGGAGCTCCGGCTCGGCTAGCGGGGTGAACTCGGGTATTTCGAGCTCCTCCGGATTCTACGGTGTCCCGCCAGCCGGGTCCAGGCACGTAGAGTGGAGATTCAGATTGCCTCGCGCGACAAAGACCCCAGGCGTGTCGACCCAAGCGGGCAACCCGAAGAAAGAGCCGCGGCAGCGAACAGCGTTGGGAGAGCGGTGTAAGGGGCCGTCACGGGTCAGAATCGGTGAAATCGGCTGCCATCGAACCAGACGAGGATTCCGGCACCGCACGCGTACCGTTGAAGCTCCAGGTCATTGAATCCGAGGTAGACCTCTCCGGTCGACGCCTGTCCATGAATGCTCGCGAGGACGGTGCTGTCGCTCAGGGCTGTCTCGAGCAACACCTCCGACGTCGCCTCGCTCAGGCGACCGAATTCGCGAGGCGTCGCGAAGTACAGAGTCGCACCGTCGTACCAGAGATCGATCACTGGACCAGATGTATCGGTGTCTCTCGAGGTGAACGTCCCGCCGTCGTACTGGAGTATCTGACCGGTGAACGTGCCAACCCAGAATGCCGACGTCGACTCGGCCCATAGCGCCGTGAAGCGATCTTCGTCCCCCGCCGTGGTGAGAACGTGCAGCTCACCGAGACGGGTCACCGAATAGACCGAGCCGCCGGTCACGGCGATTGCGCCATCGCTGTCGCCCATCACGGCAACCGAGTCGCTGGAGTCGTCCAGGTTGGCGACACGAACGGATCCGCTGGAGTCCAGCCAATGCAGCTCGCGACCGACGAGCAGCCAACCGGATGCCTCCGTGACCATGCTCGCGTCGACAAGATCGGTACGCTCCGCGTAGAGGCACGATGCCTCCGCGCCGACGCCGATGCGGCGCAGCGGACACGCTCCCGGCCACGCGAAGACGGGCCCGTCGGCGACACCCGTCAGCCGCGACGCGCCCCCCGATCCAGGCTCGGCTGGCTCTTCGTGCAACGCGGCCCAGCCACTTCCATCGTTGAGCTGAACGCTCGTGCCATCCTCGTAGGGTGGGTCGAGTCGGAATGAGCTGTTGTAGTTGCTCACGATCGCGAAGACACCCCGTTCGTCGGCCCAGACGTCAATCCCTCTTCCCCAAAAACGTCCGGCGTACGGGCTGCACAGCGGTTCGCTACTGTCGCGCCAGCCAGTGCCAGCAATGGGAAAGGAGGGAGCCCAGGGAGGCGCCGCAGGCGGTACCGACGGATGGCTGTCGACGAAACTGTCGACCGGGGCGGCTGCATCGCGGGCGGCGTCGAGATGATCGCCATCGAGAGGGCGTCCGGCGTCCGGCTCGGCGGAACTGTGCTCAGCGTAGCCGCAGCCCAGAATGACGCCCCCAAGAGTCAAACAGGCCCATGGCCACAGTCGCATTGCGGTCTCGACGAAGTCGCAGTAGCGACGTGCGGTCTCCCCGCGCATCGGAGCCGGGACATGCGGAGTCTGCGGTGATTCACAGGCGCTCGAGCTCCACCGCCTCGTCGTCGGCGGCGACGGCGATCCGAATCTCGGTGCCATGCGTCCCCCCTTTGGGACACGGAGCCGGACCGACGTGTCGCTTCGTCGCGGCACCTGTCGAACCTACGCTGGCCGCGAGGCACGCACAACGCTGGAGTCCCGTGGGGCGCTCCGCGAGGACGATTGCTTCGGCCCTGGAGCTGCTCGGGCAGGTCGATGCGGCGGCGCCGGAGAGTGGAGTGGAGATGCTCCGGGTGCGGTGCCAGCAGGGGACGAGGAGTGCGCGGAGGTCCGGCAGATCATCCCACGGCACCCGGTGATCGACACCGCCCACCGCCAAGCGTTCCCGGCGGGTGGCCCCGTCGGCGCCGGCCAGCTCCTACGCCCCTCCCTGCCTCCCGCCTGCCACGGGTCGGTCGATCACAGGTGAGGCGGATCGTCGCGGGGGGTGCTCACGATTCCTCGGGATCCGTGGTTGGCCCCGCGCTTGCTCTAGGTGCTGGGACGACGAGGAGGACTCGGATGTTCCGTGACTTCGCGCTCGCCGATCGCGACGGCGACCGCTGGCTGGAAGTGGCAGCCTGGGACGACGTCCGCCCGGAGAGGGCGGCGTGGCAGGGCGTGCAGATCTGGACCCGCAACTCGATCTACGAGCTCGACTGGACCCTGCGCTGCGTCTCGGTGACCACCCGCCGCCTGCGGCGTGAGCAGCCGGACCACCCGCTCGTCGGGCAGCACCTCGTCGGGAGCTTCGGCCGGGAGCCGGGCGAGCCCCTGCTCGAGGAGGAGCTGCCCGACATCGGCCGGTGCGCGGTCTTCTCGCACCTGACCGAGCGCCCGGCCCGGCTCACCCGCACCTCGCCCGTCGACCGGATCCGGGTGCGGATGCGGCCCGCGCGCGCCGAGGCGGAGCCCGCGGCGGTCCGCGAGAGCAGGCCGTCCTGGGCCCACGCCTGATCCGGCGCCGGGGCGGGGAGACGCTGGTACCCTCGCCCGCATGGTGACCATCGCGCTCGACGCCATGGGGTCGGACCGTGGGCCGGAGGCGACGGTGGCGGGGGCGGCGGCGCTCAGCGTCGAGGAGAGCGCGCCGCGCGTGCTGCTCGTGGGCGACGAGGCGGTGCTCCGGCCGCTCCTGTCGGCGAGCGCCCACGAGCCCGCGCGGATCGGCGTCGTCCACGCCCCCGGCGTCATCGGCATGGACGCGAGCCCGCGCGAGGCGATCGAGCGCACGCCGGACGCGTCGGTGCTCGTCGCCGCGCGGCTCGTGCGAGAGGGCGAGGCCGACGCGCTCGTGAGCGCGGGCAACACCGGAGCGGTCACGCTCTCCTGCGTTCGGACCTTCGAGCGCCTGAACGGGGTCTCACGCTGCGCGCTCGGCGCCGTCTTCCCGACCGAGCGCCGGCGCGGCGAGAAGGACGACCCGTTCAGCCTCATCCTCGACGCGGGCCTCACCCTCGACGTGGGCGCCGAGGACCTCGTCGGGTTCGCGGTCATGGGCTCGGCCTACGCGGCGCGCATCTCGAGGAACCCGCGCCCGCGCGTGGCGCTCCTGTCGAACGGCGCCGAGCCGCACAAGGGCACCGCCGCCGTCGTCGAGGCGCACGCGCGGCTCGCGCGGCTGTCGTGCATCCACTTCATCGGCAACGTCGAGGGCATGGACA
>JBDIVX010000108.1:0-26552 GCA_039794305.1 Candidatus Neutrinellum sp.
TAGCGGGAGAAGTCGGGCGCGCTCGCGGCGTAGGTCGCCGCCGCGGCCAACGAGGAGTACTGCACCCCCGAGCTGCAGCGCATCCTGCGCCGCGTCCTCACGAGCTGCGGCCTCATCGGCGAGGGCGGCGGCCGCGGCTGCCAGCCCGTGCAGGCGCGCAGCGTCGCCACGATGGACGACGCCGACTTCAACGCGCTCTTCGTGCCGATGAAGTCGCGCGGCGGCATCATCCAATTCGATCAAGCGTCGTCCGAGCTCGGTGCGAGCGACAACGAGCTCCTCGAGCGGGTGTTCGCCGACCGGCGCGGTGCGAGCTACTTCCTCGTCGTCTCCCGCGCTTCCCCCGAGGGATCGGTCGAGACCAACCGGGACCTGTCGCGAGGGCGGGCCGAGCGAGTCATGGCGCACCTCGAGCAGACCTTCCACGACCCGGAGCTCGAGAAGCAGGTGGGGCTCCTGTGGCTGGGGGAGGAGTACGCGCAGCTCGACCCGAGCTTCTGCGGATGGTCCCGGAGCGGCGCCGAGGGCGAGTGCAACCCCGAGGAGCTGAACCGCAGCGCGTTCGTCGCGTGGATCGACTGCAGGCTCTGACTCGACTGAGCAGCGCCCACCGGTGACGCCGATCGCCCCACTTCGCCTCGCGCGCCGCGGCTCGGCGCTCCGTCGGGTTTGCGCGACCCCCGATCTCGTGGGACCGTAGGCGCCCCCCCTTCCGACGCCGCCGAGCAGTACAGCGGACGTCGGTCCAACGAGGTGCTCGAGTGATCGTGTGCAAGCACGTGTTTCTCGCGGCGCTGGCGTTCGCCGCGTCGTGTGGGTTCGTCAACCAGAGCGGCAACGTGAAGGCCACCCGAACGGGTGAGGTCTCCGACACGCCGGTGCCCCGGGTCGCCTTCGACGCCGAGGCTGCCGAGGCGTGCGGCGGAGCGGGCGTCTCCCAGCCGGACGCCGTCTCGCGCGCGCCGTACCTGCAGCAGGTCGACCACGACTCCGCGATGATCCTGTGGACGGCGCTCAGCGACGCGTCCATGCGCGTCGAGGTGACGCTCCCGGACGGAAGCCCGGTGGCCGAGGTGCAATCCCGCGTGGACGAGAGCGCGCGCCCGACCGACGCGACCCAGCACGTCGCGCGCGTCGACGGCCTGTCGCCCGCCACGGTCTACTGCTACTCCGTGCACGCGGGGGACGCGGCGGTCATCGAGCGGATCGGGTTCCGGACGGCGCCCGAGGCAGGCGCCGGCGCCCCCGTGAGCTTCGTGGTGATCGGCGACATGGGATCGGGCGACACCGATCAGTTCCAGGTGCTCGAGCAGGTCGAGAACGTGCCCTTCGAGCTGATGCTCACCGTCGGCGACAACGCCTACGACGACGGCACGCTCGCGCAGTACGAGTCGAAGTTCTTCGACGTGTACGCGTCCATCCTGCAGTCGATCCCCGTCTTCCCGATCACCGGCAACCACGACTACCGGACCGACGACGCCGCGCCCTTCCGCGAGGTCTTCGCGCTGCCCGACAACGGCGCCCCCGCGGGGACCGAGCGCTGGTACTCCTTCGACTGGGGTGACGTGCACTTCGTGGCGCTCGACACCGAGGAGATCGGCGCGACGCAGGCCGACTGGCTCGAGCGAGACCTCGCGGCGAACGAGCGCCCGTGGACGATCGTGTACGGGCACCGGCCGCCGTACTCGTCGGGTGATCATGGGAGCGACACCGACTTCCGTGAGACCTTCGGGCCCATCCTGGCGCGCCACCGCGTCCCGCTCGTGCTCTCGGGGCATGAGCACAGCTACGAGCGGACCGAGGCCGTCGACGGGACCGTCTACGTCGTGACCGGCGGCGGCGGCCGCGGCACGCGCGGCGTCGGAAGCTCGAGCTTCACGGCCTTCGCCGAGGACGTGCTCCACTTCGCGTGGGTGCGCATCGAGGGCGACACCCTCGAGCTCCACGCCATCGACGCCTCCGGCCAGGAGTTCGACTCGGTGAAGATCACCGCCCCGCGGCAGTGAAGCGGCGGGCCTCGTCGTCGCGGCCGGAGGCAGCGGCTACTTCGTCTCGGGAGGCACGGGCAGCGGGGCGTGGTAGGCCTCTTCTTCGCGCTCGAGGAAGCGGGCGTGGCGCTCGCGGCTCTTCGCCTGCCACTGCTCGTAGAGGTCCTCGTAGCGCGCGGTGAGGCGGGCGGCGCGGTGGGCGACGCGCTCGATCTCTGCGCGCTCGGCCGCCTTGTCGGCTCGCCGGAAGGCCTCCTCGATCTCCGCGAGGGCCTGGCGGCTTCTGGCGCGGGCCTCCTCGATCTTGTCGGAGGCCTCGAACCCCTCGGCCTGGACGAACATCTGGTCCCAGCGCGCCTTCAGCTCTACGTCCATGGCGGGATTCGTACCGCCCTTCGGGACGGATGCAAACCCCCAGGAGGGCGGTAGGATCCCGGGATGCGAACGCTCGTCGCCGTGGTGGGCGCCCTGTCGCTGGGCCTCTGGGGCTGTGGGGGGGACCGCGTCGGGACCACGTCCGACGCCGGTCCCGGGACGGACTCGGGCGGTGGCCCGAGCGACGGCGGCGGCGTGCCGGATGGCGGCGGCGTGCCGGACGGCGGCGGCACCGACGCCGGGCCGCCCCCGGTGTGCGAGCCGCCCGTGCTCCCCTCGCTCGCCACCGAGGACATCGCGCCCGGGCACACCTTCGCCGCGCCGGTGTTCGTGACGCAGGCGCCCGGCGCGACCGACACGCTCTGGGTGGTCGAGCAGGCCGGCCGCATCGTGCTCGTAGAGGACGGCGCGGTGCTCGAGACGCCGTTCCTCGACATCCGATCGAGGGTCGACTTCGGCGGCGAGCGCGGCCTGCTCGGCCTCGCGTTCCACCCCGACTACGAGTCCAACGGGCGCTTCTTCGTCTACTACACGCCGAGCGCCGAGCACCACAACGTCGTCGCCGAGTACCACCGCTCCGCCGAACCGCTCGTCGCCGACGGCACCGAGGTGCAGCGCCTCGTCGACATCGCCGACCCCGAGAACAACCACAACGGCGGGATGCTCGCCTTCGGCCCGGACGGGTACCTCTACACGGGCCACGGCGACGGGGGCGGAGGCGGCGACGACCACGGCGACCACGGCAACGGCCTCGATCTCGGAACCGAGCTCGGCAAGATCCTGCGTCTCGACGTGGACCGTGACGGTCCGGTGGGGGCCGGCTTCGCGGCGCCCGACAACCCGTTCGAGGGCGGCGGTGGGCTCCCGCAGATCTGGGCCTACGGCCTGCGCAACCCGTGGCGCTTCTCCTTCGATCGGCTCACGGGCGACCTCTACATCGGCGACGTGGGCCAGAACCAGTGGGAGGAGATCGACATTCAGCCGGCCGGCAGCGCGGGCGGCGAGTGCTACGGGTGGCGCGCGTACGAGGGCCTCGAGGTGTTCCGCGCGGAAGACGTGGACCGCGTCCCGGAGCACACCGAGCCGGTGCTCGTCGTGGGGCACGAGAGCGACACCGAGCTGCTCCGCGGGGCGTGCTCGATCACGGGGGGCTACGTCTACCGCGGCGCGGCCATCCCGGAGCTCGGGGGCGTCTACCTCTTCGGAGACTACTGCAGCGGCGACGTGGGCGCGTTCCGCTGGTGCGAGGGAGAGGTCATGGGCGCCCAGCGCGTCGCCGACCTCCGCAACGTGCACCCCGGCCTCGCCAGCTTCGGGGAGGACAACGCGGGCGAGCTGTACCTGGTCTACCCCGGCGGCGGTCAGGTGGTGAAGATCGTCCCCGGGCCCTAAGGGCCCATGTATGGCCAAGAAGGAGCGCGTCGCGCTCGAAGTGGACGGACGCGAGGTCGTGGTCACGAGCCCGCGCAAGGTCTACTTCCCGGCGCACGGGTACACGAAGCTCGATCTGATCCGCTACTACATTGCCGTGCGCGAGGCGGCCATGCGCGCGGTGGGCGGGCGGCCCGTCGTGCTCCGCCGCTTCGTCGACGGCGTCGCGGGGGAAGACTTCTTCCAGAAGCGCGCCCCTGCGCGGCGCCCGGCGTGGATCGAGACGGTCACGCTGACCTTCCCGTCGGGCCGGACCGCCGACGAGGTCGTGCTCCGGCACCCGGCTCAGCTCGTCTGGACGGTGAACCTCGGCTGCATCGAGGTGCACCCGCACCCGGTGCGCGCCGATGACCTCGATCACCCGGACGAGCTGCGCATCGACCTCGACCCCGTGCCCGGCGTCGAGTGGAGCCAGATCGTCGACGTCGCCTACGTGACGCGCGAGTCGCTCGACGCGCTCGGGCTCAGGAGCTTCCCGAAGACCAGCGGCTCGCGGGGCATCCACGTGTACGTACGCATCGAGCCGCGGTGGGGGTTCGACGACGTGCGCCGGGCCGCGCTCGCCGTCGCCCGGGACGTCGAGCGGCGGGCGCCGAAGCTCGCGACCAGCGCGTGGTGGAAGGAGGAGCGCCACGGCGTCTTCCTCGACTACAACCAGAACGCGAAGGACCGGACGGTGGCGGCGGCCTGGTCGGTGCGCCCCACCGCGGACGCCCGCGTCTCGATGCCGCTCGACTGGGGCTCGCTCGGCGAAGCCGACCCCGCCGCGTTCACGCTCACGACCGTCCCCGACCGCCTCGCCTCGGACGGCGATCGGTGGGAGCGGATGGACGAGGCGCCCTGCTCGCTCGAGGCCGCGCTCGACCTCTCGGCCGAGCACGAGCAGCAGGGCCTGGGCGACGCCCCGTGGCCACCCCACTTCGAGAAGCGGCCGGGCGAGCCGAGGCGGGTTCAACCTTCCAAGCGGAGAGGAAAGGGGACCGGCCGCCGCGTTCCGTCGGCGCCCCTCGTCACGGTCGCGCAGGCGAAGAAGAAGGCCGACGCGCTCGCCGGGCTCGACCGGTGGAAGACGCGCCATCCCGCGGCCGCCGCGCGCCTCGAGCCGGCCGACGTGCTGGTCGACCAGATGCGCGGCCGCTCGTCGACCTGGACCCGCGTCCGGGTGAACCTCCGCCACGTCCCCGCGCGAGAGCGCCCGCCCCCCGAAGCCCCGGACCCGGACTACGACCCGGGCGTCGAGTGGCGGTGACCAACCTTGTTTTCCGCGGGGTTCCGGGGTAACGCTGCCCCGCCATGGCCAGCCCGCCCGCCCCCTACCGAGAGCTGACGGTCGCCGCGAGCGTCTTCGGCATCCTCATCGGCATGATCATGACCGCGGCGTTCGTCTTCGTCGCGCTCAAGCTCGGCTTCACGCTCCCCGGCTCGACGGTGGCCGCGATCCTCGGGTTCGCGGTGCTGCGCGGGATCCTGCGCAAGGGCAGCATCGTCGAGAACAACATCAACCAGACGATCGCGTCCGGGGTGAACAACGCCTCGGCGGGCGTGGCCTTCACGCTGCCCGCGCTGTTCATCCTGAAGGGGGACAAGCCCGAGGACATCATGCCCATCCTGCTCGCGGCGGTGGGCGGCGCCTTCCTCGGCGTCTTCTTCATCATCCCGCTCCGCAAGCAGATGATCGAGCTCGAGCGGCTGCGCTTCCCGAGCGGCATCGCGGTCGCCAGCCTGCTCAAGTCGCCGGGTGCCGGCGCACGCCAGGCCAAGCTCCTCGCGGGCGGCTTCGCCGTCGCCGCCTTCTTCCACGTGCTGTCCGGCACCGGCGTCCTGCACGAGGAGATCGAGATCGGGGTGATGCTCGGCGTCCCGGCGTACATCCCGATCGCGGTCGGCATCTCGTTCGCGAGCATCGGGGCGGGGCTCCTCTCGGGCAAGGGCGGCCTGCCCTTCGTGTTCGGCGGCATGCTCGCCTGGTGGGTCATCGCGCCGGCCGCGGTCGCGTTCGGCTGGGTCCCCACGCCGTCGACGATGGGCCTCGAGTCGGCTCCCGACGGCTACGACTCCTTCATCGCCTGGGAGGTCGGCTACGCGGCCATGCTCCGGCCGCTCGGCATCGGGATCCTGATCGGCGGCGCGCTCTCGGGCGTGATCGCGAGCTTCCCGGCCATCCGGGCGGCGCTCAAGGGGCTCTCGCAGGCCGCGAAGTCCGCGGGCGGCTCGGACGAGCTGAGCCCGAAGGTCCTGTACTCGGGCATCGGCGTGGCCTTCCTGGTGCTCTTCGCGGCCGCGGTGCTCGCGGGCGGCGACGAGATCGGCATGGGCCGTGCCGCCCTCACCGCGGTGGTGGGGACGGTCTGGCTCGCGCTCGCCGGGCTCATCGTGGCGCAGGCGACCGGCATGACCGACATCTCGCCCATCAGCGGCATGTCGCTCATCGGCGTCACGCTGATGTTCTTCCTGTCGGGCGGCAACGTGGTCGCCGCGATCATCCTCGGCGTCGCGGTCAGCATGGGCATCGGCCAGTGCGCGGACATGATGACCGACCTGAAGTCGGGCCACCTGATCGGCGCCGTGCCGAAGCGCCAGCAGATCGCGCAGTTCTCGGTGGGCTGGATCGGCGTGCCGGTGGCGGTCGCGGTGATCTACCTCCTTTGGGGTGACGGAGGCGGCTTCGGGCCGGGCGTCAAGGAGCTGAGCGCGCCACAGGGGAGCGCGCTCGCGGCGGTCATGAACAGCCTGCAGGCGGGCGCGGCCCCGCTCGACAAGTACGTCGCCGGGACGGCCGTCGGGCTCGGGCTCGGCATCTACCCCGTGAGCGGGATGGGCGTGCTCGTCGGGCTCGCGATGTACCTGCCGTTCTACATCACGATGACGTACGGCATCGGCTGCTTCATCTCCATCGGGCTCCAGCGGTGGAAGGGCCACCGCTGGATGGGCAGCACGCTCGTCCCGGTGGCGGCGGGGTTCATCATCGGCGAGGCGCTCACGAGCCTCAGCATCGTGCTGTTCCAGCTGGCGGTCGGGTGAGGAGGCACGCATGAAGATCCTGGGAATCATCGTGCTGTCCGTGGGCGTCGCCATCGCGGCTTCGGCCGGGGCGCGCCTCACGCCGAAGCTCGAGGAGCAGGTCACGCTCGGCGGCGCGGCGCAGTTCCGCTCGGCCGACACGCAGAAGGCGTTCGAGGCCTATTGCGAGGCGCGGAAGGAAGCCGGCCTCGATCCTGCCGACGGATGCCCCGACGAGGCCGCGCAGGAGCCCGCCGCCGCACCCGACCCCGACGACGGAGAAGGAGGCGAGGAGCCGGCGCCGCCCACCTTCGAGGACCTCGTGGCGGCCGAGCGCGCCAAGCTCGAGGCGCTCCGGGCGAGCGAAGAAGACCTGACCGGGGACGTGCTCGCGAAGCGCGAGGCGTGGCTCGGGGCCTTCGAGACCGGGATCGAGCCGTCCGCGGCCGCGGCCGTGGCCGAGACGCCCGGGCCGGGCGCCCGGCTCGGGGCCTGGGCGAGCGAGTCGGGGCCGCTCTTCGGCGTGGGGCTCGTGCTGATCGTGGCGGGGGCCTTCGTCGGGCGCGTGGCGGTCAAGCGCGAGGCCACGCGCGAGCAGCCCGAGTCGGGCGGGAAGGACGCCGGCCCCAAGGACTTCGGCGCGGTGCTCGACGAGCTCGAGGCGGGCGTGCGGAGGATCGCCGAGGAGGCGAGGGCGCTCGAGTCACCGAAGCGCGAGGACTACGAGCGCGTGAAGGCCGAGATCGAGGCCGTCCAGCTCGACGGCTTCGAGCCGCTCGTCGCCGCCCGCCAGCGGGTCCAGGTGAAGTACGGCATGGCGGGCTTCGCCGAGATCTTCGGGCCGCTCTCGTCGGCCGAGCGCAAGGTCAACCGGGCCTGGTCGGCCCTCGTCGACCAGCACTGGCCCGAGACTCAGGACTCGCTCGAAGCCGCCGCCGGCGAGCTCGCCGAGACCCACCGCGTGCTGCAGTCCCTGGTCGAGTCGTCGCTGATGAAGAAGCGCTGAGTCAGCGGCTCCCGTAGTTGTGCTCGGTGCGCTCTTCGTTGCGGTCGGTCGCCGGGGGAGGCTCGGAGGAGAGCGCGCCGACGGCGGCGCGCAGCTCGTCGTCGAGCGTGATCTCGCCCGCGGCGAGGCAGGGCTCGAGCTGCTCGAGGTTCCGGGCGCCGACGAGCGGTGAGGTGACGGCGGGGTGGCTCGCGACCCACGCGATGGCGAGCGTCGCCGGGTGCATGCCGTGCTCGCGCGCGAGGGCCGCGAGCCGCTCGGCCACCTCGTAGCCGGCCGGGTCCCCGTAGCGCGTCGCGTACATCGCGTTGTCGAGGAGGCGCCCTCTCGCGGGCTTCTGCGCGGTGCCGTACTTCCCGCTCAGCAGGCCGGCGGCGAGCGGGCTGTAGGGGACGACCGCGACGCCCTCGGCCTCGGCCATCGGCAGGATCTCCACCTCCGCCTGGCGCTTGACCAGGTTGTACATGGGCTGGACGCACACGATGGGGGCGAAGCCGTGGAGCGCGGCGAGCCCGAGCGCCTTCGAGACCTGCCAGGCGGCGAAGTTGCTGGCCGCCGGGTACAGGACCTTGCCCTGCCGGACGAGGTCGTCGACCGCGCGCAGCGTCTCGTCGAGCGCGGTGAGGTCGTCGAAGCGGTGAAGGTAGAAGAGGTCGATGCGGTCGGTGCCGAGCCTGCGGAGGCTCGCCTCGACCGCGCGCACCAGGTGATAGCGCGACGACCCGCGCGCGTTCGGGTCTTTCGAGGTGGGGAAGTAGGCCTTGGTCGCGAGCACCACCTCGTCGCGACAGCCGCGCACGAGCCGCCCGAGGATCTCCTCGGCGCGCCCCCCGTTGTAGACGTCCGCGCAGTCGAAGAAGCTCACGCCGGCGTCGCGGCAGCGCGCGAAGAGCTTCGCCGACGTCGCCTCGTCGGCGTCGCCGCCGAACGACATGGTGCCGAAGCCGATCCGGGAGACCTTGACGCCCGTGCGCCCGAGCAGAGCCGTCTGCATGGGATGGACGCTACTGCAGCGCGACGTGCAGGACCAGCGGCGCGTCCGGCAGGTGGCTCGCCTCGGCCGCCGGCACCTCGTCGCGCGCGCGGGTGATCTCGGGGACCAGCAACAGCTCCCAGGCGGCGTCCTCGCCGCCGCCCCGCGCGAGGACGGCGGCGTCGAGGGTCCCGTCCCCCCCGAGGTCCCCGAGCGCGAGCCGCTCGGCGACGACCCCCTCGATCGCCACGAGCCGCCCCTCCTGGAAGGACAGGTCGTCACCCTGCGCGAGCGCCACGATCGTCCCGCCGGACAGGCCCACGACGTCCCGCCTGCCGTCGCCACCGGTGTCCGCGACGGCGACCTCCGAGAGGTCCGCCGGAGCGTCGATCGGCTGCGGCTCGAGCGTCGCGACGTCGCCCGCGCGGAGCAGGTGCAGCCCCTCGCCGCGCACGAGCACGTCGGTCCCGCCGTCCGCGTCGATGTCCGCGGCGACGAGCTCGGTGCCTCCGTTCACGGTGACCGTCGCGCTCCGCGGGAAGCGCCCGGTGCCGTCGCCGAAGAACACGTCGACGCGCGGGTCGTCCTTCGAGAGGGCGACCACGTCGAACCGCCCGTCGCGGTCGAGATCGGCGAGCGCGGCCGCGCGGCCGCCGAGACCTCCCCCGAGGACGGCGCTGCGCACCGGTGAAGCGCCGCCCGAGAACACCCACGCCTCGCTCGGCCGCCTCGCCAGCTCGCTCCCGCGGTTGAGGGCGGCGATGTCGAGCCCCGGCCGTTCGTCGAGCGGTGCGAGCTCGACGTCCACGGCCGCGATCGGTCCGAGCAGCCTCGGCTCCGCGAACGCACCGGACGCATCGCGCCGCACGAGGAAGAGCCGTCCGCCGCGCGCGCTGCCGTCCGCGGTGGCCTGCCAGAACGGCAGGACCAGGTCGGGCAGCGAGTCGGCGTCCACGTCTCCGGCCGCGGGCCTGCCCGCGCGCGTCGCGAGCGCCCCTGCCTGCTGCGTCTCCGCGTCGAAGGTGGCCACGCGCACCGGTGAGAGGGCAGCGCCTTCGGCCTCCACCGCGAGGAGGTGGAAGACGCCGTCGCAGCCGACGGCGAGCTCGGGCGAGGGGCTCCCGATGACCTGGAGCGCCGCGAGGGTCGGCTCCCGCACGGACGCGTCACAGACACGCCAGCGCGCGAGGGCCGGCCCTGCGGCCGGCAGCGGCTCCTCGGCCGGCCCTGCGTCGGCCTCCGGCGCGGGCTCGGCCTCGGCCGCGGCCGCGCCGGCGTCGAGGTCGGCCCCGGCGTCCGGTGCCGCCTGCGCGGTCTCGTCCGGCTCCGGCGCCCGCCGACCGGCCTCGGGAGGGATCACGCCGGCGACGAGCCCCACCAGGCCGAGGACGACCCAGATGCCAACGAGGACGCCGAGCGCCCGGGCGACGCCGAGGGCCTTCTTCACGCAGGCTTACGTAGCACGTCTTCGGAGAAATTTTATACGCTCACGCCCATGCCCAAGCGTGACGAGATGGTCCTCAGCAGCGAGGCCCGGCTGTGGGCCCTCATCGAGGAGCGCACGCTCCCCGGGGCCGACCTGCGACGCATCGACCAGCGCATCTGGGACCTCTTCGGCGAGGACTGGACGATCATGCTCACCGATCTGGCCGGCTTCTCGCGCCAGACGGCCGCGTTCGGCATCATCCACTTCCTCCAGATCATCCACGAGAAGAAGAAGCTCCTCCTGCCGATCATCGCGGACCACGACGGCATCCTCGTGAAGATCGAGGCGGACAGCTTCCTCGTCCTGTTCCGGCGGGCGCAGAGCGCCATCCGCTGCGCCATCCAGATGCAGAAGTCCTGCCAGCGAGCGAGCGAGCGCCGCCAGCCCGAGGAGCAGATCCTCCTGTGCGTCGGCATCGGCAAGGGGCCGGTCCTGCGCATCGGCGACACCGACGTCTGGGGCGCCGAGGTGAACGCCGCGAGCAAGCTCGGCGAGGACACGGCCAAGGCGCACGAGATCCTGGTCACGCAGGCTGCCCGCGAGGCGGCCGGCGACATGCCCGACCTACAGTTCCTCGACCTGGGCCTCGCCGTCCCCGGCTCCGCACAGAACTACCGCGTCAAGTACGGCCGCTGATCACGTCCGCCTCGAGGAGCAAGCTCCGCACCTCGCCCCAGAACGGCTCCCAGTCCGGCGGGCAGTCGTTGTGGTCCGCGTCGTAGACGACGAGGCGCGAGCCGGGCGCGGCGCGGTGCAGGAGCTCCGCGTGCGACAGCGGGATGAGGGTGTCGCGGCGGCCGTGCACGATGAGCGTGGGGACGTCCAGCTCCTCCACGATGGGCAAGCTCTCGAAGGGATCGAGCACGAGCCGCCGCGGCACGAGCCAGCGCCGCGCCACGTCGGCCACGCTCGTGAACGTGGACTGGAGGACGAGCGCGGCGGGCCTGCGCCGCGAGGCGAGCTGGCAGACGGCGCCGCCGCCGAGGGAGCGGCCGTGCAGGACGATGCGGGACGCGTCGACCTCCGGCCGATCGGCGAGCCAGTCGTGGAACCGGACGAAGTCGTCGCGGATCGCGCGCTCGGACGGCGTCCCGGCCGACCGGCCGTAGCCACGGTACTCGGGCAGGAAGAGGCTCACGCCCATCCGGCGGTACGGCTCGAGCTGCTCGGGCCAGTGCTCGATGAGCTCGGCGTTGCCGTGCGCGAAGATCACCGCCGGCGCCGGGGACTCGGCACAGGCGCCGGCGGCCGGCAGGAACCAAGCCTCCACGTCGCCCTGGTCGGTGTGCAGGAAGTGGCGGTGCAGGCCGTCGACGCCCGCGCCCGCGTGCGGCAGCGCCACGCAGGCGAACCGAGGGAAGAGCATCCAGCGCTGCAGCCCGAGCACCACCTCAGCCGTCCTCCCGCGCGAGCGCTCGGATCCACTGCGCGATCTCGATCCAGATCGGCCGGCATCGCTCGGAGACCACCAGCTCCATGTGCCCCGGCGGCGGCGACAGCTCCCGCGCGTCGATCACGTGCTCGGTCAGCCGCGCGCGCCGCATGGGCGCGAGGAACCGCGCGACCGCGTCGGGGTGTGCGAACAGCCGATCTCCGGTGCTCGTGATCGACAGGACCGGGATCTCGGCGCGGCCGAGGGCGGCGACGTAGTCGTCGCGCCCGTCCGGGCTCGTCAGGCGGCCGCGGAAGAAGTCGCGGGTGAACTGCCACACGTAGGGCAGCGGCTCGGGGACGTTCCCCATCCGGAACCTCGACGGATCGAAGTAGCCCCGGGGCAGGGACGCCGCCGTCCAGACGGCCAGCGCGGCGCCCTTGAGGACGCGCCGGCGCAGGCTCGGCTCGAGGCTCGGGAGCCACAGGTTCGCGGCGATCGCGACGACGCCGTCGGGCGCGCGGTCCGGGCGCAGCCCCGAGGAGATGAGGGCCGCGTGGCCCACCAGGCTGTGGCCGACCACCGTCACCTTCCGGTCCGCGAAGCGGCGCCGCGCCTCGGCGACGATCGCGGGGACGTCCCACCGCACGAAGGAGTCGTAGGTCCAGCGGCCGCCGTCCCGCGCGCCGGGGCCGCTCTCGCCGTGCCCGCGCACGTCGAAGTTGAGGACCGCGATCCCCTGCTCGGCGAGGGTGGTGCAGAGCCCCTGGCCGCGACGGTCCATGGTGCGGCGGTCCGCCATCATGGCGTGGCCGACCGCGGCGGCGGCGACGGGCTCGCCCTCGGGGTGTACCAGCTCGCCGCGCAGGACCCAGCCGTCCTCGGTCCGGGTCTCGATGGGCTCCCGCGCGAGCATGGCGTCCGAACCATGGCAGAAGGGACGCGTTGACGCGAGCGGCTCCCCGACAGTAGAGAGGCGCGTGGCCAGAACCGTCGCCATCGTCGCGCTCGCGCTCGCCGTGGTCCCGGCCGCGCGGGCCCAAGAGCCGGAGGGGATCTCGGTCGAGCTGACGGATGTCGCGCTCGTGGGCGTGGACCACGAGCTGACGGCGAGGGTCCCGGCGGGGCGCGAGCTCGACGCCGAGGTCGGCTGGCGCGCCGAGGTCTCGGGAGCGGTCATCGGCCGGGGCACGGTCGTTACGCGCGGCGAGGACGGAGCCGCGCTCCGAGCGATCGAGCTCGGCACCGTCCGGCTCTCCCGCGCCGGCGCGCAGACCGTCGTCGTCCGGATCGGCGGCGAGGAGGTCCGGGAGCCGGTGCGCGCGATCCCGGGCTGGCTCTCGCTCCTGCCGGCCCTCGTCGCCATCGGCCTCGCGATCGCCTTCCGGCAGGTGGTGGTGGCCCTGGTGAGCGGTGTCTGGCTCGGCGCGCTGTTCCTGCACGGGTACGACCCGCTCGGGGCGCTCCTCCGAACGGCCGACACGTACGCCGCCAAGTCGCTCGGCGACGTGGACAACGCGTCGATCATCGTGTTCAGCCTGCTCCTCGGCGGCATGATCGGCGTCATCACCCGCTCGGGGGGCGCCGCCGGGCTCGCCGGCCTCGTCACCAAGCGCGCGAGCGACAGCCGCAGGGGCCAGCTCGCGACCTGGGCGCTCGGCGTCCTCGTCTTCTTCGACGACTACGCCAACGCGCTCCTCGTCGGCTCGACCATGCGGCCGATCACCGACCGCCTGCGCGTGAGCCGCGAGAAGCTCGCCTTCGTGGTCGACGCCACCGCGGCCACCGTCTCGAGCGTCGCGATCGTGTCCTCCTGGATCGGCGTCGAGATCGGCTACATCGCGGCCCAGTACCAGGCGCTCGGGCTCGAGGGCGACGCGTTCCTCGTCTTCCTCGAGACGATCCCGTACCGCTTCTACCCGCTGCTCATGATCGTGTTCGTCGTGCTGGTGATCGTCATGCGGCGCGACTTCGGCCCCATGCACCGCGCCGAGATGAGGGCCCGCGAGCACGGCCAGGTCCTGTCCGAGACGGCGCGGCCGGCGGCCGACCACGACGGCGGGCACGAGCTGCCGAAGACGAAGAAGCCGCACTGGATCGACGCCGCGGTCCCGATCGTGACCGTCGTCCTCGTCGCGCTCGGCGGGATGTACCTGAGCGGCAGGAGCGCGGTGCTCGAGGAGGGGGGCGAGCCCACGCTGCGCGAGGTGTTCGGGAACGCCGAGTCCGTCAAGTCCCTCCTGTGGGCGTCGCTGTCGGGGTGCCTCGCCGCCATCGGCGTCAGCGTCGCGAGGCGGTCGCTCGGCTTCGCCGCGGCGCTCGACGCGTGGCTCGCGGGCGTGAAGTCCATGGTGCTCGCGTGCATCATCCTGGTGCTCGCGTGGTCGCTGGGATCGGTGTGCGGCGAGCTCCACACCGCGCGCTTCGTCATCGGCGCCATCGGAGAGTGGCTCACGCCCGGGCTCCTGCCGGCCATCGTGTTCGTCGTCGCCGCGGCGGTCAGCTTCGCCACGGGCACGAGCTGGGGAACCATGGCCATCCTCTTCCCTCTCGTCATGCCGATGGCGCACACGCTCGCCCCGGGCGACGAGGCCATCATGCTCGGGGGGATCTCCTCGATCCTCGCGGGGTCCGTCTGGGGCGACCACTGCTCGCCGATCAGCGACACGACCATCATGAGCTCGATGGCGTCCGCGTGCGATCACATCGACCACGTGCGCACGCAGCTCCCGTACGCGCTGGCCGTGGGGCTCGTGGGGCTCGTCTTCGGCGAGCTCGCCACGGGCCTCGGCCTGTACCCCGCGTGGGTCGGCCTCGTGCTGGGCGTCGCCGCGCTCGCCGCCCTCCTGCGCTGGGTCGGGCGGCCGGTCCCCGATGGCTCGCCCGCCGGGGCGTCAGGAGATGGCGGCGATACGGATGGCGGGTAGCGGCTCCTCGAAGGCGGGCTCCTCCACCGAGATGTCGTCCGGAGCACACACCGAGACGAGCTCGTCGAGGGCCTGCTCGTGCTCCTCGATCTCCACCAGCACGCGGTCGACCAGCTCGGACGCGCGCTCGGAGTCGAGCAGCGCGAGCGACTGGTCGTGGACGAGGCGGACCATCTCGGCGATCGAGCCGAGCTGGTGGTCCATGGCGACGAGACGCTGCACGTTCCGGTCGAAGTAGCCGAGCCGGCGGCGTGCGAGGCCGAGCTGACGGGCGACCGCGCGCTGCACCGCCTTCGAGGTCGCGCCATGGAGCTCCTGGTCGAGCGACTCGATCTCGCGGAGCAGCGCGTTCCGGTCCGTCAGCGCCAGCGTCTCGCGCGTCGCGCGGTGGACGACCGCGAGCCGGACGAAGCTCCCGAGCAGGCGGTCGAGGCCGATGAACTCCTCGAGCAGCGGATCGTCGCCGCGCCCCTGCCGGCGGGCGTTGGCGCGGATGGTGTCGACACGCCGCTCGAGCTCCACGAGCTCCTGGCGCCTCGGGGGGTCCATGTGCGCCGCCAGGGCGGCCCGCACCTGCCCGGCCTCGGTGCGCTCGCGGCTGCGCATCTGCTCGTCGACGCTCGCCCGCAGCCACCGCATCCGGGGGAGCACGCCGAGGAGGGACGTCTCGACCACCAGCGTCCACAGCAGGATCCACAGGCTCGTCCCCATGAGGGAGGCGAGCAGGAACGTGCCGAGGAACAGCAGGTTGTACGGGTGGACGAGGACGTGACGCACGTAGGCCATCTGGCCACGCCCTCCGTACCTGGGGCCCTCCAGCAAGGGGCTCGACGTGAGCGGAGGCACGGTCCCCGGGACGCGTGCAGAATGCGACCGGTCGGTGCTCGTGCTGACACCCTGCATGTCTTTCCCCTAGGCACCGGCGTTTGTGCTTGCCAGGGGCGCACGATCGCGGGGGATCCGGGGGTCCAACGAGCGGTCGGCGCCTCGCAGACGAGGCAGGATGCCGCAGTCAGCGCGCGCGATCGAGCGCGTCCTCGATGAGGCGCAGGAGGTCGCGCGTGTCGAACGGCTTCTCGATGCGCCGATTGGGGACCCGATCGAGGAAATCTCGGGCCTCGTCCGTGAAGACGCCGCCCGTCATGAACACCATGGTCCCGGCGGCGTCGGCAGAGCGCGACTCGAGCCACCCGTGAAGCTCCATGCCGCTCGTGCCCGGCATCATCAGGTCGCACAGGATCAGATCGAAGCCCCCGGCGAGCAGCTCGTCCTTGGCCCGAGCCCCCGAGTCGGCCAGGACCACGTCGTGCTCATCGGCGAGCAGGACGCGCAGCGTCGTCCCGATCATGGGCTCGTCGTCCACGATCAGGATGCGGGGCCGCGCCTTGCGTCTGCCCGTCGAGGAGAAGCTGCCGGAGTCCCCAGGGGGGGGCGCCGACCGTCGATCCGAGCATCGTTGTTCGCTGTCCACTCAGAACCCCCACCCGTCCGGAGGCACGAGAGGCAAGGAAGGCCGCCCGCCCCGGTACTTCATGCCAGCCCCCCAAGCGAACGGCAAACCTAGCAAAGGGTGGGGCGGGCGCGCAATGAAGGCTTTGCGAGCAGAGAAACCTCGGCCAACCTGGAGACGGTGTACGAGCCGGTGGGCAGAGGTCCGTGCCGGGTCGCCACGGTGGTGGCGATCACGCTCGCGTTCGCCTGCAGCGGCGCCGACTCGCCCGACGCCGAGGCGCTCTCCTCGGCGGAAGGCTGGCGCCGCGCTCAGGACCTGTGGGAGCGGCGGGAGATCGGCGCGTGGGACGCGTGGCGAGCCCTCGATCCGGCGACGCCCGAGGGCGCCGAGGCGCACCGGCGCCTCGCGGAGGCCGACGGGCGCTACCGGGAGGGGGTCCGGCGCCTTCGGGAGGGCGCCCCGGACGCCCGGACCGCGCTGCTCGAGGGGGTCGCCGTGGCGCCCATGGACCCGCGGCTGTACCTGCCGCTGGCCCGGGCGTGCCGCGACCGGGGCCTCGAGCCGCGCGCGGTGGAGTACTACCTCAAGTTCCTCGCCGCGGTCCCGAGCGGACCCGACGCCGAGGCGGCGCGGGCCGAGCTGCAGGAGCTCGGGCCCGAGCTGGCCGGCGTGTTCGATCCGGCGCCTTCGCGCGCGCCGAGCGCGCCCCACGAGCCGTCGGGCGCGAAAGGCGCGGTGTCGGCGCCGATCGCGGGCCTGGCGGGGGCCGCGCTGCTCGGCGCCGTCGTGCTGGGCGTGGCAGTGCTGCGCAGGGGGTCCGGGTCGCTCGACCGTCTCGCCGAGCGGAGCCCCGAGCTCCACCCGGCCATCGCCTACCTGGTCGGCTCGCTCCGGCACGAGCTGCTCAAGCACCGGATCGGCGCCGTCGGCGACGCGCTGCGGGCGCTCGACCGGGGCGACGCGAGCGAGCAGCAGCTCGCCTTCCTCACGAGCCGCCTCTTCGGAGGCGAGCCCCTGCGCGAGGCGTGGAGAGGCTACCTCCGGGCGTTCGATCGGGCGCTCGGCTTCCGGCTCGACCTCCGCCGGGACCCGTGGTTTCGCAAGGCCGGCCGGGCCATCGGCGTCATCGCGGCGCTCGAGGGGCGGCTCGGGCGGCACGCCCCCGGCGTCCAGCGCCGGCTCGGCGCGGCCCACGCCCGGCTCCGCGACTTCGATCGGCACCTCGCGGACCTCGTCGGGCGGCTCGTGCGGACGCGGATCGACGGCGCCCTCCTGCGCGGCGTGGTCGAGGAGGTGCGGGCGGAGTACCTGCCGGGGCGGGTCGAGCTCGACGAGCTGCGGGTGGACGACCCCGACGAGCCGGTCGAGGTCGAGGTGTTCCGCGTCGACCTGGTGCTCATCGTCAAGAACGTCGTCCGCAACGCGATCCTGGCGGTCGGCCGCGCGGCGCCGCCCCGGCGGGTCGCGGTGGACGTCGTCGTGGACCTCGAGCCGACCGGCGAGGAGGTGGTCCGGCTGCGCGTCCGGGACTCGAGCGAGGAGGCGCCCTCGGTGGAGAGCCTCCACGACCGCCGCGCCGACCGGGGGCTCGCTCTCGTGACGGCGGCCCTCAGCCGGTACGATGGGAGCATCGACGTGGAGCCCGGTACGGACGGCTACGCCAAAGCGGTGACGCTGCGCTTCTTCCGGGCGCTCCCCGCGTGGGAGTCGGACGAGAGGCAGGCGGCGTGAGCGGGCGTGCGCGGCTGCTCGTGGTGGAGGACGGGCACGAGTACGCGGAGTTCGCTCGCCTGTTCCTCTCGGACGTCTTCGACGTGCACGGGACGCGCACCGCGGCGGACGCGCTCGCCGCGGTGCGCGAGGCGGCCCCGGCGGGCCTCCTGCTCGACCTCCGCTTCGACCGCACCCGTCCGGAGGACCTCCTCGGGGACCGGGACGAGGTGGCGGCGCGCCTGTTCGGAGGCGACCGCGACCGGGCGCTGCGCTACCTGCAGGACCAGCAGGGGACGCTCGTGCTCGGGGCGCTCCGGGACGCGGGAGTCGGGGCGCCGGCGGTCTTCGTCCACGACTTCCCGCCCCGGCGGCTGCACAACCTGCGGCGGCTCTACGGCCAGGTGGAGGCGGTCGCGTCGTTCGACGCGGAGGCCATCCGCCGCGCCCTGGGGGTGTCGTGAGCGGCGGGCCCTCGCGCGCGTTCGCGCGGCTCGCGCACGACGTCGGCAAGTACGTGGCGCGGGCGGCGCGCAACGTGCGGGAGGGCGAGGTCCCGCCGCCGCTCGTCGACATGCTCGTGACGGACCTGTACCTGCTGAAGGACGGTCAGCGTGCCTCGGCGGTGCTCGCGCGGCTCCTCGCCGATCACGGTCCGGAGGTGGCGGCGGACGTGGACGTCGCGCGCGCGGTGGCCCTGCTCGGGGAGGCGGACGCGCTCGAGGCGGGCGTGCGCGGGGGGCGTGCCGAGGACGTGCGCAGGGCGGCGGCGATCGCGCGGGAGGTCGAGGAGCGCCTGCGATCGGCGGCCGAGCGCGCGCGAGGCGGTGGGCCATGAGCCGCAAGCCGAAGCTGCTCGTCGTCGACGACGGCGAGAGGTACGTGGAGCTCGCGCACGCGCTCCTGCGGGGCTACGACTACGCGACGCGGTGCGACCTCTCCGGCCCGTGCTGGCAGTGCGAGCGCCGCCCGGGGTGCACGCTCACCCACGCGCACGACGCGGCGGAGCTCGACGAGGCGCTCGGGCACAACCCCGACGTGGACGTGGTCCTGCTCGACGTCTTCTTCGACCTGCCCGAGGAGCGCCTGCTCCCCTCGTCCGAGCCGCTCGACCGGCGCCGCCGCCTGCAGGGGCTCGCCATCCTCGAGCACCTGCGCCGCTCCCGCGGCGAGCTGCCCGTCGTGCTCATGACATCGCTCGAGGAGCTGGCGCTCGAGGACGCGGCCGCCGCGCTCCCCGCCGACGAAGCCGTCAGCCTCGCGGGGGCGGACGCCTTCGACGCGCGGGCTCTGGGCCTGCTCGTCGAGCGCGTGCTCGCGAGGCGGCACGAGGTGCCGGCGGCCGGCGGCTACGCCTTCGGGCGCTCGCGCGCGATGTCCCGCCTCCGCCAGGACGCCGCCGTCCTCGCGCGCACGTCGCTGCCCGTGCTGATCCTCGGCGAGACCGGGACGGGCAAGAGCGCGCTCGCCGAGCACGTCATCCACCCGGCGAGCGGGCGCGAGGGGCCGTTCGTCGCGGTGGACCTGTCGGCGATCCCGCCGCAGCTCGTCGCGGCCGAGCTGTTCGGGACGGCGCGCGGCGCGTTCAGCGGCGCGGTCGAGCGCGAGGGGCTGTTCGCCGAGGCGCACTGCGGCACCCTCCTGCTCGACGAGATCGGCAACCTGCCCCCCGACGTCCAGCGCATGCTCCTGCTCGCGCTCCAGAGCGGGCGGGTGACGCGGCTCGGCGAGGCGACCTCGCGGGCGGTGGACGTGAAGCTCGTCGCCGCGACGAACAGCGACCTCGAGCGCGCGGTGCGCGAGGGCACGTTCCGGGCGGACCTCTACGCGCGGCTCAACCCGGCGGCGCGCCTCGTGATCCCCGCGCTCCGCGATCGGATCGACGACCTCGAGGAGCTCGCCTCGGGCTTCACGCGCAAGACCTTCGCCGCGGGCGCCGACCGGGCGCTGCTCGTGCGGTACATGGAGGCCGCCGGCCTGTCCGGGCCGCCGGGCGCGGCGCTCGCGATCGGCCGCGCCCCAGAAGACGTCGACCGGGGGCTCGTGTTCGTGCTGTCGCGGCAGTCCTTCGCCGCGATGCGGGCGCACCGGTGGCCCGGCAACGTGCGGGAGCTCTCGATGCTGATCTCGAACGCCAGCATCTTCGCGCTCGCAGACGCCCTCGCCGCGGCCGAGGGTGGCAGGGCGGCGACCGCCGCGGCGGCGCGCACCATCCCGATCCCGGCGCGGCTCGTGCGGGAGCTGCTCGACGCGTCGTGGTCCGAAGCCGATCCCGATCCGGCGAGCGAGCAGGCGGGCGGGCTCCTCCTCGAGCCCCGTCCGGCGCTCCGGGACGTGGCGCGTGAGCTCGAGCGCCGGCTCTACGAGCGCCTGTTCCGCGAGACGGGCGGCGACTTCGAGGCGATGGCGGGCCGGCTCCTGCTCGGCGACCCCCGGGTCAACGCCCGCCGAGTGCGCCTCCGCTTCAACCAGCTCGGGCTGCGCGCGCGCGATCTACGCTGAGCATCGATTCTACGATTCATAGAATCATCCCAGGGCTCGGTCGGCTGTTTCCGTTGGAATCGTTGGTCTTTTCTCCTGGCCCGGCCGGTGCAATGGGAGCGGGCCAGGAGGACCGACGATGACCCAGCGCACCGAAGACAGCAGCGTGATGTTCGCCCTGAAGGAGCTCCGGGACCTCGAGGCCGAGCGGCTCCGAGCCGAGCGGCGAGAGCGAGAGCGCGAGGCCGAGGCCCGGCTGCGCGCCGAGCGGGAGGCCGAGGAGCGGGCGGCGCACGCCCGGCGCGTCGCCGAGGAGGAGGCGCGCCTGCGTGTCGAGCACGACAGGCGCGCGAGGGACGCCGAGGCCGAGCGGCGGATCGCGAGCCTCCGGGCCGAGATCGAGGCCGTCCGGGCCGATCGCGAGCGCATCCACGCGACCGTCACGCGGGTGAACGACGACCTCGAGCACCCGGCCGGCGGCGGGCGCGGGCGCGGATGGGCCTTCGCGTTCGCGTCGACGGCGCTGGTCGCCGCCGGCCTCGGGCTCGCGCTGGTGGCGCGGCCGGCGGTCGTGCACGAGCGCATCGTCCAGGTGCCGGTCGAGACCGCCCGGGCCGCGGCCGAGCCGGTCGCGGCGGCCGAGGTGGAGCCGGTCGCCGAGCCGGCCCCCGCGCCCCTGGCCGTGGCCGAGCCCGCGGCCTCGTCGCGCCCGGTCGCGGACGCGCGCCCGAACCGGCCCCGCCCGACCACCTCGACCGGCCCGCGCCCCGGCATGCACGGCGCCGCCAGCACCGACCCCGAGCTCGACTTCGACCACTGCGGCGACGACCCCACCTGCGGGATCGAGGAGTGACAGTTGCATTGGGGACACGCCCGAATGCAACTTGCATTGGGGACAGGTCCGAATGCAACTCGCCGGGTGATCATTGGGGACCGGCCCGGGTGATCCTTGCCCGAGCCTCCTGGCCCCGCCGCCCCGCCTCGTGGTTCAATGTGCGACGGGACGGGGAGGAGGACCCCATGAACCACGTGCGACACCTCGCTCTGATCCTGCCCCTCGCTCTCACCGGCTGCGGCGACGATCGAGGCGGAGGGGGCGGGGGCGGGGCCGACGCGGGCGGCGGGGGAACGGACGCCGGCGAGACGGCGGCCATGTGCGACAACGCCAGCGACCGCGCCGCGCTCGACGCGACCTATCCCGACGGCAGCGGTGCGGAGCGGACGATCCAGCAGATCGCGCGCGACTGCGCCTTCGAGTGCCTCGGGGAGCCCGAGGCCGAGCAGGAGGCATGCGCCAACGAGTGCATCGCCCGGGAGAGCGACGTCTCGGCGGGCTGCGCGAGCTGCGTGACCGCGAGCGTGGGCTGCGCCCGCGACTACTGCATCACCGACTGCCTCTCCGACCCGGACGGCATGGCCTGCCTGGCCTGCCGCTGCGGCGGCAACCCCGAGTCCATCAACTGCCTCGACGTCTTCACCGCGTGCTCCGGCGTCGAGTCCGACGACTGCGACGCCCTCGGGATGTGAAGGAGCGCCATGCCCGAGATCGCGGCGACGCGGCCGGCGGGGGTCGCTTCCTCGGGTGACCCGGATCCGCGGCGGGCCGGCCTGCTCGCCGCGGCGGAGGCGGCCTCGGCCTGCGGCCGCGAGTCCATCCGTTCGGTCCTCGTCTTCGCGTCGGGCTCGCACGCGACCGCCGCCGCGCGCGTCGCGCGTGGCGCGTCGGAGCACCTGCCGGACACCACGATCGTGGTGGTCGGCGGAAGCGGAGTGGTGTCGCCCGAGGGGGAGTCCGAGGGCGCGACCGCCGTCACGGCGCTCACGCTGGGCGCGCCCCTCACCGTCGCGGTGGCCGAAGGGCCCACGCTCTCGGTACCCGCGGAGCTCGGCCGCCGCCTCGGCGCCGAGCTCGCTCACCCCCGCCCGCGCCCCGCGCTCCTCTTCTGCCAGCCGCGCGTCTTCGCGCCCCCGATGCTCGCCGCCTTCGAGGAGGCGGCGCGGCCCCAGGTCCTCGTCGGCGCAGGTCTCGCACCCGAAGGCCGGCTGGCCGTCGTCCAGCCCGGACAGGAGCCGCGCACCGGCCTCGCGCTGGCGGCGCGGATCGATGGCGGCGTGCGGCTCGCGGTGGGGGTCAGCCCCGCGGTCCGGCTCCTGACCGACCTGCTCGAGATCGAGGAGCTTCGAGACGGCTTCGTGACACGGCTCGGCGGGCGCCGCCCGCTCGACCTGTTGACCGAGTCGGTGCGCGCCCGCGGTGACCGGCCGCTCGTGCTCGCCGCGATCGCGCCGGCCGGCGCGCCCGCCGAGCCCCGCGTCCGGCCGGTCGTCCGCGGGATCTCGGGCGTCGACCCGACGCGCGGAGCCGTGCACGTCGGAGAGGAGGTCCGGCAGGGAGACCGCCTCGCCTTCGCGGCCCTCGACTCGGACGCCGCACGCGACGACCTCGAGGCCACGCTGCGCGAGGTCGAGCGCGGCATGGCGGGCGGCGTCCCGCTCGCGGGGCTCTTCCTCGGCTGCGCGGGCCGCGGCTCGCGGCTGTACGGCCGCGCGGGCGTCGAAGCGCGCATCCTCCGCGGCCGCCTCGGTGACGTCCCGTTCGCGGGGATGCACTCGAGCTTCGAGATCGGCCCGGCGTCGGGCCGCGCCCGCCTCCACACGTACACCGGCGTCCTCGCGCTGCTCTACGCCCCTAGTTGACCAGGTGCTCCCGAAAATAGCGCGCGATGAGCTCGTGGCGCGCGCGCGTCACGTCCGGGTCCGCCACCATGTGCGTGAACCCGCTCAGCGGTAGGAAGTCGTGCGGCCGCCCGGCCCGCAAGAGCGCGTCGGACATCTTGATCGCGTGTGTGAAGTAGACGTTGTCGTCGGCGGTCCCGTGGATGATGAGGAGCGGGCGGTCGAGCCGGGGGGCGTGCGTCAGCGCGGAGCTGTGCTCGTAGCCGGGCTCGTTCTCCTCGGGCAGACCCATGTACCGCTCGGTGTAGTGCGTGTCGTAGTCGCGCCAGTCCGCGACCGGCGCGCCCGCCACGCCGACGTCGAAGACGTCAGGCCGCAGCATCACGGCCATCGCCGAGAAGTAGCCGCCGAACGACCAGCCGAAGATCCCGACCCGGGACGTGTCCAGCTCGGCGAACCGCCGGCCGAGCGCCTCGAGCCCCGCGACCTGATCCTCGAGCGGCGCGTCGATGAAGTTGCCGTAGATGGCGCGCTCGAAGGCCCGCCCCCGTCCGGGCGTCCCGCGGCCGTCCACCGACACGACGACGAAGCCGTGATCGGCGTACCACTGCTCGAGGAGGTACCGGCTCGGGACCCCGCTCACGACGCGGTGGTGGGGGCCGCCGTAGACCGAGACGAGCACCGGGTACTCGCGGCCCGCCTCGAAGTTGCGCGGGCGGACGACGACCGCTCGGAGCTCGCGCTCGCCGACGGTCACGAGCTCCACCTCCGGCACGAAGGGAGGCTCCTCGGCGACCGAGCGCAGCTCGCCGACCTGCTCCCCGCCGCGGTTCACGAGCCAGCGCCGCGAGCCCGTCGCGAGCGACGCCTCGTGCACCCAGACGCCGCCTCCGCCCACCGTCGCCCCGTGTACGCCCCGATCGATGGTGAGCCGGCGCGGGCGGGCCGTCCCGTCGAGCGACAGGACCCACAGGTGCCGCTCCGTCGGGTCGGCGCTCGCCTGCACCCAGACCTCGCCGCGCTGCTCGTCCACGTGGACGAGCCCGCCGGCCTCGTAGCCGAAGCCGGTCGGGTTGAGCGCGCGCACGAGCGAGCCGTCGCGGGCGCGCACCTCGAGCTGCCAGTCGCCCTCGCGCTCGCTCGTCCAGAGGAGCGCCTCGCCGCCGCGGATCCAGCGCGGGACGTCCTGATCGAGGTTCAGCCACGCGTCGTCGGTCTCGGTGTGGACGACGGTCGTCCTGCCCGTGCGCGGATCGGCCGTGAGGACGCGCTCCTCGCGCTGGCGTCGGTCCTGCACGACGAGCGTGAGAGGCCCTTCGGAGGGCCACCGAACCGTCGCCAGGTACGGGAAGGCGTCCCGGTCCCAGTCGAGCCAGCGCGTCTCGCCCCCGCCCACCGGGACGACGCCGAGCGTCACGCGCGCGTTGTCGCGGCCGGCGCGCGGGTACGGGGCCGCGTGCGGCGGGCTCTCGGGGCGCATGGGGTCGACGATGTGCAGATGCTCGACGCCGGAGGTGTCGGTCTGCTGGTAGAGGATCTCGGCGCCGTCCGGCGACCACCAGTACCCCCGGTAGCGCTGCATCTCCTCCTGGGCGACGAACTCGGGCAAGCCGTTCGAGACGTGCGAGGACGCCGACGCCGTCAGCCGCTGCTCCCGTCCGCTCTCGACGTCGACGACGAACAGGTTTCGGTCGCGCACGAACGCCACCTTCGTGCCGTCGGGCGAGAAGTGCGCGTCGTTCGCGTACCCCTCGCCGGTCCGGAGCTCCGTCGCGCGGCCGCTCGCGCGCTCGACCACGAAGAGCCGCCCCGAGAGCGGGACCAGGATGCGCTCTGCGTCGTTCGACAGCTCGTACGTCGTGATGCCGCGCGCCGAAAGGCGCAGGCGCTCGCGCCGGGCGCGCTCCTCGGGGCTCAGCTCCTCCTCCGCGCCGCCGAGGATCGCGTCGGCGGTGACGAGGACGCGCTCCTCCCGCGTGTTCGTGTCGAAGACGTACAGGTCGCGCACGAAGCTCCGTGGGCCCGACCGGAGGAAGAGCACGGCGCTTCCGTCGGGCGTGATCGTGATCGAGGCGGGGTTACCGAGGCGGAACCCCAGCGTGGCGGCGTACTGTTCGAGGAAGGCAGGATCGGCCACGGACGGAGCGGGCTCTCGGGCGGGCGTCGAGCTGGCCGTCGCCGGGCCGGGCGCGGGTGTACCGCCGCAGGCGGCACCCAGACCGAGGGCCCCCAGCGCCCCGAGGACTCTTCCGTACGCGCGCATGGCGCCTTCCTAGCACGACGCCGGGCCGGCCGAAATCCGTGCTAAGGCAAGGGCCATGCCTCGCGCCGCCCTGTTCGACATGGACCGGACGCTGATCCGAAAGGACACGGCGACGCTCTACACGCGCTACCAGCGAGACGTCGGCGAGGCGGGACTGCGCGACGTGCTGCGCGTCGGGTGGTGGCTCCTCCAGTACACCGCGGGCGTGATCGACGCCGAGCGCGTCGCCAAGCTCGCCCTCGCGGGTTACCGCGGGCGCGAGGAGGCCTGGATGATCGAGACCTGCGAGCGCTGGTTCTCGGACTACGTCCTGCCCCACGTGTGCGCCGCGGGGCGGGAGGCGGTTCGGCGCCACCGCGAGGCCGGCGAGCTCGTCGCGATCGTGACGGGCGCCACGCCCTACGCGGCGCTGCCCGTCGCGCGCGAGCTGGGCATCGAGCACGTGGTCTGCACCGAGCTCGAGGTGGACGGCCACGGCTGCTTCACCGGGGACATCCGGCCGCCGCTCTGCTACGGGGCCGGCAAGATCGAGCGCGCCCAGCGCCTCGCCGAGGTGCACGGCTTCGCCCTCGAGGACGCCACGTTCTATAGCGACAGCGTCACCGACCTGCCGCTCCTCGAGCACGTCCGCGAGCCCATCGCCGTCAACCCCGACGCGCGTCTGCGGCGCACTGCGAAGCGCCGGGGCTGGCGAATCGAGAGTTGGTAGCCGCGTCGAGCGCCTACCTCAGCACTCCCGGGTCTCGCACCACGCCTCGAAGTGCGCGCGTACCGCCCCTTCGAGACTGGTGAGCCCTGCCTGTCGGCCGAGGGCGAGCGCCTGGTCCGAGCTCCTCTGCTCCACGTGGAACGCCCGAAGCGCGACGAGAGCCCCGACGCGGTTGCCGCTCGCACAGTGGACGACGGCCGGTCCGTCCGCGGCGGCCAGCGCCTCGTCGAGGGCGCGCGCGTTGTCCTCCGTCATGCCCTCGGCGCCCGCGACCGGGATCGAGACGAACCGCATCCCGAGCTCCTCCACCAGCGCCCGCTCCGCCGCCGCTTCGTAGCCCGACTCGCCGTCTGCGCGCAGGCTGATCACGGTCGTCACGCCGCGCTCGCGGGCACGCCGCAGCGTCGCCTCGTCGGGCTGGCCGCCGGTGATCAGCGTCTCGCCGACGCGTCGCTCGTTCGGCAACCCGAGCGCGCTCGCCTCGGGCTCGGCCGGCGCCGTCGGCGCCTCGGTCTCGGTGTCGGGCGCGGCGGGCGACGAGGTCTCGGTCTCGGCGGGAGTGCCGCCGCACCCGATCGCGGCGACGAGGAGGAGCAGCGTGGAGATCCGCACGGCGCTCGACATAGGACCGGTGCGGGCGTCGGTCAACCACCCGAGAGCGGCACCGGGCGCAGGCGCCCGTCGGCGATCCGTGCGCGCAGC
>JBDIVX010000109.1:0-26285 GCA_039794305.1 Candidatus Neutrinellum sp.
TGTGGAAGGTCGGCTACATCGAGGTCGAGCGGCCGCCGTTCTACTTCGGCAAGAGCCGGCCCGAACGGCTGCGGCTCGAGCTCACGCCGCCGCCGCTCCTGTACCACGCCTTCGGCGGCGACATCGATCGGCTCGTCTACCACATGAACCGTCTCGCCGAGGACGCGATCCGCGCCCTGCGCGCCGCCCGCAAGCGGCCCGTCATGGGCGCCCGGGCTCTCCGGCGCCTTCATCCGTGGAACGAGCCGCGGACGTTGCGCGAGTCGGGCGGCGGCCGGGTACCGACGTTCCGCATCGGCGCGCGCGGAATCGTCGGGCGCATCGAGCGCATCGGGGCCGCCAAGGAGGTCCACTCGTTCCGACAGGAGCACGAGGATTGCCGCGTCGCGCGGCGGGACGGCGATCACGAGCGGCGCTTCCCGTTCGGGACCTATGCCTGGCGTGCCTACCACGGGGCGCCGGTCGAGCGCGCGCCGCTGCCCGGAGCCATCATCGCGAAGCCGGGGCCGGTCCTGTGCGATGTGCAGGCCGAGCTCGATCGCGAGCGAGTGGATCGCGACGAGGTGCGCGACGGGTCGCACGCGATCGTGGACGCGGTCCGGCAGGCGTTCGTGGACGAGGCCGGGGAGATCGTCGAGGATGCCACGCTCGACCTGGCCGAGGCCACGCCGCGCCGTTCGGCTCGAGACAAGGCCGGCACGAACGGAGAGAAGAACGACAACACCGCAAGCCACGGCGGCGGCGAACCGGCCGACGACGAACGCGGCCCCGCCGTCGTCCGCCATCGATTCGACAAGCGGCGCGTCGAGACGGCGCGTCGGATCATCACGCTACGCGACCGGCGGCGAGGAAGGCCGCCGCGCGGCGCCGGGAGTCACGGCTCCGACCCACCTGGCTGAGCCCAGACCGCCCTTCGGGGGGGCGCGCGCCGCTGGACGAGGACCGGCGGCGCATCGGTGCGTCTGCAGTTGCCCGCGACCGCTCCGATCCGCTCCTCGCTCCGCTACGAGCGGACGAATGCAGGACTGCGACGACGACTGTCCCGCGGAGTTCGTCTTCGCAGCCGCCTCGACCACACTCGAGGCGCCGAAGGCCACCGACCAACGGCGTGCACGTCGGACCGTTCCTCCTCCTGGACGTGAATGTAGATGCCGCCGGTATGCGGCGCTGCCTGGACAAACGTGCGGCGAGTTGAGCGTCGGTGCGACCTACGTGCCGAGCGAGGGTGTGGCCACCTCGACCACACTCGAGGCGCCGAAGGCCACCGACCAACGGCGTGCACGTCGGACCGTTCCTCCCTGCGACGACGACTGTCCCGCGGAGTTCGTCTTCGCAGCCGCCTTGACCACACTCGACGCGCCGAAGGCCACCGACCAACGGCATGCACGTCGGACCGTTCCTCCTCTCCTCCTCATTCGTCGGACCGTTCCTCCTCATTCTCCCCTACCAGTCTGCCTTAATTTCGTACCCGCCTCCAGGATCTTCCACGGCAGTTAGCATGAAGGCGGCCATGGACTGATCCTCCGGGTCGCGCCTCGCAAACGCGATAAGCGCATCTCGCGCCGGGCCCGGTACTGCCTGTGCAACCTCCTCAAAGATGCTCCTTGGCTCCAACCCGGCAAGCCGGGCACTGTTGAACACAACAGCTAGCCCCATGATCGACTCGCGGCTGTCGCCTTGCGAAAACCCAAGTGCCTGAAATAGCAGGTCCACTAGAATTCGTTCTTGAGGACTTCCTGGAGCTTCCGACGTGCATGCGAGACGCCATGGATTCGGCAGAGCCCAGGCCAGTTGGGCATTCCACGTGTTCACAATCGCCGTCCGGTCGGAGATGGAGGCCGATAGGAACTTCTGGGTAAACTCGAAAGCCGCGGACGGATGGTCGCGTTGTCCTAGAAGGGTTTTGTACCACCTTGGTGCCATGACTGAATCCTATGGTGCAACGAACGTTGCCACGTTGTCAGGATGGACCATGTAGTCCCCGACTCGCTGATATCCGGCTGCTTCTAATTGTGCCAGTTCACGCGCGTAGACCGTGGGCTGTCCGGCAAAGCGTCCGGATGCCTGAACCATGTTGCCGGCCCTTGGGGAAGCCATGTAGAAGGCCTGACGGTTCGCGATGCCCTCCGCTATCCAAGCGTCGTTTCGGGCCAGAGTCCAGTTCGGGTCGTTGAGGACTCGGTGGCCAGGCCAGTTCTGAGCCACCGCGGTGTCAGCCTGTCTTCCGATAACCCGTACCTCTTCCGCTGCCCCCCTTGAGCCAGACCCCACGGATCGTACCAGTTCCCTGGCCCGATTCCACAGCCTCTCTCCCGCCTGCCGCAGCCTGCCGACGGCGTCGTCGATGTACGCACGTGCCCTGGCGATCTGCCCCGCCGCCCGCTCGAAGAGCAGCCCCGCGGCCTCTACGGCGCCCTTCTCCTTGAGGATGCGGAAGCCGTCGTCGATGAGTGACCTGGCTCGGGTGAGCGCATTACGCGCCGCGCCGAGTCCCCGAACGGCCCCCGAGGCTCCTCCTCCGGGTGCGACCGACTGAAGGGCGGCGAATACAATCTCGTAGTAGAAGCCGATGTCTTTGCTGTGATACGCGCCCGGGTTTGCGTTCCAGTTGTCAGTGGACTCTTGATTGAACTCGAACCGCGAGCCCGTCCATTGATAAACCGTAAACCCGGTCTCGGGAGTCCCGACGATTGCCGTGCATGCGGTTCCTTCGTCCGTGCATGTCTCCGTGTCGCCATTCTGCTTCCACGCCTCGTAGTCATCCTCCGTGTCGAAGTACTGCAGCCAGCTTTCGGCGTAGAGGCCCACCGGATCACGGGCCTGGAGCAAGTTCCCGCTCACGTAGTGGAACGAGTTCAACGCCTCCCCACCGCCCACCGCGTGCACGTGCAACGGGTCCGGGCTCGCCCACCGCCCGATCCTCGGGATCAGGTACCGCTCGCCGAAGTAGACGACGCCCACCTCGTCGTCGGCTTCCTTGCCGGTGAACCCGAGCGGCTCCGGTTGGACGCTCGTGTCCGACTGCGTGCGGTGCGTCTCGACGCCGCCGTTCGGGTAGTAGGTGGTGGACTCGAGGAGCTTGCCGCTGTGGAGGTCGATGACCGCACCGGTGCTCTGGATGAGGTCGGTGAGCCCGTAGGTGATGCGGACGTCGCGTGAGAAGGGGTACGTCCCCGGGTCGTCCGCCTGTTTCCAGACGATGCGGGCGCCGCCGACCAGGTACTGCGTCTCGGTGCCGAGGGTCGTGCTGGCGTCGTAGGTGCCGAGGATCTCGTTGTGCTCGAGGCCGCTCCGGTCGTAGTCGCCCGGGTAGACGTACAGGTGCACCCGGTCGACCGGGTCCCCCGGCTCCTCCCCCACCGTCTGCTTGATCAGCCGCGCGTTCCCGGCGTCGTACCGGTAGCGCTGCCGGACCATCAGGTTCCACTGCCCCGTGCCCGCCCGGTCGTAGCGGCGCGCCTCCACCAGCCGGTTCAGCTCGTCCCAGCGGTACTGGTAGTGCTGCTCGGCCGCGCAGACGCAGCTCGCGCGCAGGTTGGTCCGGCGGTCGTCGATCGAGGCGGTCTCGTTGTTGTCGTAGCAGGCCGTGCTCGCGTCGCGGTCGTGGCAGCGCGCGTGCACCGTCATCGCCACGACGTTGCCGCCCTCGCCGTAGTCGAGCTCGAGCCAGCCGCCCCGATCGGTCGCCGGATCGATCTCCGTCGGCGGCACGGTCGCCTTCCGGAGGTTGGACGACAGGTAGAGGGCGCTCGGCCGCCGCCCCTCGTCGTACCCGTTCGTGATGTCGCCGATGGACCGCTCGTAGAAGCTCTGCGCGTCGTCCGTGTGCTCGATCGAGTTGGCGAGCCAGTCGTACTCCCAGGTCTGGTTCACCACCCGCGCGCCCGGCAGCGTGGGAAGCATCGCGGCGGGCTGCTCCCGCATCGGATCGGCGGAGCCGTGGCTCGACCCGTCGCCGTTCGCTCGGGTGCGCTCGGCACGCCAGTCGGTGGCGCTGTCGGCAGCGCCCCAAGAGCCGCTCGTCTGCCTGTACAGGTAGTCGGCGTTCTACCGAGCCCAGGCACCACCGATGCCCGTCCGACCCGATCCAGATCTCCGACCCCTCGAAACCGCCCGCCCAAGACTCCCGCCTCCTCCCAACGCCTCGGCTCGGACGAGCGGGTGCACGGGAGTAGAGAGGGCGTTCAGGGAAGGACGCGAGCACGTCCGACCGCTCGATGGCGCGCGCGGCGGGATCACGTGCGCGGCGCGGGACTGGCAGCCAATCGAAGTACGAGCCAACAGGCCACGCGGCCCGTGAGAATCACAGCACTTTGCGTGATTCGACCTGGACAGCCACTCTCTGCGCGTCGTGCCGATAGGCCCTGCGCACCACGCCCGTGCTCGCCTGAACGCCAACGCCGTCCGACGATGTCGTGGACCTCACCGCGCCCGCCAGTACTCGTATCGCCGGCGCGGGCTCCAGCCGAACGCGGGGGGCGCGGGCGGGGGGCCGCCGTAGTAGCGGTAGCCCTGGCGGTAGCCCTGCGGGTACGGGTAGACGCGGTAGCCGGGCTGGCGGTAGGTGCCGGGCGGGGGGCCGGTGACGCCGGGCGCGGGCTGGAGGACCTGGCCGGGGCGGGCGTCGGGCGGGAGCGGGTAGTACCACCAGCGGCCCTGGGCGAAGACCCAGTAGCCGGCGACGCGGCGCTCGCCCTGCTGGGGCGGCGCCTGGAAGGTGGGCGCGTCGGGCGGGAGCGGCTGCGCCTCGACGGCGCCCGCGTGTCCGGGGGCCGGCGCCGGTGGCGCGGCGGCCGGCGGCCCGGTGTCCCGGCCGGCCCACGGGTCGATGGCCTGACGCTCGGGCACGGGCGCGGGCGCGGGCGCGGCGGGCGGCTCGGCGTCGCCGTCCGCCCACGGATCGATCGCGTCGGGCGCAGGCGCGACGGCGGGCGGGGGCGCTTGCTCCGCCGGCGCCTCCTCGATCGACGCGAACACCTCCGTCACGAAGACCGCGCCGTCCGCCGGCATCACCGAGATGCCGATGTGCGTGAAGCGGTCGCTCATCATGTTGGCGCGGTGCCGCTCGCTCGCGACGAGGCTCTGGTGGGCGGCGACGGCGTCGGCCGCCTGGGCGATGTTCTCGGCGAGCGCCTCGGGCTCGAGGCCCGCGGCGCGCACGCGGTCCGACGGGTCGCCGGTGCGCGGCGAGACGTGCGCGAGCATGGAGTGCCAGGCCATGTCCGCGCTGTGGGTCCGCGCCGCCGCGTCGAGGCGGGCGTCGCGCTCGAGGGCGCCGAGCCCGGCCGCGTTCCGCATGGCGTTGATGCGGGCGAGAATCTCGGCCTCGCCGGCGGCGTCGGAGTCCTGCGCCAGGGCCGGGGCGGCCCCGAAGACGAGCGCGAACACAAGGACGGCGGCGTGGTTCATTCGAGCCTCACAGTGAAGCAACCGGCGCGCCACCAGTAAAGTCGAATGATCTCCGGCAGGTGAGGAGAGGCGCCGAGAAGCGCCGTTCACACCCGCGCGCCCGGAGGGGTGGACGGCCGTTCACTGCCCTTGCGGCCCGGCGCTTCCATTCGCATATCGGGAGGCCATGGACCGGACGACACAGGAGGCGGCGGCCCTCGAGCGCGGCGCCGGGATTCGGCGGCTCGACGACCACGTCGTCCTCGAGATCGCGGGCGAGGACGCGCACGAGTGGCTGGCCGGACAGGTCACGAACGCGGTGCGGCAGACCGCTCCGGGCGACGCGGTGTACGCCCTGTTCACGACCGTGAAGGGGAAGATCCTCGCGGACGCCTTTCTCCTGCACGTGGCGCACGAAGACGATCGCGACACCCTGTACGCCGTCGTCCCCGGCGCCGCGCGCGACCCGCTCCTCGAGAGCTTCGATAAGTACATCGTGATGGAGGACGTGGACGTGCGGGTGCGCGCCGACCTCGCGGTGCTGACCGTCCAGGGTCCGGCCGCGGCCGAGCGGGTGGCGCAGCTCGGCGAGCCGACCTTCCCCTCGGACCGGCTCGGCACCGGCGGCGTCGACGTGGTGGTGGCGACCGAGCGCGCCGACGCCGTGTTCGCGACGCTCGCGGAGGCAGGCGCGACGCCCGTGAGCGAGGCCGGTTGGGAGCTCGCGCGGCTGCGGCTCGAGATGCCGCGGTTCGGGCGCGACTTCGACGACCGCAACTACCCGCAGGAGGCGGGGCTCAGGCGCCGCGCCGTGTCGTTCACCAAGGGCTGCTACATCGGGCAGGAGGTCGTGTGCATGCTCGAGAGCCGCGGCAAGCTCTCGAAGCGGCTCGTCGCGCTCGAGCTCGAGGGCGACGAAGCCGCCGCGCCGGACGCGCCGCTCGAGGGCGACGGGGCGGAGGTGGGGCGCATCACCTCGTCGGTCGTCGATCCGGAGGCGAACGCGGTGCGCGCCCTCGGCTACCTGAAAGCCGCCTTCGCCGAGCCCGGGCGCGAGCTCTCGAGCGCGGGACGCAGGGCTCGCGTCGCGCGCATCGTGGAGTGACTCAGATCGTCGCGCCGCCGTCGACGAAGAGCTCGTGCCCCGTCACGAAGGGCGCGCGCGCGAGGTAGACGACGGCCTCGGCCACGTCCTCGGCGGTGCCCGTGCGCCCGAGCGGGATGCGCTTCGTGAAGCGCGCGACCTCGGCGTCGGTCATGTCCTCGGGCGGAAGCACCGTGCCCGGCGCGACGGCGTTCACGCGCACGTCGGGCGCGAGCTCGAGCGCCAGCGTCCGCATGAGCTGCCGGACGGCGGCCTTCGACACCACGTACGGGAGGTAGCCGCGGTAGGGACGCGCGGTGCTCGTGCAGGTGACGAAGACGATCGCGCCCCGCGCCGCGCGCAACGCGTTGCGGGCCTGGTGCGCCATCGCGAAGGGCGCCTCGACGTTGAGGGCCATGGCGCGATCCCAGGCGGCGTCGAGCGCGTCGTCGAAGGCGACGCGCTCGAAGTCGGCCGCGCTCGGGACGAGCAGGTCGAGGCCGCCCATCCGGGCGACGGTGCGATCAACCAGCTCCCGCGCGGCGCGGCGATCGGTCAGGTCCGCCTGGACCGCGAACGCCTCCCCACCGGCGTCCCGGATCGCCGCGCAGGTCTGCTCGGCCCCCTCCGCGGACCCGTGGTAGTGGACCGCGACCCGCATCCCCCGCGCGCCGAGGGCCCGCGCGATGGCCGCGCCGACCCGCCGGCCCGCCCCCGTGACGAGGGCGTTTCGCCCCACGAGGTCCTGCCCCCCCGCGCTCATCGACCTGTTCCGTGATGGATCTTACGTCTCGTCATCGATGGTCCCCGGGGCCCCGTGACGTGTCCCCGGGACGGCACTATAATGGGCACGAAGCCGCGAATCAGGAGCTACTGAGAGAACGATGCTGGCGCTCACCGACAAAGCAGCCGACAAGGTCAAGGAGATCCGCGAGGCCGAGGGCCTCGGCGAGCAAGGGCTCCGCGTGAGGGTCCTCGGCGGGGGGTGCTCCGGCTTCACCTACGATCTCTTCTTCGAGGACGAGACCTCCGATCTCGATCAGGTCTTCGAGTCCCACGGGGTCAAGCTCTACGTCGACATGATGAGCTACCAGTACCTCGAAGGCACCGAGATCGACTACGTCGAGGGCCTGCACGGGGCCGGCTTCAAGTTCGTCAACCCGACGGCCAAGTCGAGCTGCGGCTGCGGCTCGAGCTTCTCCGCCTAGGCCCCTGAGCTCCGTCCCACGGTGGGGCGCCCGCGGGAGTGCGTGGGTTCACGCGCTTCACGTTTGACTTCCTTTCGGGTCATTGCTAACGTAACGTTACGTTATTTCCCGGAGAGGCGACGGTGGCGTACGACCACGATCCCCAGACATCACGCTACATCCAGCGGGTCCGAGCGCTGCCGGTCCTCGATCGAGAACAGGAGCGCGCGCTCGCGCTCCGCGCCCAGGCGGGCGATCGGGAGGCGATGGACGCCCTGGTCGAGGCCAACCTGCGCTACGTCGTGGCCGTGGCGCGCCAGTACCGCCGGTACGGGATCAAGGTCTCCGACCTGATCGCAGAGGGGAACCTCGGGCTGATGATGGCCGTCCGGAAGTTCGACCCCGACCGCGGCACCCGGTTCGTGACCTACGCGGGCTACTGGATCCGTGCCTACGTGCTCGACGCGGTGGTCCGCTCGACGACGATGGTCGGCGCCGGCTCGGGTCCCCTGCGCTCGAAGCTGTTCTTCCGCCTCCGGCGGGAGCGGGCGCGCGTGGCCAACCTGGTCGAGGATCCGCACGAGCGCAACGAGGTCATGGCCGAGCGGTTCGGGGTGAGCCCCGACAAGATGCGGGAGATGATGAAGCGGCTCGATGCCCGCGACGTGTCGCTCGACCAGCCCGTCTTCGACGACGCGAGCACGACGCTCGTCGATACCCTGGCCGACAAGTCCGAGGGGCAGGAGCACTCCTTCCTCGTGACGGAGCACCGGGCGGCGATCGAGGCGAGGCTCGTCGAGGCCCTCGCCGAGCTCGACCGGCGCGAGCGCTACATCGTCGAGCAGCGGCTCATGGCGGACGACGAGATGTCCCTCGCCGCCATCGGGCGACAGCTCGGCGTGAGCCGCGAGCGCGCCCGGCAGCTCGAGGCACGCGCCAAGAGGAAGCTGCGGCAGCGCCTCGGCGACCTGCACGCGGTCGCCTGAGCCGTCCCGTTACGGTGACGCTGGCGGATTTCCCCAGCCGCGGATCGGGGGCGAATCGTTCGCAGAAACCCCTGGGGATCCGGGCCGGCTGGGGGCATGATGGGATCCCCCATGGCTCGCAAGGATCCCCCGATCAGGACCGGTCGGAGCCGCCCCTCCGCGGAGGAGTCCGGAGGCCGCCGAGAGAACACCATGGAGGTCGAGCTCGAGGAGCTGGTCGACAGCCGTGGCCGGCCGGCCTCCGAAGCGCCGCCGCCTCGGCCGCCGCCCGTGCCCGAGGACCTCGCGATCACCATCCCGCGCGGCGCGCCGCCTCCCCGGCGTAGCGGGCCCGGCGAGACGACGATGAACGGGATCCTCGACGAGCTCGAGAGCGAGACGCTCGAGGCGGTCGCGTCCGAGCCGCCCCCTCCGCCTCCGCGCAGCCGCCCACCGAGCACGCCCTCGAGGCCGCCGCCGCCGCCACGGCCGAGCGCCGGCGCGCGGCGCGCCTCGGCGCCGCCCTTCCCTCCACCCGCACGCAGCGGCTCGACGCCGTCGTCGCCGCCGTCGCCGCCTCGCGCCTCGGCGCCGCCTCCGCCGCCCTCGAGCGCCGCCGCGGCGCGCATGGTCGCGGCCGCGCCGCCGCGTCGCCCGAGCAAGCCCCCGGCGCCGAGCCGCGCGGGCTCGGAACCGGACGCGTTCGCGCAGGACGCGCGCACGCTCGTCAAGGCCTGCGAGGCGGAGCTCGCGAAGAACCCGGAGCCGCTGCGCGCCGCGCGCCTCCACTACGAGATCGCGCGGCTGTACGAGAACCCGCTCAGGGATCTGCGCCGGGCGTCGGCGCACTACCAGGAAGCCCTCACGCGCTCACCCGAGCACCTGCCGACCATCCGCGGGGCCCGACGCGTCCTCATCGCGCGCAAGAGCTACCAGCAGGCGCTGCCGCTCTTCGACGCCGAGGCGCGCATCACGCCCGACCCGGGCCGCAAGGCCGCGCTCCTCTACGCCAAGGGCCGGCTGCTCGAAGACGCCATGGGCCAGAAGGCCGAGGCGCGCAAGGCCTACGCCACCGCGCAGGACCTCGACCGGTCCGACCCCTCCATCCTCAAGGCCGTCGAGCAGGTCGAGCTCGAGGCGCGCACCTGGGACGCGCTTTCCCGGACGCTCGAGCGCGAGGCGAACGCCGTCAGCGCCGATCCGCGCCACCGAGCCGCGCTGGTGATCCAGCGTGCGCGCCTCACCGAGCAGCGCCGCGGCGAGCTCGACGCAGCGATCGAGCTGTACGAGACGGCGCTGCGGCTCGATCCGGAGGCCACCGGGGCGCTCGCCGCGCTCAAGCGCCTCCATCACGGGCAACGACGCTGGCGCGACCTCATCCGCGTGCTCGAGCTCGAGGCGCAGCGCACGGCCGACCCGGGCGTGCGCACCATGGCGCTCTACCGGATCGGGCGGCTGCACGCCGAGCGCCTCGGCAACCGCAACGAGGCGCTGCACGCGCTCGAGCGTGCGGCGGCCGAGTCGCCGGAGGACCCGCTCGTGCTCGGAGAGCTCGGACGGCTGTACGAGCGGGTCGAGCGCTGGGACGCGCTGGCGGAGGTGCTGAAGCGGCTCGTCGAGGCCGACGAGGAGGCGGACGAGCGGATCGGTCTCCTGCACCGGATCGGGCAGATCCACGAGGAGAAGCTCGAGCAGGAGGAGGCCGCGGCGCGGTTCTACGAGGCGGCGCTGGCGATCTCCGCGACGTACGTGCCGGCGCTCCAGGCGCTCGGGGCGCTGTACGCGCGCCGCGCCGAGTGGGAGCCGCTCGTGAAGATGCACCTCTCGGAGGCGGAGGCGACCGACGACAACCGCCGGCGCGCCGCGGCCTACTCTCGTGTCGGCGAGATCCTCGAGGTACACCTCGAGCGGCCCGATGAAGCGGCGGAGCACCACAAGAAGGCGCTGAGCCAGGTCCCCGGTTACGCGCCGGCGTTCAAGGCGCTGTCGCGCCTGCTCGCGAGCGCGGGCCGCTTCCGAGAGCTCATCGAGCTCTACGAGCGAGCGGTCGACGAGGCCGCCGACGACGATCGGGTCGTGACCTACCTGCTCAAGATCGGCGCCATCTACGAGGACAACCTGCACGAGCACGCCCAGGCGGCGCACGCCTACCGCCGCGTGCTCTCGGTGGACGCCGATCACCTCGGCGCCATCCACGCGCTGCAACGCGCCACCGAGCGCGCGGGGCGCTGGCAGGAGCTGGTCGAGGCCCTCGAGCTCGAGGCCGAGAAGACGCGCGACGAGACGCGGATCGTGGCGCTGCTCCACCGCGCGGGCGAGGTGCTCGACGAGAGGGTCGGCGACCGCGACGGCGCGCTCGCGCGCTTCCGGAAGGTGCTCGGTGTCGACCCCCGCTACGTGCCGGCGCTCGTGAGCCTCGGCCGCATCTACTACCGGATGGGCCGCTGGGAGGACCTCCTCGAGATGTACAAGCGCGAGCTCGAGCTGACACCCCGGGGGCAGTCGGCGGTCGCGCTCCTGCAGAAGATGGGTGAGCTGTGCGAGGAGCGGCTCGGGCGCGAGGAGGAGGCGCTCGAGTCCTACCGCCGCGCGATCGAGATGGACCCGACGCACGGCCCCACGCTGCGCGCGCTCTCCCGAATGCTGCGCGACCGGAGCGACTGGTCCGAGCTCGTCAAGATGCTCGAGCTCGAGCTGAGCGGCCTCACGGACCCGCAGGCCCGGGCGCGCGCGTCGTACCGGGTCGGCGAAGTCCACGAGGAGCGGCTCGGCCAGCACGACCGCGCCGTCGCCGCCTACGAGCAGGCACTCAAGGCGGTGCCGGACTACCGGCCGGCGGTGGACGCGCTCACGCGTCTGCGCGCCGACGGCAAGGCGTGGACGAAGCTCGTGGACGACCTCGAACGCGAGGCCGCGGGCACCTCCGACCTCGCGCTCGCGCTGAGCGCGCTCATGCGAGAGGGCGAGATCTGGGCCGAACAGCTCGACGAGCCGCGCAGGGCGATCGCCGCGTTCGAGAAGATCCTCGGGCGCGATCCCGCCCACATCGGCGCGCTGCTCTCGCTCGAGCCGCTCTACCGCAAGACGGGCGCCTATCGGGAGCTCGGCGATGCCTACGCGACGCTCGCGCAGGTGCTCACGGACGTGGGCGCACGGGTGGCCGCCCTCCGGGAGCTCGCGCGCCTCGTGGAAGCACACCCCGGCGCCGTCGAGGGCGACGTCCGCCACACCTACGAGGCGATCCTGCAGCTCGTCCCGGACGACCCGCTGGCGCTCGAGGCCCTCGAGCGGCTGGCCCTCGATCGAGGCGAACGCGACATGCTCGTCGCGGTCGACAAGCGCCTGGCATCGACCGCCGGCGATCCCGTGTCGCGCGCCGCCTACCAGACGCGCCTGGCAGAGTCGCTCGAAGCTTCGGGCGGACAAGGCGCGATCGAGGCGTACCGCGCCGCGCTGTCGTCCGATCCGGAGAGCCTCGGCGCCACCCGAGGGCTCACGCGGATCGCCGAGCGGATGGACGACCCGGCCGCCCTGGCGGACGCGGCGCGCAGGGAGGCCGCGGTCGCGACCGACGGGGAAGAGGCCGCGCGGCTTCTCGTTCGGAGCGCCAAGGTGCGGAGCGAGCGGCTCGACGACGCGGCCGGCGCCCAGAAGGACCTCGAGCGCGCGCTCGAGCTGTGGCCGGATCACTCGGAGGCGGCCGACCGGCTGGGCACCATGCTGCTGTCGGCCGGCAAGGAGGCACGCCTCGCCGATCTGCTCGCGCGTGCCGCGAGCTCGGCCCGCAACACCGACCGCGTGGCCGCTCTGTGGATCGAGGTCGCCCGCATCCAGGCGGACATGCTCGACAACGTGCCGGGCGCGATCAGCTCGCTGAACCGCGTCCTCAGGACGGCGCCGAACCACGTGACGGCGCTGCGGCGCCTCGCCGAGCTGTACGAGCGCGACGGGCAGTGGAACGAGTCGGTCAACCTGCTGTCGCGAGTCGTGCAGCTCGCGCCGGACCGCGACGTGCTGCGCGACGCCCACCTGCAGCTCGCCGCGATATGGGACGAGCGTCTCGGAGAGACCGCCCGCGCGCTCGTCAGCCTGCAGGCGGTCCTCGCGCTCGACGGCGGCAACCGTGAGGCGCTGGCGCGGCTCACCGACGTGCAGGAGCGGGAGGGCAAGATCCAGCAGGCGGCCGACACCGCAGTCAAGCTCGTCGAGGCGTCGAAGGACCCGCGGACGAAGGCCGCCGCGCTCGTGCGGCTCGCGCGCATCGAGCAGCGCCGGGGCAACGACCAGGCGGCACGCGCGGCGCTTCGCGACGCCGTCGCGCTCGAGGGGCCCGGCGGGGAGGCGGCGCTCGAGCTCAAGAGCACGACCTCGACTCCGGGCGAATGGGAGCGGTACGCCGAAGCCGTGCAGCGGCACCTCGATCAGGGTCGCTCTCGCCAGATGCTCCCGACGCCGATCTACCTCGAGCTGTCCCGAGTGCGCTTCGACCAGCTCCAGCAGCCGAACGCGGGCATCGAGACGCTGCAGCGCGGGCTCGAAGCGACGAACGAAGATCCTACCATCCGGGTGGAGCTGGCGGCGCGCCTGCGCGCCGTCGGCCGGCACGGCGAGGCGGTGGCCGAGCTCAGGCGGCTGCTCGACCACGACCTGTGCAGGGTGGAGACGTGGCGGGACCTCGCCCGGACGTTCGACGCGATGCAGCGTCCGGCCGAGGCACGCCTCGCCACGATGCCGCTCGTCGTCCTCCGAGCGGCCAACGACCGCGACCGCGCGCGGCTCGCGCAGAGCCCTCCGCAGCCGGCGAACGCCCAGCCCGGCTCGCTCGGAGCCGAGGTCCTGGGCCTCCTCTTGCCGCAGGGAGACAGCGCCAAGGCGGCGGGCGACCTGCTCGTGGGTCTCGTCGACGGGCTCCCCAAGCTCTACCCGCCCGACCTCGAGGCCTTCGGTCTGTCGAGCCGCGATCGGGTGCAGACCCGCCACGGCCACCCCCTGCGCCAGCTCGCCGATCGCATCGCCGCCATCGTGGGCGTCGAGGACTACGACCTGTACATCCACCGCGTCCGGACGCGCGGGGTGTCGCTCGAGCTGACGAGCCCGCCCTCGATCCTGGTCCCGAGCACGGTGCAGGAGATGCCGGAGAGCCAGCAGGTGTTCCTGCTCGCCCGGCCGCTCGTCGCAGTCGCGCTCAAGCTGCACGCGGTGGAGAAGCTCACGCCGCGGGAGCTCGAGGTGCTTCTCGCCTCGGCGGCCCGCAACGTCTCTGCCGGATACGGCGCCGGGCTCACGAGCGAGGACTTCCTGGACGACCAGGCCAAGCGGATCTGGAAGGCGCTCCCCCGTCGGGCCCGCAAGACGCTCGAGGAGAGCGCGCAGCACTACGTGACCACACCCCGAGTCGATTTCCCGGCCTGGGCGGAGGCGATCCTGCGCACCTCCCAGCGGGTCGGCGCGGCGCTCGCGGACGACCTCGGCGCCTGCGTGGACGTGATGCAGCGCACCGAGCGGGACCTCTCGGGGCTCGAGGGCGCCGCGCTCGTCCGGAGCAGCTCCGCCGTGGCCGATCTGGTCCGCTTCTGGGCCTCGGAGACGGGCATCAACGTGCGCAAGCGCGCAGGGATGATTCCGACCGGGACGGTTTCGGGTTAGGTTTCTGCGCCCATGGCTGCACGCGTCCTCGTGGTCGACGACAGCGCGACCGTTCGGCGGGTCGTCCAGCGCACGCTCGAGCGGGCGGGCTACGACGTCCTGTGCGCCGCGGACGGCCGCGAAGCGCTGGAGCAGGCGCAGCATCACGTGCCGGACCTCGTCCTGCTCGACTTCGTCATGCCGCACATGAACGGCTTCCAGTTCTCGCAGGCCATGCGCGCGGTGGCGAACCTTCGCGACGTGCCGGTCGTCCTGATGAGCGCCAAGGCCGATCGCATCGCCGATCACTTCGTGGGCCAGACCGGTGCAGTCGACGCGATCAGCAAGCCCTTCGGGCCCGAGGCCCTGCTCGCGGTCACGACGAACGCGCTCGGGCGCGCCCGCGCGTCGCGGGCGTCGTCGGCCGGGACGGTCGAGGCCGCGCCGAGCGAACCGATCACCGAGCCAGCTCCGGCGGAAACGGAAGAGGAGCCCGACCCGGACGCCGAGCGCCTCGCGGCCGCGCGCCGGACGACCGAGCTGCTCGCCGAGCGCATCGGGCCGGTCCTCCGCTCGCTCTTGCCGTCGGGCGCGCCGTCGAACGCACAGCTCGCGCAGGGTCTCGGGCAGCACTTCGAGCACGAAGATCTCTTCGACCTGGTCCGCGATCTCGCACAGGGCCTGCCTGGACGAGCCGGCGAGGTCTCCTTCCAGGGGAGCATCGAGCACGTGCCGCTCGGTGAGATCCTGCAGATGCTGCAGCACCAGCACCAGACGGGCGTCCTCGAGGTGGACCGCCGGGAAGCGGGCCGGCCCGACAGCTCGATCGCCATCTGCCTCCGCGAGGGACTGGTGGACATCGCCCTCGGGCGCGGCGGCGACGACGGCCTCAGGCTCGGGCGGATCCTGCTCGACGAGGACCTGGTGGACCGTGAGGATCTCGAGATGCTCCTCAAGCACCGGGCGGGCTCCAAGCGCCTGCTCGGCGCGCAGCTCGTCAAGCTCGGCTACATCACGGCCGACGACCTGCGCCAGGCGCTCGTCCGCCAGACGAGCGAGCTCGTGTACGAGGCGCTGCGCTGGCACGGCGGAGGCTATCGGTTCGCGCGCTATGCCACGCGGCCCGAGGCGACGGACGCGAGGCTCGGCCTGCCGATCGCGTCCATCCTGATGGAGGGCCTCCGGCGCGTCGACGAGTGGCGGCTCATCGAGGAGCAGATCCACGACTTCGACATGGTCCTCGCGATTCGCCAGGACGCGGTCGACGCCCTCTCGCCGGAAGCGCTCTCGCGCGAGGAGCGCCTGGTGCTCGGCGCCGTGGACGGCGAGCGGACCGTCCGCCAGATCGTCGAGGAGAGCCGGATGGGGTCGTTCGATGCGTGCAAGATCCTGTTCCAGCTCGTGACGAGCGGCCTCGTGCGCGAGGCCGGTTGACGGTCACAGCAAGGTCAGCGCGACGATCACCGCGTTGTGCGCCAGGTGCGCGAGGGCGGGCACCAGGATGGAGCCGGTCCACCAGCGGAGCGCCGTGAGGCCGACGCCGGTCACGGCGATGGACGTGAGCGCCCCCCACGCCCCCCAGTCCTGCGGCAGGTGCGCCAGGGCGAAGAGCGTGACGGTGACGGCGAACGCCGCGGCCCCGCCCCAGCGCGCCGCGACCGTGCCGAACACGAACCCCCGGAAGAAGAGCTCCTCCGCGACGGGCACGACCACCGCGACCAGCGCGACCGCGAGCGTCCCGCTCGGCCAGCTCACGAGCGTCTCGATCGGGGCCACGCCCGTTGCCGGGACCAGGCGCATGGCGAGGCCACCCGCGAGCCAGAGGACGACACCGAACAGCGGGGCGGCGTAGAGCGCCCAGCGCGCGCGCACCGGAGGCGACACGCCGAGACCCGCAGCTCGACCGCCCAGGGCGGGCCGGACGAGCACGAACGCGCACGCGACCTGCACCGCCGCGAGCGTGAGCCCGCGCGCGAGCCCCGCCGTCGCCCCCCCGATCGGCACGAGCCCGACCCCGAACAGCGCCGCCAGGAACACGCCGACCCCCACGACCACCCGCACGACGCCACCCGGAGTTGCATTGGGACCTGTCCCCAATGCAAGTGGAGTTGCATTGGGGACAGGTCCCAATGCAAGTGCGAGGAGGGCGCCGAGGAGGGTGAGGGCGACCGGGAGGGGGTCGGTGGGGGCGAGGGGGCGGTGGGCGAGGACGTGGGCGCGGAAGTGGACGCGGTCGGCTTCGGGGGGAAGGCGGCGGCCCTCCCAGACGGCTTCGACGGCGAAGTCGCCGGCGACGGGGAGATCGCGGCCGTTCGCGACGACGACGCAGGCGCGCGAGCCGGTGCGTGACGCGCCCTCGAGGACGTCGCGGTCGAGGGGCGTCCGCACGACGACCTCCTGGTCCTCGGGGTGCCACACGATGAGCTCGACCGCGTCGGACCACGTGTCCGGCGCGAGAGCGTCGTCGGCGCACACCTCGAACGTCACGTCGTCGCCGCGCGCGAGGCGCGCACGGCCTAGCTCCCGGTGCGGCTGCCCATCGGTGGACGCGAGAGCGACGGGCTCACCCACCACCTCGAGCTCACCCTGCTCGAGCTCGAGCACCCGCGCTGCGCCGAGGGCGAGCCCCACGGCGAGACAGACTGCGCCGAGCCCGCCGACCCACCGCCGCACGGTCTCAGAAGGCGATCTCTACGCCGGCCGTGACGTCGATGTTGAACAGGAACAGCGGCAGCAGGATGTGGAACTCGGGGGTGACGTGGAACCCGAAGTTCTCGGCGACCCGGTAGCCGACCACGCCGCCCGCCTGGATGCCGTTCAGGCCCGCGCGGATGAAGGGCTCCTCCTGGTCGTTCTGTGGAGGCTTCGGCTGGATCTGCCCGTAGCTCGTGCCGAGGAAGAGCGCGGCGTTCAGGCCGGCCGCCGCCGGCTCGGTCAGCAGGTACTGGCCACGGAGCCCGATGAGCATGTTGGCCATGGGGCCCTCGCCCGCGCTCGGCTGGAAGCGCAGGGTCGCCGCGGCGCCGATGCGCTCGGTGATGTAGTAGCCGACGGTGGCGCGCAGGGCGAGGGTCGGGACGAAGCCGGGCGTCTGCACCCGCACGCAGTAGTCGCCCTCCGCGAGGGCGCAGTCGTCCACCCCACCCGGGATGTACGCGTCCTCCGTGTCGTCCTCGCTTCCGGGGGCGGGTATCCCGTCCGCGGGCATGCCGCCGCTCGCATACGCGGCGCCCAGCGTCGCGCCGAGGTGGATGAAGAAGCGCGGCGCCTCGCCGGACGGTCCGTCGTCACCGCCCCCGCCGTCCTCGTCGCCGACGACGCAGAAGTTGTCCTCGCAGGCGAGGCCGGACTGGCAGTCCGCCGTCGTCATGCACGTCCCCCCGAGGCCCGCGCCGCCGCCGCCACCCTCGCAGCCGGGCATGCCCGGCGGGCACTCCGAGTCGCCGCACTGCTGCGGCGGCATGCGCCCCGGCAGCGCGGGAGGCGGGTGCGTCCGCGTCGAGACGATCGGGATGTTGATCGGCTGGCTCTGGGTGCCGGCGAAGCCGAGGGGCTGACCGTCGTCGCTGAAGGCGACGATGTAGTACTCGACCTGGGGCTGGAACACGTCGGTGCAGGGGATCTCGAACCCGTAGCCGCCCTGCATGCGCTGCATCTCGACACGGCGGTAGTCGTTCATGCCGAGCGCCTTGTAGTAGAGGTAGACGGTCCCGACCGGCGCGTCCTCGGGGACGTCGATGAAGACCGGGATGGCCGTCTGCGCGAGCTGCTCGGGGACCGGGACGTGGGGGATGTTGCCGGGGCCGCCACCGCCACCGCCACCGCCACCGCCGCCGCCACCGCCGCCGCCACCGCCGCCGCCGCCGCCGCCCCCACCGCCTCCGCCGCCGCCGGCGCCGGCGCGCTGCTGCGCGAGGCTGAAGACGGTCTGGATGTCCGGGGTGCTGGTCAGCGGATCGAGCTGGAGGCTCGAGTCGATCTGCAGCGCGTTGATGAAGTTCTGGAGGCCGGCCGCGTTGTCACCCATGCCTCCGACCTGCACGACGGCGAGGTTGGCGTACGTCCGCGCGAGCGGCGCACCGCTCACGCCCCCGCGACGGGCCACCTGCACCGCCTGCTCGAGCTTCTCGAGCGCCTCGGCGATCTCGAGCATGTTGTAGTGGTCCATCGCCTGGCGGTTCAGGTCGAGGACCTGCTGCAGCGGCCGCTGGGCCGATGCCCCGGCGGAGAGGAGCCACGAGGCGGCGGCAGCCAATACGAGGAGACCAAGTCGCTTCACAACAGCCCTCCCAAAACCCCTCACGGCGTCTGTCCCTCACGCGCAGCCGCGTCGGTGCGCACGAACTCGACGCGGCGGTTCGCAGCGCGGCCGGCGGAGGTGCGGTTGGTGTCGATCGGGCGAGTCTCGCCGTAGCCGCGCGCGGTCAGGCGCTGCGCCCCGATCCCCTGCTCGATGAGGTACTGCCGCACCGCCTCCGATCGCTCCTGCGAGAGGCGCATGTTGTACTCGTCCCGTCCGCGGCTGTCGGTGTGGCCCTGGACCTCCACGGCGATGTCCGGGTAGTCGCGCAGGACCTGCGCGACCGTGTTCAGGATCGGGAACGAGACGGGCCGGATGACGGCGCGGTCGAACTCGAAGTGGATCGTCTGATGGATCCGGATGGCCTCGCGCGTGACCTCGACGTCCTGGTAGACCCGCGGGCAGCCGTTCTCGTCACGCGGTCCGGGCTCGTTCGGGCACTGGTCGTTCACGTCCGCTAGGCCGTCGGCGTCGTTGTCCCGGTCGGGGCAGCCGTCCTCGTCCTGGTAGCCGTCGGGGTCCTCCGGGTCGTTCGCACAGCGGTCGGACTCGTCGAGGATCGCGTCGAGGTCGTTGTCGGGCTCGGGGCAGCCGTCGGCGTCGAGGTAGCCGTCCCCGTCCTCCGGCTCGAGCACACACTGGTCACGCGAATCGGCGAGGCCGTCGCCGTCGGTGTCCTGGTCGTCGGGGCAGCCGTCCGCGTCCTCGTAGCCGTCGAAGTCCTCCGGATCGTCGGGACAGCCGTCGTCGGGATCGAGGTAGCCGTCCGCGTCGCGGTCTCCCGGAGGCGGCGGCGCCTCGGGACGGTCGGCCACGACGACGCCGCGCGGCGCGCAGCGGGCGGCGGGGCTCAGCCGGAACGCCGCGCGCGCGTTCGGCTCGGCCACCGTGTAGTGCTCCTCGGCGCGGACGGGATCGCCCTGGGCGAGCTCGGTATCGGCGAACTCGATGTGGGCCTTCGCGAGCGCGAGCTCGCGCGGAGCACACCGGTAGGCCCCGTTGCGCTCCGCTTGCTCGATGATGTCCTGGATGCCCTCGATGCGACCGCGCAGGACCGTCCCCTGCGAGCACGCCGTCGTGAACAGCAGGGCCGCAAACCACGCCACGTGGCGACGCGCGTCCGCCATCAGCGCCCCATCTCGCGCAGCCGGCGCCGCGCCAGATCCCGCGCCTTGACGCCGTGCTCCTCGGCGATGTCCGCGTAGCGGGCAGCGTCCTGGTACGAGGCCTCGGCCGCTTCCTCGCGCGCTTTGTCGAGGTGCGCCTCGGCGTAGTAGTACTCGTACGGCGCGTGCTCGGATGCCCCCGCCTCGTCCGCCTGCTCCACGGCACGGGCGGCCGGCATCACGTTGATCGTGTACATCGCCGGCCCACAGCCCACGAGGGCGAGGCCGAGGAGCCCGAGGCAAGCGCTAATCCCGCGTCGCGACACCGCGAATCTCTTTCACCTCCGCGAGATTGCGGAGGAAACGCCGCGACGCTAACAGGATGGGGCCGGCAGCGTCAACAAGGTGTGGGCCTTCAGCCCCGCCGGCCGCCCCACTGCAGCCGGAGCAAGAGATACGCGAGGCCGATGAGGAGGATGGCCGTCATGGCCACCGTGCCCTGCATCAGGGCCCCGCTGCCGTAGGGCCGAAGCCCGAATCCGCCCTCGAACTGAGCGTGGGTCCCGACCAGGGCGAGGCGATCGCGTCCCACCACGAGGGCCACGACCCCCGCCAGCACCGCGCAGACCGCGAGCGCTCCCCCGGCGGCCTCCCGCTGCCCGCGCACCGACGAGGCGCCCATGATGAAGCCCCCGGCCCCGATCGCCAGCTCGCCGAGGAACCCGAGCAGCGCGAGCGCCGAAGGCACCGTCCGGACGTCGACGAGGTACAGCAGGAACCAGTCGCCGTGGAACGCGTAGAAGTAGACCGAGATCGGGACCAGGAGGAGAACGGCGAAGAGGAAATACGCCCCGAAGGTCCGGGTGAGGAGCGGAGGACGCGGGCTGACGCGCAGCTCCGACCGCCCGGCCAACGCGGCCGCGACACCCGACGCGAAGGCGAGGCAGACGAGGATGGGCATGGGCATCGGGGGCGAACGCGAATGTACCAGTGAGGACAGACTCGTCAAAGCGCGGCCCCGTGGGGCCGAACCCGCAGCCCGACACCGAAACCGGGTGCATCCGAAGCCTGGAGCCTACCGGAGCATGTCGACCGGGCCGTCTTCGGCGGCCTGGGTGCGGGAGGCGCCGGTGAGGACGTCGACATCGACGGCGACGTCGAGCTCCCGTCCGCTGACCGAGCCGTGGCAGCCGCCGCACAGCCCGTTGAAGAACGCGCGGGGCACCGACTGTCGCGACCGCTCGCCCGGGTAGAACTGCATCTGCTCCCGCTGGACCATCTCGCCGCTGAACCGCCCGTGGTCGCCCGGGAAGGACAGCGGATCGCCCGAGCCGTCGGTCACGCGAAGCAAGACGGGGGTTCCGCCCGGGATGCGGATGACGGCGCTTCCGTCGCCGTGGACGTCGGAGTGGCCCAGCATCCGGTAGTCGACGAAGACCTCGCCGAAGTCGTCCGCGCGGACGTTCGACCCGTCGAGCATGGAGAAGTCGGTGGCCGCAGGCGGCGGCGGCAGCGCCTCGAGCACGTCGAACCCGCCGATCCGGTGGTCGATCGGGCGTCCCTCGCGCGTGTTCGCGAAGAGCAGGGTCGCGAGCAGGGGGAAGTCGAGCACGTGCACGACGGCGTCGTCCTCGCCCGAGACCACGCGGGTCGCCCCGTTGACCTCGTCGAGTCTCGACTCGAAGACCTCGTGGGACACGCGCGGGTAGATCGCTGCCGCCTCCACGTTGGCCCGCCCCGCCTCGCCCGCGATCGGCACGAACCTCCCCGTGTCGGGATCGAGCTCGCACAGATGGAACGCGAACGGGCCCGCCTCGAGGCTCGTCGCGCCGGGATCGCAGGAGACGAGGACGCGCCCGCTCGGCAACGCCGCCGGCGATCGGAAGGCGCCGCTCATCCCGCCGAACGCGCCGGGCGCAGGGAAGCGCAGCGAGTGGATGTAGGAGCGATCGAGCGGATCGCGGTCGTCCTGATCGGGTCCGATCGACCGGTTCAGGATGGCGATGGCACCCGCGCCGTCGGTCGCGCCGAGGGGCCCCGCCACGAACGCGAAGTCGCGATCGGCGAGCTCGACGACCTCGGTCGCCGCGCGGAAACCGACGCTCTCGCGCTGCGCGAACAGCGGATGGTAGTCGCCGCCGTCCATGTTCTGGCGCCGGAGCGCGAGCTGATGGAGCTCCGGCTCGCGCTTCTCCGCAGTGAAGATCAGCCGGCCGTCGGTCATGAACGCCGGCGCCGCTTCCTGGTTCAGGAGGAAGGTCATCTGCCGGACCGACGGGCCTGCGGGGTCATGGACGTAGAGGTTCGCGTTCGGCTGCAAAGCCGCCGGCGTGCGGGTCGGGCCGCTGTAGGAGTGGTCGCCCGTCAGGTTGCCGCGGGTCGACGCGAACACGAGCCGGCCGTCGGGGGCGAAGGCGGGGTCGAAGTCGTGAGTGAGGATGCCGTTGTCCTCGTCTCTCTCGGGAGCGATGGAGGGGATCCGCTCGCAGCCGCCGCCGTCGGCGTCCATCCAGTAGAGGCGCAGGGGCTCGGTTGGCGACGTGCGCGCGGCGAAGGCGATGCGGCTCCCGTCCCAGGAGACGGCAGGCGTGCGCGCGTCCACCTCCCCGCTGAGCCCGCAGCCCGGAAGCGCGTCGGTCGCGGACCCCTCGTCGATCGTGAGCGCCCCGCCCGTGATGGATGCATCCGCGATCAAGAGGCGCGCGCCGCCGCGGAAGGTGTCGAAGTCTCGGACGTCACCCGTGCCCGTGGGCCGAGAGACCCAGACCACGCCGGAGATGGGATCGGGGTCGAGCTCGCCGCGCGCGACCGCCTGCTCCCGCTCGATCTCGTGCCAGCGAGCGAGGACACAGTACGCGGGGACCTCGTCGAGGTCCCCCGTGTCGGCGTCGGCGCCGGCGCACAGGTCCGGTGTCGCCCGGACGACGGACGAGCCCCCCGGGCCGAAGTCCTCGAAGAGCGCCCCACCCCGGTGCTCGATGCCCTCGCCTCCGGGCACCCGATCGTGCGGGTAGAGGTTCTTCGCGATGACGCGGCTGTCGTTCGGGTTGGCCGACTCGACCGAGAGCATCAGGCGCGTCATGCGGTAGTTCCTCCGCATGGCGACCCGCGAGAACGCTCCCTCGGAGCCGCCGCGCAGGCGCAGGTCGTGGAACATGGCCGGCGAGTGGCAGCCCAGGAACATGCAGCCCTTGCGGACGAGCGCCGGCTGCACGCGGTTCACGAAGAAGGCGTAGCCCGGGTCGTCGGAGCGGTCGCGGACGGCGTCCGGGTCGCGGTCGACGAGCGCCGCGGCCCAGTCGCGGATGGCGCGGTAGCCGGCCTCCTCGGTGGACGCGAACACGTCTCCGCCTTCGTGGAAGCTGCCGCCACGGAGCGTCGAGAGCGGCCGGCGAAGCAGCTCCGAGGTCGACACGGGGGCGCTCAGGTGCTCGACCGCGGCGAAGTAGTTCCAGCGCGACTGCTCCTGCCCGTCGCCACACGTCAGGTAGAGATCGGCGATCGGCGACCCGTGGCAGCTACCGCCCGCACAGGAGGAGACGAGGACCGGCTGCACCTCGTCGACGAACTCGCGGAAGGCCTCCGCGTCGGCCGGAGCGGCCGAGGGATCGAAGCCGGGAGCCGCGCCGAGCTCCGCACGGCATCGGCCGATGCTGTCGCGCGTTTCCTCGGGCGGCAGCCCCGTCCGCGTGTGACCCGCCTCCACCCAGCGCTTCAACGTGCCGTACGTGTCCGAGTCGAGCTGGATCGTGCGGCCCGCGTCGTGCCGGATGTCCGTGGTGACGGTGACGGGCTCGCCGAGGGTCTCGACGGTGATCTCGACGTCGGGGCCGCCCTTCAGGAGCAGGAGCCCGACCGGATACGGCCCGTACGCCGGCAGCACGTCGGAGCGGCGCATGAGCGCGTCGTAGCTCGACAGGTCCAGGTTGCCGGTGGCCTCGCCGCGTTCGCTCGCGAGGTGACAGCCCGCGGTCTGCTCGACGCACCCGAACTCGAGCCGAGGCCCGATCCGCTCGTCGTAGTACGAAGACGTCGGAGCCGACCCGCCGTCGCAGCCGATCGACAAGACGATCGACAGCGCGCACAGGCCGGCTCCCCGGTAGCGCAGCGCCCCCATGGGCCCAAGCGTACCACCGATTGCGCTGGCGCAACCTGTTTACGTTACGTTACATTCGGAGGGCGACCTCGATGGCGTCCCGGACCATCGAAACCGACTCGCTCGCCTGCACCTCGTTCAGCGCCTCGCGCGCGGCCCCCGTGCCGATGCGACCGAGCGCCCACGCCGCCGAGCGGCGGACGCTCGCCTCCGGGTCGGAGCGGAGCAGGCCGGCGAGGGCGTCGACCGCGTCGCCGACCCGCATCTGGCCGAGCAAGAGCGCCCCCTGCCTGCGGACCTGCACGTCCTCGTCGGCGAGCGTGCCGAGCAACGCGTCGTGCTCGCGGAAGAAGTTGACGCGCGGGATGGCCATGACCACCGCCCGCCGTACCTCGGCCGACTCGTCGCTCAGCGCGGCGGCGAGCACGGCGTTGCCGCCCGGGTGGTTGAGCCGCCCGAGCGCCGTCACCGCGGCCGTGCGGACGACGGCCTCGGTGTCGGTCATCGCAGCCTCGGTGAGCGGCGAGAGCGCGTGAGGGTCGAGGAGCTCGCCGAGCGCCTCGGCCGCCCGCGCCCGCATCGTGCTCTCGGAGATCCCGTGCTCGTCCATGAGCGACTGGACCCAGCTCGGGTAGCTGCCCCGGAGCGTGTCGCGGAAGTCGGTGAAGATCTGGCCCATGGCCAGGTGCCGGCGGCGCAGCCACCACGCGCCGTACTCGCGCACCCGAGCGTTGCCGTCCGTCATGACGCGGCGGACCAGCGCGGGCACGCACTCGTAGCAGTCGACGCGCTCACCGTACTCGAGGGTGCCCGCCAGGCTCTGCGCAGACCCGTTCTGGATCGCGTTCATGAGCGCTTCCTGCGTCGGGGCCTCGGTCCCCGGGCTGCACTCTCCGCGCTCCCGGTCGTGGCGGTGACAGTCGTCCTGCGCCGAGGCCGTCGTGGCGAGCCCGAGGAGCAGGGACAGGATTCCGATGGTGCCGATGGTCTTCATGGTTCCCTCCACTCCTTGTCTCAGTACTCCGTCGTGCCCCACATGTCGGCGCCCTCGACGTTGCGCCGCGAGTAGTACTGGCCGCCGAGGTCGGCCATGCGAATGAGGAGCAGGCGCTCCTCGCGCGTGAGGTCGACGCCCACGTCCTCCGGATGCGACGGGGTGTCCCAGGCCCAGCGGCTCGCGTCGTCCTCCGACTGCGCGTTGACCACCTCGATGAGCCGGCTCGTCCGGGCCTCGCCCGGCCGGACCCACTCGGGCGGCACGTCGCCGACCGCCATCGCGTCGCCCGTCATGGCCGTCGGGGAGAGGAGCGAGACGTACGACGCGGGGTAGGTGACGACCTCCATCTCGTAATAGGTCATGATGGGCCGGTCGCTCAGGTCGAGGTACGGGATCTCGTACTCCGCGGGCGGCCCGCCGTCGGTCGACGGGACGGTGACCGTGTAGCTCCGGCCCGCGTAGGGGTCACCCGCGCCGCCGCTGTGGCAGGACACGCACTTGGCGTCGAAGAGGTCCTGGACGTTGCCCGTCGAGGCGCCGTACCAGGGCAGCTCGGTGCGCTCCGGGATCTCGCGCATGAGGTCCACGGGGCCTTCCTGCTGCGCGAGCGTCGTCGGGCCGCTGCGCGGCAGGATGTTGTCGCTGCGGCTGGCGTGGCAGCCGCCGCACCGGCGCTCCTCGCCGGGCATGGCCTGGATCCACAGCCCCTGGCTGCGGATCGAGAGGCCGAACTCGTCGATCGGCTGCAGGTGGTACGGCAGGTACGGCGGCACCTGAGCCTCCCAGGAGCCGTCGCTGTGCACCTGGACCTCGCCGAGGATGGCGGCGCCCTCGTGATTGGTCAGGCCGAACTGCGTGACCGGGCCGATCTCCGAGGAGAAGCCCTCGATGACGCGGACGCGGCGCGCGTGCCGGAGCGCGTCCGACAGCGGCACGCCGTCGAACTGACCGCCGCTCACGCTCTCCTCGAGCGAGGTGACGCTGACGTCGACCGAACCGAGGATGGCCGGCGTGGTCGGATCGTACCCGTGGCCGAGGAAGTCGCCGCGCACCGGCGGGATCTCCGTCCGCGGCTGGACCGGGATCGCGTAGAGGTCCCACGTGGTCGGGTCGTCGTAGACGAGGACCTTCTCGCGGGTCTCCGGGTCCCACATGTAGATGCCGAAGTCCGGCGCCGTGCCGGCGAGCTCGTTGCGGGTGTTGACGTCGCCGTCGGACCAGGAGACGAGCAGCTTGTTCGTCCCGCGGATGGGCTCGGGCTGGCGGTAGCGGCCGACGCCGCTCGCCGGGCTCTCCCGGCCGGTCGGGACCGCGGGCGTGAGGTTCTCGAAGGTCGCCTGCTGCACGTCGAGGCGGCCCGGATCGGAGCTCGTGCGCGACCGGGCGTCGGCGCGGATGAGGGCGCCCGCCTGGAAGGTCCTCTCACGGTCGGTGCCGATGCCGACGAACACGCCCGGCTCGAGCTCGACCCCGATCCCATCTCCGGCGTGGTCTGGGTCTCTCGGCCCACGGGCACGGGTGACGTCCGAGACTTCGA
>JBDIVX010000110.1:0-25999 GCA_039794305.1 Candidatus Neutrinellum sp.
CTGGCCGCGGTTCTGCCGAGCCCTGCGCGAGCGTCTCGACGCCCTCGGCAAGCGGCGCTTCTTCTTGCTCGGGGAGGTCTTCACCAGCGACCCCGCCGTGCTCGTCCGCTACGTCGGCGACGATGCGCTCGACGCGACGTTCGACTTCCCCTTCAAGTGGGGCGTGATCGACGGCTACGTGCTCGACGGCCGGCCGCCGGCCGGGGTGGCGCTCGACGCCCTCGAGCGCCAGCGGGCGCTCTACCCCGACCGGGCGCAGCCGCTCGGGGTCGAGCTCGACCCGTGGCGCGCTCGCGTCTCCTTCGCCGACAACCACGACACCTGGCGGCTGCGCGCCGAGCTCGACGACCCGTTCGCGGCCGAGCTCGCGATGACCGCCGTGTTCGCCGTGGACGCGGTCCCGACGATCTACTACGGCACCGAGCAGGAGCTCGACGGGGACGTGCACCACGAGCACCGCGAGCCGCTCTGGACCACCGGCTTCCGCGAGGACACGCGCATGTTCCTGCACATCCAGCGCCTGTCCGAGCTGCGGCGCCGGCACGAGGCGCTCCGCCGAGGCGACCTCGCCGTCCGGTACGCGAGCGAGCACGGCGGCCGGGACGACGCCGCCGACGCAAGCGTGCTCGCCTGGGAACGCTGGTCGGGAAGCGACCGCGTGCTCGTCGTGATGAACGCGCACGCGACGCAGGAGTCGGCGGCCCGCATCCCCACGGCCTTCTCGCCGGGGACCCGCCTCGAGGATCGGCTGTGGGGCGCGATCCCGCCGGTCACCGTCGCCGCCGACGGCACCGCCGCCGTCACCCTGCCTCCGCGCTCGGCGGTGTTCCTGGTGCCGTGACCGTTGTCCGTGACCGCTCTCGCGTCGCGCGGATCGTCACGACGCCGCGCCGGCCCGGAGCCCCGACAGGCTCAGGCACCGCCGGACCTCCTCGACGACTTCCCGGCGATCGGCCGGCTTGTGGATGACGGCTTCGACGAGCGGGAGGTCGGGCCGCCAGTGGCGCGAGCGCGCGCCGGTGAGCACGAGCACCGGTGGGGCGAGCGCGCCGAACTCGCGCGCGAGCGTGCGGATGAAGGCCTCTCCGTCCATGTACGGCATGTGGAGGTCCGTGATGACGATGCGCGGCATGGTCGCGCGGCACAGCTCGAGCGCCGCGACGGCGCTGCCGACGCCGACGGTGACGGCCCCGAGGTCTCTCAACCAGCGGTGCACGACGATGCGGGTGTCCTCGTCGTCCTCGACGTAGAGGATGAGGGGCGACGGCTCGATGCCCACGGGCCTCCTATGTATCCCCGAGCAGGGACGTCAAGGGCTGCCGGAAGTTGGACACGCGCAGGCCTCGCGTCGTAGCCAGGTCGGGTGGGGCTCCGCGCCGCGTTCGCCGTCGTCGCCTTGCCGCTCGCCGTCGCGTGCGCGGGGGCGCCTCCGCGCTCGGCGGGCCCGGGGCAGGCCGCCCCGGCCCACGACGGAACGCTCGCCGGCGCGCTCGAGGCGCGGATGACGATCTGGGTGAGGCGCGACGGGACGAGAGTGTACGCGCGGCACTGCCGCCGCGCGTCGGTCGACTGCCGCGCGCGGATCGGGACGCTCGCCCGCATCCTCGAGCGCAAGGCCGACGAGCACGGCCTCGATCCGTGGCTGCTCGCCGCGATCGCCGTGCGGGAGTCGGGGCTCGATCCCGCCGCGCTCGGCGCGCGCGGCGAGGCGGGGATCGTGCAGCTCCACCCGCGGGGCGCCGGGCAGAGGGTTCGTTTCGTGCACGACGCGAGCTACCGCGAGCGTTGCATGGCGCGCGTCGACGCCTGTCAGGCGCCCGTGGTCGAGCGAGGCGCGCAGGTGCTCTCCGAGTCCATCCGGCGCTGCGGCGGGGTGGCCGCGGGCCTCGGACGCTACGCGAGCGGACGCTGCAACGCGGAGCTGCGCTACGTGGAGCGCGTGCTCCGGGAGCGCGATCGGCTGCGTGGCAGGCTATGATGCGGGTGTGGGCCGGAGCGAATTCACCCTCGCCGAGCTGAAGACCGCGTTCGAGCTGCGCATCGTCCACATGGTGATGACGGCCGACGAAATCGTCCACCGCGGGGAGATGGACTTCCTCGAGGGCGTCTTTCCGCCCGACGAGATCGACGCCCACGGGTTCCTCGACCGGACCGAGAACCGGTTCACGCGCAGGTTCGGCAAGGCCGTCCAGGCGGCGCCCGAAGCCCTCTCCCAATGGCTCTCGGCCGACGAGAAGCTCGACATGCTGCGTCTCTTCTTCAAGGCGTGCGAGGCCGACGGCGAGGTCGACCCGCGTGAGCTGAGCGTCATCGTGCAAGCAGCGCGGATGCTCGGGCTCTCGCAGGAGGAGCTGGTGCCGCACCTGAGCCGCATGGTCGGTTCCCGGGCGACCCCGCGTGCGGCGGGCTCTCGACGGTCGTCACCCGCTCGGCGGTCCACCGTGGAGCCGCTCGTGACGACGCAGGACGGCATGCACGCGGCGCTGCACGGCACGGGCACGCCGGGCGAGACCGCTCTCGTCCTCCGGCAGCGCCTCGACGAGGTGCTCCGGAGCGACTCGGCGTCGATCACGCTCATCGTGACCCCGCTCGGCGCGCAGGAGCGGCGAACGCACGGGCTCGAGGCGCTCGTGCAGTTCTGCGCGCACCACGGCACACTGGTCCTGCTCGCAGGCCGCCTCGACCTCGCCTTCGACGCGTGGGACGGCGAGTCGCGGCCGCCCTCCGAGCTGCCCGAGCTGCGGGAGCTCCTCCGGAACGTCGCCGACCAGTACCCATGGCTCCCGGCCTGGCTCGTGCCGACCTCGGGCGTCGCCGCGCAGCTCGTCGCCTCCTGCATCCCGGTGGACGTGGAGCACGAGGACTACCCGACGTACTTCCTGGCGCTCGCAATCGAGGCTGCCAACTGGGCCGTCGCGCTCACGCGCAAGCTCGGCGGAGCCCAGCTCGACCATGTCTACGAGTACCTGGCCGAGCTCGGCATGGTGGACGTCCCCGCGGGCTCCTTCGACGGCGTCGAGCCCCTCGCGGCTCGCCTCGACCCCTGGGGCCGCGCCGTCTGACGCCGCCGCGCCCGGAGCCGTCTCAGCCCATCCACCAGGCCGACTCGAGCTGGTCGACCAGGGCGCGGATCAGCGTGCGCGGGGACTCGTGCTCGCGGACGAGCCTCTTCACGTGCTCGTGCCAGTCCGGCAGGTCGACCGGCCCCCGCACCGAGCGGTGGGCCTTGCGCACGCGCTCGCACAGCTCGGCGCGCTGGTTGCGGCTCAGGCTCGGGACGAGGTCGGGCTCGAGCTTTCCGATCCGCCGGCGGAACAGGCCGATGTCCTCGAGCTCGATCGTCGAGGTCATCTCGTTCGCCTCGCGGAGCAGGGCACGCGCCTCGCGCCGCAGCTCGTCGAACGCCGGCGGCGTCATCGCCATGACGACGCAGCAGCCTGGGAGCGCGCCGCCGCAGTAGAACGACAGCGAGCGGAGCGCCGTGCGGCGCACCGACCAGGGAGATCCGGTGGTGTACAGGTTCTCCGCCTCGTCGATGAGCACGACGGCGCCGCGGCAGCCTTCGAGCCGGCGGAGCAGCTCGATCCACAGGAGGATCCGCCGATAGGCGTCCCGCCGGTAGGTGGCGCTCGCGTCGCGCCGCTCGAGGTCCGTGCCGGCGAGGAAGCCCTCGAGGGCGAGGCCTGCGTCGTCCGCGTGGTCGCGGATGCGAAGCGCCTTGTGGGCCGCGGCGGCCTCCTCGCTGTCGCCCGCGGCGATCTCCTCGAGCGCCGCGACGAGCTCCCGGAGCTTGTGCGGCGACCGGGTCCAGAAAGACGCCCGCTCCCGCGCGCTCGGCCGGCGGCGGAGCGGGAGCGCCGAGTGCTCGAGCAGCCTCCCGAGGTGCCGCGGCGGGCTGCCGAGGTCCAGGTTCATCCGCTCGAGGTTGAGCCAGAACACGGGCCGGCCGTCCGAGAGCGCCCGGTCGGCGAGGTGCATCATGAGGTGCGTCTTGCCGCTCCCGTACTCGCCGACCAGGGCCGTGAAGACGCTGCCCGCCACGTCCATGTGTCCGAAGAGCCGGTCGATGGTGCGCTCGATCCGGTCGTGCGCGACGCTCATCGACGTCACCGCCTCGGTCGGCGGGAGCCCCTCGGAGATGCGCACCAGGTTCCGGAGCGCGGCCGCGCGCCGCTCGGGCGGCGGCGTGATCCGCCGGTGGACCCACTCGTAGGGCTCACGCACGAGCGACGTCCACGACCGGTGCGGGGGCGGCGGCTCGGCGTCGGACGGGATCTGCAAGCGCATCAGGAGCGGCGGGAGCGACCTGAGCGAGTGCGGCCCCTCGAACAGCGCCTCGGTCCCCGTCAGCATCACGCGCGTGGCGACCGCGCCCATCCCGCCGTCGAAGTTGTCGACCAGCTCGCGCAGCACGGTGTACGCCTTCTCCCGCTGGCGCTCGGTCCGCGAGGCGATCGTGTCGCCCTCGGCGAGGAACACGACGAGCCCGCGGTAGCCGAGGGCTCGAACCACCCGCGACAGCTCCCCGAACGCCCGCTGCGCGGTCCGTTCGGACAGCGCGCGCCGGACGAGCGGGTTGCGGTGTTTGCGCGGCGCCTCGGTGCCGGCGAGCCACGCGTCGTAGGCGCGGATCTCGCTGGTCGCCTCCTCGTCCTCGGTGGCGAGGAAGGCGCGCGACAGGGCGGTCAGGTCCCCGTGGGCGCCCTCGGCCTCGGCCGCCTCCTCGAACCGGGCGGCGCTGTTGCGTCCGTGGCGCTCCCAGAACAGGTCGACGAGCCACAACAGGCCCCGCGGGCGATCGTCTCCGGGCGGCACGAGCCTCTCGAGCACCTCCCGCACGAGCGCGTCCGGGGTGTCGGGGCTGCTCTCGAGCAGGGACACCTCGGCCGTCACGAACCGCCGGTCGCGGGCGCGGGCCGCGAGCGCCCTCACCAGGGCGCGCTCCTGGGCGCGGCTCGGGCAGCACACCAGCGAGACGCTGGAGGCTCCACAGGCGTCGAGGTCGACCAGAGCCTGGTCGAGCCGCGCGATCTCGTCCTCGAGGGTCGTGGCCGACCGGGGCCCGGCCGCCACCGCCGTGGCAGGGAAAGCGGACATGTCCCCGCTGGGCTACAGGTTTTTCGGCCGGACGAGAAGGGGGAAGCTGCCGGAATCGGCGATTCGACGATGACGCAGTGCGGCGTGAGCGGGGCCTCTTCCACTGTGAAAGCACGCTGGTAAGCTGCGCGCCCCATGGCCGGACCGACGACCACAGATCGCGAGAGCAGCGAGCCGTTCTGGACCCAGATGCGCTCTTTCGGGGGCGTCTACTGGACCGCCAACTGGATGGAGCTGGTGGAGCGGTTCGCCTATTACGGCGTCCGCGTCGTCCTGCCGGTGTTCATGGTGGCCGCCGTCGAGGCCGGCGGGCCCGAATTCGACCACGTCCAGAAGGGCTCGGTCTACGCCGTCTGGGCCCTCGTGCAGAGCTTCGTGCCCATCTTCACCGGCGGGTTCGCCGACCGCTACGGCTACAAGGTGAACATCGCCATCAGCACGGTCCTGAAGATCGTCGGGTACGTGCTGATGGGCTACTGCATCGTGATCGCCGAGTGGCTCGCCGGGATGCCGCTCGCGGAGGCCCGGGCCCAGGGGATCGACCAGACCTACGAGGTCTTCTTCGGCGGCGCGATGTTCCTCGCCACCGGCACGGCGATCTTCAAGCCGGGCCTGCAGGGGCTCATCGCCAACCAGATGCCGAAGAAGTCGGCCTCGCTCGGCTGGGGCCTCTTCTACCAGATGGTGAACATCGGCGGGTTCCTCGGCCCGTTCCTCGCCGGCTACCTGCGCCTCCTCGACTGGGACTACGTCTTCCTCGCCTGCGCCGCCGGCATCGCGCTCAACTTCGTGCCCCTCTTCTTCTTCCGCGAGCCCGAGCACCACGGCGACGACGACCGCGCGAGCCCCTGGCAGCTTCTCGTCAAGGCGGTGCGCGGCCTGCTCGAGCCACGGCTCTTCTTCTTCACCGTGGCGTTCGCGGGCTTCTGGCTGATGTTCTATCAGCTCTTCGACATCCTCCCGAACTTCATCGACGACTGGGTCGACTCGCGCGCGCCGGCCGGTCTCCTCGCCGGGCTGTTCGGCGAGGACGCCGTCCCGACCGTCAACGGCGGCAACCTCACCCAGGAGTGGATGATCAACTTCAACGCCCTCCTGATCAGCATCCTCGCGTTCGCGATCGGCTTCTTGACGGGCAGGTTCCACTCCCTGACGGCCATCGTCGTCGGCATCGGCGTCAGCGCGGCAGCCATCTACGGCCTCGGCATGTCGATGGACGGCTGGTGGATCCTCGGCGCCATCGCCCTCTTCTCCCTCGGCGAGATGGCGGCGAGCCCGACCAAGATGCGCTACCTCGCGTCCATCGCCCCACCCGGCAAGGAGGGGCTCTACATGGGCTACGTGAACATGACCGTCGGCATCGGCTGGTCGATCGGCTCGATCATCGCCGGCGAGATGTACCAGGAGAACGGCGACAAGGTCATCCTCGCCAAGCGCTACCTCGTCGAGCAGGCCGGCGTTGCGGCCGAGCAGGTGGAGGCGCTCCAGAAGACCGAGGTGATGCCGTTCTTCGAGCAGCACCTGGAAGTCGACGCGTGGGGCGCCCGCGAGCTGCTCTGGCAGCAGTACGAGCCCTACGGCATGTGGCTCGTGTTCACGCTCATCGGTGTCGGCTCGATGGTGCTGCTGGTCCTCTACGACCGCCTCTGCAAGACCGCCGACCGCGACCCGGAGCACTCCTTCAACACCAAGGGGCACCTGTGGGTGCGGGGCGCGCTCGTCCCCATCGTGGCCGCCCTGTTCGTCGGCTGCTGGCTCAGCTTCTCGTCGGCCCTGCTCATTCAGACGATCATGTTCGGCCTGCTCCTGATCGCATCTTTCTGGCCGGAGCCGCCCGAGCCCAAGACCTCGATTCGGTAGCTCGCCGTCGGCCAGTGCGGGTCAGGAAAGGACCCGGCGCACCACGTCCGGGATGCTGCACAGGCGGTGGGCGTCGACGCGGATGCACGCGAGCGTGATCTGCGCATCCATCAGGCGGTCGTCGCCCCGGCGGACCACGTAGTCGAAGCGCACGGTGGCCCGGCTCAGCCTGCCGACCCGGGTCTCCACCTCGAGGACCTCGTCGAAGCGCGCGGGCAGTCTGTACTTGAGCTGGGCCTCGACCACGGGCAGGCCGAGCTTCTGGTCGAGCTCGACGGCGCGGTAGTCGACGCCGCGGGCGCGGAGGTACTCGATCCGCGCCTCCTCGAGCCAGCGCAGATAGACCGAGTGGTGGACCACGCCGCCCTGGTCGGTGTCGCCGTAGCCGACCCGCACGCGGTGGCGGTGGACGAACGCTCCGTCGATGTCGCTCACGAGGCCGGGCAGTCTACACTCCCTCCCGCATGGAATCGATCGCGGTGCAGCGGAGCGCGGACGTGGACGGCGTGGTCCTCGGCGTGGCGTGGGCGACGGGCTGCCGGGTCGCTCCGTCGCCCCCCGAGCTGTCCCTGGCCGTCGACGAGGCCGTGGCCGGAGCAGCCGCCCGCGGAGACGTGGAAGAAGTGCGCTCGGCGGTGCGCGGGATGTTGCGGTACGGCAAGTACAAGCCGACCGGGCGCGGCAAGCCCGCGAGCGAGTACCTGCTCGGTGCGGCGCGTGAGGGGCGGTTTCCGCGCATCAACGACCTCGTCGACCTGAACAACCTGGTGTCGCTCGAGAGCCTGTTGCCGATCTCGGTGGTGGACCTCGGCCGCGCGGGGACGCGCGCGTTCGTGCTCCGGCGCGGGCGCGAGGGCGAGAGCTACTCGTTCAACGCCGCCGGGCAGGTCATCGATCTGCGCGACCTCCTGCTCGTGGCGGCGCTCCCCGAGGACCGCCCCTGCGCGAACGCCGTCAAGGACTCCATGGCCACCAAGGTGCAAGACGACACGGCGGAGGTCGCCGTCTTCGTCTACGCCCCGTCGTCCTTCGAGGCGCGCGCCCGCGAGGCGGTGGAGCGTTTCGCCGACGGCTTGCGGCGCTGGGCCGGCGCATCCGAAGCGGCGACCTGGGTCGGGTGAGCAGGGGCCCGTTGCCCCGCCGATTGACACGGGGAGGCCGGCGGGAATGGTCCCCGCGTGAGAGTCCCCGTCGCGATCTTCGTGTGCGTCGCCTGCGCGAGCCCGGCCCTCGCCCAGGAGGAGGAGCCGGCGCCCAAGGGCGAGGCCGCCCCGGCGCCCGTGCCCGAGGCGCGCATCTCGTTCCTCGAGGCGCTCAGCGTCGCTCGGGACGAGCTCCCCGACCTGCCCGCCGCCGAGGTCCGGCTCCTTCCGGAAGACGACCCGCCGCGCTACCGGGTCACGTACCTGTCCTCCGAAGGCACCGAGGCGGTCGATGTCCACGCCACGACGGGCGAGGTGCTCGACCGGAGCCATGCCCGGATCGAGGTGGTGCAGGGCCGCTTCGCGCCGGGCCTCGCGGACGTGATCGATGAGAGCGAGGCGAGCCTCGCGGACGTCGTGCCGCTCGCGCTCCGCTGGTTCGACGAGGGCGACCTCCGGGAGGTGAGCTTTCAGGTCTACCGGGGCCGGCTCGTGGCGGAGATCCTCGTGGAGAGCGGCGGCGTACGCATCGGCACCGTCATCGATCCGACCACGGGCAGGCCGATCGTGCGATAGCCGAGCACGTCCACCCCGGGCCGCCGTCGCGCGAGCGGCCCCGACCGGCGTATGCTGACGCCGTGAGGCTCATCGTCGCCTGGCTCTCGCTGCTCGCCGGCTGCGGCGGCTCGGAGACGGCTCCGGCCGACGCGGGTGGCTCCGGCGACGCGGCCGTGGCAGCGAGCGCGGTCGTCGGACCGGAGGAGCGCCCCGCACGGCTCGTGCTGCCCTTCGAGGCGGAGGAGCCGATGCCCCTCGTCGTGCTCCTGCACGGCTACTCGGTGAGCGCGCAGGTCCAGGATGCGTACCTGCGCACCACGCCCCGCGCCCGGCGGCTCGGGTTCGCCCTGCTCCTGCCGGACGGCACCGTCGACCCTTCGGGCAACAGGTTCTGGAACGCGCTCCCCGGCTTCCGCGGCATCGAGTCGGACGTCGACGACGTGGGGTACCTGCTCGGGCTCATCGACGAGGTAGTCGCCGGCTGGGCGGTGGACCCGGCGAGGGTGTACCTCCTCGGGCACTCGAACGGCGCGTTCATGGCCTACCGGCTCGCGTGTGAAGCCTCGGAGCGGATCGCCGCGATCGGCAGCCTGGCCGGGTCGAGCTCGGACGACCCGAGCTGGTGCGTCCCGTCGGAGCCGGTGAGCGTCCTTCAGATCCACGGCGACGCCGACGACACCATCCTCTACGAAGGCGAGGCGGGCTACGCGAGCGCGACCGACATCACGGCCCGGTGGGCGGAATACGCCGGCTGCGCCACCCCGCCCGTCGCCGCCGGCGCCCTCGACTTCGACTCGTCCCTCGACGGGGCCGAGACCGAGGTGCTCGGGTACGCCGGCTGCGCCGGAGACGTGGCCGTCGAGCTGTGGACCATCCGCGGCGGCGCGCACCTGCCGGCGGTGAGCGACGAGGGCATCGACCGAGCCCTCGGCTGGCTGCTCGACCGCTGACCGCTCAGGAGCCGAGCAGGCGCGCGCGCAGTCCGGACAGGCGGCGGCGCGGGCGCCTCGGCAGCCCCTCGAAGAAGCCGACCCGGTGGAGGAACCTCGCCGTCTCACGCAGGTAGCGGCCCCGGTCGAGGTGGACGAGGTGGCTGCCGGGGAACCAGTAGAGCGCGCAGCGTTCCCAGTGCTCCCAGAGCAGTCGCGAGTGCTTGGGCGGCGCGAGCCGATCGCCCACGCCGCCGATGACCATCAGCCGGTCGCGCGGCAGCACCGGGCGGTAGGTGAGCGGGCTCGTCACGGCGAGCATGTGCCGCAGCTCCTCGAGCGGGACCCGCAGGGCGCCGAGGCCCGCGCGGACCACGGTGCCGATCGGCTCCCACTCGAGCACCAGGTCGGCCACGCTCACGAGGGGCACGTTCGGGATCGCGAAGGACAGGCGGGGCTCGACGGAGGCGAGCAGCGCCGACGTGAAGCCTCCGAGGCTCACCCCGGTGACGCCGACGCGGGGCACGCCGCGCTCGTCCATGAGGTGATCGACCAGGATGCGGAAGTCGAAGACCGCCTGGCCGAACGCCTCGTTGATGCGCGACGGACCACCTGCGAAGAAGCCGTGGCCCGAGAACGGCGAGAAGCGCGTCTGGCGCTTGCCGTGGAAGGGCAGGGTGAACAGCATCACGTCGAAGCCGAGCTGGTAGAGCCAGGGCAGCGCGAAGAACCACTCGTTCAGGTGGTACAGGTCGGCGGTGAACCCGTGGATCGCGACGATGGTCGGGCGCGGGCCCTCGTGATGGCGCCACCAGCGGGCGTGCGCGCGGCCGTTGGCTCGGTGGCGCAGGTAGCTCTTGCGCTCGGCCGGGTTGACCGGCACGTAGGGGCTGTCGAACCGCAGGTCCACGCAGTCGCCGTCGACCGGACGGAACAGCGGTCGGAACGCCGGGCGTGTCTGCATCGGCACGCCGGTCGGCGGCCGCGCGAAGTAGACCGTCGGGTCCCCGGTGTCCGCCATCGAGGCGTAGAGGTCGCGATCGGCGAAGGCGCGGCGCAGGCGGAGCGGGTGATAGCCGAGCGGGAGCGCCGTCGCGCCCACGAGAGAGGCGGCGACCGTGCGCAAGACGACGTCGCTCGCCGCGCCCGCCCGCACCTGGAGCGCGTCGCGGAGCGCCAGCCGGAACGGCTCGGGTCGGGTCGCGAAGTCGGGCTCGAGCTCGTGCCACCACGCGGTGCCGAGCCGCTCGCGCGGGGCCTCCACGCAGGCCTCGTGGGCGATGCGGGAGAGGATGGTACTGCGGGGCATCCAGCCCACATTGTAGGCTGAACGTGCGTTGCCGGGAAAAAATCTCCACTAGTGGCGAGGTACTAGGGGGCGTCCCTGGTTTCCGCGCGGATGGATCTCGGAAAAGGCCGGTTCGGATGCAAGGAAGCGCGACGAAGGAATGTCTGACGACATTTCGAGGAGCGCTGACGCCGCAGCCGGACCGGATTTTTTCGAGAGGCGCCGTGACGGAAACCAGGGACGCCCCCTAGTGGAGCTCGCTCAGGTGCGTCACGTACCAGCGGCTGCCCCAGGTGATGAGGACGCGCACCTCGAGCGTCCGGGCCTCGTCGCCCACGCGGCAATGGAGCCGGTTGTGTCGGGCGGCCCAGTAGGGCAGGGCGTTGCCCTCCTCGCGCGGGCGCACCCAGCCGCCGCGGCGGACGACCTCGAGCCGCTCGAATTCGGCGCGGTCGAGGTCGGCGATGGACTCGTGGAGCGCGTGGATGTCGTCTCGGTAGCGCCGCATCAGGCGATCCCAGTAGCCGTCCGGATCGGCGATCGCCTTGACGTGGCGGAAGGCCTCCTTCGGGAAGAAGAAGTCCTGGGCGCGGTTCGGGTCGTCGTGGACGACGGCCTCGAAGAGGCGCCGCGCGCGCTCCTGCTCGACGTCGCCGGCCGGAGGCCGGGCGGGCGGCTCGTCCGCACGCGTCGCGGTGTTCTCGGGTGGCACCGGCACGTCGGCGAGCGCGGGATCGCCCTCGTCCATCAGGCACCTGCCGTCCTGGCACCTCGGTGTGGCCCGCGCGCACCTGACGCGCGGCGCCTCGCAGCCCTGCCCGGCGAGTGCGGGACAGCTCCGCGTCTCGGCGTCCGCGAGCGCTTCGCGCAGGGCCGCGAGGCCTCGCGGGTGGAGGGCCACGGCGCAGTCCTCGAAGCACGGCGTGGATACCGCCGCCTCGACGCAGTCCACGCCGAAGTCACAGGCCGCGTGCGCGTCGACCACCGCCAAAGCCGCCCGGCGGGCGTTCGTGAGGAGGGTCTCGCAGCTTTGCTCCGCCGGCGGCGCCGGCTCGGCGGCGGCCTCCGGCTCCTCGGCGCTGCTCGGCCGAGGCGGCGGCTCCTCGGCGCTGCTCGGCCGAGGCGGCTCCGCGGCGCTGGCTGCAGGTTCGGGCGGGGAACACGCACACGAGAGCACCGCGAACCACATGAGCCGCACGAGGCCAAATTCGCCCACTCCCGCGTCGCCGTCCAGGGGTATGCTGGTCCTGGATTTCTGCCGAACAGGAAGAAGCACGCTCGGTGTCGCGTACTCGTTGAGGCGGGAGGCTTCGGGATGTCTTGGATGCGCTTGCGTTTTCTGGTTCTTCTGGCGCTCGGGGCCCTGCTGGTGTCCGCGTGCACGGGGCGCGGCGGGCGGCGCCGCGGCTCAGGCACGGACGGCGGCACGACGAGCGGCGATGCCTCCACGGAAGGGGACGGCGGCGCCGAGTGCTTGCGGGACTCCGACTGCGAGCACCTCTCGAGCGAGTGCGGGACGGCGTCCTGCAACACGGCCACGGGCGCCTGCGAGACGAGCGCCGACGCCGAGGACGGAACCGCCTGCGACGACGGCGACGCGTGCACCTCCGGCGACCAGTGCCTCTCGGGCGCCTGCGTGGGCGAGGCCATGGACTGCAGCTACCTCGACGACGCGTGCCTCGCGGGCGAGTGCAACCCGGCCACCGGGAGCTGCGTGGCCGCGCCGCTCGCCGAAGGGGCGGAGTGCGACGACGGCGACGCCTGCACCGACGGCGACTCCTGCGCGGCGGGCGACTGCGTACCCGGCGCAGAGACCGACTGCTCCGAGATGGCCGACGCGTGCAACGTCGCGATGTGCGACCCCGACACCGGGTGCTACGCGGAGCCCGTGTCCGACGGCACGTCGTGCAGCGACGGTGACGCCTGCACGACGGGCGACGTGTGCGTGGACGGCACCTGCGGGGGCGCGGCGCGCGACTGCAGCCACCTGGACGACGACTGCAACACCGGGGTGTGCGCCGCCTCGAGCGGCACCTGCACGACCGCGCCCGTCGCGGACTCGACTCTGTGCGACGACGGCGACGCGTGCACGGCCATCGACCGGTGCAGCGCCGGCACCTGCACCGGGACCTCCCCCGTGGACTGCTCGTCCTTCACCGACGCGTGCAACGTCGGCACGTGTGACGCGGGCAGCGGCTGCTACGCGGCTCCGGTGACGGACGGGACGCTCTGCAGCGACGGTGACAGCTGCACGGTGGGCGACGCGTGCAGCAGCGGTGTGTGCACGGGCACCAACACCTGCTGCGGCATCCAGGACTTCCAGCTCAGCGAGGTCTACGGCTACTCGCCCGACTACATCGAGATCGTCAACACCGGGACGTGCACCCTCAGCACGTCCGGGCTGTACCTGAGCTTCCGCCTGGGGTGTGACTCGGTCACTCAGACGTACGCCTTCCCGGCCCGGGACGTGGCGCCGGGTGCCCACTTCCGCGTCGTCGACGTCTCGACCGGGCTCTCCTCGAACGAGGTCTACTACGGCGACAACCTGTGCCACTACGAGTACGAGGCGGCCTGGGTGGCGCTGTGCGACGGTCCCTGCAGCGCGTCGTGCACGAACTACCTCGATTACTTCGAGCAGAGCGGGAGCTCTGGCTCTCCCGTCTCGACGCCCACCTGCGCGGACTTCACGCCGTCGCCGCTGTACGCGTCGGGCGCGAGCTACACCCAGAGCGCGACGCGCATCGGCTACACGGGGAGCGGCGCGGCCGGGCGGCAGGCCGACTGGGCGCTCCAGACGTACTCGCGCACGACTCCCTGAGCGAGCGCGGTCACAGCACTGGATTCAGGGTTCCCTCAGGCGCGCGAGGCTGTGCCGCGCCGCCTCGGGCTCGTACCGCGCGCCCCACGCGCGTGGATCGGACCAGGGCCGGGCGCCGGCCTCGACGAGCGCCTCGAGCGCGCGGACGACCCGACCGCGGAGGGGCTCGGACGGCCTCACCTCGGCGAGCGCGAGCGCCGCGGCGGCCGTCTCGACGCCGGGGTCGGGCGCGTCGAGCGCGCGCTCGATGCGCGGGTGCAGCGCCGAGCCACGCGCCCCCTGCACGCGGGCGAGGCGGTAGAGGAGCCGCGCCCGCTCCTGCGCGTCCCGCGCGCCCGTGAGCAGCGCGAAGAGGATCGGCTCGAGGGCCTCGCCGGCGCTCGGGAAGTGCGAGACGACGCTCGCTGCGGCGCGGCAGGCCTCGGGGTCGGTGCTCGTCCGGGCGACGCGGAGGAGCGCCGGCAGGCACGCCTCGATCGCGCCGACGACAGCGTCCGCGTCCGAGGCCGGGACGCCGGACGGCCGGGGCCCGCCGAGGGTGTCGAGCACGGCCGCGAGCCGCACGAGGACTGCCGACGCGTGCGGGTAGCGGGGCGAGACCGCGAGCGCGAGCAGGAAGGGGATCGCCTCGGCCGCGCGGGGGGCGAGCTCGCCGTTGCGGAGCACGCAGTCGGAGATCCCGTCGAGCCCGAGCGTCCGGGCCACGGCGTTGCCCGAGACGAGGTACTCCACCATCCGTCGCACGTCCGGCGACACGGCCGCGAGCCGCAGCAGCAGCTCCTCGTCGAGCAGGTCCACGTACCGGGTCGCGCCCACGGCGCGCAGCCTATCACCCCTGCTGGTCGCGGAAGAGGTGCGTGCGCGCGACCTCGACGACGCGGCCGCGGCGGATCACCCCCTCGACCAGCTCGTAGCCGAGCAGCGCGAAGACGCGGCCGCGATAGAAGATCGGCCGCGCGTTCCCGTACCAGTCGACGCAGGAGACCTGGCAGTCGTCGTCCACGTCGTCGTCCTGCGACGCGAGGCTCCCGAGCCGCCCGAAGCGAAGGTCCTGGACCTCGAGGTACAGGATCTCCGCCGATCCCTGCCGGAGATGGAACCAGCCGGCGCCGTTGCGCCGGATTGGCAGGCCCAGCACACCCTCGCGATCACCCTCCGGCTTGTAGAAGAACCCGTGGCTCCGGAGCTCGCCCTGGCTCGCGTCCGGTCGGACGAAGCGATCGACGAGGCGGGGGCGACGATCGAGGGAGAGTGAGCTGAAGTGGAGGGAGCTTCCGTCGCTTCCGATCACGACCGCGTCTTCGCCCATGGCCTCGATCCGGTCGACGCCGTGCGGCAGGGCGAGCCGTGCCGTGTCGCCCTGCCGCCGCACCGGATGCGCGAAGAGCTTGGCGCGGGTGCCCTCGGCCGCAGAGCCCCAGGTCGTGCCCGTGCCGTACAGCACGTAGTCGCCGACGAACCGGTTCTGGAGGGGGCGCTGGTCCTCGGGCCCGGGAAGCGGCGTGTAGGCGTCTTGCGCGAGCGCGGGGAGCTCCACGGCAGAGAACGCCGACGGCGCGATCCGCGCGAGCGCGACGCCGCCTGCCGAATGCTCCGGGCCGCCCATCCAGTCCCCGTACCCCGCATCGCGGACGAGCACGTTCAGGACGCCTTCGGAGTCCTCGGAGAACGAGAACTGGTCGGTGGGCACGCCCCACGCACGCACCGCCGACGGGCTGGTGCCGTTCAGCGGCAGCCGGTAGACCGTCGCGGGTGCGTCGTCCGAGGCCGGGCGGCTCGCGCCGTCGTGCACCCAGACGTAGACCGCGTTCGGCGACACGTAGAACGTGCGGCCGAACCCTCCGACGATGCCGCGCGCGTCGCAGTCGAAGGTGCCCTGCGCGAGATCGCAGATGACCACGGTGTGCAGGGTCGTGTCGCCGTGCGGCGCCTGTGGCACGTGGATGGCGTTCATCGTGATCACGGGCTGCCATTCGTCGTCCCCGTACCGCCGAACCGACGGCAGCGTGCCGTTCGCGACCAGGTGCCCCTCCTCGATGCGGTAGCTGCCCAGGTAGTGCGGCATGTAGAAGACGAGCTTCCCTTCCACGAGCCGGCTCGCGTAGTTCCGGCTCGAGTAGTAGTCGTGCGAGTGCAGGAAGTGCGTCGCGCGGTGGTGGACGCAGCCCTGGCCGTCGAGCTCGAAGAGGCCGATCTCGGTGGCCGACACGCGGTAGCTGTACCCGACGACGACCACCGTCCGGTCGGAGACGAGCATTTCGTCGTACCAGGTCCCGAGGTCCGACCCCACCGGGAAGGCGTCCACCATGCAGACCGGCGACAGATCGCGGTCGCCGACGCGCACCGTGAACAGGCGCCCGCGGCGCAGGACGACGAGGTAGTCGCCCCAGGCCTTGACGATCCCGCCTTCGTCGACGCCCGCCTCCTGGTTGTTCGTGATGCTCTCCTGGGCGGCCGTCGTCGCCGGCGCGGGAGCCGACTGCGCGCCGCACCCGTGCAGGGACGCGGCCAGGGCGACGAGCGAGGGGATGAGCCGAAAAGGCGTGCGAGTCCGAGCCACGGTTCCACCTCCAGAGCGGGTCTCTTGCGGGGGGAACGCGCGCCGCCGGTCGGGGCTTACACCGGTCGGGCCGCCGGTCGGGCGTGCCGTCACGGCACGCCGGCCACCGTCACTCGCCCGTGATGGTGACCAGGATGCGCCGGACGGGGCGCGGGCCCGCCGTCAGGGCCAGCGGAGCGCGTGGACCACGGGCGGGTCGAAGTTCCCCTCGAGCGACTCCGGCTCGTCCGAGACCCACAGCCACAGCCCGGCGCCCGCGCCGGCGAGCAACACACCCGCCACGATCCACGGCCAGGGGCTCTGCCAGAACGAGCCTGCGGAGTCGCGGGCGGGATCGTCCCGCGAGGCGTCGAGGGCCAGCAGGTCGGCCGGGCGGCGGCCGCCGTCCGCTCGGGCGGGGGCCCGGTCCCGGCTGCCCAGCTCTAGGTGCACGCGGCGCCGCTCGCCCGCGCGCAGCTCGAGGACCTGCGAGACGGGCCCGTGCTCGGGCGCTTCGACCTCGATCCGGTGGCTGCCCGGGACGAGCACGACCGGCGCGGGCAGCGGCGCCACGCCGACGCTGCGGCCGTCGACGCGGATCTCCGCGCCGGGCGGGTCGACCTCGATCGACACTTGGGCCAAGCGGCGCTCGAGCTCCTCGAGCTCTCCGACGATCACGCCACGGCGTGGATCGTCTTCGCCCGCCTCCGCGAGGTACTCGCGAAGGTGGCGGACGGCCTGCAGGTCGTGCCCGAGCCGGCGCTCGGCGACCGCGATGTTGTAGAGGACGAGCGGCGCCGGCCGGAGCACGAAGCTCCGCCGGAAGCCCTCGAGCGCCTCTTCGTAGCGACCCGTGTCGAAGGCGGCCACCGCTTGCTCGAACAGATCCCTGGCTCGGTCCTCCTCGCTCGGCGGCGCCTGCTCGAGAGGCTCGGGCTCGGCCGCGTCGCCGGGAGCCGGCTCGGTGCTCTCGGCCGACCGCTCCTGGGCCCGTGCCGGAGCCACGACGGCGAGGAGCAGCACCGCCAGCACGCATCGCATCATCGATACTCCCTCGCGATGTCGAGGTCGCGACCCATCCCCCCGCGCCCGCGGCGCCGCGCGAAGCGGAAGAGATGATCCACCGTGTCGCCCGCCCGCACCTCGACCCGTGCCTGACCGGCGCCGCGCCCGGGCGCGACGCAACGCAGCCGGTGCACACCGGCGGGCAGATCGTGGCCGACGACCGGGGTCGGGCCGACGACCTCGCCGTCGACCTCCAGCGTGCACCGCACGTCCGACCGCACGGTGAGCGCACCCGTGCCGGGCTGTTCGCGGGGGGCGGCCGGCGCAGGAGAGGCGGCCGCCGGAGCCTGCTCCGGCCGCGGGGCCGTCCGCGCGGCGGGTTCTTCTGCGCGGACCTCGTCTCGGCCGGATTGCAGACCGAGCACGACCACCGTGACGCCGACCGGAACGAGCACCAGCGCGGCAACGGCGATCCACAGACGCTTGGGCCGCGCCGGCTTCGCGACCTCCTCGGCCGGTGCGGCCGGAGCCGCTTCCTCGAGCGGCGGCATCCGTTCGGTCTCCTCCACCCACTCGGGCGGGCTCGGCTGGAGCGGCTTCGTCTCGGCGAGAAGGGTGTCGAGCGTGGCGTCGCGGAGCGTGTCCGGCACGACCGGGCGTGCCGCCTCCGCCTGCACGGACAGCTCGAGGTCGATCACGCCGAGCCGCGCGAGCAGCTCCTTCGCGTCCGGGCGCTTCTCGGGGTCCTTTCGCATCAGCGATACGATGAGCGCCTCGAGCGCCTCGGGAGCGTCCGGCGCTGCTTCGCGGAGCAGGGGCGGCGGGGCGCGCAGGTGCATCCCGATGATCAGGATCGGATCCTCGTCGTCGAAGGGCGGCTCGCCCGCGATCATCTCGAAGAGCATGACGCCGAGCGCGTACAGATCGGCCGCGGGGCCGACCGGCTTGCGCCCCGCGGCCTCGGGGCTCATGTACATCGGCGTCCCGAGGATCGTGCCGGCGACGGTCAGCTTGGACGTGACGTCCGACGCGACGGCGCTCCCCTCGAGGAGCCGCGCGATCCCGAAGTCCACCACCTTCACCACGCCGTCCGACCCCAGCATCACGTTCGCGGGCTTGAGGTCGCGGTGGATCACCCCGGCCTCGTGGGCCGCGACGAGCGCCGAACCGACGCCCTGCGCGACGTGGACCGCCTCGCGCGCCGGCAGCCGGTGCTCGCGATCGAGCCGGTCGGCGAGGCTCTCGCCGTCGAGCAGCTCCATCGCGATGTACATCGCGTCGCCGCCCGCGTCGCCGTAGTCGAAGATGCGCACGACGTGGGGGCTGTCGACCGCCTGGGCGGCCCGAGCCTCCCGCCGGAAGCGCTTGAGGACCGAGATGTCGCCGGCCAGCTCGGGACGGAGCACCTTGACGGCCGCCCGTCCGCCGCCATCGACGCGGGCGGCGCGGTAGACGTGGCCCATCGCTCCGCTCCCGATGCGCTCCTCGATCCGGAACGCGTCGCCGACGACCCGGCCGAGGAACGGGTCCGGATCGCGGAGCTCCTGCGCGGTCACGTCGCGGGGCACCCGTCGATCTCCCGCCCGTAGGCGTCGCTCCCGTCGTCGCGGTGCATGCACCCGGCCGCCTCGTCGCACCAGTCGATGGTGCACCGGTCGCCGTCGTCGCAGCCCGCCGGCACGCAGTCGCCCGCACAGCAGCTCTCCGAGTCGCCGCACGCATACTCGGCGACGCACCGTCCCTCGACGCACGAAGCGGTCTCGCACGGGCCCACCGGGCACGAGTCCGGCGTGACGCACCAGGTGCTCACGTCGCAGACGGCGTCGACGTCGCACGGCTCGCCGCACGTGCTCCCGTCCCTCACCGTGCAGGGCCCGGGGAACTGCACGTACAGGTCACGGACGGCGCCCGCCTCGAACGGGACCAGCCCGTGGAACGGCTCGAGGTCGACGTCGAGGGCCGGGCCGGGGATCGGCTGGACGACGACGTGCACCCGGTGTCCGTCGTCCCCGGCCGCAGGCGCGATCCCGATCACGATGGGCAGCTCGGTGTCCTCGCCCAGGACGACCCGGCGGTAGAGCCCGATCCCGTCTCCCGGAGCCCCACCCTCGGGCTCGATGCGGATGACGACGCCCTCGAGCTCGGCCGGGACGTCGAGGTCGGAGTCGACGTGCAGCCGCAGCCCGGTCGGATCGGAGGCACAACCCAACAGGCCGGTCAGTACCGGCAGCCAGGTCGCCGCGCGCCGCCGAGATCGGATCTGCATGCTCTCGGGCCCCGTCGAGTGTGCCCGAAGCGGGGCCGGCGGTTCAACGGGGACGCCGCCACGGGCCCCGGGGGGCCCGGTCGGGTCGCCTCAGCGCATCAGCCCGCGGACGAAGTTCGTGCGGCCCACCTCCGAGATGCGGCCGCCGTCGATGCGGCCCTCGACCAGCTCGTAGCCGAGCAGGGCGAAGACGCGGCCGCGGTAGAAGATGGGGCGCGCGTTGCCGTACCAGTCGACGCAGCTCATGACGCAGCGGTCGCTGACGCGGCCGTCGTCCCGCGCCTCGAGGGCGCCGAGCGGCGAGAATTCGTGGTCGTCCACCGCGAGGTAGAGGATCTCGGCCGAGCCCTGGAACAGGTGCGTGTAGCCGGGCTGGCCGGCCCGTCGGACGGGCAGGCCGAGGACGCCCCGATCCTCGCCGCTCGGCTTGAAGAAGAAGCCGTGGCTCCGCAGCTCGCCCTGGCTCGCGCCCTCCTGCACGAAGTGGCCCGCGAGCGTCGGGGCGGGCCCGAGGTCGACCTCCGAGAAGTGCAGGCTCCGGCCGTCGGTGCCGATCACGACCGCCGAGCCGCCCATCACCTCGATGCGATCGACGCCGTGAGGCAGCTCGAGCGCCTTCGTCTCGCCGCCCGCGACCGGATGCACGAACACGCGATCGTCGCGCGCCTGCTCGGCGCCGTACCATCCGCTGCCCGTGCCGTAGAGCACGTGCTCGCCGACGAAGCGGTTCTGGAAGCTCCACCCCTCGCTCGGCCGCGGCAGCGCCGTGTACGCGGCCGGGAGCGCCGTCCCCATGCGCGACGAGAACGCCGAGACGGGCACGCGCAGGAGCGCGACGTCGCCCGCGCGCGTCTCGGGCGCCCACATCCAGTCACCGTTGCCTTCGGAGCGGACGAGCACGTTCAGCATCCCTCCGGCGTCCTGCCGGAACGAGAACTGATCGGTCGGGGCGCCCCAGACCCTGAGCGCGCCCGGGTCGCCCCCGGCGAGCGGCAGGCGGTACACCGTCGACGCGGTCTCCTGGATCTCCTGGCGGGGCGGCGCGAACCAGCCGTGGCCGCCTTCGGTCAGCCACACGTACACCGAGTCGCGCGACACGTAGAACGTACGGCCAAAGGAGCCGAGGATGCCGCGGGCGTTGCACTGGAACGTGGGCGAGCGGAGGTCGCACGTCACCACGGTGTGCAGCACGGGGTGGAACCCGCCGTCGTCCGGACGGTAGATGTCGGTCGCCTGGACGATCTCGGACCAGTCGTCGCCCCGCCCGTTCCCGACCCACCGCGTGAGCGCGGGCATGCTCGTGCTCAGCTCCATGCCGCCGTTCTCCCAGCGCGGCTGGAACATCAAGTACGGCATGTAGAAGATCAGCGTGTCGCCGACCAGGCGGCTCGCGTAGTTCCGCGACGAGTAGTAGTCGTTGGAACGGAGGAAGTACGTCCCGCGGTGGCGGATCACGCCGCGGTCGTCGATGTGGAACAGGCCGAGCTCGGTCGCCCCCGTCCCGTGCACGTAGCTGAACCCGACCACCACGATGGTGTCGTCGTGCACCAGCATCTCGTCGTACCAGGTGCCGAGCCGCGAGCCGGGAGGGTAGGCGTCGGCCATCGAGACGGGCGAGAGCTCCCGGTCGCCGAGCCGGACCGAGAACAGGCGTCCCCGGCGAAGGACGATCAGGTAGTCGCCGTGCGCCTTGACGATGCCGCCTTCGTCGACGCCCTGCTCCTGGTTGTTCGTGATCGACTCGCCGCCCGCATCGTCGCCGTCCGCGACGCTCGAGTCCGCGGACGGCTCCGCCTCCGCGGCGGCCTGCCCGGGAGCGTCCTCGGCGGTGGCGCCGCGGCTCCGCCGGCTCTCCTCCTGGCGCCGGCGGATCTCGCGCTCCATCGCGTCGGCGTAGTCGCGCAGCTCGCCCTCCGACCGGAAGCGGACGAGCCCCCGCCCGGACCCCGCCCGGACGAGCCGGGCCAGCGCCTCCGGAGACGGCCCCTCGGGGGATTCGGGCCCCCGGCCGAGACCGACGCCGCCTCCCGAGGGCCTCTCGGGCGTCGGCGGGGTGTTCTTCGTGCAGCCGCAGCCGGTCAGGACCAGCGTGGCCGCGAACAGGGGCAGGATGCGCGGGAGCAGGGTCATGCCCCCGTCAGACGTCCCGCGCCCGCGACGGATCTATCTCAGACTCTGCCGGACAGCTCGGTCCAGACCGTGGCGATCCGCGCCGCCGCCTCCCGCCGTATCCTCGGCGGCAGCGGCAGCATGGTGGACGTCACGGTCACGGCATCGCCGTGCCCGTCCAGCAGCGCCCGCGTGATGCGCTCGGCGTGGAAGCGTGCCGCCGTCTCTCCGACGACCGGCGTCAACACTCCCGCGATCCGAGCGCTCCCCCTCTCCAGCAAGGCCCAGGTGACGCACTCCCCTACCATGGGCCCGTAACCTATCGGGCCACGATCGAGTCGGGCAGATCTCAAGCGTGATCCCTCCCCAGTTTCGTAGGAGGTCCTGCGCGCATGTGCTCCGACGTGCGATCGATCGGCGAGGCGGAGTAGGCTGTTCACGTGAAGCGCTCGGTGCGCGTGGTCGTGGCGGCGTCGGCCGCTGCCGTCTTCGTCTGGCTGGAGCAAGGGTGGGCGGCCGCCGCCGCGGCCGTCCTCGGCGCTGCGGCGCTCTTCGCCCCAGCGGCCCTCGCGCGCCTCGAGCGCGTGGTCGTCCGCTCGGTGGGAGCGGTCCTCGCCTGGGCGCTGCTCGCGCCGGTCTTCTACCTGGTCGTGACGCCGTTCGGGCTCCTGTTCCGGCGAGGTGGGCGCTCGCGCCTCACGCTCGGGCCCGATCCCGGGGCGCGGAGCTACTGGCGCGCCCGCGGGCGGGAGCGGTCCCTGGAGCGCCCCTATTGAGGCGCGTCCTCGGCATCAGCTGCGACTACCACGACGCGGCGGCGTGCCTGCTCGAGGACGGGCGCGTCGTGGCGGCGGCGCAGGAGGAGCGCTTCACGCGCGAGAAGCACGACAGCCGCCTCCCGGTCCGCGCCATCGCCTACTGCCTGCGCGAGGCGGGCGCGGCGGAGCTCGACGCGGTCGCCTTCTACGACAAGCCCATCCTCAAGCTCCACCGCATCCTCGAGACGAGCCTCCGGACGGCCCCGCGCGGGCTCCGGGCCTTCGTGCGCGCGGTGCCCGTGTGGCTCCGGCACAAGCTGTGGATCGAGGCGCGCATCCACGAGGCGCTCGAGCGGGCCGGCGTCCGCGGGGAGCCGAGGGTGTGGTTTCCGGAGCACCACCTCTCCCACGCGGCGAGCGCGTTCTTCCCGTCGCCCTTCGCCGAGGCCGCGGTCGTGACGCTCGACGGGGTGGGTGAGTGGGCGACCACCACCGTCGGCGTGGGGGAGGGCGGCGGTCTCAGCCTCTTGTCGGAGATCGAGTTTCCGCACAGCCTGGGGCTCCTCTACAGCGCCTTCACCTTCTTCTGCGGGTTCGAGGTCCTCGACGGCGAGTACAAGCTCATGGGGCTCGCGCCCTACGGGGAGCCGAGGTTCGTGCAGGCGATCCGGGACGAGCTCATCGACCTGCGAGACGACGGCTCGTTCCGTCTGAACCTCGACTGCTTCGGCTACCTGAGCGGGGACGTCATGACGAACGCGCGGTTCGCCCGGCTGTTCGGCGGGCCGCCGCGCACGCCGGAGTCGGAGATCACGCAGCGCGAAAAGGACCTCGCGCGCTCGGTGCAGGAGGTGACCGAGGAGGCCGTCCTCCGGATCGCACGCCACGCCCGCGAGCTGACGGGCAAGCGGTCGCTGTGCATGGCCGGCGGGGTCGCGCTCAACTGCGTGGCCAACGGCAGGCTGCTCGGCGCCGGCGTGTTCGACGACCTGTGGATCCAGCCGGCGGCCGGTGACGCGGGCGGGGCGCTCGGAGCCGCCTTCGCGGTCCACCACGGCGCGCTCGGCGGTCGGCGCGACGCGCCCCGGGACGAGATGCGCGGCGCGCTCCTCGGCCCGTGCTTCTCCACCGGCGAGATGAAGGCGGCGCTCGACGCGCACCGCCTCTCTTACGAGACCATCGACGACGACCACGCCTGGGCGGAGCGCGTCGCAGCGCTCGTCGCGTCCGAGAAGGTCGTGGGGCTCTTCCAGGGCCGGATGGAATTCGGGCCGCGCGCGCTCGGAAACCGCTCCATCGTCGCCGATCCGCGTTCGCCCGCCATGCAGTCGGTGCTGAACCGGAAGATCAAGCGGCGGGAGAGCTTCCGGCCGTTCGCCCCGAGCGTGCTCGAGGATCGCGCCGGCGACTGGTTCGACCTCGATCGCGCCTCCCCTTACATGCTGCGGGTCGCCCCGGTCCGTGGCGACGGCCTGCCCGCGGTCACCCACGTCGATGGGAGCGCGCGCGTCCAGACGGTCGGCCCGGACGACAACCCGCGCTACCACGCCCTGCTCCGGGCGTTCGAGGCGCGCACGGGCTGCCCCGTGCTCGTCAACACGAGCTTCAACGTGCGGGGAGAGCCGATCGTCTGCACGCCCGAGGACGCCTGCCGCTGCTTCCTCGACACCGAAATGGACGCGCTCAGCCTGGGGCCGTTCCTGGTGGTAAAGTGACCTCCGTGATGCGACGGCTCCGCTACCTCGGCACGTTGATCGGGCACGTGTGGGGCTTCGCCGCCGAGAACAAGGCCTGGTGGATGGTCCCGCTCCTCGTGGTCCTAGGGCTGCTCGCGGCCGTCATCGTGGCCGGCCAGGCCTCGACGCCGTTCATCTACACGCTGTTCTGATCTACTCCCCGATCAGCCGCTCGTACCCGTCGGCGAGCTCGCGCGCGAGGACGGCGTGCCCGGTGGCGGTCGGGTGCTCGTCGTCCGGGAAGAAGACGTCCATGCCGATCTCCCGCATGCGCTCGGTCGGGTCGAAGCACACGAGGTCGAGCTCCCGGCAGATGGCGAGCACGCGTCGGGTCGGCGCGTCGTAGTCGAGGTCCACCTCCTCGACCTCGATGCCCGCCCGTCGGAGGTCGTCCCAGATGTCCGGGTAGTGGAGCAGCGTGAGCCTGCCGGCGATGGTGGACGGCGTGGGGATCAGGATCACCCGGAGGGCGAAGCCGTGGCGCTCGCCGAGGCGCTTCATCCGCCAGAGCACGTTGTCGAGCACCTCGAACGCGTGCTGGACGAGGGCCGAGGGCTCCCGCGCGTACGTCGCCACCTCGCCGGCCGGGTAGCTCAGCATGTGGAAGCCGCGCTCGTCGACCAGGGCGATCTCCCGCGGCACGACGCTCTCGGCCGCGAAGCCGTCCGCGCGGAACCAGCCGTGGCGCGCGTTGAGCGCGACGGCCTGCAGGTAGAGGAAGTGCGCGAGCGCCGACGACCGGACGAGCTCGCGGCCGAAGGATCCTTCGGGCTCGACCGTCCGCAGCCGCTCGACGTGCCCGAGGTTGAAGTTGATGTCGTTGGCCATGAAGAGCCCGAGCACGACGACGTCCGGGTCGAGCGGCAAGAGCCGCGACTCGAGGAAGTGCAGCTCGTCGATCGTGGTCATCCCGAACACGCCGGCGTTGACCGCGCGCACCGGGTGCCCCGGCCGCTCCGAATCGAGGATGCGCTCGAGCTCGAGCGGGTAGGTCTGGTCGAGCGAGACCCGGACTCCCTCGGTGCCCGAGTCGCCGACGAACAGAACCCGCACCTCGCCCTCCTCCTTGCGGAGCGGGACGCGCCGTCCGCGCAGGTCGACCGTGTCCTCGCCCGGGTCCACGTGGAAGTCGAAGACCCAGCTATCGGCGCGGACCGTGCCGTAGCGTGGGTCGTAGACCGTCCTCCGGCGCGCCATCTCCTCGTCGAAGCCCGCCGCCCTGAGCCCGCACTCTCCGATGCCGAGCCCCGCCGCCGTTCCGAGCAGCACGAGGACCAGACGGGACAGCGCGCGCCGCGGGCGCACGCGTCACTCCGGGAGCGGCGGGATGGAGCCGGTGTCGAAAGTCGGGAGGTCGTGCGTGGCGCCCGGCCGCGCGTACCACATCGTCACCGCGTCGTAGGACATCGTCACCGCCTCTTCGCCCTGCAGCCAGTGGTGCACCTCGAGGTACAGCTCGAAGGACTCGCGGAAGGGGATCGGGTCGAGCACGTGCCAGCGGTAGTTCACGACGCGCCCGCGGTTGCGGGGACCGTCGGCGCGGGGCTGTCCGTGGTAGGGGCGTGCGAACACCTCGTTCGAGGACCATGCATACCCGAAGTAGTCCTCGGTCCCCGTCCCGAGCCAGTCGGTCCAGGCGCCGCCGTCCACGCGAATGCGCTCGTCGCCCTCTCCCCACCAGGCCTCGGCCGGGTTCGTGACGTTGAGCACGGTGCCGGCGAAGTGTCCCTCGCCGGCGATCGAGAGGAACTGGAGGTCGCGCGGCGCGTCGGTGACGAGCGCCTCCGGCGGGCGCCAGCGCGCGTGGAAAAGCAGGCTCCGCGCGTCCCACGCGAAGTCGTCGTGCAGCACCTCGAGGTCGACCGCGGCGCCCTGCACGGCGATGCGCGCCTCG
>JBDIVX010000111.1:0-25786 GCA_039794305.1 Candidatus Neutrinellum sp.
GCCGGCGCCCTGCTCCCGAACGACCGCGCAGCCGTCGTGGACGACGTCCTCTACCTGGCTCGCCCAAGGACACCGCCGCCCCGGGTTCCAACGAGCTAGTCCCCCGGGACCTCCGTCGCGGGGACTGGGGGCGAGCTCTTCGGGCCGGAGCTCGCCCGGCGGCGATGGGCGAGCGCTCCGACAGGAACCGGATCGTCGAGTGGGCCACCGCGGCGAGCCTCGCGGCGGTGAGCGGCGCCGTCGCGTTCCTCGCGGTCCCGCTCGATCTCGCCGGCGGCACCGGATCGCCCACGGCGCCGCCCGCGGCCGAGGCGCGCGCGATCGAGGCCCGGCCTCGGCCGCCCCCACCCGCTTCGGCCCCCCCTTCCCCCGCCCCTCGCCGCGTCGCGCCCGCCGATCCGTTCGAGATGCTGCTCCCGCCTCCGCGCGCCTGGCGATACCACCCGCCGGAGGGCCTCAGGCTCTCGGCGATCGCCCACTGCGACCGGTGCGCCGGGGACAGCGCGCGGTGCGCGACGAGCGACCGCGTGCAGGCCGCCATCGTCGAGCGGACGGCGCTCCTCGACGACCCGGACGACGGCCGGGCGCTCGACCTCCTGTTCCTCCTCGGCGCGGGCTACCAGGCCGTCGGCGACTGGGAGCGGGCCGCCGAGTATTACGAGGCCTTCGCCCTGCACGGTCCGTCCGAGGACGGAGCGGGCTGCACGGACGAGGAGCGCGCCACGGGGACGTGCGCGGACGCGCCGGCCGCGCTCGAGAACGCGATCCTCTTCCGGCGCGCGCTCGGCCAGGTCGACCGCGCCCTCGACGACGCCGAGCTCTACGAGCGCTTCTACTCCGAGACCCGCGTGGCCGACTCCGCGCGCGTGTCCGCGCAGGCGGGCGAGATGCTGGCCGCGCAGGGAGGTCACGTCGAGGCGGCGAGCCACCTCGGGCGGCACACCGAGCGATACGCGCGCCACGTCCCGCCGGGCGCGGCGCTCCGGATGCAGGTGCGGCTCGGGCGCGCGCGCCTCGAGGCGGGCGATCGCCCGGCGGCGGCGCGGCTGTTCCGCCGCGCGGTCCGACGCTGGCAGCGGGGCCTCGGCGAGCGCATCGCCAGCTCGCCCGACGAGGACCCGAGCGCCTCGGGCGCCGAGTTCTCCCGCACGCTCGAGGCGGTGAGCGAGGCGGCCTTCCGGCTCGCCGAGCTGCGGTTCGACGCGTTCCGCGCGGTCGAGCGGCCGAGCTACGAAGGAGACGGATCGCTCGGCGACGTCGAGCGGTGGGTCGCGACGCGCCTTCGCCCCTGGGTGCTCCGCAAGGTGCGCGCGCTCCGAGACGCGCGCGACGCCTACGAGCGGGTCGCGGCGCTCGGAGTGACCGAGTGGCAGATCGCCGCCCGCGCGCGGACGGGCGAGGCCTTCCGCATGATGATGGAGGATCTCGCGGCGGCGCCGGTCCCGGAGGTCGTCGCGAGCTCCGACGAGCAGATCGCCGCCGTCGCCGTCGAGGCCGACGCCTGGCGCGAGCCGGCGATGGCCGAGCTGCGCGGCCCGGCCGTCGAGGCCTTCGAGCGGTGCCTGCTCACCGCCGTGCGCACGCGCCACTTCGGCGCGTGGTCGCGCCGGTGCGCCGACCAGCTCACCCGCCTCGATCCCGGCGCCCATCCCCCCGACGTGGAGCTCCTGCCCGGCGGGCTGCGCATCCACGACCCACCGGTGCTCCCGGTTCCGTCGCCCGTCTTGGGGACCTTGCCCGAGGAGGGCTGCAGCTCCTAGATGCTCAGCGCTCGATCGAAGCTCGCGTGACGCGAGGCTCCCGGAGCCGGCTCTCGGCCCGCCGGAGCTCGGCGGGCTCGAAGGCGAGGCCGCAGCGCCGGCAGGTCGGCCGGACCGAGGCGAGACCGTGCAGCGGACCGTAGGCTGCGAGGATGACCATCATCGTCGGGATCATCACCGCGTAGTCGCTCATCATGATCGGCGAGACGCCGAGCATGACGAAGACGACGGCGAACCAGCCGATCCGGGCGACCCGCCAGCCGCGCCAGGGCCGGACGAGGCGGGCCGGCGCCCGGCAGCGCGGGCAGTAGACGTCCGAGGGGGGAGGCACGCCGACGAGGGTGGGGCCGGAGCGGGAGGCGGGCAAGGCCGCGCGTGCTACAAACGAGCCCGATGGCCCGTCTCGAGGAAGTCCGGATCGACGACCGCACCTGGGAGGACGCCGACGAGCCGCGCCGGCACGAGTACCGCCTGGCCATCGGGGAGATGCTCGGCGACCAGAGCCTGAGCTTCCCGGAAGAGGCGCGCTCGCTGCACGTCACCGTGGGACAGCAGACGACCGGGCTCGAGCTCCGCGGCGCCGACGGGAGCATCGCGTCGGTCGAGGTGCCGCGGCACGCCATCCAGCAGCACGTCACCGAGTACGTCGACATCGTGCGGCAGCTCGAGAAGGCGCAGCGCTTCAGCGGCTCGGCGAGCGTCGAGGCGCTCGACATGGCGAAGAAGCTCGCGCACGACGACGCCGCCCGGACGCTCCTTCGGATCTGCCGCCCGCTCGGGGCCGATCACGACACCTGCCGCCGCATCTGGACGCTCCTCCTCGCGCTGCGCGTCGACACGACGCGCCTCACGGGTGTCAGGGGCCATCGGCCGGTCCGCTGAGCTCGCGCGCGATCGCGTCCATCGCCTCACGGACCTCTGGGCGGAGCTGCCGGATCGACCGGGCGGCGGTGAACAGCGGGATGCCGAGCGCGAGCCCGAGCACCCAGGGAGAGCCGCGCCCGACGAGCAACAGGGACGCCGACCAGAGGACGAGGCTCAGGGGCACCGGGAGGCAGCGCGCGCGCAAGAGGACGGCGTCGCCTGCGAGGCGCAGATCGATGCGTGCGAGGCCCGAGCACCGCGGTGAGGTGAGGACCGCCACGTCTCCCTCGGGGGCGACGCGCAGGCTCCCGGCGAGGCGGGTGAGCGGCAGGCGCGAGAAGTCCGCCTCCCCGACCGCCGCCTCGCGGTAGGTCCGCTCCTCGCGGCGCCGGAGCTCTCGCCGGAGGGACTCGGACAGGACGACGCGGCGGCGACGGCCGATGGGAAGCCACGCGAGCCCGGCGAGCCACAGAGGCCTCGCGCGCCGGATCGACCGCTCGGCCCACAGGCCGAGCAGGAACGGCAGGACGAAGACGAGGCCGCGGAGCACCCCGGAACGTTGCGCGCCGCCGGGTCACGCCGCAAGCCCGCCCTGGCACGTGTGCTGCTAAGCTCGACGTCCGTGACCTGCTCCGTGCCACATCGAGCCGCCGCGACCGCGCCGGCCATGGACGCGCGGAGCTCGAGAGGTACCCCATGCTTCGAAGAGACCTGGCGATGCTGGCCGCGGCGCTCCTCCTCGCCGCCTGCGACGACGACCCCCCGCCCGAGGCCGAGTGGCAGATCGTCCACGAGGCGCTCCCTGGCGCGCTGATCAGCGTCTGGGGGACGAGCGCGACCGACGTCTGGACGGTGGGGGGCGACCCGGGCGACGGCACCGGCCCCTTCGTCCTGCACTTCGACGGCGAAGGCTGGACGCGCCTCGCCACCGGCACCGAGGGTGCCCTGTGGTGGGTGCACGGCTTCGAGGGCGGCCCCGTCCTCGTCGGCGGCGAGGGCGGGCACATCCTCCGCTACGCGGGCGGCGCGTTCGAGGCGATGGAGACGCCCGGCACCGCGACCGTGTTCGGCATCTGGGGGAGCAGCCCGGACGACGTCTGGGCCGTGGGCGGCACGATGGCCGCCGGCGGCGGGTTCGTCTGGCGCTTCGACGGCAGCGCGTGGACCGAGGTGGCGATCCCCGCCGAGGCCGAGATGCAGAACATCTACAAGGTCTGGGGGACCGCGGCGGACGACGTCTGGCTCGTCGGGACCGGAGGCCTGCTCATGCACTGGGACGGGAGCGAGATGGCGGTGCTGCCGAGCGGCACGACCCGGACCATCTTCACCGTGCACGCGCTCGGGGATCGGGTCGCGGCGGTCGGGGGCCTCGGGACGGGCGTCATCCTCGAGCCGGACCCGGCGACCGGCGAGTGGCAGGACGTCACGCCGGAGCTCATCCAGCAGATGATCGGGATCTGGCTCACCGAGAGCGGGGGCTTCGCCGTCGGCGTCTACGGCGAGATCCTGCGGCGCGACGAGGACGGCTGGGTCAAGGAGGACAGCGGCTTCGCCCTCGCCGAGTCCCTGCATGGGGTGTGGGTCGACCCGGACGGAGGGGTCTGGGCCGTGGGAGGCAACGTGCTGGCCTACCCCCTGGTCCAGGGCATCCTGATGCACCGGGGGACGTCCGAGGTCCCGGGAGGCAGCTATGACGAGTGACGGCGTATGCTGATGCCGATGCGCCCTTCTCTTCGGCTGCTCGCGATCGCCCTCGTCCTTCTGTGCCTCGGGTGCGCCGCGAACCGGAGGCGCGGGACGCGGGGGAGCGACGGCGGCAGCCCCGGGGGCGACGGTGGGACGGGCGACGCGTCGGCGCCGCGCGACGGCGGCGGCGTCGACGGCGGGGCCCGGGACGGCGGAGGGGTGGACGGTGGCGTCACGGACGGCGGCTCGGACGCGGGGCCGCCCGGCGTCTGCGGCAACGGCGTGACGGAAGCGGGCGAAGAGTGCGACCTCGGATCCGACAACGGCCCGGGGAGCTGCTGCACCGCGGGCTGCGCGGCCGCCGCGGACGGCACGCCGTGCGAGGCGAACGGCGAGACGGAGTGCTCGGGCGCCGACACGTGCCTCTCGGGCGCGTGCGATCCGCACGACCTCGCCTCCGGGACCGCCTGCGGCGCGGGCACCGGCGAGCCGACCTGCGACCCCGACGCGTGCGACGGCGCGGGGGCCTGCGTGGACGCGGCGCCGCTCGCGGACGGGAGCGCGTGCAGCGACGGCGGCGGCAACACGTGCTGCTCGGGCGGCTGCACCGCGAGCGCGACCGCGGGCGTGTGCGACCCGTGCGCCCTGCCCACGGTGACGCCGCTCCGGATCACGGTGATCGAGAGCCAGTCCATGATGGCCAGCCACGACATGGACGCGAGGTGGCGGGACACCCTCGCCCCGCTCGGGCACACCGTCACCATCCGCCCGCAGACGGCGCTCGACGACTCGACCAGCCTGCTCGCCGGCGCCGACGTGCTGATCGTCTCCTCGGGGCTCATCGACCTGCCGGCCGGGCGCGTCGACACCATCGGCGAGTTCTTCGCGGCGGGCCGCGGCGTCTACATCCAGAGCGAGTACCAGACCACCTACTCGCCCAACGTCGCGTTCGCGACCCTCGTGAGCCGCTACGGCGGCTCGTTCACCTGGTCGAGCACCGTGAGCGGCTCGCTCACGCCGACCGTCCAGGGCTGCTGGGCCACCGAGCCCGAGTCCGTCTCGTCGATGAGCTACTTCTGGTACGGCGCCACCGGCTCGGGCTCGGTCGAGAGCGTCCTCGTCCACTCGGGCCAGCCGGTCGGCTTCGCCTTCTGCGGCTCGTCGGCCGGACGCGGCCTGTTGCTGACCACCACCGACCAGGACTGGGTCCGCCAGAGCACCTCGCACGCCGAGGCCCCGGTCCTCATGCGGAACTTCCTGGCCCGGCTCGCGTTCGCGGACCGGTGCTGAGCGCCCTGGTCTGCTCGCGCGGGCGTCACGGGACGGCGAGCGGGCACACGACGGCGAAGTGGTCGGGCTGCCGCTTGGCCTCCCCGGCGATGCCGGCGGCCGCGAAGTCGAAGCCCGCGTGGAGCGGGGGATCGCTCCGCACCTCGCACAGCCCGATCGCAAAGTCGGTGATCAGCCGGTCGAGGGACCGGCCGTCGTCCTTGGTCGGGATCGGACGAGCCTCGGCGTCGGTGGGGTGATGGCTCGTGAACCGGCGTCCCTCGCCCACGTGCTCGGCCCACAGGCGGCCGGGCGCGGTCTCGATCGCGCGCGGGTCGAAGTTCCAGTCGCCGAGGACGATCGTCGGAGTGTCGTCCACGAGCGCGAACGCCGAGCGCTCCATGGCCCACTGGCACGGCGGTCCCCACGGGTGGAGGTGGACGTTGACGACGCGGACGGTCCCGAACGCGCCGGTGTCGACCAGGACCGAGGAGACGCTCGTGAAGTCCAGGCACTCGGGTGCGCCGGTCTCCTGCGCGCACTCGGCGCTCTCGCACGGCTCGAACGGCAGGCGCGGCGTATCGGCGCCCGCGAGCGCGAGGCCGCCGGGCTCGACGCCCCGGATCCGGCCGAAGCCCACGTGGACGCCGACACACGCCGACTGATGGTTGCCGTCACAGGCGATGCTGTAGTCCGGACCGAGGAGGCGGCGCACCGGAGGAAGCTGCTCGGTCACCCCGAAGCACGTCCGGGAGGGGACGCGCTCGTCGACCGCCGCGCACTCGAACGGAGAGAGCACCTCTTGCAGCCCGACGAGATCGGGAACGAGCTCTCGGAGCTGCGTGGCGACGTGTTGCTCGAAGGCGAGGCTGCGCATCCGCCGCGTGTAGGGCTGCGACTCGACCAAGTTGCCGAGGTTCCAGCTCAGCGCGACCAGGTCGATCTCCGAGGCGGGCACCGCCCCGCCGTCCACGGGCGAGCCGACGTCGGCCCGCGCCTCGTCTTCGTCGCAGCCCGCGAGGAGCAGCAGCCCGACGAGCACCGTCAGACGCACCGGGGTCATACCGGGGCTCTTCCATCAAGGGGCATGCCACGGCGTGTTTCCGCCGTGGTTGAGGGCCGCCGCCGTGGCAGAAGAGCCCCTCGGCGCGTGGCCGCTGCGGCGAGCTGCCCCGCTACGATCCGCTTCGCTCTCGGGGCCGCAGGGCGGCGACGGCGACGTCGGCGTGCTCGTCGCCGCTGACGAGCGGGCTGAAGAAGTTGTCCTTCTTCGTGTACTCGTCGACGCGGAAGGCGAATTTGTAGCTCGGCGCGGCGCGCTGGTTGCAGTCGGTGCGCTCGCAGAACCTGCAGGTGACCCCCACCGGGACGGCCATCCTCTTCGGGTCGACGAAGGGCATCGCGTCGGCGTAGGCGAGGTGCTTGGCGTTGTCCGCCGGGGTGCCGAGCACGATGCTGTAGACGGTGCCGCGCGACAGCGAACCCTGCCTGGGCTCGCTCACGACCTTGGCGAAGCAGAAGTAGGCGGTCCCGTCCGGATACATCTCGTAGCCGCGCCGGATCTGGCTCGGCGTGAGGAAGGCGAGGTGAGCCGAGCTCTTCGGGCAGGAGCCGTGGAGCTGCGGGAACCGGAGGCCGGTCGCCGAGTAGCGCTTCGAGATGTTCCCTGCGACGTCGAGCCGGAGGAAGTAGAAGGCGAGGCCCCTTCGGCGCGGATCGCTCAGGTTGCAAAGGCGGTGGGCGACGGTCTCGTAGCTGCTCTCGAAGATGTTGGCGAGCAGCTCGACGTCGTAGCGCGTCCGGGTGACCTCCTTGTAGAAGTCGTCGTACGGGAGCAGCAGCGCGCCCGACATGTAGTTGGCGAGGTGGATCTTGACGAGCGCCCGGGTCTCGGCGTGGCGCGCGGGGTGGGCCCGGGCGACGTCCTCGTGGATCTTCTCCTCGTCGAGGAGCCTCAGCCCGATGGTGTGCGCGAGCTGGAACTTGAGGCGCTGCTCGTACATGGCGGCGCTCATGGTGAGGACGCCGCGATCGGCGTCCCACCGCCGGACGACCGAGCTCTCGTCCTCGGGCGGGACGAGCCGCACCTCCACGTCGAGCCGGTCGCGGAGCAACGCGATCAGCGCGTCGCTCGTGACGCGGCGGCCGAGACCGTAGTCGCGCCGCACCTTGTCCGCGCGCTCCTCGAGCGACGGAAACCAGTTGCCGTTCTTCTCGAGGAAGTCGGTCACCTCGTCGAAGGGGCTCAGCTCGAACCGGAGGCTCGAGCCGTCGTCCGCCCCGTCGCGCTCGCGCTGCGCGATCCCGTGCAAGACGTTGTCGAGCTGGCTGCGGGTCGTCTTGTAGAGGTTGAAGAGCGCGGTGATGGTGGTGACCATCTTCGGCTCCGCGCTGAGGCTCGCGACGTCCTCCTCGCTCAGGTTCAGCGAGCGGAGGAGCGGCTCGTCGAGCAGGCGCGCGAGGCCGTCGTCGACCCGGCGCTCGCCGAGGCTCTCCATGAAGTCCTCCATGGTGACGCCGTAGAGCTCGAGCGCGCGGAACAGGAGCGGGAGCTGGACCGACCGCTTCCCCTTCTCGATCAGGCTCAGGTAGGCCGGCGAGATGTCGAGCCGCCGTGCGACCTCGCCCTGCTGCAGGCCGCGATCGAGCCGGAGCTCCCGGAGGCGCTGCCCCATTGCCGCGTGCTGACCCTTCATGACCGGATTTCCTCCGTGATCCCGTGTTTACAGAATCGTTGACAACGCACGAGGCCTTGTAACACGCCAGTAAAGAGCGCGCTAGCTGTTGCAATCAGTGCGTTGGGAGCCTATCAACACTCTTACGCACCGCGTCATCTGTGAATGTGTAAACGGCTGCGGTGTTGACGAGTCAATGGGGTCCGGAGCGCACCGTCTCGAGGTACTCCGCGCCGAGCGCCTGGCTCAGCGCGACGGGCGAGGTGCCCGACCGGAGCCCCTCGGCGAGCCTCGCGCGCAGCGCCTCGGGGCCGCCCATCGTGGCCACGCCGTGCTCTCCGTGCGCGCGGCGGAAGAGCGCCGAGGCCCAGGCGACCGCGCCCCCGAGTCGCCTCGCCCCGAGCCCCTCGTCTTCGAGGGCGGCGCGGTGCGCGTCGAAGACGTCCACCAGCTCGCCGACGCCGGTCACGTCGCGGGCGCTCGTCGAGACGATGGGCACCTCGCCGCCGAGGACGCCCGCCGCGCGGACGTTGTGCAGGGCACCGCGCAGGTCGGCGACGGTGCGGCGCGCGAGCTCCACCTGATCGGCCTTGTTCACGACGAGCACGTCGGGGATCTCCATGATGCCCGCCTTGAGGAACTGCAGCACGTCCCCCGAGCCGGGCTGGACCACGAGCGCCACCGTATCGGCCACGTGCTCGACGTCGGTCTCGGTCTGACCGACGCCGGTCGTCTCGACCAGCACGACGTCGTAGGCCGCGGCGAGGACGCGCACCGCGGCGTTGGCCGCCCAGCTCAGGCCGCCCGGATCGCCTGCCGTCGCGAACGAGCGGATGAACACGCCCTGGTCCGCGGGGTCGAACGACATGCGCGCGCGGTCTCCGAGGAGCGCGCCGCCCGAGCGCACGCTCGAAGGATCGATGGCGACCACGCCGACCGTGCGGCCGCGGGCCCGGAGCTCGCGCGCGACCACGGCGGCGAGGGTGCTCTTGCCGACGCCCGGCGGGCCGGTCAGGCCCACGCGGTGGCCGCGCGCGGCGCGGTCCGATCCGCGCAGGGCGTCGAGGAGCGCGGCGACGCGGTCGTGCGCCTCGGCGCGCCGGTCCTCCACCAGGTTGAGGGCCTGGGCGACCGCCGCCTTGTCGGCCGCCATGACCTTCGCCGCGAGGTCGTCACCCATGGCTGACGCGATCATCCATCAGACGGACGAGGTCCGCCATGATCGCGTTCAGGGCGTAGTCCTTGGGCGTGTAGACGCGCGCGACGCCGGCCGCGAGCAGCCGCTCGGCGTCGGCTTCCGGGATGACGCCCCCGACCACGACGGGCACGTCCCCGAGGCCCGCCTCGCCCATCCGACGCACCACCTCCGGGACGAGCTCGAGGTGCGAGCCGCTCAGGATGCTCAGCCCGACCAGGTGGACGCCCTCCTCGAGCGCGCTCGCCACGATCTGCTCCGGGGTCACGCGGATGCCCTCGTAGACCACGTCGAAGCCGACGTCGCGCGCCTTGATCGCGATCTGCTCGGCCCCGTTCGAGTGCCCGTCGAGCCCGGGCTTGCCGACGAGCATCTTGGGCCGGCGGCCGAGCGCGGACTCGAGCCGGCGGAGCTCGCCGCGGAGCCGCTCCACCTCGGCGGCCGCGGCGCCGCCGTTGCCCGCGTTGACGCGCGCGCCGCTCACGCCGGTCGGCGCCCGATACTCGCCGAGGACCTCACGCAGCGCCCCACCCCATTCGCCGGTCGTGACGCCGACGTGCGCCGCCGCGATCGAGGCGGGCACGACGTTGTCGCCCGACTCGGCGGCGCGCCGCAGCGCGTCGAGCGCCTTCTGGACGGCCGCCGCGTCGCGCCCCCGGCGCCACTCGGCGACGGCCGCGACCTCGGCCCGCTCCACCTCGGGGTCGACGCGCAGGATGGCGTCATCGAGGCTCGCGGTCAGCGGCGAGGGCTCGGTCGTCTCGAAGCGGTTCACGCCGACGACGGTCATCTCGCCCGACTCGATGGCGCGCAGGCGCGCCGCGTTCGACTCGACCAGGCGCTGCTTGATGTACCCGCTCTCGACCGCCTCGATGGCGCCGCCGCGCGAGAGCACCTCGTCGATCTCCTTCGACGCCTCCTCGACGAGCTCTCGGGTCCGCTCCTCGACGACGCGGCTGCCGCCGAACAGGTCGTCGTACTCGAGGAGGTCGGTCTCGTAGGCGAGGATCTGCTGCGCGCGCAGCGACCACTGCTGGTCCCACGGGCGCGGCAGCCCGAGTGCCTCGTTCCAGGCGGGGAGCTGGATGGCGCGCGCCCGCGCGTCCTTGCTCAGCGCCACCGCGAGCATCTCGAGCACGATCCGGATGATGTTGTTCTCCGGCTGCTGTTCGGTGAGCCCGAGCGAGTTGACCTGTACGCCGTAGCGGAACCGCCTGTGCTTCGGGTCCTCGACGCCGTACCGGTCGCGGGTGATCCGGTCCCACAGCTCGACGAAGGCCCGCATCTTGACCATCTCCTCGACGAACCGGATGCCGGCGTTCACGAAGAAGCTGAGGCGGCCGACCGTGCGCCCGAGGTCCTCGTCGCTGACGCGTCCGGTGGCCTTGACCGCGTCGAGGACGCCGATGGCCGTCACCAGCGCGTAGGCGAGCTCCTGGACGGGCGTCGCGCCCGCCTCCTGCAGGTGGTAGCTGCAGATGTTGATCGGGTTCCAGCTCGGGACCTCGTCCACCGCGAACGTGATCACGTCGGCGGTGAGCCGGAGGCTCGCGGCGGGCGGGAAGATGTACGTCCCGCGCGAGAGGTACTCCTTGACGACGTCGTTCTGGACGGTCCCGCGCAGGTCCGGGCGCTTCGCGCCCTGCTCGTCGGCGACCGCCAGGTACAGCGCGAGGAGCCACGGCGCCGTCGCGTTGATGGTCATCGACGTGTTCATCTTCTCGAGCGGGATGCCCTCGAAGAGCGCCCGCATGTGGCCGATGTGCGCGACGGGGACGCCGACCTTGCCGACCTCGCCACGCGCGAGGACGTGGTCCGGGTCGTAGCCCGTCTGCGTCGGCAGATCGAAGGCGACGCTGAGGCCCGTCTGCCCCTTCTCGAGGTTGCTCCGGTAGAGCGCGTTCGACGCGGCGGCGTTCGTGTGCCCCGCGTACGTGCGCATGATCCAGGGGCGGTCGCGTTCTCGCTTCCGGCTGCTCATCGCGAGGATGTAGCGGCGCGATCCCCAAAGTTCAAGGGCCGCCCGGCGGCCCGCGAGGAGACGAGCGCATGAGCGAGGCACTGAAGAGAGACGAAGAGGTCGGGCCGTCGGAGGAACGTCTCCGCGCGCTCGGAGGGCTGGACCTGGTGCCGGTGGGCAGGGTCCCCGAGCTCGGTGTCGTCCCGGCACGGATGCACGCGTACGCCATCCGTCCGGAGCGGTTCGGCGAGCCGATGGAGAGCTTCCAGCACGAGGTGCTGCCGACCTGGGACCCGGGCCCGGGCGAGGTGCTCGTGCAGGTCATGGCCGCCGGCGTCAACTACAACGGCGTGTGGGCGGGCCTCGGCAAGCCCGTCAACGTGCTCGAGGGCCACGGCCAGCCGTTCCACATCGCGGGCTCCGACGCCTCGGGCGTCGTGTGGAAGGTCGGTCCCGGCGTCACGAGGCTGAAGGTCGGCGACGAGGTCGTCCTCCACTGCAACATCACGTGCGGGCAGTGCGAGCACTGCAACGGCGGCGAGCCCATGGCCTGCCGGAGCCAGAAGATCTGGGGCTACGAGACGGGCGACGGCTCCTTCGCGCAGTTCACGCGCGTCCAGGCGCAGCAATGCCTGCCGAAGCCCCCCGATCTCTCCTGGGAGGAGGCGGCGAGCTACGGGCTCACCTACTTCACGGCGTACCGGATGATCATGGACCGCGCGCGGGTCCGCGCAGGCGAGGACGTGCTGATCTGGGGCGGCTCGGGCGGCCTCGGCGTCTTCGCCGTGCAGCTCTGCAAGCTCGTCGGCGCGCGCGCCATCGCGGTCGTCTCGAGCGACGAGAAGGCCGAGCTCGCCATGGAGCTGGGCGCCCACGGCGTGATCAACCGCAAGGAATTCCCCAAGCTGCAGTACCCGAAGGACCCGACCGCCGAGGCCAAGAAGGAGTGGTTCGGCGCGGTCAAGGCGTTCGGCAAGCGCATCTGGGAGGTCCTCGGCGAGAAGAAGGGCCCGGACGTGGTCTTCGAGCACGTGGGGCGCGCCACCTTCCCGGCGAGCGTGTTCCTCGCGAACCGCTTCGGCCGGATCGTCATCTGCGGGGCGACCACCGGGTACGATCTCGGCTTCGACGTGCGGCACCTGTGGATGCACCAGAAGAGCATCATCGGGTCGCATTTCGCCGACGCGGGCGAGGCGAACCGGGCGAACCGGCTCGTCATGCAGGGCAAGATCCGCCCCGTCATGACCCGCATGTTCACCTGGCCGGAGATCCCCGAGGCGCACCAGCTCATGTTCCAGAACGAGCTGCACGGCACGGTTTCGTGCCTCGTGGGCGCCCCGCGGCCGGGGCTCAGGAACCTGGCCGAGACCCGCGCTGCGATGGGTGGTTGACGCCGGCGGGCCTTCCCCCCTAGTGAGCGAATCATGGACGCAGTCGTCGCGGCCCTCTCCGGGCTCTACGAGCGCGCGCTCGAGCGCGTTCGAACGAAGGTGCTGGACGGTGACCGGTTGAGCGGGAAGCTCTTGAACCGGCACCAGCTCCCCGCCCACGCGCTCGCCTATCTGGCCACCGAGGTCGAGGCCTGCCGGCAGCTCGCCGCCTGGGCGGACGGCACCGGCGGAGCGCACGAGCGAGCGATCGCAGCCGCGTACGTGGGCGAGGTGTGCCGCACGCTGCGCGGCGGCGTGGACCTCGGCGCCTGCGAGACGGTGTCGCTCCGCGACATGGGCCTCGGCGAGTCCGATCTCGCCGAGACCCTCCTCGACGACCAGGTCGTCGCCTTCGTCGAGGACAACGCCACGGGCGATCACTTCGTCGAGCTCGGGCAAAAGGCGGCCGAGGCGGGCTCGGGTTCCTTCGGCCTCGACGACGACGTGCTCCGGGAGATCCGCGCGCAGTTCGCGCGCTTCGTCGACGCCGAGGTGATCCCGCGGGCGCAGGCGATCCACCAGAGGGACGTCCTCATCCCGATGGAGCTCGTCGAGCAGATGAGCGAGCTCGGGGTCTTCGGGCTGACGATCCCGGAGGAGTACGACGGCCTCGGGCTCGGCAAGGTCGCGATGTGCGTCGTCACCGAGGAGCTCTCGCGCGGGTACATCGGCGTCGGGAGCCTCGGCACGCGCGCCGAGATCGCCGCCGAGCTCATCCTCGGCGGCGGCACCGACGAGCAGAAGAAGAAGTGGCTGCCGCGCATCGCCTCGGGCGAGGTGCTGCCGACGGCGGTCTTCACCGAGCCGAACCACGGCTCGGACCTCGCGCACATCGGGGCGCGCGCCGAGAAGCAGCCCGACGGCAGCTACCTCGTCCGCGGCCAGAAGACGTGGATCACCCACGCCGTCCGCGCGGATCTGATGACGCTGCTCGCGCGCACCAACCCGGAGGATCCCGGCTACGGCGGGCTCAGCATGTTCCTCGCGGACAAGACCCGCCACGGGGACGAGCCGGGCGAGCCCGAGTTCACCGATCCGGGCCTCACGGGCACCGAGATCAAGGTGCTCGGCTACCGGGGCATGAAGGAGTACGAGCTGTCCTTCGACGGCTTCCGCGTCCCCGGCGACGCGCTCCTCGGCGGCGAGGAGGGCGCGGGCTTCAAGCAGCTCATGCGCACGTTCGAGAGCGCCCGCATCCAGACGGCGGCGCGGGGCGTCGGCGTCGCGCAGGCGGCCCTGAACGACGCGGTGCAGTACGCCGAGGAGCGCGTCCAGTTCGGCGGACCGATCCGGCAGTTCCCCCGCGTCGCGCGCAAGCTCGGTCGGATGGTCGCCCGCACCCAGGCCGCGCGGCAGCTCACGTACTACGCCGCGCGCCAGAAGGACTCGGACAAGCGCTGCGACCTCGAGGCCGGCATGGCGAAGCTCCTCGCGACGCGCGCCGCCTGGGAGGCCGCGGACGCGAACGTGCAGATCCACGGGGGCAACGGCTACGCCGAGGAGTACACCGCCAGCCGCCTGCTCGTGGACGCACGGGTGCTCAGCATCTTCGAGGGCGCCAACGAGATCCAGGCGCACGTGGTCGCGCGCCGCTTGCTCGAGAAGTGAGGGAGACGATGACGATCCGCTCGCCACGCTACGGACGAAGGCTCGACGACTTCCAGGTCGGTGCGACCTACCCACACCCGTGGGAGGTCACCGTCGACGCCGGGATGCTCGGCATCTTCCAGGCGTCGTTCATGGACGCGACACCGACCTACGCGTCGGCGGCCTTCGCGAAGCAGCTCGGCCTCGAAGGCCGGCCGGTGCACCCGCTGTTGTTGATGAACCTCGGGCTGAGCTTCTCGGTGCACGACGTGAGCGAGCAGGCGATCGCGCACCTCGCCTACGTCGACATCCGCTTCCCGAACCCCTGCTACCTCGGCGACACGGTGTTCGCGTCGAGCGAGGTGCTCGGCGTGAAGCCGAGCTCGGGCGGGGACAAGGGTGTGGTGCACGTACGCACCGTCGTCGAGCGAGAGGACGGGACCCCGGTGTGTACGTTCGAGCGCAAGGCGCTCGTCCGCGCCGGCCGGCTCGACGAGCGGCCCGAGGCCCCGTTCCGGCACGAGCAGCGCCTGCCCGCCGACATCCCGCGCCTGCCGGCGCCGCTCCGCGACGAGGTGCGCCTGCCGGCGAAGCGACGGGGCGGCTTCGCCGGTTTCTTCGAGGACTTCGCCGAGGGCGACGTGATCGCCCACTACGTCGGCAAGACCGTCGGCGACACCGAGCACATGCAGCTCACGACGGTCATGCGCAACAGCCACCCCATCCACTTCGACGAGGGGTACTGCCGCGAGGGGCACTCGTTCGCGGGGACGCGGGTCGTGTACGGCGGGCTGGTGTTCGGGTTCGTGGCGAGCCTCGCGAGCCGCGACGTGTGCGGCAACGTGCTGTGGGACCTCGGCTACGACGCCGGCGCGCACCCGAGCGGGGTGGTGGCGGGCGACACGATCTACGCCGCCTCGAAGGTGCTCTCGACGAAGGACCGCGGGGACGGCACGGGCGAGGTCACCTTCCGGCTCGTGGGCGTGAAGAACACGCGGCCCGAGAAGCTCCTCGACGGCGGCGCGGACCTCTTCGCCCCCGAGCTGTCGAAGGACCGGGACGCGAAGATCAAGGACAAGGTCTTCGAGATCACGCGCACCGTGCTGATGTCGAAGCGGCCGTGAAGATCCGAGTCCGCCTCGCGACTCCCGAGGAGTCGCACGTCGTGTACGCCCTCATGAAGGCGGCCTTCGCCACGAGCGCGACCGAGGCGCATCCGTCGAGCGCCCTCGGGGAGTCGGTCGACGACGTGGAGCGGGCCATGGCCCGCGGCGGCGGCGTCCTGGCGTTCCGCGACGGGCGGCCGATCGGCTCGGGCCGCTTCGAGCTGTGCCCCGAGGAGGGATGGCTCTCCTTCGAGCGGCTCTCGGTCCTCGAGTCCGAGCGGGGCCGCGGAGTCGGCTCGAAGATGATCGCCTGGCTCGAGGAGCACGCCCGAGACCTCGGCCTGCGCGAAGCACGCGTCTGCGCCCGCAGCCGCGAGCCCGACAACCGCCCCTACTACCAGGCCCGCGGCTACCGGATCACCCGCTACTCCGGCCGCTACGGCATCCCCGACCTCCGCACCCACCTGCAAAAGCCCCTCTGACTTGCATTGGGGACAGGTCCCAATGCAACTCCCACTTGCATCGGGGACAGGTCCCCAATGCAAGTCAGCGGGGTGGGGGCGGGGGGGTGGTGACGCGCTCGAACTCGGTGCGGCGGCCGTGCTCGCGCATGCACCGGTCGTACTCCTCGTAGAGCGTGCAGCCGCTCGGGGCTTTCGGGAGGTCGACGCCGAGGACGCGCGCGGCGAGCAGGCCGCTCAGCGCGATCACCCGGTCGCGCTCGGAGTAGCGGCTGGTCGTCCGGAGGTTGTTGAGGCTGCGCTTGAGCGCCTCGACCAGGCGGCCTTCGATCCGCGAGGGGACGCTCGGAATGCCGAAGACGTCCGGGAGCTCGCCGGCGAACCGGGCGATGGGCGGCTCGAAGTCGTCGTCCTCGCGGCGCCGGCGCTTGTCGTCCCGTTCCCGCAGGCGCGCCGTGCACTCGTCGATGAGGCTCGCGATGCGATCGAGGTCGAACGGCTTCGGGATGAACTGGATGTGGAGGTCGCGCGTCCGGCGGGCGAGCCTGTCGTCGACGTCGCCCGTGACGAGCGCGATGGTCATGTCCGGGTTGTTCCTGCGCAGGTACTCCCCCAGCAAGAGCCCCTCCATGCCGGGCAGGTTGTGGTCGAGGAACGCGAGCTGGAAGGTCCAGTGCGGGAGCAGCGACAGCCCCTCCTCGGCGGATCCCGCCGGCACGACCTGGTGCTCGCGGCGGGTGATGATCTCCACGAGGAGCCGCCGCATGTCGGGGTCGTCGTCGACGACGAGAACGTTGAGCTGCTCGCGCGTTCCATCCGCCATGCCACCCTCCCGGCACCGATCAGCGTAAGCGCAACGGCGGGGGGGACCAAGGGGTCCACGCGACGGGCCGACCTCCGGCGAGCGCAGCCTCGCGGCGCGCTCGGCGACGGCTCAGCCGCCGCGCCCCTTCTCGAGCTCGGCCACACGCGCCTCGAGGGCCTCGATCCGCGCGCCGACGACGCGCTCGACGTACTTGCCGAGGACGTCCACCTCCAGGTTCACGACGTACCCGGGCCCGGCGCCGCCCATGACCACGGACGTCTGCGTGTGCGGCACCAGCGTCACGGTGAACCAGTCGTCGCCCACGTCGACGACCGTGAGGCTCACGCCGTCGACGCCCACGTACCCCTTCGGGACCACGTAGCGCATCAGCTCGCGCGGCGCCTCGAAGCGGTACGTGAACGCGTCGCCGTCGGGCTCGACGGACAACACCCTCCCGGTCGCGTCGACGTGGCCCTGCACGTAGTGGCCGCCCATGAACCGGCCCGGGCCGACCGCGCGCTCGAGGTTCACCGGCGAGCCGGCGCGGAGGACGCCGAGGTTCGTCCGCCGGAGCGTCTCCGGGACCGCCTCGACCGCGAACCGGCCTGCGCCGATCTCGACGACGGTCAGGCACACCCCGTTGACGGCCACGCTGTCGCCGATGGCCGTCCCCTCGAGCGCGACCGTCGCGCCGACCACGAAGCGCGTCTTGCCCTCGGTCCGCTCGACCTCGGCGACCCGCCCGATCTCTTCGACGATGCCCGTGAACACGGCCGAACCATGCCCGCCGGCGCGAGGAATTACAACCGGATCGGCACCGGAGCGCGCCGCGCCTCGGTCGTCCCGTCCCCGAGCTGTCCCGCGTGGTTGCGCCCCCAGCACCGGACCGCTCCGTCCCGTCCGAGGGCGCACGCGTGCCGCACGCCCGAGGCGAGGGCCGCGGCTCCTTCGAGCGCGCGCACGGGCGCCCCGTGCACCTCGTCCTCGCTCCCGCCGCCGAGCTGGCCGAAGCCGTTGTATCCCCAGCAGACGACCGCGCCCGCCGCGAGACGCGCGCAGGTGTGGCGCGCCCCAGCCGAGAGCTCCACCGCTCCGTCGGCGCCCCCGACGAGGGCCGGCGCGGCCGCGACGTCCTCGGGCTCGCCGCCTTCGCCGTCACCCACCTGCCCCGCGTCGTTCCGGCCCCAGCACGAGACGCGCCCCTCGGCGTCGAGCGCGCAGGCGTGGGCGCTGCCGAGCGCGACGGCGCGGACGTCTGCGAGCCCCGGGACGGGCGCGGGCTGCGCGCGGTCGCGGTGCTCGCCGTCGCCGAGCTGCCCCTCGAACCCGGCACCCCAGCAGCGCACGGCCCCGTCCGCGCCGAGCGCGCACGTGAAGTCGCGACCGGCGGCGACTTGCACCACGTCCTCGAGCCCGTCGATCGTCTGCGGGCGCGCGCGCGAGTCCCGGGTCCCGTCGCCGAGCTGACCGAAGGTGTTGCGGCCCCAGCAGGCGACGCGGCGGTTCGCGAGCCGGGCGCACGTGTGCCCCTCACCGGCAGCGACGCCGACGACCGGCGCCTCGAGCGGCACCCGCACGGCCGACCGGCGGTCCTCGGTCCCGCCGTCGCCGAGCTGCCCGAAGCCGCCGTGGCCCCAGCACGCGAGCGCACCGTCCGCGTCCACAGCGCACGTGTGGAAGCGCCCCGCGACGAGCACGCGCACGCCGGTGAGCGCGCCCACCGCGAGGGGCGTGGGGCGATGCGCCCCGGGGCCGACCTCGACCGTGGGATCGCCGAGCTGCCCGTACTGGTTCGAGCCCCAGCAGCTCACCCTCCCCTCCCGGACGAGGCACGAGTGGGCGGCTCCGAGCGCGAGCCCGTCCCGCGCCTCGGGCACCGGATCGCGCACCGGCTCCGGCTCCGGCGCCGTCCCTTCGGGCTCCGGCGCGGGCTGCGACTCCACCCTGACGCGCGGAGCCTCCGCATCGTCCCCGCAGCTCGCGAGGATCATCCCGAGAACGACGGCGAGCGTCGGTCGCACGGGGGACCAGCGTAGCTGCGTTGCGGGACGCGTGCATGCGGAGATGCCCGCCCCCACCCGTAGCCCTCCCCATGCCCACGAGGACTCGTGGTACGGCGACGGTTCCGGCCGATGGGCGTCTACCGGCGCGAGGACGCGGGCTCTCGCACGGCCGGCACGCGCTCGTAGACGCCCACGAGCTCGCCCACGCCGAGCACCCTATCGCGCATCGCCTCCTCCACCTCGGCACGCGCCGATCCCGGCGGGAGCGCGAGGGGGGTGTCGAGGGCGTAGAGGCGGAAGACGTAGCGGTGCGTCGCGCCGTGCGGCGGGCACGGCCCCCGGTAGCGCATCGACTCGAAGTCGTTGAGCCCTTGCGTGGCCCCGTTCGCAAGCCGCGGCCCCTCCGGCCGAGACGGCTCGAGCGCCTGCTCCTCCGGCGGGATGTCGAACACGACCCAGTGCGTGAACGTTCCGCCCGGCGCGTCGGGGTCCGTCACGAGCAGGACCAGCGACCGCGCGCCCCCGGGCACGCCCGACCACTCGAGCCGGGGCGACTGATCGGCGCCGTCGCACGTGTGGTCGATCGGGATCGTCTCGCCCTGGGCGAAGGCCGGGCTGGTCAGCACGAGCCGTCCCTGCTCGGCTCGGGCACGCGTCTCGTCGCATCCGGCGACACAGAGGCACAGCACCACGGCCGAAGCGCACGCTGCGCGCATGATCGGTCCATAGGAGCCGCCCCTCGGTCAGCCAGGGCTCGCGGTGACGAAGAGGTAGCCGATGTAGCTGGCGAAGCACAGGACGAGCAACGCGCCCTGCCACCGCGCGACGACGCTCTTGACCTTGAAGCCTCGCGCCATGATCAGGAGGAGCACCGTGAGCCCGAACATGGTGGGGAAGTCGCGGGCCAGGACGGCGCGGTCCACCGGCCCCGGCGCGATCGCGCCCGGCAGCGACAGGACCGCGAGCAGGTTGAACATGTTGGACCCCACCACGTTCCCGATGGCGATGTCGTGCTCGTTCTTCATCGCCGAGACGACCGACGCCGCGAGCTCGGGCAAGCTCGTCCCGATGGCGACGACCGTCAGCCCGATGACCAGGTCGCTGATGCCGAAGTAGTCGGCGACCTCCTCGCCGCCCCAGACGACGAGCCGCGCGCTCCCGAGCAGCACGGCTAGCCCCACGACGGTCCACAGGATCGCCACGCGCAGCGGCATCTCCTTCGGGATCTCCTGAGCGAACTCGGTCTCGAGCGGGTCGATCGTGTCCCGCACGTCCCGGACTCCCTCGGCCACCATCGAGAAGACGAGCAGCGCGAACCCGGCGAGCAGGATCATGCCGTCGATCCGGGACAGCTCGAGGTCGAGCAACAGCGCGCCGGCGAGGAGCATGATGAAGATCAGGAGCGGCAGCTCGCGACGGATGATCTTCGAGTGCACCTGGAGCGGCGCGACGAGCGCCGCGGCCCCCAGCACCAGGCCCGAGTTGGTGATGTTCGATCCGATGGCGTTGCCGACCGACATGCCGCCGGCCCCGCTCGCCGCCGCGATCGCGCTCACGAGCATCTCCGGCGCCGAGGTGCCGAAGCCGACGATGGTCAGCCCGATGACGAGCGGCGAGACCCCCAGGTTGTTGGCCGTCCCGGCCGCGCCCTCGACGAAGCGATCGGCACCCCACACCAGGGCGACGAAACCACCGATGATCGCGAGCGCTGGGAGGAGCAGTTCCAGATCGTCTCTCCGCTCGTCAGGCGAGCTTGAGCCAGAGGTAATACACCGCGACCGCCCCGAGCACGAGGATCCCGATCCAGCTCGCGAGGACGAGCCAGCCGGCGGGGCGCATGTGCTCGGGCACCTCCGGACGTAGCACGGCCCGGTGGTTGAGCCAGGCCAGCACGGGCGCGGTGAGGAGCGAGAGCGTCGTCGCGAGGTCGACCATCGTCTTCAGCGACGCGAGCAGGAGCCAGATGATGACGAGCGCGCCCACGGCGAGCGTCGCCATGCTCCCCCAGTACACCAGCCGCTGGGCACGCTGCTCCTCCTCGACCCCTCCCTGCTCCTCCGGTCCGCGGAGCCGGGCGGCGAGGACCGCGAGCGCACGGGGGAAGCCGTCGACCACCGTGAGCGTCGTCGAGAACATCGTCGCGAACGCGGCGACCGCGATGATGGGCCGGCTCCACTCGCCGAGCGTCGAGGCGTAGAGATCGATCACCTGTGCGGCGAAGCCACCGGCGCTGTCGGCGAGCTCGACGCCGCGGCCGTGCATGACGCCCGCGCCGAGCACCACGAAGCACACCGCGAGAAACGCCGTAGCCCAGTACCCGAGGTGGAAGTCGACCATCGACTCCCGCATGGTGGGCCGGTGGCGGCTGTCCTTCTCCCGCGCCAGCGTCCAAAGGGACTGCCACACCGCCACGTCGATGGCCGAGGGCATCCAGCCGGCGAGCGCGACGACGAAGAAGATCGTGGGTGCGTCCCACGCCGCCGGCCAGAACGTCATCGCGCCCCAGTCGATCGCGGGCAGCGCGAGCGCAGTGGCGGCGACGGTCGACAGGGCGAGCGTCCCGACCACCACCTTCGAGATGCGGTCGAGCCAGGCGTACTTCCCGGCGGCGAGGATCCCGGCCGAGAGCCCGATCAGGATCGCCGACAGGAAGAGCGGCGAGACGTCCACGCCGAGCAGGAACTTGGCGAGCCCCGCCGTGACGAGGGTCACCGCGGCCTCCACCGTGAACATGGTGCCCACCGTCAGGACGCCGTAGACGCCGAGCGCCCAGATCCCCTGGCGGCGGTAGCCCTCGAGCAGCGAGCGGTTGGTCGCCGCCGCGTACTGCGGCCCGAACCGGAACGCAGGGTACTTGACGAGGTTCGCGACGACGACGACGAGCAGGAGGCCGAACCCGTGCGCCGCACCGGCCCGCGTCGACTGCACGAGGTGCGAGACGCCCACGGCGGCCCCGGTGAACAGGACCCCCGGACCCAACGCCTTCCACAGCCCGGACCGCGCCGATTCGGCCATGCGCCGCGGAGCCTACACCGGGTCGGGCCTCCACACTACGCGACCACGACCGACGCTGCTATGGTCGCCGGCATGTCGAGACTCGACGGGAAGGTCGCGATCGTCACCGGCGGCAGCCGCGGCATCGGAGAGGCCATCGCGCGGGCCTTCGCGCGCGAAGGGGCCAAGGTCGTCGTGGCGTCGCGCAAGATCGAGGGGCTCGAGCCCGTCGCCACGGCGATCCGCGAGGCGGGCGGCGACTGCGAGGCCGTCGCCTGCCACACCGGCAAGCCCGACGAGGTCGACGCCCTGGTCGACCGGGCCGTCGCGCGGTTCGGCCGGGTGGACGTGCTCGTGAACAACGCCGCCACCAACCCCTACTTCGGGCCCATGCTCGACCTCGAGCAGCGTGCCTGGCACAAGACGTTCGAGGTCAACGTCGAGGGGTACTTCTCGGCGTCGCGCGCGGTCGCGCGGCACCTGCTCGGGCGCAAGGCGACCGGCTCCATCGTGAACCTGACGAGCGTGCTCGGCGCCATGGCGGCGCCCTTCCAGGGCATCTACGGCATGACCAAGGCGGCCGTGATCTCGATGACCCGCACGATGGCGCTCGAGCTCGGCCCCGACGGCATCCGGGTCAACGCGATCGCGCCGGGGCTCATCGAGACCCGCTTCAGCCGCGCCATGACCGAGAACGAGGCGATCGCGAGCATGGTGCTCCAGCGCACGGCGCTCAAGCGCATCGGCAAGCCCGACGACGTCGCGGGTGCGGCCGTCTTCCTCGCGTCCGACGAGTCCGCCTACGTGACCGGTGAGGTCCTCACGGTCGACGGCGGCTGGGCGATGACGTGAGCTGAATGTTGCTCTACTCTCCGGGTCCGATGGGCGAGCCGGAGGACGGGCGGCGGGGGCGCAAGACGTTCCGGGGCTACGGGCCTCCGGACGGCACCCAACCGAGCGAGGCCCCGCTCGGCGACGAGGCGCCGGCCGGCGAAGCCGGCGGGGACAGGCCGAGCAGACCTCCTCCGGCGCGGCCGCGCGGCGGCACCCCGCTAGTCGAGATCGAGGTGATCCACGAGCACGGACCGGCGCCGCACACCGACAAGCCGTGGCGCACGCTCGAGGTCTGGACGCGCAACCGCATCTACACGCTCGACCCGCACCTGTGCTGCGTCGAGGTGCGCGACCGCTCCTCGCGCGAGATCGTCCACGACCACCCGTTCCTCGGCATGCGGCTCGTCGGAGGCCAGCACCGCGAGGGCGACTCCATCGAGCTGTCCTACCCGTTCCCGCGCCCGGGCACCGAGGCCGTGTTCGAGAAGCCGCAGGCGAAGCGCGGCCAGTTCTCCCGCACCTCTGCGGTCACGCGCGTGGTGCTGCGGCTGCACATCGTGACCGTCGCGCCGACGCACGTCGTGCCGACCTGGGAGGAGATCACCGGGTCCTTCGAGGCGTGGACCGGCGACCGCGAGCCCGAGGCCGGCTAGAATTGACCCCGGATGTGGCGCGCCACCCAGGTGTGACCATCACAGGCGGTAGGGGTAAGCGACCACGAAGCTCGACCGTTCGAAGGGGGGGACGCGGGCGGCCCGGACGGCGCGGGCGACGCAGCTTCCCTCGGGCGTGCCGGCGAGCCTCCCCGACACGACGGCCGTCGTCACACGCCCGCTCGGCGCGAAGGTGACGCGCACGCGCACCACGGCGCCCGAGTAGGCGGGAGCGCACCCGCGCACGTCGAGCGCCACGGACTCGAGCGCGGCAACCACGTCCTCGCGCTGGGGCTGTGCCGGAACGGGACGAGCATCGGCCTGCGGCGCGGGTCGGAGCACGGCAACCACGGTCGGCTCCCCCGTTTTGGCCTGCGGTTCATCGTGCAGCCGACTCCGCGCCGCAGGTCGATGCTCCTCTCGCTTCGATTCGTTCGTCTCGTTCGGCTCCTCCGCCGGCCCCGGGAGGGGCTGCGAGCTCTCAGTGTCGACGTCCACCGGCGCGAGCCGGGTCACGTGCGGCGGCTCCACGCCGGTCTCCGCCGGCTCCGGCGCCGGCACCGGCGGCGCCGGCTGCGCCGAGGCGGGCTCCGCTCCCTTGAGCTGCGGAAGGACGTCCGCCGTGACCTCGGCATCGCTGAAAGCTCCCTCGGGTGCCGGATCGACCGGGCGCGTCGGCATCCACGCGAGGAACGCACCGAGCCCCACCGACAGGGTGACGGCACCGACCTTGAGGCGCAGCTCGCGCTTCCGAACCTCCGCCGCCCGGTTGGCCGCTGCGAGCGGGTCCGCGACCGGGATCACGTCGGGAGGCTCCAGCGTGTACCTGCCGGGAATGGGAGGAGGGGCATCGACGTGGAGGAGGAGCTCCTCGAAGCTCAGGCGCTCGCTACGCGGATGCTTCTCCGGATCTGCCATTCGACGCCTCCGAGACCGCGGAGAGACGCAACGCACGTGCCACGCGCGTATCACTTGGAGACGCGGGCAAAAGGAGACGGGCGCACACGCCGCGTGGCGTGACGAAGCGCACCACTGGCGCAACCTCGCCCCGGGCTCCCCGTCAGCGCAGCGCCCCGACCACCGGCGCGAGCGCGTGGAGCATCGCCTCGTCGGCGATGATCTGCGCGGCGGTCGCGATGTCCCGGTAGAGGGGACGGTCCTCGGTGAGGTGGGGGATCCGTTCGCGGACGGCGGCGTGCGCGGCCGCGACGCCACGGGCCGGCCGGAGCGGCCCCCGCAGGTCGATCCCCTGCGCGGCCACCATCGCCTCGATCGCGAGCACGTGACGCACGTTCTCGACGACCTTCGCCAGCTTGCGGGCCGAGACGCTGCCCATGGACACGTGGTCCTCCTTGCCGGCCGAGGACGGGATCGAGTCCACGCTCGAGGGATGCGACAGGACCTTGTTCTCGCTGACCAGCGCCGCGGCCGTGACCTGCGCCATCATGAAGCCCGAGTCGAGGCCGGTGCGCGGCGCCAAGAAGGGCGGAAGCCCGCTGCTCATCGCGGGGTTGACGAGCTGCTCGATTCGACGCTCGCTCACGTTGGCGAGCTCCGCCGCCGCGATCGTCGCCGTATCGAGCGCGATCGCCAGGGGCTGGCCGTGGAAATTGCCCCCGCTGATCACGTCCGCCTCGCCGTCGCCGCCCACGAAGACGAGCGGGTTGTCCGTCGCCGCGACGATCTCGCGCTCGAGCACCTGCCGCGCCCAGGCGAGGGCGTCGCGGCTGGCCCCGTGCACCTGGGGCATGCACCGCAGCGAGTAGGGGTCCTGCACCTTCTTGCAGTCCCTGTGGCTCTCCATGATCTCGCTCTCGGCAAGGAGCGCGCGGAGGTTGTCGGCGCTCTGGGCCTGCCCCGGATGCGGCCGAACCTGCTGCACCCGCGGGTCGAACGGTCGCGAGGATCCCTTCAACGCCTCGAGCGACATGGCGCCCACCACGTCGGCGTGGCGGCAGAGGCTCTCGGCCTCGACCAGCGCGAGCGCCCCGACGGCCAGCATCATCTGGGTGCCGTTGATCAGCGCGAGGCCCTCCTTGGCCTCGAGCGCGAGCGGCTCGAGCCCGGCGCGGCGAAGCGCCTCGTCCCCAGACATCCGCCCGCCCTCGGTGTCGGCCTCTCCCTCCCCGATCAGCACGAGCGCCAGGTGAGCCAGCGGCGCCAGGTCGCCCGAGGCTCCGACCGAGCCCTGGGAGGGGATCCGCGGATGGACGCCGGCGTCGAGCATGTCCAGCAACCGCTCGATGACGACGGGGCGCACCCCCGAGCAGCCGAGCGCCAACGTCTGCGCGCGGAGCGCCATCATGGCGCGGACGGCGGGCCGAGGCAGGTCGGGACCGACGCCGCACGCGTGGCTCCGCACGAGGTTCCGCTGCAGCGCCCGCATCTGCGCGGCCTCGATCCGGGTCTCGGCCAGCGCCCCGAAGCCGGTGTTGACGCCGTAGACGTTGGGCGCCGCATCGCCCGCGGTGGCCAGCCGCGCGACGAACGCGTTGGCCTGCTCG
>JBDIVX010000112.1:0-25481 GCA_039794305.1 Candidatus Neutrinellum sp.
CCACGATGGGCGGCACCATGTCGCCTTGCGGGAGGCCCCGGACCCGCCGCGCGTCGCTCACCGCCTGATCGAGCAGGGGCCCGAGCACGTCCGCGTCGACCGGCTTCTCGAGGAACGAGAAGGCGCCGAGCTTCATGGCCTCGACGGCGGCCTGCACCGTGCCGTGCCCGGTCAGCACGATGACGCGCGTCGCCGCCGCGCCACCGCGTCGCAGCACCTCGAGCCCGTCCATGCCGTCCATCTTGAGGTCGAGCAGCGCCGCGTCGGGTGGCTCCGGCCTGCGCAGCTCGACCAGCGCCCGCTCGCCGCTCGACGCCTCCGAGACGTCGTAGCCCGCCCGCCGGAGCGCCTTCTTCAAGGCGAACCGGAAGGCGTCGTCGTCGTCGATGATCAGGACCGAGCCGGACACTCAGCCGGCACGTTTGCTCAGGCGGGCCGCCTTCGCAAGTCCGTCGACCTCCCGGTCCGCCGCGGCGGCGGGCAGCCGGATGGACGCCCGTGTCCCCCCTTGCTCGCGCCCTTCGAGCGCGAGGGTCCCGCCCATGGCCTGCACGAGCATGTACGAGGTGTACAGCCCGAGGCCGGTACCCTGGCCGGGCGGCTTCGTCGTCGTGAAGGGCTCGAACAGGCGCCCCTCGATCTGCTCGGAGATCCCCGCGCCGTCGTCGTCGACCGTGAGCAGCACCTGCCCGTCGTCGAGGCGCGCGCCGATCGCCACGTGTCCGCCCCCCTCGCGCACCGCGTCGTGCGCGTTCTGGAGCAGGTTCACCAGCACCTGCATGAGCCGGTCCGGGTCGGCCGACACGCTGAGCGAGTCGACGCACGCCTCCACGTCGACGGTGGGCCCGCTGCGCACGCCGGCGAAGACGAGCGCCCGCGCGCGCTCCACCACCGCCCCGAGGGGCACCGTCCCGATCATGTGTGCCCGGACGAGGTCGCCGCCGGCCAGCAGCGCCTGGGTGATCCGGCCGAGCCGGCGCGTCTCGTCCTGGATGAGCGCCGCCGACTCGTCCACGTCGTCGAGCACCGGCCTGTGCTCGGGCGCGCCATCGAGCTCGCGCAGGGCCGCGCGCATGTCGGTGGCGAGCGTCCGGATCGTCGCGAGCGGGGTGTTCAGCTCGTGGGCGACGCCCTGCGCGACCCGCCCCAGGCTGACGAGGCGCTCGGCCAGGACGAGACGCCGCTCGTCCAGCGTGGCCTCGGTGCGGTCGACGTAGAGGTTCATGACGCGCGGCTGGCCACGCTCGATGGAGAGGGGAAACGACATCATCTCGTAGACGCGCTCGTCGCCGTCGATCTGCGCGGCGAACTTGCATCGCCCGGTGCCGCCGTGCTCGCGCACGTTCTGCATCGGGCAGACCCCCGTCACGTCCTTCTCGCAGGAGCGGGCCGGGCAGACCCACACGTTGCCGGGAGCGCACGGCGCGAGCACCTCGGCGCGCCGGTTGCGCCACAGCACCACTCCGTCCAGATCCACCACCTCGAGGCCCGCCTCGAGCTCGTTCAGCGTGTTGCTGAGGAGCTGGTACTCGATCGCGGCCCGATCGCGCGCCCGGGCGAGGGCCCGCTCCCGGTCGCGGAGCTCACGCACCGCGTGCGTGACGAAGTACGCGACGCCGCCGGCGGTCGTCACGAACGCGGTGATGTCCGCGACGTAGTCCCAGGGCGGGACGGGATCCCAGGTGGCGATCCGGAAGGCGGGGAACAGGTCCGTCAGCGCGAGCACGCCGACGCAGACGCCCGCCACCGCCGCCGCGACGAAGGTGGCGCGCGGCCCGGCGAGGATGCCGACGAGCGCGACGTGGAAGACGTAGTACCCGAGGAAGGGCGACTGCACGCCGCCGGCCGCCCAGAGCACGACGGTGAGGATGAGGATGTCGACGAGGGCCTGGAACATGGCCGTACGCCGTCCCGCCGGACCGCTGCCGCCGCGGTGGCCTCGCCACAGGAGGAAGTTGTAGGCGCCGCCCAGGGCGGCGACGACGGCCAGGACGGGCCAGGCGACCCCGGGGAAGGCACCCGCCAGGACGGGGACCGTGGCCGCCAGGATGCCGGCGAGCGCCACCCACCGCAGGCGGATGAGCCACCGCAACCGGTCGAGCGTGAAGTCGTCGCGCGGCTCCGCGAAGAAGTCGTGCTCGGGGAGGGCCGGCGCCACCATCCCCTCATTCTTGGGTCGTTTGCCGCGGTTCGCCACCCACACGCCGAGAGCGGCTCAGGCGGGCGCCCCGGTGCCGCGGACCTCGGAGCCCTCGGCGGGCAGCTCGTCCTCGAGCCCGTCGACGACCAGCGTGAGCGGCGGGTTGTCGGCGCGAAAGGCGCTGCCCCACGCGAGCTGCACGACCTTCACCGCGGCCTTGCGGCCGGACGGCAGATCCACCTCGACCCACTCGCCTGCCTCGACGTCGCCGCGGTAGCGGCTGTCGAGCAACAGGGCGCGGCGCCCACCCACCGAGTAGGCCCTGCGCACGGTCCCCTGGAAGTCGAGCGCCATCGGGGCCTAACCCTTCGCTCTCCGGCGGCTCTCGTCAAGCCCCGTGGTATACGACGGTCTCCGCGATGCCTTTCGCACGATCGGGACGCGTCCGCATCCACTACGAAACGCTCGGTGACCCCGGCGCGCCGCCGCTCGTGCTGATCCGCGGGCTCGCGCGCTCGGCGCGCTACTGGGTGGACTTCCACGAGCTGTGCGCCGAGCGCTTCCACGTCGTGCTCGTGGACAACCGAGGGGTCGGGTTCAGCGACGCCCCGCCGCCGCCCTACTCGACCGCGGCGATGGCCGACGACGTCGTCGCGGTCCTCGACGACGCCGGGATCGGGCGCGCCCACGTGCTCGGCATCTCGCTCGGAGGGATGATCGCGCAGTGGGTCGCCGCGCGTCATCCGGGGCGCGTGTCCCGGCTCGTCCTCGGCTGCACGACCTCCGGAGGGCGCCTGGGCGGCACGACGCCGCTCGCGGCGAGCCTCGCGCTCCTGCGGGGCGGCACGATGCCCTTCCACGACGCCATGCGGTACACGGCCGAGTACGTGTGCGCCGAGCGCTTCCTCGCGGAGCGTCCGGAGGTGATCGACCAGTGGGTCGAGATCGCGCGACGCGAGCCTCCTCCCTTCGCCGGGCTGCTCGGCCAGATCCTGGCCGCCGCGCGGCACGACTGCTCGCGGCACCTCGCGCGGATCGGGGCGCCGACGCTCGTGGTCACGGGCGACGCCGACCGGCTCATCCCGCCGATCCACAGCTATCGCCTGGCCGCGCGGCTGCCGCGGGCGCGCCTGCGGGTGCTGCCGGGCGCCGGCCACGACTTCCCGACCGAGGTCCCCGAGGCGGCGGCGGCGCTCGTGACGCGGTTCCTCGGCTGAGCAGCGTCTGCTACCGCGCGGCGCTCGCGACGCGTGCGCGGCGCATGGCGAGCTCGTAGGCGACGTGCGTGCGGCCGTCGCCGTCCGGCTGCGACACGCCCCACCGGACCATGTGGTCGAGCGCGCTCCGGTGCATGTCGAGGACCGCGTACTCCCGCTCGCTGCACCCGTAGCGCGGGAGCGGCGTGGCGGCCGACGAGTCGGTGGTGCCGAGGCTTCGGGCGCACCGGGCGAGCGCGAGGTCGGCGGTCGCGAGCGCGTCGAGCATGCGCCCCGTCTGCTCGTAGGCCTGCGCGAGCCGGTGGGCGATCATCGGGTCCTGTTGGAGCGCGGGGTCGGCCGCCCGCAGGCTGGCGATGGCGAGGCCGGGGCGGTCCATCTCGAGGTAGCGGGTGGACAGGGCGCGGGCGAGGACGGCGTCGCCGCGGTCGCGGGCGAAGCCATCCTCGAGGGCCGCGAGCTCGCGGGTCGCCGGTTCGTCGGGGTCGAGGGCGGCCACCGGCTCGTCCGCCGACAGGGCCATCCACACGAGGCCGAGCACGGCCAGGAGCGCGAGATTGACGCGGATTTCCATCACCGACGCCGCCCCCTGTCGAGAGTCATCAACCGAGGTCCCCTATCCGCAGGAAAGCGAGAAAGCGAGGTCCGTCCCCTATCGCTCTGACCGCACGGGGGCTTGGACGGGGGTTGGACAACCGCATTCTCCGGAAGTTCCCTCACGATGGAGTGTACGGACCCTGCGCAGGCACCTTCCTTGGGTGCCGGATCGTCTCGTTGTACTAGGCTCGGCCGCGTGGCGCACGCCGACCCCCGCGTTCGCGGCAGCCGCGCCATCGTCGTGACGGCGGTGGTGCTGATGCTCGCCGGCACGTGCGGCGCGGGCAATTCCATCGTGCAGCTCCGCGGTGAGGCCACCGTGGGCTCGACCGCGCTCCTGCCGAGCGACGCCTCGCTCGAGACGGTCGAGGCGAACCGGGCCGTGGACGAGGCCATGGCGCGGGCAGCCCGAGAGGCCCCCTTCGCCCGGGCCCTCGACGCCGCCAACGTGGCGCTCTCCGTCATGCTGATCGTGGGCGCGGTCCTCTTGATCCTGCTCCGGAAGAGCGCCCCCTGGTGGGTGACGCAGGCGACCCTCGCGAACGCCCTGTGGACCGCCGCCTTCGCCGCGAGCCACGTGGTCGAGCTGTCGGTGCGCGCGCCCGAGCTGCGGGCGCGGCTCCTCGACCTCGAGCAGGCCCTCGCGGCCGATCCGCACATCCGTGACGCCGGCATGCCGTTCGATCCGCTGACCCAGGCCGTCGGCGTCCGGATCGCCGTCGCCCTCGCGACCATCGGCTTCTATGCGTGGATCGGGCTCCGGATCCGGCGGCCCGACGTCCGCTCGGTGCTCGAAGACGCCGAGCGCCACCGCCGGTAGGCACCGGGTGTGAAGCCGAGGTTGCACCGCCCGCAATCCCGAGACGAAATCGTTGGCCAATCTACCGGCCAAGTGGCCGGTATATGGCTTGCAGGCGGGGTGGGGCGAGATGGAACAGCCCCGAGAGACCCTCCTCGCCCGACTCCGGCGCCTCCTCCGGGGCGCGGGCGTCGGGATCGCGGCGACCGCCGCCGATCTGCTCGTCCTCGCGCTCCTGGTGGAGGGAGCGGGCATGCCGGTCACCGTAGCGAACGTCCCGGCGCTCCTGGTCGGCGCCGCGGTGCAGTTCGTCGGGTGCCGTCACCTGGTCTTTCAGGCGTCGGGCGGTGCGCTCGGCCGCCAGATCGCCGGTTTCGCCCTGGCGGAGGCAGGGACCCTCGCGCTGAACGGGCTGGCCTTTCACCTGTTCGTCACCCTGACGCCGGTGCCCTACGCGCTCGCTCGTCCGGCCGGCACGTTCCTCGTGTTCGTCGGTTTCAGCTACCCGGTGTGGCACCTGGTCTTTCGCACCGGTCGCCGAGCCACGTAACATGGGGGCATGCTCTTTCGCTCGCTTCCTTGGCTCGCCCCCCTGCTGACCCTCCTCGCCCTCGGCGGCTGCGCCGGCGGGGACGACGACGGGGGCAGCGGCCGCGACGGGGGTGGACGCGACGGCGGCCCTGGCTCCTATCGGGACACGGGGATCGAGCGGCTGCCCGACGGGCGCGTGGTGGCTCCGGACGGCGCCGTCCCCGACGGCGGCTCGACCACCCCCTGCGGCGCCGGGGGCGAGCGGTGCTGCCGCGGCGGCTCGTGCGACCTCGGCCTGCGCTGCGGCTCGGGCGGCACCTGCTGCGCGCGGCCCGGCGGCGCACGCTGCACGACGGCGGCCGACTGCTGCGCCGGATACACCTGCAACGCGTGGAGCTGCGTCGCACCCGAGGGGAGCACGTGCATCGGCTCGAGCGAGTGCGCTCCGGGGCTCGGGTGCCTCGGCGGCGTGTGCTCGACGCCGCCCGCGGGGTGCGGCGCGAGCGGCGAGGCCTGCTGCTCCGGCGACGTGTGCCGGTCGGGCTTCGCGTGCGTGGGCGGGACGTGCGAGGCGTGCGGGCTCGACGGGCAGCCGTGCTGCGACGGAGTCGGGGGGTGCGGATCGTCGGGCGCGCTCCTGTGCCTCTCGGGCACCTGCACGATGCCGATGGGCTGCGGCAACCCGGGCGAGCCCTGCTGCGCGCCGGACGACGCCTGCGTGCGCACGGCCGAGTGCATGGGCGGGACCTGCGAGATGCGGCCGGAGCCGGGCAGCGAAGGCTCCGAGTGCGGCGGCGACGGCGATCCGTGCTGCCCCGGCAACGTCTGCAGCTTCGGCACGATCTGCGAGCCCTTCGTCACCGACATGTGCATCGGGCTCGAGACGCTGCGCGACCTCGTCGACTACGAGTGCGGCGAGGAAGGAGAGCTGTGCTGTCTCCCCTCGTTCACGTGCGAGGGCGACCTGAGCTGCGACTTCCTCTACTGCGAGGGCGACTGCACGTCGCTGGGCGAAGACTGCACGGGCCCGGACGACTGCTGCGACACGGCCCTGTGCTTGCCGTCGCCCTTCACGACGCGGTGCTGCGAGGGCGCGGGCGGGAGCTGCGCGGGCTCCCTCGACTGCTGCGGGTGGATGCTCTGCGAGGACGGCGCGTGCGCGTGCCAGGACATGGGTGAGGCGTGCGTCGACTCGGCCGAGTGCTGCGGGGACGGCGAGTGCATCGGCGGCACCTGCCAGCCCGGCTCGATGTGCGAGGACACGGGCGGAGACTGCACGTCCGACATCGAGTGCTGCGGCGCGCTGTTCTGTCAGGAGGTGCTCGGCAGCGGCCGCGAGCAGCAGTGCTGCGTGAAGGCGGACGGTAGCTGCAAGGAGAGCCAGGACTGCTGCGGCTCGATGCTCTGCGAGGCCGGCGTGTGCCAGTGCCGCGACCGGACCGAGAGCTGCGTCGACGACGAGGAGTGCTGCGGGGACGACATCTGCGTCCTCGGGAGCTGCGCGTCGGGCGAAGGGTGCAAGCGCGTGAGCACTTCGTGTGATCCGGGCACGGCGGGGGACTGCTGCGGCGCGGCGCAGTGCAGGCGCATCGGCTCCGGCGACGGTCCCTACCAGTGCTGCGGCCGCGACGGGGACCGCTGCGAGAGCGACGACGAGTGCTGCGGGACGATGGGGTGCGTCGACGGGCAGTGCGCGTGCAAGGAGAGCGGATCTTCGTGCATCATCGGTGACTGCTGCGGTGCGTCCATCTGCGACGTCCCGAGCGGCTCGACGACGGGGACGTGTACGTGAGGAGGATGGTGACTGTGCAGCGACTCGGCTTCTTCTTCGTTTGCTTGGCGATCACGTCCTGCTCGGCGGGGCTCGAGGGGACCAACTACGAGCCGGGCGACCCGCGGCTCGAGAACGCGCTGCTCGAGGTGGTGCCGCCGAGCACGTTCAACCTCCGCTACGAGGAGGAGGTGGACCTGAAGGTGCTCTACCACTTCGAGGACGGCGAGCCGATCTCGGGGGCGCCGATCGAGCTCTCGATCGAGGGCGACGGGGCCGGGTCTTCGCTCGCGGGGCGGACGGCGGTGACGGGCTCGGACGGAGTGGCCACGATGCGCCTGCGGTCGGGCACGGCGAACACGCGGTTCACGGTCCTCGCGACGCCGCCGCGGGGGCTGCCGGTCATGTTCCTCGTGGCCGTCAACGACGAGGACGCGGGGAGCATCGTCGTCGAGATGAGCTACTCGGGCGACCAGACCTTCGACGGGTTCACGCCCTACCTCTTCCGCGGCGTCGACTGCGAGCACCTGCCGCCGGACATGCTCCCGACGTTCGAGGAGATGGGCGCGCCCGTGCCGCGCATCGTGGACCGCCCCGGGTTCGTCGGCGTTCCGGCGGGGGACGGGTACGTGGTCGCGGTGGTCGCGGACATCGCGGGCGAGGCGGCCGGCTTCGGGTGCACGGTCGGCGTCGAGGTGCGGCGCAACGCGGAGACGGTCGCGCGCGTCACCATCCTCGACTTCACGCCGCCGGTGACGTTCGAAGGCGTCTACGATCTCCGGAACACCTTCGACTTCGGAGGCGCGCTCCCCGACTCGGTGGAGACGGCGCTCGACATCCTCGACGAGCTGACCGACGACCAGGCCCTCGACGGTGACGCCTCCACCGAAGACTGGGGCCAGGACCCGGGCGCGTTCGTGACGGACATGGCGATGCGCCAGACGTGCCACTGGGAGTGCACGAGCGGCGAGGACTACTCCTCCTGCAGCGAGATCAACCACCGGCTCGGCGATCTGAAGGCGCTCTACACCGAGGACTTCACGAGCTGGAGCGGCGCGCAGTCGCGGTTCTTCGGCGGGTGCGCCGCGTGGGAGATCGCCGCGCGCGAGGCCCAGATCTGGATCAACGACCAGATCGGCACGTACGTGCCGGAGGTCGTGCTCCGCTTCATCGACGCGGCAGGCGACCTGTCGCGCGCCATCACCATGGCGCAGATCCAGTCGGTCCTCACGCTCGAGCCGGTGGTCGACGGGGTCATCCCGTTCTCGCACGAGCTCGTCACGATGGAGGTCACGCTGCGGGACCTGGGTGGCATGGCCCATCCCTTCGTCTTCGACCTGGCCGACGCGGGCGTGTCGATGCGAACGGCCTCGGCAGCGGCGATGGCCTCGGGCGACGAGCTGATCCTGCCGGCGCACACGTTCCAGCTCCACTTTGGCGAGCTCGTCCGGTACATCTACCTGCACGGCCTGCTGCCGCTCTTCGGGTACTCCAGCAGCGCGGACATGCTCGCCGACTGGATCGACTGCGACGCCATCGCGGACGCGCTGTACGACGTCTCGGATCTCCTGTCGCGCAGCCAGTACTACGACGCGTGCACGACGGGCGTGGACGCGGCCGGCGACTTCATCGACTCCCGCATCGCGGGCCTGATCGACACCTCGGCGGTCCTCACGATCAGCGGCTCGGCCCGCGGCGCCGAGCTCTCGACCGGCGGCGTGGCCCAGCGCCTCGAGATGGGCGTCTGGACCGGGAGCTGGGACGAGGCCGGCACGAGCGCGACGATCGAGGGGACCTTCGTGGGCATGCTCCGGCCCTGAAAGCGCCCCGGCCTGCGCGCCCGCACGCGGCCCCGCTGACTCGCGTCGGGACCCGTCGCGCGGGGGACTACACCCTCGCGCTGGCGCCCTTGCGCTTGTTGCCCTTGTCCTTCTTGCGCTTCTTGGGCTTGCCGTTGGCCTTGCCGTTGGCCGTGGAGGCGGCCTTGACGCCGTTGCGCTTCTCGGGGAGCAGGCGGTCGGCCAGCTCCTCGGCGCGGTCGGTGGCCTCCCACGTGAAGGTCTTCTCGGTCCGGCCGAAGTGGCCGTAGGCCGCGGTGGCCCGGTAGATGGGCCGCAGGAGATCGAGCGTCTCGATGATCGCGCGCGGCCGGAAGTCGAAGATCTCCTCGACCGTCTTCGCGATCTCGTGGTCGGGCACGACGCCCGTCCCGAAGGTCGTGACGAACACGCCCATCGGGCGCGCGACGCCGATGGCGTACGCGACCTGGACCTCGGCCTTGCGCGCGAGCTTGGCCGCGACGATGTTCTTCGCCACGTAGCGCGCGAAGTAGCAGGCGCTCCGGTCGACCTTCGACGGGTCCTTGCCGCTGAACGCGCCGCCGCCGTGCCGCCCCATGCCGCCGTACGTGTCGACGATGATCTTGCGGCCGGTCAGCCCCGCGTCGCCGTGCGGGCCCCCCACCACGAAGCGCCCGGTGGGGTTCACCCAGTACTGGGTGTTCTTGGCGAGCATCGACTCCGGCAGGCAGGGCTTGATGACCTCCTCGATCACGGCCTCGCGGATCTGCTTGTGCTTCACGTCGGCCGCGTGCTGGGTCGAGATGACCACCGCGGGCACGCGGGCGGGCCGGCCGCTCTCGTCGTACTCGACCGTGACCTGGCTCTTGCCGTCGGGGCGCAGCCAGGGGAGCTGCCCGCTCTTGCGGAGCTTGGCGAGGCGCTTGGTCAGCTTGTGCGCCCAGCCGATGGGCGCCGGCATCAGCGTCTTGGTCTCGTCGCAGGCGTAGCCGAACATCAGGCCCTGGTCGCCCGCGCCCTGCTCCTTGTAGAGCCCCTTGCCCTCGGAGACGCCCTGGGAGATGTCGGGCGACTGCTGCTCGATGGCGCTCAGCACCGCGCAGGTGTCGGCGTCGAAGCCCATCGAGGAGTCGGTGTAGCCGATGTCCCGGATGGTCTCGCGGACGACCCTCGGGAGATCCACCCAGGCGGTCGTGGTGACCTCGCCGGCGACGATGGCGTAGCCCGTCTTCACCATGGTCTCGGCGGCCACGCGGGCCGTGGGATCCTGGGCCAGCATGGCATCGAGGATGCCGTCGCTGATGGCGTCACAGATCTTGTCCGGATGACCCTCGGTCACCGATTCCGAAGTGAAAACGTAGCGGCCCATGGAAGCTCCTTGTCCCTGTACGTCCGTTCCGACGGGCCGATGCTTGTAGACTTCCGCGTCTTTCCTGTCAAACCGGCCGCCCCGGGCCGTGCTACGATGGAGCTGTCCCAGAAGTGCACAAGAGCGTGCGGGACCGGAGTGCTTGGATGCGACGGATCGTCCTGTTGAGCTTGTGGATCGGGTCGCTCGCGGCCTGCGCCGGTAACGAGAGCGGCCCCGGTGGAGGGGGAGGCGGCGGTGACGCCGGGCGGTCCGACGCCTCGACGTCGGACGCCGACGTCGACGTCGACGCGGGGACGACCTGCACCGGCGGGACGTGCTGCGCGCGCGACTCCGACTGCAACGACGGCGTCGGCTGCACACGGGACGAGTGCCAGGTCGCGACCGGCATGTGCCAGAGCACGCCCGTGAACGAGTCCTGTCCGGAAGGGACGATCTGCGTCGCCGGGATGGGGTGCATGGAGCCGCCCGCGTGCGAGTACGACGACGAGTGCGACGACGACCTGTTCTGCACGGGGGTCGAGTCGTGCGTCGGCGGCGCCTGTATGAGCGCCGCGCGGAGCTGTGACGACGCCAATAGCTGCACCGTCGACGAGTGCGTCGAGTCGATGGGCGACTGCGTCAACACCGCGCTCGATCACCTCGGCGATCCGACCGCCTGCGGTCCGACGGGCGAGAACGACTGCGTGCCCTGCCCCGATCCCCCGTCCGGCACGCACCAGGTCGCGGCGTGCAGCTCGGGCACGTGCGGCTTCGCGTGCGAGGAGGGCTACGCCGACGCCGACGGCGATCCATCGAACGGATGCGAGTGCGGCTCGCTCGGCGGCGCCGACGATCCCGATCTCGGCTTCACGGACGCCAACTGCGACGGCATCGACGGCGACGCGGCGGCGGCGATCTTCGTCGACCGGGTCAGCGGCAACGACTCGAACCCGGGCACGCGGGAGATGCCGAAGCGGACGATCGGCGCGGGGATCACCGCGGCGGCCGCCGCCGGCTACGACGTGTACGTGTCGCGCGGGACCTACGCCGAGTCCGTCGAGCTCGCCGACGGCGTCGGGATCTACGGCGGCTACGACGCAGCGGCCGACTGGTCGAGGGCGGTCACGAACCTGACCGAGATCCGTGGGGGCACGACGGCGGTGCACGGGAGCGGCATCCGAACCGCCACCGAGCTGCAGCTCCTGACCATCCGCGCGGCGGACAACACGGCGACGGGTGGGAGCTCCTACGGCGCGTTCCTCGACGACTCGAGCGGCGTGACCTTCCGCGCGGTCGTGCTCGAGGCGGGAGACGGCGGATCGGGCACCAACGGCTCGACCGGCACGGTGGGTGCCACGGGCTCGATCGGCTCCACGGGGACGCCGGGGTGCGAGGACTCGGGCGGGCTCTGTTCTTCGTGCAGCCGCCCCCTCGGCGGCGCGGGCGGATCGAGCCCCTGCGGCCGCACGGGCGGACGCGGGGGCCACGCGGGCCACGGCGGCGGCTCGGGCGAGGCCGGCCAGGTCGGGCCCTTCGGCGCCGGGGGCGGCCCCGGCGGCACGAGCGGGAACAACGGGACGGTCGGGGACTCGGGCGATCCCGGCTCGCCGGGTAGCAACGGCGCGCGCGGGGCCGGCTTCGGGACCGGATCGTCGAGCGGCTACACACCGGCGGACGGCGGCGACGGCACGGCCGGCGGGCACGGTCAGGGCGGCGGCGGCGGCGGCGGGGGCGGCGGCGGCGTCGAGAACTGCGACAGCTACGGTTCGAGCGGTGGAGGCGGCGGCGCCGGTGGCTGCGGCGGCACGGGCGGCACGGCCGGCACCGGCGGCGGCGGATCGTTCGCGCTCTTCCTGCACGCGTCGACGGTGGAGGTCCTCGTCTCGGAGCTGCGCACGGGAGTGGGCGGGCCGGGCGGCGACGGCGGGGGGGGTGCGAGAGGCGGCGAGGGTCGCGCGGGCGGCCCCGGAGGCCCCTACGGCGGATCCGGCGAGCAGGACGACGGCGGCATGGGCGCCGACGGCGGGCCGGGCGGCGACGGCGGCGAGGGCGGCGACGGAGGAGGAGGCGGCGGCGGCCCGTCGATCGGCATCGTCTGCACGGGCAGCTCGTCGCTCTCCGGCGACAGCGGCAACACGTTCGTCCTCGGCAGCGGGGGCGCGGGCGGCGCGAGCCCCGGTCTCGGCGGCGAGAACGGCGTGGAGCAGAGCCGGCGAGGCTGCTGAGGTCTCGTAGCTCTCAGTCGCGCGTCCGTTCGCGCTCGAGGAAGTCGGCCCAGCGGATCATCGCGCTCGCCGCGTGCTGGACGTAGTCGTTGCGGACCTCGAGCTCGACGGGGCTGCCGGGCAGGCCGCCGTGGGCGCCCTCGGGATCGGCGAACAGGTGCGTGGGGCCGGGGTCCCATCGCCACCGGAGCAGCATGCCGAGGCCGCGCTCGACCTGGGCGCGCAGCTCGGTCGTGTCGTGGCCGGCGCGGCGCGCCATCTCGTGCGTCGAGATGAAGGCCTCGGTGCGGGAGGCGACCGGTGTCAGGCGCGGGACGACCAGCGGGCCGACGCCGTAGGCGCCGCTCGCGGGCCAGGGCGTCTCGCCCTCGCGGTACTGCACCTCGCGGTTGAAGGCCGCCCACCGCCCGCAGAAGTCGAGCGCCTCGGGCATCTCGATCCGGTCGCTCGCCTCGGCGGCGGCGATGCACGTCCAGTGCTCCTCGCCGTAGTAGTAGCGGCTGCCGAGGAAGTCCCAGCCGGCGCCGGTCAGGTGCCGCATCAGCTTGCGCGCGACGGCGAGGTCCCGCTCGTCGCCCGTCACCGCGTGGGCGCGCAAGAGCGCGAACGCCGTCTCGCCGCTGTAGTAGAGGTACTGCACGTCCACCGGCCGGTCGTTCCGGAGATCGTACTCGTGCATCATCTCCCCGTCCTCGCGCTGCATCGACCGCATGAACGCCGTCAGGCCGTCGAGCATCCGGCGGATCTCCGGATCGTCGCCGCCCGCGAGGTACTCGGCCGCCGCGAGCGCCGCGAGCGCGGACGAACCCATCTCGACGTGCCCGTGCATCTCGACGCACCAGCTCTCGGGCGATCCACAGCGGCGGACGTGATGCCGCAGGATCCACCCGAGCGCCCGCCGCGCGCCGGCGCGCGCCTCGGGCATCCCGTGCAGCCGGTCCACCTGCGCCAGGAAGTACGTCGTGCCGGCGTGCCGAGGCATGTTGTAGGCGTCGGGGCGCGGCCCGCCGGCCCTGCCGGAGTAGATGTACGTGTAGCTCCCGTCGACGCGCTGATGCCTGAGGAGGAACCGCGCGCCCTCCACCGCGGCCTCTCGCAGCGCCGCCTCGGTGACCTCGACCTTACGCGGCCAGGTGCCCTTCGCGATGGTGTCGGCACGGAAGCGGCGCACGGTGCCGCGCTCGCGCACGTCCGCCGCCTCGGACCCGATCTCGCGCGCCAGCCGATCCACCAGGCGGTCGATGGGCACGCCGAAGCTCAGATCGGGCAGCGGCGTCTCGACGCCCCGGTCGTAGAAGCCCTGGGCGAGCAGCTCCTCGGGCGTGATCCACGCGTCACGCCCGTCGACGGTCACGCGCAGCCCCTCCTTGCGCGGGACGACGCCCAGGCTCTCCACGAAGGGGACCCCGAGCCAGACCGGACCCTCGCCGCGGTGCACGGTCACGGTGTGCGCCACCGCCTGCGGGTCGCCCTCGGGCAGGCTCCAGCCTGCGAGGCCCGTCACGTCCTCGTCCGAGGCGAACGCGCGCGACGCCGCCTCGACGGTGTCGACGAGGGACTCGGTCCCGACGTGGCGCGCGATCGCGCGGCCGCGCCACCACGCGATGACCACGACGGGCCCCGTCGCGCGGAAGCTCGCGGCGTCGGCGGGGGGCGCCGGCGGCTCACGCCCGAGCCGCGCCGCGTCGAGCGCGGCGAGCGCCCACCGGCCCGTCGCGTGAGACGGCATGGGGCCCGGGTCGATGCGCGACCAGGACCACACGGCGACGCACGCCACCAAAGTGGCCAGCGCCCAGCCGCCGAGCAGCCTAGCGAGGAGCCTTCGGGTCATCGGAGCGCGCGAGCACCCAGAGCTGCGCCGCGGGGAGCGCGACGAGGTACGGAAGCACGAGGAGCGCCACCGTGAAGAGGATGAGCGCGCCACCCTGCCCGACCGGACCGTAGAGCCCGGCCACGTGCGACACGGTGAGCGCGAGCGCGGTCACGAGGACGAGGCCGACGCCGAGCGTGACCGCTCCCGCGGCGATGCCGACGCGCCGAGCCCACGGCGCACCCTGGACGAAGCCGACGCCGGCGGCGCCGAGCAACAGGGCGAGCAGCGTGCCGATCGTGTCGACCGGCCACCAGCGCGCGGGCAGGGCGCCCCACACCATGAACAGGAGGAGCGCCGCGAGCGCGAGGTCCACGGCGCCGAGCACGCGACGCCTCTCGGGCGTCGCCGCGCCGCCGCGCGGGACCTTCCGGGCCGTGCCCTCGCGACGCCTCACCCGCGCCTCCGGACGTGCGGCGGGACGCCCTTCGACACGACGATGTCGGCGGCGAAGTGCGCGTCGTCGGTCTTCGGGTGGTCGATGGTGTGGTGCAGCCCGCGGCTCTCCTTGCGCGCGGCGGCGCACGCGATGATGAGCTCGGCCACGTACGCGATGTTCCGCAGCTCGAGCAGGTCTCGGTTCACGAGGTGCTGCCAGTAGTACTCCCGGATCTCTTCCTGGAGCAGGGCGATACGACGCGCCGCCCGGCGCAGGCGTTTGTCCGACCGGACGATGCCGACGTAGTTCCACATGAACCGCCGCAGCTCGTCCCAGTTGTGCGTGACGACGACCGCTTCGTCGCTCGGCACGGCCTCTCCGACGTCCCAGTCGGGCACCTCCTGCGCCTCCCAGTCTTCGGTCGCGTCCGGGACGGCCTGCGCGGCGCGGTGACCGTACACGAGCCCCTCGAGGAGCGAGTTGGACGCGAGGCGGTTGGCGCCGTGCAGGCCGCTGCAGGTCACCTCACCGACGGCGAACAGGCCCGGCAGGGTCGTCCGGCCGTCGGGGTCGACCGCGATCCCTCCGCACATGTAGTGCGCCGCGGGAACGACCGGGATCCACTCCCGCGTCATGTCGATGCCGTACTTCAGACACTCGGCGTGGATGTTCGGGAAGCGCTCCCGGAGGTATTCGGGCGTGCGCGCCGACATGTCGAGGTACACGCACTCGTGACCGGTGCGCTTCATCTCGAGATCGATCGCGCGCGCGACGACGTCGCGGGGCGCGAGGTCCTTCATCGCGTGGTGCTTCTCCATGAACGGCGTGCCGTCCGTGAGGCGGAGCACGCCTCCCTCGCCGCGGAGCGCCTCGCTGATCAGGAACGTGCGCGCCTCGGGGTGGAAGAGGCAGGTCGGATGGAACTGGAAGAACTCCATGTTCGCGATCTCGGCGCCCGCGCGGTACGCCATCGCGATGCCGTCCCCCGTCGCGACGTCGGGGTTCGACGTGTAGAGGTAGACCTTGCCGGCGCCTCCGGTGGCGAGCACCGTCGCGCGCGCGAGGTACGTGTGGACCTCGCCCGTGTCCTCGTCGAGCACGTACGCGCCGACGACGCGCCTCGGGCCTCCGAACCGCGACAGCTCGATGAGGTCGACCGCCATGTGCCTCTCGTGGAGGCGGATGCGCTCGCTCGCCCGCGTCTGCTCGACGAGCACGCGCTGCACCTCGCGCCCCGTGATGTCGCCGGCGTGCACGACGCGCCGCGCGCTGTGGCCGCCCTCGCGCGTGAGGTCGAGCTGCGGCCCGTTGGCCGTCCCCTCCTCGCCGGGCGCCATCGAGAACCGGGCGCCGCGCTCGATGAGGTCGCCAATGCGGGCGGGCCCGTCGCGCACGACCATCTCGACGACCTTCGGGTCCGACAGGCCGCCGCCGGTCCCGAGCGTGTCGCGGACGTGGGACTCGAAGGAGTCGGCGGGGTCGAGCACCGCCGCGATGCCGCCCTGGGCCCAGGCCGTCGCCGCGTCGCCGGCGCTGCGCTTGGTGACGACGGTCACCTCGCCGCGCTTCGCCGCCTCGAGGGCGAAGGTGAGCCCGGCGATGCCGCTGCCGAGGACGAGGTAATCGCACACGATTCGCATGATCGGCCCGCGGATCCTACCGCGAGTTTTGGCGCGCGCCCCCCGCTCGTCTACACTTTTGTCGGAGATGCGCTGGGCCCTCGGCACGACCCTCGCCGTCGCGGCGTTGTGGGTACCGGACCTCGCGGCCGCCGACATCCTTCGGTGCGTCGGGCCGGACGGGACGGTCCACTACACCAACATCCGTCCCCCCGGGCCCGCCGGGCGGCGCTGCCGGGTGGTGGTCCAGAACGACCGGCCCGGGCCCGCCCGCCCGAGCGCCCGGCGCGACCGCGTCCCGGCCCGCGACCGGTCCCCCGACCGCTACTCGCGCTACGACGCGTACATCCGGGAGGCGGCGCGGCTCTACCAGCTCCCGGAGCCGTTCATCCGCGCCGTGATGCGGGTCGAGAGCGACTTCAACCACGACGTGGTCTCGAGCGCGGGCGCCATGGGGCTCATGCAGCTCATGCCTCGGACGGCCGCCGCCATGGGCGTCCGGGATCCCTTCGACGCCCAGCAGAACATCTTCGGCGGGGCGCGCTACCTCCGCGTCCTGGCCAACAAGTTCAACGGGGACCTGGTGCTCACGATCGCCGCCTACAACGCCGGCGAAGGGGCCGTCCTGCGCTACCGGGGGGTGCCGCCCTACCAGGAGACGCGCCGGTACGTGCAACGCGTGCTCGGCTACTACTACGCCTTCCGATCGACCACGGCTCGCTGATAGCATCACCCACCATGCGCACGATCCCCCTGGCCGCACTGCTGCTCCTCACCCTCGCCCCGGCCGCCGCGCGCGCGCAGGACGACGCCGCCGCCGAGCGGCCCCGCCCCGAGACCCCGCCCTACATGGTCGAGGTGCAGAACGGGCTGCGGCTGGCCGCGGCGCGCGACTTCGACGGCGCGACGGCGGCGCTGCGCCAGGCCGTGCAGCTCAACCCGTCCGCGCCCGAGGCGTACTACTACCAGGGCGAGGTGCACCGCCTGCGCGGCAGCCTGCCCGAGGCGCTCGAGAGCTTCCGGACGGCGCAGCGCATGGCCGAGCAGGCGAACGAGCCGAAGTGGCAGGCGCGCGCGATGCAGGGCGCCGCCGAGACGCTCGAGCGCCAGGAGGGCCAGCTCGCGCAGGCGCGCGACGCGTGGCTCGCGTACGCGCGCTTCGCCGACGGGCACCGCGACACCGTCAACCCCGAGGTCGCGCGGGCACGCATCCAGGCGATCGACGTGGTCATCGAGCAGGAGCAGGCCTACGTCGCCGTGCGCCAGCGGATCGCCGAGCGGGAGCGCGAGAACGCGCAGAACCCGCCCCAGGGGCAGCGGCGCGGCAGGTGACCCGCCTCGCGCTGTTCCTCGTCGTGCTCGGCGCCGCCGGGTGCGACGCGTGCGACGCCCACCAGCCCTACTGCGAGCACACGTCCTCCTGCGTCGAAGCCTGCGGCGGCCCGGCGTTCCTCGGCTGCGGCGGCTGCCCCGACGGCTCGATCCCGGAGGACGAGTGCGGGGACGGGGGCTAAGGGATAGACGACATGCGAAACGTGCTGACGGAGCTGCTCGAGATCCTCGGCCTCGAGCGCATCGAGGAGAACATCTTCCGCGGGCGCAGCCAGGACCTCGGGTGGGGCCGCGTGTTCGGCGGCCAGGTGCTCGGGCAGGCGCTGTCGGCCGCCGAGCAGACCGTCCCCGGCGAGCGCGCGGTGCACTCGCTGCACGGCTACTTCCTCCGGCCCGGCGACGCGAAGAAGCCCATCGTGTTCACGGTCGATCCGATCCGCGACGGGAGGAGCTTCACGACGCGCCGGGTCGTGGCGATCCAGGACGGCCAGGCGATCTTCAGCCTCTCGGCGTCCTTCCAGATCGAGGAGCCGGGCTTCGAGCACCAGGCCGCGGCCATGCCCGAGGTCCCGGGTCCGGACGAGCTCGTGTCGGAGCAGGAGCTCGGCCGGCGCTACCTCGAGAAGCTCCCCGAGGCGGCTCGGGCGGCGATCCCGGAGGCGATGCAGGAGCGGGTCGTCGCCGACCGCCCGATCGAGATCCGGCCGGTGGCGCCTCTCGATCCCGTGAGCCCGGAGGTGCGCGGGCCGACGCGGCAGGTGTGGTTCCGGACGAGCGGGGCGCTCCCGGACCAGCGCTCGATCCACTGCTACCTCCTCGCCTACGCCTCGGACTTCCACCTGCTCGGCTCGGCCCTGCAGCCGCACGGCGTCAGCTGGCTGACCCCGGGCGTGCAGGTCGCGAGCCTCGACCACGCGATGTGGTTCCACCGGCCCTTCCGGTTCGACGACTGGCTCCTCTACGACATCGACGCGCCGTCCGCGCAGGGCGCCCGCGGCCTCGCCCACGGCCGGTGGTTCACGCGCGACGGCGTGCTCGTCGCGTCGACGATGCAAGAGGGCCTCATCCGCGATCGGCGGCGGGGTTAGGATTGTGAGCGGATACCAGCGAGGGCGCGGCGCGGAGACGCATGGCGGCTGCGCTGGCCCACCTCGCAGCGCGACGTTAGACTCTCGGAATGAAGCTCCTGGTGACCCTCGAGCGTGACGAGAGCGGAATGATCGTGGCCGAGTGCCCCGCGATTCCCGGCTGTGTCAGCCAGGGAGAGACGGAGGACGAAGCGCTGGCGAACATCCGCGAGGCCATCCTCGCCTGTCTGGAAGTGCGGGCGGAGCAAGGGTTGCCTTTGACGGTGAGGACCGTCGAAGTGGACATCGCAGTTGCCTGAGCTTCCCGTCGTCTCCGGTCGGACGGCTCGGGCCGCGTTCGAGCGCTGCGGCTGGGCGTTTCGGCGCCAGCGCGGAAGCCACATGATCCTGACGAAGCCCGGCCACGTCGCGTCTCTGTCGATCCCCGACCATCCTGAGCTGGCGAAGGGCACCCTGCGGAAGCTGATCCGCGCGGCGGGCCTGACCGTCGAGCAATTCTGCGATGCGTTGAAGTGAGGAGCCACGCCCGAAGATCGGGGTAGTGCTAGACCGCCTGAGCCGACAGGTCCCAATGCAACAGGGGCGCGTCCGCGGCGGGCGGCTGATCAGGGGAAGTCGGCGGGGACGTCGGTCTGGCCGACGTTGTCGAAGCCCCAGCAGACGGCGCGGTCGTCGTCGGTCATGGCGCAGGCGAAGGAGTCGCCGGCCGTGACCTGGCGGAAGCCCGCCCCGGTGGGCGCGTCGAGCTGGCCCACGTGACCGCGGCCCCAGCACGCGATCTCCCCCGTCGTCCGGATGCCGCAGGTGAAGTCCTGGCCCGCGGCGATGTCGGCGAAGGTCCCCGAAGGCGGCACCGACTGCCCGAAGCTCGGCCAGTCCGTGAGCCCCTCCGTCCCGGCGCCCCAGCAGGCGACCGTGCCGTCCTCGCGGATCGCGCAGCCATGGAAGTCGCCCGCGGTGACGCGCACGAAGGTGCCGCTCGGCGGATCGGCCTGACCGCAGTGGTAGGGGCTCGTGCCGCAGCTCGACACCGTGGTGCCCGCGCCCCAGCAGGCGAGCGTCCCGTCGGTCCGGACGCCGCAGACGTGGTTGCGCCGGGTCGCGAGGTCGATGAACGCGCCGGCCATGTCGCAGACCGGGTCCTCGCGGCAGCTGTCGCTGCCCCAGCAGCGGGCGCCGTGGTCCGGCCCGATGCCGCAGGCGAACGCGATCGACGTGGTGACCGTGCGCACCTCGGGCGGCTCGCAGTCCGCCGTCGCCGTGCACGGGCGTCCGTTGTTCGGGCCGCCCTCACACGTGCTGCCGCTGCACGTCCCTCCGGGGTTCGTCAGCACACTCTGGCCCCAGCACACAACGCGGCCGTCCACGGTGATGCCGCACGTGTGCCGGAAGCCTGCGGCGAGAGCCGTGAAGCGCTCGCCCGCCGGGACGTCGAGCCGCTCGAAGGTGTCGTCTCCCCAGCAAGTGGCGGTTCCGTCGGCGCGCAACCCACAGGCATGGAGCGCGCCCGCCGAGAGGCTCGGGCGGTGCGTGCAGGTCGAGTCGCACGCCCCGCCTCCGGCTGCGCCCGGATCGCACGCCTCGCCCGCGCACACGAACCCGTCGCCGCAGCCGTTGTCGATGGCGGTGCAGTCGTCGAGGCACCCGTCGCATGGGTCGCCGTCGCGCCCGTCGTCGCACTCCTCGCCGGGATCGAGGGTGCCGTCTCCGCACGGGCCGGCGTCCGGCTCCGGCGCGGCGTCGGTCGAGGGAGCGGCGTCGGCCGCGTCCGGGATGCTCGCGTCCACGCCGGCGTCGGGGGAGCCCGCGTCGCTGGTCGCGCGGCCGTCGCGTCCGGCGCACGCGGCCGACGAGAGCAGCGCGAGCGAGAGCCACGACGTCGCCGGGCGCACCATGGGCGGCAGCATATCGCACGCGGGGCGCGCGGCTCGGGGATGTGGGCGTGGACCGTGGCCGTGAACCGTGGCCGGTGCCGCGACCGGGGCCGGGGCCGGGGCCGTGACCGTGACCGGGGCCGGGGCCGCGACCGTGACCGACTATGGGGGCCAGCGCAGTGTGTGAGCTGGGAGAGCTCTTGCGGTTTGGGTTGGGGCTCACGGCTTGCCGTGAGCCCCAACCCAGGCCTGGGGGTACATCGGCCGGGAACAGGCCCTTCGGCCGGCGGAGTTGCTCGACCGGATCAAGGCGCTCCTCTGGAAGCTCACCCGCGGCCGGCGCGTGCCGCGCTGTGCCATCGGCGGCGCCGAAAGACCTCGGGTTTCGCCTCCCTCCGGTGGCACGCTCCGTGCGAAGGACGTCGCTCCATGACCCGCCTGCTCGTCTTCGTGCTCGCCGTGCCGTTGCTCGCCGCTTGCAGCTCCGAGGACCGCCGCTCGGGCGATGGCGGAGGGAGCGACGGCGGCGGGCCGAGCGACGCCGGCGCGGCTCCGGCCTGTCCGGCCGAGCCGCCCGCCTCGGGCGCGCTCTGCTCGGACGAGGGGCGGCGGTGCGCGTGGGTGCGGTGCGAGACGGAGGGTGCGGTGACCGCCACCTGCATCTCGGAGGCCTGGACGGTCGAGACGTCGGACTGCGGCGACTTCACGTGCGACCTCGGCACGGGCACGACCTGCACCGGGAGCCAGATCTGCGTCGCGCGCATCGGCGGCGCCTTCCTCGTCGACTGCCAGGACAACCCGTGCGGCACCGGCGCAATCGAGGAGAGCTGCGCGTGTGAGGCGTGCGCGGGCGCGGAGTGCACGGGGGTCACGGGCCGCACCGTGAGCTGCAACACGTGCTCCGAGGGGCCTTGCCCCTGATTCGCCCGAGCCGCGCCCTGCCGGCTCCTCGTCAGAAGCCCGTCAGCGCGCGGCGGGTGAGATCGGCCGCCGAGGGCGACGACGAGGCCCCCGTCATCGGGGGGGGCGCGACGGCGCCGCCGCGCGGCGACCAGTCGCTCCGGTAGGTGAAGCTGATGATCGGGTAGCCGAGGATGAACGGGTCGTTGAAGTCGTCCTCGAAGGGCACGATCTTCGTCAACCCCAGGTCGAGCCCCCAGTGCCGCCCGGAGAGCCGGACCCCGTAGTTGAGCATCATGCCGCTCGCCATCTCGGTCGTGTCCCCGATCACTCCGAAGAAGACCGGCTCCACGAGGAAGGCGACCAGGTTCGAGATGCGCCCCACGAGGCCGAGGTTGAAGGTGAACGGCAGGAGCCTGTCGATGCCGTCGCTCAGGAACGTGCCGACGCCGGCAGTGACGCTGGACTGGCAGGTCTCTCCGAAGCAGAGGGTCCCGATGCCGCCGAGCCGCCCTCCCCAATAGGTTTCGTCGTCGACGTTCAATAGGACGTCGAGCGAGCCGAGGACGGCGAACTTGAACTGCCCACGCACGAGGTTCGCCTTCAGCGAGAAGTCGAAGAAGTAGGGCTGGTCCTCGATGAGGGGCGGGACGCCGGTGACGGATCCCTGGATCTGATCGGTGAAGGCGTAGCCGAACTGGAGCAGGATGAGCTCGTAGTCGGTGAAGTAGAACGTGCCCGCCGGGTGCGTCTCGGCGGTCGAGAAGAGGATCACCCGATCCACGTTCGCGTCCATGAACCGCGGGTCGGCCGGATCCTCGCCGGGGCCGACCAGCGGATCGGCCGAGACCACGGGGCCGGCGGGTGGGGGAGCGATCGGCTGCTGGACCGGCGGGTAGCCGGGAGGGGGCGGCGCCTGCTGCGGGGGCGGAGGCGGCGCCGGCGGGCCAGGCTCGGGCAGCGGGCCCTGCGGGGGCGGGGCGTCCGTGCCGTCGGGTCCGGGCGGCGTGAGCCCCTCCCCTTCGCCGTCCTGTGCGGCCGCGACCGACGTCACCGAGAAGACCGTGAGCAATGCCAAGACCACGCGGAGCATTCGACTCCCTCCCGCCCCGAGCATACAGGAATACCGGCGAAGCAAAGTCGAGGTTTTCCTCGGCGGCCGGGTTGGAAACCGGGCGCTCCTCGGACGACCCTCGTGGTCGTCATGGGGATGTGTGCGCGGGTTCGGCTCGCTGCTTTGGCAGTGTGTGCAGCCGGCCTCTCTGCCGGGTGCTACCTCTTCCACACGCCGGCCGAGACGGAAGCGGCAGACGGAGGCGTCCACCGCGACGCCAGAGGCGTGCCCCGCCCCGAGGCCGGCGCACCGGACGCCGGGCCACGTACGGACGCCTGGACGGCGCCGCTCATCGACGCCGGACCGCTCCCGGACGACGAGCCCGACGTGGCCCCGGGCGAGCGACCCAGCGACGGCGAGTCGGCCGGGGAGTGGACCGATCCCCCGCCTCACCCCGAGGGGGACCCGTGCTGCGAGCTCGTCGGCGAGCCCGTCCCGCTGGACGGTCCGATGCTGCAGGGCGGCCCTCCCGACGTGGTGTGGAACGGGCGCGGCTGGGGTGTTGCCTTCCGGGCGTTCGAGACCCGGGAGGTCTGGTTCCGGGAGCTCGACGTGGACGCCCGGCCACTGGCGCCTCCCCGTACGCACCCCGGCGCCGACGGCGCGTGGGTTTCGCTCGCGTGGGGCAACCACCGCTACGGCCTGTGGTCGACCTCGAGGTTCGGCATCCTCGACCGCCATGGCGGGCTCCGCGCCGAGTTCACGGCGTTGCCCGGCCTCGGAAAAGGGCGGGCGGCGCGCTTCGCCGCCGTCCACGGCTGGGCCGTCGCCGCGACCGACGACCGCGCGGGCGACGGATCGGCCGCCGTCCACGCGGTACGCATCGGCGACGACGCGATCCCGCTCGGCCCTCCCGCGGAGGTGGCCTTCGCAGCCGGGTTCTCGGATGGCGTGCCGGCGGTCGTCGGGCTGCTGAGCCGTGCCGTCGTCGTGTGGGCCGGCGCGGGCGGAGTCCAGCACCGCACCTTGTTCCCGGACGGCAGCCTGGGCGAGCCCGGGCATCTCATGACGATGCACCCGTACCGGACGGAGTGGGGGAGCTACGCCGACGGTCACGCGATCGTCGCGGCGGGCTTCCGCGACGCCGTCGTCGCCGCGGGTGCCGACGGCAGCCACGTACACGTCGTGGTCTACGACCCGTTCGAGGACGCGGTGCTGGGGGGGCCGTTCGCGGTGGCCGACAGTCCGACGGTCGACGCGCGCATGGGGCTCGCCGGCGACGCGAAGACCGGCCTCATCGGGCTGTGCTACCCGTACGGGGAGGGGCCATTCGGAGGATCCGTCGATGGCCGTGGTCCCCCGGACGCCGACCAGATCCGCTTCCGGCTCCTCGGCCCGACCGGCGAGCCGCGGGGCGCCCCGGTCGTGGTCGCCGGCGGTCTGCCCTATGCGGCCGGCTGCGCGGTCGGCGCCACCAGCTCCGGCTTCGTCGTCGTCTGGTGGAACGCCGCCGGCCTCGCCCCCACGCACGACATCATGGCGCAGCGCGTCCGGCCGCGCTGATCTTCACCGCGTCGCGGCCCGAGCGGTGGGCCTCGCTCGCGCGAGGGCCGTTGTCCAATCGTGACCGGTCATCTAGTCTGCCGCGACCATGAGCGAGCACGCGCACGAGCCGGGCAAGTTCCCCGAGGTCCACGACGAGGCCCCCCGCACGCCGACCTGGGTGCCGGTGATCGGGCTCGCGCTCCTCGGGCTGATCGCGCTCTTCGGCGTGTACCGCGCGGCCACGGCCCCGGAGGAGCCCAGAGAGGTGGGGCAGGTGGCGGGCGAGGCCGAGCCGGCCGCAGAGCCGCCGCCCGCGGCCGCTCCGCCCGCCGAGGCCGCCCCCGCGCCCGGCGGCGCCGACGCCCACGGACGGCAGCCCGGGGACGAGCACTTCGGCCACGGGCACGACTGATCCGAACGTGAGAGGCGGCCTCCTGCGGCGCCGTCAGTCGGGCTGGAAGATGACGTTCTGGGTCGGGTCGTCGTCGTAGTGCTCGAAGGCGCGGTCGAAGGTGACGGCGCCGAAGAGGTTCACGGCGACGGCGAAGGCCATCATGAGGTAGAAGCCGGGGCCGAAGCGGCGGCGGCCGAGGGCGAGGAGCGCGAAGAGCGGGACCATGTAGTCGAGCGCGAACCGGTAGCCGAACTGGACCCAGCCGCTGTTCTGGTAGCAGAGGTTCAGGACCATCACGACGACCACCGAGACGTAGAGCGCGACCATCGTCGCGGTCACGCGCTTGGGCCACACGGTCAGGAGCAGGTTCGGCGTGGTGAACCAGAGCGCGAGCCCGTGGCGGCTCACGGTGACGTAGGGGGCCGACGCGCTCAGCCACGGGAGCGCCGCGACGAACACGGCCAGGTTCTTCGCGAAGTAGTGGAAGTTGAAGAGCCCCCACTTCTCTATGCGCGGGCGCCACCGGATCTGCAGATACGTGTGCCCGAACTCGAACGGGTCCTCGAACCGCGCCTGGTTCATCCACATGGCGACCGCGCCGATCACGAGGATCGGCGCCGCGAAGAGCGCCGCGTTCCGGAGGACGGGCGTCCACGACACCCCGCGCACCCACGTCCACGCCCGCTTCCACACGAGCGCCTCCGGCTCGGCCGACCGGGCGCCCTCGGGGCGCGCCGTGCGCATCGCCTCGATCAGGAAGAGCGGCACGAGGAACGCGGTCGTCGGCCGCGTCAGGAACGCGAGCCCCAGCACCAGCCCGGCGAGCAGCGGCCGCTTCGCGCCGAGGGCGAACATCACGTACAGCACGGTGAGCGGCACCGCGACCACGTGCGCGGCGAACCACACCGTCCCCTGCACCGCCGTGAAGAAGTAGACCGTCCCGAACGCGAACAGGAACGACAGGGCCAGGTCCTCGCGCTGCGTCCGGCCGCTCTG
>JBDIVX010000113.1:0-25148 GCA_039794305.1 Candidatus Neutrinellum sp.
TGACGCGAGCCCTCCGATCACGCTCGACACGGGCTCGGCGACGGGCCATCATCCGACCCGGTCGCAACACCTTCCCCGGCCCCATGACCCTGAAAATCGGTCGGCCCCATGAGGGTGAACGGTGGCACTCGATGAGCGTCTCGGCCTGGAACGTGTTTGCGCTAGGCCCCACCGAACCGCGGCAGTGGGTGAACGTCGGCGTGATCCGCCCGTGTAATTCTGCTCGCCGATGGCTCTGTTACGCGGCAAGCTCAGCCTTCCCGACGAGGCGATCTCGCGGTGAACGGCGGGAAACCGCAACCAGCGACCAATGAATGCCGAGCCCCAAGCGACATACTGTGATTACGCTGCCGCTCAGCCCGCGCGCCACCTGGTGAGCAATGGGCTACTGCGAGTAGCCATATGATCGCACGAATGCACCACCCCGCCGTCACCTACCCCCCCCCTTCCGATGGCAGCCATGAGTGCTCACGCGGATTGCCGCACCGTGTGGGTTCGTGGAGCGTAGCATGAAGATGATCCCCGTCGCGTCTCCGGACATTGGTCCGCTCGAGGAACGCTATGCACTCGAGGCGATTCGTTCCGGCTGGGTGTCCTCCTTGGGCGAGTTCGTCAGTCGGTTCGAAGAGGCCTTCGCTCACTTCTGCGGAGTCCCGCACGCTGTTGCGGTCTCAAACGGCACTGACGCGTTGCTCCTGGCCCTGAAGGCCTGCGGAGTCGCCCCAGGTGACGAGGTCATCATCCCGAACCTGACCTTTGCTGCCGTACCAGCGGCGGTCGTTCACGTTGGTGCCACCCCCGTCTTGGCCGACATTCACCCCGAGTACTGGTGCATTGATCCGACTGCAGTCGCGGCGGCCATAACGAGCAAGACGCGAGCGATCATTGCAGTGCATCTTTACGGGCACCCGGCCGACATGGATGCGTTGCTTGAGCTGGCGAAGCCAAGACACGTTCGCGTCATCGAGGACTGCGCGGAGGCCCACGGAGCGAAGTACAAGGGGCGATGCGTCGGTAGCATCGGCGACGTGGCCGCGTTCTCGTTCTACGGAAACAAGATACTCACAACAGGAGAGGGCGGCGCTGTTACTACCCACGATCCCGACATCGCTGCGCGAGTCCGCTTCTTGAAGGACCACGCGATGGACCCGGCGCAGCGGTATTGGCACACAGAAGCCGGCTACAACTGTCGCATGACCAACGTCCAAGCAGCTCTGGGATGCGCTCAACTCGAGCGCATCGCGGAACTTACCGCTCTCCGTCGGCAAGCCCTCTCCCACTACCTTGACGCATGCGGCCACGACGACTCTCTCGTATTCAACCCCAAGATGCCATGGGCAGACCCGGTCGTCTGGCTGGTTTCTGCTCGACTCCGGCGCGACCTGGCCGACCGCCGAGACGGAGTTCTGAGCAGACTACGAGGGGAACGGGTTGACACGCGTCCCTTCTTCATCCCGATGTCCCAGTTACCTCCGTACGCCGGCTGCCGAACGGTTCGCGGCGAAAGCGCGAGTACCGTCGCCGAAGATGTCGCCCGCGCAGGCTTCAACCTTCCCTCAGGCTACGGGCTATCAGTGGATGATCTGCGCTACGCTGCCACTAGGCTGAGGCAGAGCGTGAGGCCCGAATGAACGGGGTTGCGCATCGATCGCCACTGCGTTGGCTCGCGAGCTTGAGTGACGATCTCGCCGCAAACCTTCCGGTTCCGGCGCCTCCCCTCCTCGTCGAACTGAGCTCCCGTTTGGCAGCACAGCTCGTCTCGGTCGCTTCACCGGCCCACGCGGACGGTGCTGAAGCACGAATCCGAGGAATCTTGATGGCCTGCGGACACGGGCCGAGGTCACTGCGTGTCGGCCGAAATGTCCGCCTCATTGGCGGCGCCAAGATTACGATGCGCACGGGGGTCACCCTCTCGGACAATGTCTTCCTGTCGGCGACAGGCCCCCACGGGCGGATCGAGATCGGGACGGACACACACGTCGATGTAGGGTCCGTGCTGTATGGCCAAGGTGGACTGCGGATTGGCAACGGCTGCGCTATCGCCGCCGGCGTGGCCATCTACTCCCAATCGAACCAATACCGATCCGCAGCTCGAACGCCCATTCTCAGCCAGGGGACGGTGTACGCAGCTGTGGAAATCGGGAACGACGTGTGGATCGGTGCACATGCGGTCGTGCTGCCGGGCGTCAGTGTGGGAGATCATGCCGTCATCGGTGCCGGAGCCGTGGTGACGCGTGATGTCGAACCATGGAGTGTAGTAGCCGGAGTCCCCGCTCGGACAATCGGCCGGCGAGACGCCCGCTAGCTCTGCCGCACAAAGGCGACTCAGACCTCATGACGCAAGCTCGATTGTTCGTCGTAGCCCTAAGGCGCTCCGGAAGCACCATCTTCTGGAGCCTGCTCCGCCAGGACCGGCGCTTTCGTGCGTACAACGAACCCTTCAACCCGCTCATACGGCGCTTGGGTGACGAAGCGTGGATGAGCCGCGAGAGGCGACACTATGCTGAATATGAGTCCCTTCTGACGAAGTGCCAAAGCGTGTTCTGGGATCGCTTCGACGCGATATACGAGATCCAGGAACTGCAGAACGGCCTCACAGACCGGCAGCATGCGTACCTTCGATTCCTTCTAGCCGATCACGAGAACACGATTGTCGAGACCACGCGGTGCCACTTCAAACTGGCAGACCTGCGTAGGGAGGGAGGCGACCGGGCCGTTCTCGTGCATCTGTACCGAAGCCCCGAAGGCTTCGCCACTTCACATCTGCTCCCCTCGACCACGAACGCGAGGAGGGTCGACGTCCCGGACGCCACGCGTGCCGTGATGATCGCACGGGCAAAGGTGCGGCGCGCGATGCTCCGCAGGCGGTTCTGGACACGCGAGCGGGGTTACGATCACTGGGGCCTCGAGACACTAATAGGTGAGGGCCTCAGTTCGCCCTTCTTTTCTCGCCTAGCCGCGCTTGGGTTGGACCCCACCGCCATACACCGGATGCCCGCAGTCGGTCGTCTGCTGGCCTACTGGAGGGTGGCGTTCAGCAAGGTTGAGCGGGAAGGCCGCGAACTATTCGGCGACCGCTTCTTCTCTGTCAATCTAGAACGATGGTGCCGGAATCCCCGCCCAGCGCTCGTTGGCATGTATGAGGCGTTGGACCTGCCATTGCCATCCTTTGATTTCTCGTCACTTCGCCGCCCCGGACGGGCTTTTGACTCGACAAACCCAAGATGGGCTGAGTACCGAGCCACGTTAGGACTCGACGCTCTCCTGGGGACTCGAGTCGATGACGCCGATGATGCCCTAACCGGGGCTCACGCCTGAGGCCGTCGATGCCAGACCTGAAGCAGGGCGACGGCATCAGTGCTTCGGGGAGACAGTTCCTAGCAAAGTTCCTTGTCCGCGTTCCCCGAGGCGCGCCGGTTCTTGCTGCGATATCCGTCGTGAATGTAGCTTTGAGCTGCCTTCGCGAAGCGACGATCGCATACTACTTCGGGACGTCGGCGGAACTGGATACTTTCCTGGTGGCTGCCGCTCTACCGAAGCTTCTGATCAACAACCTGGCGCAGATAACGGTCGCGGTAGTCCTGCCGTTGTACATCGCCCATCGTCAGCTGGGCCGATCGCACGCCGCAACATCACTGGTAAGAGGCTGGTTCTGGTTTAGCGGTGGGGTGATCGCGGTGGGATGCGTGGTCCTGTTCTTGACCGCGGACCTCCTGATGACCGCAATGGCTCCTGGTTTCGATCCGTCGGCTCGCCGTCAAGCCGCGGCATGGCTGCGTACCCTACTCCCCCACGTGTGGCTGCTCGGCATGGTGGGTACCTTCAAGGTAGTTCTGAACTCACATGATCGCTTTGCTGTGCCCGCACTTTCCAACCAGGTGGTGACCCTGTCGGTCATGGTGTGTTGCATCGCCGCTGCAAACGCGTTCGGAGCGAGGGCGCTGGTCGGTGGGCTCGTGATCGGCGCGCTCTTGAGCTTCACGTGGCAACTTCTCCACTCGAGGCGGTTCGAGCCAGCCGTGCCCGGACTCGGACGCCTCCTCTGCAACCAGCGACTACCGCTAGGTGCTGCGGGCGCGATGCTTCTCCACTCCGCTGCGGTGCAGGTCGACGTGGTCGTGGACCGGGCGTTTGCCTCCGGCCTGTCTGAAGGTAGCGTCGCGGCCTACAACTATGCCCTACTCGTGAATTCGATCCCACAGACCATGGTCACGTCAGTACTGGCCACCACCCTCTTCCCCGTGCTGGCGCGCAGCATCGCCGCCGGCGCTTCCAAGCGTGCCCTGGGAACTGTGCAGAAATGGTCCACTGTTGTAGTGGCGCTGGGTGTAGGGCCCGTCCTGCTCCTCATGACCTTTCGCGAGCAAGTCGTCTCTCTAGTGTTTGAGAGGGGGGCCTTCGGTCGGGATGCCGTGGTCATGACGGCCGACGTTCTCCGAGTGCTGCCGCTGCTGATCCTGGTCACCGTGGTATCGGCCTTGTTCACGCAACTGCTGCTGGCTCAAGGCCGAGCCAGGGCTGTGGCGGTCCTCGGAGCTATTGCCATCACGTTGAAAATCTCGCTCAATCTGGTTCTGGTGCCTCACTACGGTCTCACCGGCCTCGCGCTGGCGACGCTTGGAGCGGCCACGGTAGCAACGGTCGCGAGAGTGACAGTGGCGTCCTTGGCTTCGAAGCAGGCTGCCTGAGGCCGCCAGATGGCGATTCGGTTCAACAGATCATTGTCGGATCCCCCTGCAGGAACTGCCGTCAGGGCTCCGGAGAGACGGCTATGACACGAGGAGCCGCACTAACGAGCAGGAGCGCGGAACAAGCGGTTGAGGGCCAAGCAGGCACGACCGCTAGCCGGCGTGGAGGGCGGCCATTCCTTTGGCTCCGCTTGTTCTCTTCCGCCGGCGTGATCGTCGCCCATCTGCTGCTTGGGCACTCGGACTACTCGTCCGAAGAGCGGCTAATCGCCGGCGCATGCGGCGTCATTACGTTCAACATACTCTGGACCTACTTCGCCAAGCGAAGCCGTGACCTGCCTGCGCTCGAGTGGGTTGTGCTGCAGTTGTACGTGTTCTTCGCGATGCCTGTGCTTTCCGCGGGCACGTTCACGATGAGCCATTCCTTTCAGGCGCTGGCCGCCAGCGGGGCTGTCCGAAATGCCCTAGTCGCGGCCTGCCTGTTCCTGCTCATGCTCCTCGTGGGCTGGATGGTCATGCCAGGACGGCGCCCTGGAGTCCCGGTGCAACAACAACCACGCCGGCTCCCGGTCCTACTCGTCTTTGGGTACGGAGTCGTATCAGTAGGGGTGGCCTTCCTGCTCAAGCTCTATGAACTGGAGTGGAAGGCAACCTGGTTTAGGCATCCACTACTGGTTTTCTTCCTTCCTTCCATTGCTCAGCTCCTCCTAGTATTCGAGCTTCGCCGGAATGGCGGCTCGGGACGAGCTAGGGCTCTTCTTCTGATTCTTACAGCGATGATGGTAGGTATCGGTCTGCTGACATCACGCTTGAGTGTTGCGGTGGTGCCCGTGATCACCCTGGCACTCGGGATGCTCGGCACCGGAGCGAGACTTCCTGCACGGCTCGTCGCCGTGCTCATCCTGCTGGTGGTAGTCATCAATCCGGCCAAGCACGTATATCGCGAGCTCACCGGCTACCGAACCGCTGACTTCGCGGAGCTGGACTTCGATGACATGATCGGCGCATGGGTCACGAGCCTGGAGGAGGTGTGGGTTAGTGACACCGCGCAGCGAGAGGAGGCCTTCGGGACGACGGTCGAGCGGTTAAACAACTTGACCGTGAACGCGCTGGTGCTGGCGTGGGTTCCCGCCCAGGTTCCCTACGCGAAAGGAGAGCCGTGGCTGGCTGTGCCATACGGCCTTGTCCCAAGGGTCTTGTGGCCAGGGAAGCCGAACCTGACCGCCATCACGAACGACCGCTTCGCGCTGCAATTTGGGATGGGAACCGAGCGGACCGTCGAGAGAACGACATATGCATATCCCATCATCGCAGACGGCTATTGGAACTTCGGCTGGCTGGGTGTGGCGCTGGTGGCGCTGCTCGCGGGCGCGTTCTGGAAGGCGACGTTCAGGATTTGGTCGCGCGGCAACTTGTTTCGCTTTGTCTTCCCAATAGTCCTTCTTGTCGAAACGCAAGCCACAGTAGCAGTCCCAACATTGTTAGCTGGCGTCGTCCAGACGGCGGTAGCGTGTTTTGTCGTCGTGAAGGGGTTGGAGATGCTTGGCTCACCGCCCGGTCGCAGGCCGCGACTACTCAGGGTAGGCCATCGGGAGTAGCGAGCACCCGAGCCCCCGCTCCCGCGCTCGTGGATCTCCCGCAGGCCTCAGTGGTGGCGCCGTCGCATGTACAGCACCCAGAGAGCTCCGAGCCACAAGCATACCCACGAGCATGGTGCCGGCTCAGCGTTGAGGGAGCAGCCACACCCTCCCGCTACTTGCCATGCCGCCCTTCGCATCTCCCCCATGTCGTCGCTGAGCCTGCACGATGGCGCGACATCCCCGTCACGGCAGACGAATACAGTCGCGGAAGCGCTTCCGGCATTGTTTGCCGTATCTATCACCGTGCCCTCGATGCGGTATTCACCTCCTGTTACGAGGGCAGCCGACGCGTCACGACCGTCCCAGATCTCCTCCACGGCCAGGGTGTTTCCCGCGTGGTCAGCCATACTCAACGTCACGATCTCCCGCTCTCCTCGGAACACGGCCAAACGGTACGAGCGGATGCCTGCGAGGTCAGTGGCATGCAGTTCTGCGACCGCTTCACGAACCGAGTCCGGGTCGTCCGGAAAGATCGTGGACGGGGTCGTTGTTACGGACACTGCGGGTGGAGTGCGGTCGACCACCTCGAACCCATCCGACGTGACCTCGCTGGACGTGCGCAATACACCATCGTCGACGGAAAGGGCGCGCACATAGGTTCGATACCGTTCACCCAGTTCGAACCCAGGCTCGGACGACACGAACCGTGGCGACTCGACCAGCGTCCAGGGCACGACTACCAAGTCGTCTTGTCTCACGAGCTGATATTCGTAAGCGGTCGCTCCGGAAACTGACTCCCAGTTCCCACCAACGCCGCTGCCCAACTCTAGCTCATCGAGATCATCCGCCTCGGAACGGGCTACGAATGAGCCATCCGTATCATGGACACCGCGCGGCTCGTCCAACTCGGGGCGGCCAACGGCGTAGAGATGGCCATCTCCAGTCGGAACGATGATCTCGACGATGCCGTCGCCAGTGACGTCGGCGATTGCGGGCTCGCCCACCGCGGCGCGGAAGTTCATCGACCAGACCAATGTTCCTACCGCCGCGTCGACGGCGTACAAGAACCCATCGCTCGAACCGACCACGAAGGCCGGTTCGCCCGTGCCAGTCATGTCCGCCAGAGCCACCGGATGGCCGAGGTCACCTGGCTGGACGCCTGCGTCGTGAGCCGCCGCTTCGTCGCTGAATTGGCGACCACCAGCAAGGACTGACGACACGACGCGCGTACCATCTGTGCCGGAATAGATCTCGAGCACGGCGGTGTCCAGGAGGGCCACGGCGAGGCGTGCTCCGTGCTCGGTCGATGCCACCGCCCCAAACGTCCGACTCGCACGCGGGCCATCTGCCCGCCAGAGAAGCGCCAGGCTTTGATCGAGGAGCTCCGGCGCGGCGGTCCGACCAAAGTGCAGCACGTCCAGGCTGCCATCGGAGTTCACGTCGGCGATCGCGAGGCTGCCGCCAATCTCGCCTGACCGGGTGAACAAGACGTTGCCCGAGCCACCGTCAACGACCTTTGCATCCCTGGCCTGGACCACGTGTAGATCCATGACGCCGTCAGCGTTCATGTCGTAGCCAGAGGGCAGCGCCTCAACCGCGCTCAGTGCCTCTCTCTCAATGAACGGAAGCGTCCTTAGGTGTCCGTCTGCTAGGTCCAATCCGAAGTACGTCAGTGAACCGCTCTGATCGTCGAACATTGCCCCAGTAAGCCATGCGGAGCCGGAACTCCCACCAAGCGGGAACACATCATGGATGAGGAAGCTGTTGGCGCTATTGGGCAGCAAGCCACTGGCGATTTCTTCACCCGTATCGGCAGCAACGAGGCGCACGCTCTTCTCACCGCTCCGGTCTTCATCGACAAACGCGGCGCCCAGCCCGGCCGGCATGTCCGGCACAAACGTGAGGCCCGGCCGGTTCGCGACGAGGTGATTCCCACGCCAGGCCACGCTCGGAACACCGTCTGAGCTCGCCTCTCCCGTGTCGTAGACGATGGGACCCTGCCGCGCGTCGACCGTTCCCAACAGTCCCCGCGCGACCACGACACGCGGAGCCTGGTAGTTCAACTCCACGAGGGCCGCACGGTCGACGTCATCACCAGCGTTCGCAAGTGACAGCGAGGAGTCCAATAGCTCGATTCGCCCGTCCGTCCGGCTAACCAGGATGTGCGCTGGTGGGCCGCCGTCAGCCACGTGAACACCAACCGGCCCGGCTTCAGCGCCCATGGTGCGCGAGGCCCGGCTGCGCCCATCCGGGGCGACGAGGCGCACGAGATCAGCTCGCAGATCAGCATCCATATCCTCGTAGACGACCAGCCCTCCACGTTCCCCAGGTAGACGGACGGCTGTGTTGTCTCGACTCCACGGAGCTTCCTCGAGGGGAACGGAGGCGGCCTCCAGTCGGAACAACTCGACGGGCCTACCAGCCGACGTGAAGGCGACAGCGCGTACGGTGGCGAAAGATCCGACCGTACGGCCATCGGCGCGTGTCAGGAGAAGCTCTGGGTATCCGTTTCCGTCCAGGTCCACATGCCCCGCAATGACGTCCATGGGAAACTCCCATGCGGGAGATCCGTCGCGAGAGTGGCCGGGGATCACGCGTGTCGTCCAAGTTCCCTCGTCGGGGTCGAACGTCGAGTGGACGATCTCCAGGGAGCCTCCGGGAATGACGTCCGCGGTTGCACGGCGGGGGAACAGGTGCGCTCCGCCGATCGGATTTGCTCTATTCTCAAAACGGACTCGGATTTCCCCCTCGACTAATTCAGCGACCAGTAACCTCTTGCTGGTCGGGAGCAAGCCGGGGTTATCGGACATGACGAGGATCTCGGCGCGTCCGTCTCCGTCGAGATCGACAACGTTCGTTGTCGCGCGTCCGTATGGAACTCGGCCCAATGGAGGCGACGCTACGACGGGCAAGCCGCTGCTGGGCGAATAGGCGATGATCTGCTCGTCGGAAAGGGCAACGATTTCTGGCAGGCCATCGCCATCGAGGTCCCCCACGTCCTGACGCTGGCCGCACCAGTAACCCGCATCCGACACGTCCAGTTCCGTGAGCTCGGCGTCGCCATGGAGGCCATCGGGAAAGGCATACACATGCGCAGCCCCCGCACCTGCCATCCGGCAGCCGGCGTCTGCGACGTAGAGCTCGAGCCGTCCGTCACCCTCGACATCCAGGGGAATCACGGATCCCAAACGCGCCTCGAGTGCCGTGGGCGTGCGCCAAACGAGCCGTCCAGAAGCGGCATCGAGCACGAACAGGCCTTCTTCTGACGCGGCGGCAAACACTTCGTGCGTACCGTCCCCGTCGAAATCAGTCACCGCCAATATGGAGTCGAGGCCCAGGGGAGCCGTGGCCCAGACCAACCCGCCACTCACGTCCCAGGCCACGGCACGACCTCCACGGATGAGGACGACCTCGAGCTCACCATCTAGGTCGAGGTCCGCCGCTCGAAAGCTTGCGGAGCCGAGTAGAGCACCCATCGGCAGACGCCAAAGGACGGCCGGCTCCGCCAGCCGAGCCCCGGCCGGTTGGGAGGCCGTCCGGCGGGCGCTCTGACGCCACACCGGCCAATCCTGGGCAACCGTGGTGGACGGTAGCGCGAGCCCCCCAGCCGCTGTTGCCATCGCGACAGCCGCGAATGCACCGTACGCCGTGCGGCAGGTCGATACGAACGACAACATGGGTAGGACAGGGTACCATGCCGCTCCTTCAGCCGCCCGTCGCCGTTCCGTGAACATCACTCCCACCCCCAGCAACGAACGTCCCTGACGATTGACTAGACGGCGCAGACGACCCGATGATCGGGCCCCCTGCCCCTCGGCGAACCGGCGAAAAAGTCGCGAAATGCACTGACCTGGAGAATTCGGCGCGGTGACCACACACGTTCTTGGAATCAATGCGTTTCACGCGGATGCAGCGGCGGTGCTCTTGCGCGACGGGGAGGTCGTCGGAGCGATCGCGGAAGAACGGCTCAACCGAGTCAAGCACTATGCGGGGTTCCCAAGGATGGCCATCCGCAAGGTCCTCGACATGGGAGGCATCGGCCTCCGGGACGTGGACCACATCGCCATCGGCCGCGACTCGACGGCCAACCTCGCGCAGAAGGTGAAGTTCAGCGTTGGCAACATCGGCCGCATCAGCCGCCTCGCGAAGCAACGCCTCGAGAACCGAGCGAGAATCCGAGATGTGCCTTCCCTGGTCACCGAAGCCTGCGAAGTGTCCCGGCACGAGCTGAGAGCACGTGTGCACAATGTCGAGCACCACCTCTGCCATGCGGCCAGCGCCTTTCTGGTTTCCCCGTTCGACAAGGCGGCCATTCTCTCCGTCGACGGGTTCGGTGACTTTGCGTCGACCATGGTCGCCATCGGTGAGGGGACCTCGATCGACGTGCTCGACCGCGTGTACTTCCCGCACTCCTTGGGGATTCTGTATACGGCTGTCTGCCAGTTCATCGGGTATGGTTCGTACGGCGACGAAGGCAAGGTCATGGGCCTGGCGCCCTATGGCCAGCCAGCCTTCATGGATCTCATGCGCCGCCTCGTACGAACCGTGCCGGGCGGCAAGTTCGAGCTCGACCTGAGCTACTTCGTGCACCACTCGGAAGGAGTGGACTACGGCTTCGACGAGAGGGGGCACCCTACGGTAGGCCACCTCTTCTCACCGCAACTGGTGGATGAGGTCGGTCCCCCGCGTGAACGTCACACCGAGATCACACAACGCGACAAGGATCTCGCTCGCTCGCTTCAGGCACGGCTGGAGGAAGTCTACTTTCATGTCCTGGACGATCTCCACCGCCGGACAGGCTCTGACTCCCTGTGCGTAGCCGGTGGTGTGGGCTTGAATTCGGTCGCGAATGGCCAGGTTTTCCAGCGCAGCGCCTTCCGGAAGTTCTATGGGCACGCCGCAGCAACGGACGATGGCACCGCCTTCGGCGCAGCCTACTTCGTCCACAACGTTCACCTCGGGAACCCACGCGTACCGCCCCTCCAGCACGCATATCTCGGAAACGAGTACAGCGACGAGGAGATACGGGTTTGCCTGGAGCGCGCCGGCGTGACGGACGCGCGCCAGCTCGCTGATGAGCAGCTCTTCCACGCAACCGCCGCTCGCATCGCTGCGGGCAAGGTCGTCGGTTGGTTCCAGGGACGGATGGAATGGGGGCCGCGAGCCCTGGGTGCGCGGTCCATCCTGGCACACCCAGGTCTCCCGGACATGAAGGACGTCCTCAACGCCCGCATCAAGCACCGCGAGCCATTCAGACCCTTTGCGCCGTCCATTCTCGAGGACCGCGTCGGCGAGTACTTCACCGAGACCTGGCCTACCCCTTTCATGATGCAGGTCTACCCTACCCTGCCCGAGCGCCGTCAGGACATCCAGGCAGTGGATCACGTCGACCACACGGGTCGTCTTCAGACAGTCAATCGGGAGGCCTCCCCGCGCTACTACGCGCTCATCGAGGCATTCGAGCGGCAAACGGGCATTCCCGTCGTGCTGAACACGTCGTTCAACGAGAACGAGCCGATCGTCTGCTCTCCCGAAGAAGCTCTGTCTTGCTACCAACGCACGAAGATGGACGTTCTCGTGCTCGGCAATTGGTTCATGGAGAAGGCCCCTGGCTGATGGAAGCATCGCGCGCTCTCGGACACCGGAATGCCCCCGACGCCCTGTCGGCCGCGGCTTCGGAGTTCATGCGAGCACGCGAGCAGTTGCTGGCTGCGTCGGATGACCCTTGTGACTTGCCGCTCTATCGACTGCGAGATGTAGCCCTCGCGACGATGGACCTGGCTCGTGAGCTGCTGGTGGCCGCCGGCGTCGACGTGGCTGGCGACACGTCCTCGATCAAGGCCGCGATGATTGAGCTGGCCGGCAACGACGGCGAGGTCGTGATGGCTCTCGACACGCTGTCCGGACTGACCAATGCACACCTTTTCCACTTCTTGTCGAGCCCGCCGGAGCAGGTGCTCGAGACGGGGCGCTCGGCCAGCATCGTGATTGCGGGCTTTCTCGATGCCCTCTTGGGTGATCTCTACAGCCCGAAAGGTGGCGGTGCCAGATGAACTGGTGCTCCCCACCATTCCGTTGCCTGGGTTAGCAGATGGTTCGGAAACTCGCCGCTCGTTCGCTGCAAGTAGCTGTTGACTTCACCGTCTTGAGCCTCGCTTACGGGCTCGCGTTTCTCTTCCGCTTCGAGCTGTCGATCGATCTTGCTCTCCTCAAGCTTCTTTTCTTCACTTTGCCCTATGTGGTGCTTCTCCAGTACTTGGGTCTCGCAGCCGCTGGCGTGCCGCTGCGCGCCTGGCGCTACGTTGGGCTCCACGACGTCACTCGCATTCTGTTCGGCATCGCGGGAGCGATCGGCATCTTCGTAGCTTTGCGGCTTGCGCTCGCTAGCGCGCCCGGCTACGCGCGGTTCGTTCGTATTCCCCTCGGGGTTCTCGGGATGGACTGCATCCTGGCGTTCCTGGGAATAGCGGGCGTGCGTGTCATCCGCCGCATCATCGCGGAGCGCAGCGAGCGGCGTCGCGTCACGACTGCGGCGCGCCCTCGGAGGACTCTGCTCGCCGGGGCCGGGCGCGCGGGAGCCCTCGTCGCCAGCGAGGTCTCGCGGCGTCCCGACGTGGCGATGGAGCTCGTCGGCTTCGTCGACGATGATCCGGTGAAGGTCGGAACGCTGATCCAGGGCATCAAGGTCTTGGGCGACACGCACTCCCTCACCAAGCTGGTGAAGGAGCACGAGATCGAGCTCGTCGTCATCACGATGGCGGCGGTCTCCGCCGATGTGGTGCGGCGGATCGTCCACACGTGCGAGCAAGCCCAGGTCACCGCTCAGATCATCCCGGGCGTCTACGAGATCCTCGACGGGCGCGTCAATCTCTCGCGGATTCGGGAGGTGACGATCGATGATCTGCTGGGACGCGCCGCGGTCGAGCTCGATGAGCAGGCCGTGGAGCGGTTCCTTCGGGGGCGCCGGGTGCTCGTCACCGGAGCGGGCGGCTCGATTGGGTCGGAGCTTTGCCGGCAGGTCGCGCGCATGGGTCCCGAGCGGTTGGTTCTCGTCGAGCAGGCCGAAAACGCGCTCTTCCAAGTCCACGAGGAGCTCAGCCGGTGCCGCCCGACACTCCGTGTCCAGCCAGTGGTCTGCGACATCTGCGACGGGGAGCGGGTCGAGGCTGTCTTCGACGAGCACCGCCCGGAAGTGGTGTTCCACGCCGCCGCCCACAAGCACGTGCCGATGATGGAGTGGAACGCCGGGGAGGCGATCAAGAACAACCTGTTTGGCACGCAAACGGTGGCCGATGCCGCTCACCGGTTCGGGGCGGGGGCATTCGTGCTGATCTCCACCGACAAGGCGGTCAACCCCACGTCGATCATGGGCGCCACGAAACGTGCGGCGGAGGTGTACATCCAGGGGCTATCACAGGAGTCGGACACGTCATTCGTCGCGGTCCGGTTCGGCAACGTGCTGGGCTCGGCGGGTTCCGTGATCCCGATCTTCAAGGAGCAGATCAAGCGGGGCGGGCCGGTGACCGTGACGCACCCGGACATGGAGCGCTACTTCATGACGATACCGGAGGCATCGGGACTGGTCATACAGGCGGCGGCGATGGGTGAAGGGGGCGAGATCTTCATCTTGGACATGGGAGAACCAGTGAAGATCACCCAACTGGCACGAGACCTCATCCGCCTGTCGGGCTTCAGCGAAGAGGAGATCCCGATCGAGTTCACCGGGGTTCGCCCCGGCGAGAAGCTGCGCGAGGAGTTGTCGTTCCAGTCGGAGCACATGGCTCGCACCGGCCACTCGAAGATCTTCATCGGGAAGATCGGAGCGGTGCCCCGGGCCGAGGTGCTGCGCGAGCTGGAGAGGATTCGCGGGCTCGCGTGTGCCCGCCTCACCGGCCAGGAAGCGCGTCGCGCACTCGCTCGGCTGGTTCCCGAGATGCTGTCACCTGCCGATGACAAGACCGCCGAAGCCCCCACGCAGTCACCGACATTGCATTGAGCGGGGGTTGCCGATGCGGATCTCCGTCGTGACGGTGACGAGGAACAACGTCAGCACCATCGCCGACACGATTCGCTCGGTCGCGAGTCAGACACATCGCGATCGAGAGCACATCGTCATCGATGGAGCCTCGACGGACGGCACTCTCGGAGTGGTCGAGGCGCATCGGGATGCCATTCAGACGGTCGTATCCGAACCCGACAGGGGCATCTACGACGCCATGAACAAGGGCATCCGGCTGGCGACAGGCGAAGTCGTCGGCACTCTGAACGCGGACGATTGGTATGCCGGCCCACGGGTTCTCGCCGAGGTCGCGAGGGCGTTCGCGGATCCGGCGGTGGACGCCTGTTACGGGGACCTGCTCTACGTCGACCAGGAGGATACGAGCCGGATCGTTCGGTACTGGCGTTCGCGTGAGTACGTGCATGGCCTCTGCCGAACGGGATGGATGCCAGCTCACCCGACCTTCTTCGTCCGGAGACGGGTATACGAACGGTACGGGCTCTTCGATCTGCAGTACCGTTTCTGCTCGGACTTCGAGCTCACCACCCGTTTTCTCGAGATCCACCGCATCCAAAGCGTCTACATCCCCCGGATCATGGTCCACATGCGTACCGGCGGTGCGACGAACCGCAGCATCGGGAACATCATCAAGGGGAATTTGGAGTCCTACCGGGCGTGTCGGAAGCATGAGCTTCCCGTCACGCCGCTATTCGTGGTCCGGAAGGTGCTCCAGCGGGTGCCACAGTTCTTCCAAAGACCTCGATGAACGAAGCAAACCGAAACGGGATCGACCTCGGGCGGCTGCTCTTGACCGGCGCGACCGGCTTCGTGGGCCGAGCAGTGCTGCCGCATGCCCTCGACAGGGCATCTTCCGTCGCTGTGCTGACGCGAAGCGCGGAGCGTGCCCGGTCCCTTCCTGGATCCGAGCGACTTCGGATCATCGAAGCCGACATGACTCGCCCTTCGACCCTGACGGATGTGTGCGATGCGATCGACACCGTGGTCCACTGCGCGGGTCATGCACACGCCTTTGGGGCGTCGTCGCGTGAGTCGGCGCGACTCCATTTCACTACCACCGTCGTGGGTACGAAGGCCCTCCTCGAGTCCGCCGCGAAGGCGGGCGTGCGGTCGTTCGTCTTCATCAGCAGCGTCAAGGCCATGGGTGAAGGCTCCGCAGAGTGCCTGGACGAGACTGCCCCGTGCGCTCCCACGACGGACTACGGCAGAGCCAAGCTCGAGGCAGAGCAAGCCGTCCTCCAGTGGGCCTCCGAACATCGCCGCCACGCAGCCGTCCTTCGACTTCCGTTGGTCTACGGTCCAGGCTCTCGCGGCAATGTCCCTCGGATGATCGCCGGAATTTCCGAGGGCTGGTTCCCGCCACTCCCCGACGTCGGGAACAACCGTTCCATGGTGCACGTCGACGATGTCGCCCGGGCTGCGCTCCTCGTCGCCCGAGACCCACGGGCCAGCGGGCGCGTCTTCATCGCAACCGACGGGAGAAGCTACTCGACGGCGCAGATCTGCGACGCCATCCGGCGTGCCCTCGGGCGACCGAGTCCGCGCTGGTCGGTTCCCGCGTCTTTGCTCCGGTTGGCCGCGCGCGTGGGCGACTCCATCGGCCGGATCCGTCGAAGGCCTGTCCCCTTTGACAGTGAGACACTCGACAAGCTGCTCGGTTCTGCGCTCTACAGCAACGCGCGCCTGGTCACGGGTCTCGGCTTCCAACCTCGCTACGACCTGTTCGACGCACTTCCCGGCATGGTGGCGGAACATCGGAAGGCACGCCGATGACGGGCACTTGGAGCCTACCCGTGCTGGCCTTCGCCGTGTCGGCCGTCCTGACCAAGTTCCTGTGCAAGCGCCGGTCGGGCTTCTTTGCCGTCATCGACGTGCCCAACGATAGGTCCTTGCACGAAACGCCCACGCCCAGGACGGGTGGACTCGCGATATTGGGCGGTCTGGTGGTCGCGGGGACTGGCCTGGCCACGTTGTCACCGATGCCGGATGGCGCTGCGTATACCGCGGCCGCCGCTGTTCCGGTCGTGGGTGCATCGTTCGCCGATGACAAGCTCTCCGTCGCGGCCCGATACAGGCTGATCGCTCACCTGCTCGCTGCGGCGCTCATCGTGTGGGGAGGATTTGCTCCACAGGAGCTCGTGATCGGGCACTGGGAGTGGCTTTGGCCGCGTTCCGTGGCGACCGTCTTCACAGTGCTTTTCCTGGCCTGGATGATCAATCTGTACAACTTCATGGACGGCATGGACGGTTTCGCGGCAGGGATGGCCGTCTTCGGCTTCGGGACGTTCGCGTACCTTGGATTCCTGGCCGAGAGCTCCTCCTTCCTGTTCGTCAGTCTTCTGACTTGCGCTGCCGCGGCCGGCTTTCTGGTGTTCAACTTCCCGCCCGCCCGCATCTTCATGGGTGATGTGGGCTCGTCTCTCCTCGGCCTTCTCGCCGGGGCATTGTCCCTTTGGGCCGAGCAGGACGGCATCTTCCCGCTATGGGTGGGCGTCCTCGTGTTTTCACCGTTCGTGGTGGACGCAACCGTCACACTCGCTCGGCGAGCGCTTCGGAGAGAGCGACTCTGGGAGGCACACCGCACGCACTTCTACCAACGGGTCGTGCAACTCGGGTGGGGCCATCGAAGGACCGTCCTGGCGGAGTACCTCCTCATGGGCGCGTGCGGCCTGTCTGCAGTGGCGGTGGTCCGTCATCCAACGGAGCGGCTCGTCTGGATGGTCATCGCTGGTTGGGCTGTGCTCTACGCCCTCTTGATGTTTGCGGTGACCGCCGCGCAGCGACGCGTTGCGTCCGCAGGCGGCAAGGGCGGGCAGTAGAGGGTCCCTGGAGCAGCAGGAAGCCGGTGGACGACGAACCGAATGCGCTGAGTGACCGAAGCAGAAGGAAGCGCCGCCGCTCACGCCCTCCGCGGCGCCACGGCCGCTCGCGCCCTTCCCTCACGCCGGCCCTCGCAGCCCTCGCCATCGCCCTCGTCCTCGCGCCCCAGCTCCTCGGCGGGGCGCTGCCGTGGGCGGCGGTCGCCGTCTCCGCGCTCGGCGTGGCCGCGGGCGCTGTGACGCTCTGGGCGCTCCGCGCGCGGCTCGAGACGGTGCACGTCACGTCCGCCGGCGCGGTGCTGGCCCTCGCGGTCGCATGGACCGCCATGCAGCTCGTGCCGCTGCCCGCCTCGGTCGCGGCGTTCCTCGCGCCCGAGAGCGTGGAGGCTTCGGCCGCCACCGCCGACGCGCTCGGGGAGGGGAGCCCGGGCTGGGTCCCCATCAGCCGGGCTCCAGGCGAGACGCGGGGGGAGCTCCTCGAAGGGACGGCGCTCCTCGCCGTGTTCCTCGCGGCCTACGGGCTCGCTTGGGTGGGGCAGCGGCGGCGCGTGGCGCAGATCGTCGCCGGGTCGGTGCTGCTGATGGCGCTGGTCGCGCTCGGGCACGCGCTCACGGGGGCCGAGCGGGTGTTCGGGCTCTACGAGCCGCGCTTCGCCGCGCCGCGGCTGCTCGCGCCGCTCGTGAACGAGAACAACCTGGCGGGGTTCCTCGTGATGGGCTTTCCGGTGCTGGTCACGCTCGGGCTCGACGGGCGCTCCGAGCACCGCGCGCTCTGGGTCACGGCCGCCGCCGTGACCGGAGCGACGGCCCTCCTCACGCTCTCCCGCGGAGGGATCGCGGCCCTCGTCGGCGTCGGCGTGCTGCTCACGGCCCTATTGGTGCTCCGGCGCTACCGCCGGCGGGAGGAAGGTCGATCGGGCTCGCTGCTGATCCTCGGCGCGGCTACCGTCGCGGGCGCGCTCGGGCTCGGGGCCTACGTCGCGGCGGACGCGATCCTGTCGGAGCTCCTCGAGGGGGACGCCGACAAGCTCGGGCTCCTCGGCGAGAGCCTCGAGTTCGCGATCGCGCAGCCTTGGGTGGGCGTCGGGCGCGGCGCCTTCTCGGCGGCGTTCGTGGCCGACTTCGGCGCGACGCGCCGCTTCGTGTACGCCGAGCACCTGCCCGCCCAGTGGATCGCGGAGTGGGGGCTCCCGCTCGGGGTGACGCTCCTCGGCGTGCTGGGCGCGACGCTGCTGCGCGCCCTCACCCGGAGCCGGTCGCTCACGAAGCTCGGCGCCGTCGTCGGGTGCCTCGGCATCGCCGGGCACAACCTGATGGACTTCGGCCTCGAGCTCGGCGGGGTGGCGCTCGTGGCGGCGGCGCTGCTCGGCGCCGGGCTCGCTCCCGAGAAGAGCCGGCTCGCGCGCGGCGAGCCGAAGCGGCTCCCGCTCCGACCCATGCTCGCGGGCGCGGTCGCGGCGGGCCTCGTCCTCACGCTCGCGCTCGGGCCGACCGTCCCGGGCGTCTCGGTCCGAACGCTCGAGGACGAGCTCGTCCGGACGCTCCGCGCCGAGGACCGCGCGGGCTTCCGCGAGACGCTCGAGGACGCGGTCCGGCTCCACCCGTCCGAGCCGAGCTTCGCCCTGCTCGCCGGCGTCGAGGCGTCGGCGCACGGCGATCCGGCCGCGCCCCGCTGGCTGAACCGGGCGATGGCGCTCGCGCCGGGCTGGCCCTCGCCGCGGGTCGAGGCGGCGCGGTGGCTCTTCGCCCAGGGGCGCCGCGACCAGGCGCTGCTCGAGCTGCGCGAGGCCGGGGCGCGCGATCCGGGCTCGGTGCGCTCCGTGCTCTGCGACATGCTGGGCGACGAGCCCTCGGCCGAGCTCGCCGCGCGCGCGGCGCCCGAGGGGGAGAACCGCGTCGCCGTGCTCCGCATCGCCGCCGCCTGCGCGCGGCGCCATCCCGAGGTGGCCGCGGCCATCGACGCGCTCATCCTCGATGCGGACCCGACCGACCTCGAGGCCGAGGCCCGGAACGTCCGCCGGCAGCTCGCTCGCGGCGAGCACGCCGAGGCCGCGCGCGCCGCTCGCGCCCTCCTCGCCCGCCACCCCGCCGACAGCCGCGCCCAGGTGCTCGGCGCCGAGACCCTCGTCGCCTCCGGCGATCCGGCCGAGGCCCTCGCGAGCCTCGAGCGGGCCGAGTCGGGGACGGACGACCTCGCCGCGGTCCTCCGGGGGCGCGCCCGCGCCGAGGCGGCGGCCGGCGACGTCGAGGCCATGCGCGAGACGGTCGAGCGCCTCCGGGGGCGGGCGGCCGGCTCCGCCCGGGACATCGCCGCCGCCTGGTGGCTCCTCGGCGGGCTCGAGCACCAGCTCGGGAACCGCGGCGCCGCCCTGCACGCCTTCGCCGAGGCCCACCGGATCCAGCCCCAGAACGCCCGCCTCGCGCGGATCGCCGCCCTCGCCCGCGAGCTCGGGGACCTGCGCCGCGCCTTCGCCGCCTACGCGGAGCTGTGCGCGGCCGAGCCCGATCACCCACGCTGGTGCGCCCTCAAGGACGACCTCCTCGGGGCGGGCGGCGCTGAACCCCGCGGCCCCACGGGGCAACAGCTCCTCGGGGCGCCTTGACCGGGCGCCAGTTGCGCGAAATCCTTGCCGGCTCCCGGCCGAACGACATGACCACCGCTCCGCCCCAGGCCCCTCCCCCGCAGCCCCTCCCCGACGAGGGGGCGCCCCTCGATCTCCGGGCGCTCTTCGAGACCCTCTGGGGCCAGAAGTGGGTGATCTTGGCCGTCGCGGCCGCCGTCGCCACGGCGGTCACCTTCTATACGCTCCGCCAGCCCCGCATCTACGCGGCCACGGCCGTGCTCGAGTACGACCCGAACCCGCCCCGGCCCCTCGGTCGCGAGGTCGAGGACGTGGCCATGCCGGTCTCGAACTTCTGGCTGACCCGGGAGTTCTACGAGACCCAGAACCGGGTGATCTCGAGCCGCACGGTCGCCGAGCGGGTGGTCCGCAAGCTCGGGCTCCACCACGACCCGGGGTTCGTCGGCGTGCCCGAGGACGAGCGCGACGACTTCGAGGGCGTCGCGGTCGAGGAGGCGGCCCAGGCCCTCCAGGGGCGGATCACGGTCGAGCCCATCAAGGACACGCGCCTCGTCCACATCAAGGTCGAGGACCGCGACCCCGAGCGCGCGACGCTCCTCGCGAACGCGATCGCGGACGCGTACATCGAGAAGACCCTCGAGGACCGGCTCGGCTCGACGGTGAGCGCCCTCGAGTGGCTGAGCAACCAGCTCGACAACCTCAAGCGGCAGCTCGAGACCTCGGAGCTCGCGCTGCACGAGTTCAAGCGGGAGAACGACGTGCTGTCGGTCTCGCTCGAGGACCGGCAGAACATCGTCGCCAACGACATCCAGCGCTACAGCGAGTCCTTGACCGAGGCCCGCACCCGTGGCGTCGAGCTCCGCTCGCGGCTCGCGGCCCTTCGCGCAGCGAACGCCGAGGATCCGATGAGCGTGAACGCCGCGGTGGTGACGCAGGACCCGGGCGTCTCGGCGCTGCGCGCGTCCTACCGCACGAAGTCCGCCGAGCGCGAGGCGCTCGCGACCCGCTACGGCGCCGAGCACCCGCGCATGCAGGCGCTCGATCAGGAGCTCGAGTCGATCCGGACGCAGATGCGCGAGGCCATCGACGGGCTCATCGGCTCGGTCGAGAACGAGCTCGGCGAGGTGGAGCGGACCCAGGGCGGCCTCCGGGATCTCCTCGAGCAGACGCACCAGGCGGGCCTCGAGCTGAACCTCCAGTCCATCCAGTACAGCCGCCTGCAGCGCGAGACCGAGAACAACGCGAAGCTCTACGAGCTCGTGCTCCAGCGCACGACCGAGACCGACCTCACGCGCATGCTCGAGGTCGCCTTCGTGCGCATGGTCGACCGCGCGGTCGAGCCGAAGGTGCCCGTCAAGCCGCGCGTCCAGCTCAACATCGCCGTCGGGCTCCTCGCGGGCCTGTTGCTCGGCGTCGGCGCCGGGTTCCTCCGGACCCGGCTCGATCGGCGCGTGCGCTCGGCCGAGGACGTCGAGGCGCTCGGGCTCACGGTGCTCGGCCTGCTCCCGGCCATCGGCGACGGTGAGGCGCGGGGCGGCCCGGTGCGCTACGGGCGGCGCAGGCGGCGGCAGCCCGTCGCCGAGGGCGGGAACAAGGACCTGGTGGTCCACACCCACCCCATGAGCGCGGTGGCCGAATCCTGCCGCACGATCCGGACGAACCTCACGTTCATGGGCGCGGGCAAGTCGCTCCGGACGCTGGTCGTGACGAGCCCCGGGCCGCGGGACGGAAAGACCACGGTCGCGCTCAGCCTGGCGATCGCCATGGCCCAGAGCGGAAAGCGCACGCTGATCGTCGACACCGACCTCCGGCGCCCCCGCGTCCACCGGACGTTCGGGCTGTCGCTCTCGGTCGGGGCGACGTCGGTGCTCGTCGGCGAGAAGCACCTCGAGGAGGCGGTGCAGGAGACCGAGGTCCCGGGCCTCTTCGTGCTCCCCTGCGGGCCGATCCCGCCGAACCCGTCGGAGCTCTTGCACAGCGACGGCTTCCGGCAGCTCATCGAGCGGGCGTGCGCCACGTTCGACCGCGTGATCTTCGACAGCCCGCCCATCGGCGCGGTGACCGACCCGGCGGTGATCGCGCCGCAGGTGGACGGCGTGCTCGTCGTGCTCAAGCCGGACAAGACGATGCGCGACTCGCTCGCCGCGGCGGTGCGGCAGCTCGGCGACGTCGGCGCGAACGTGCTCGGCGCGGTCCTCAACGACGTGGACCTCTCGCGCCGCGGCTACGGGTACGGCTACTACTATTACTACGGCAAGGACGGCGACTACCGCTCGCCGCCCGAGGGCGGGAGCAGCGGCAACGGCCACGCCGGCGGGCGCGGGTCGTCGTCCCGCGGGCGCGACGACGGCGACGAGCCGCGCGCGTCGGCCTGATCGCCTCGATGGGCCGCCTCATCGCCATCTCGGGCGTCGACTGCGCCGGCAAGTCCACGCAGATCGAGCTCCTCCTCGGCGCGCTCGCGGCGCGCGGCGAGCGGCCGGTGCACGTGTGGTACCGGCCCGGCTACTCGCCCGCGCTCGACGCGGCGCGGAGGCTCGTCCGCCGAGCCCGGCCCGGGGCGCTCCCGAGCCCGACCGACACCGCGGGCCACGCGCGCGCCTTCGGCCGGCCCGGCGTGCGGCGCGCCTGGCTCGCCATGGCCGTGACCGACACGGTGGCGCAGTACGGCGTGCGGGTCCGGGCGATGCGCGCCGCCGGCCGCAGCGTGATCTGCGACCGCTACGTCGACGACGCGCTCCTCGACCTCCAGCTCCGGTTCCCCGAGAGCGTGCCCGCCGGCGGAGCGATCGAGCGCGGGCTCCGCCTCGCGTCGGCCGCGCCCGACCGGAGCTTCCTCCTCTGGCTCTCGCACGACGAGATGCTCCGGCGGATGGCGATCAAGAACGAGCCCTTCCCCGACCCGCCGGAGCGGCGCGACCGGCGCTTCCGCGCCTACGAGGCGCTCGCCGCCTCCGGCCGCTTCGAGGTCGTCGACGCCTCACGGAGCATCGACGACGTACACGAGGCGATCCTCCGCCGCGTCCTCGCGCGCTGAGCCGCTCGTCACGGCTCCGCTTCGATCACGTCGTCCGCCGAGAGGAGGCTCCGCACGCCGCGGCCGAGGAGCGCGATCTGGACGACGACCCGGCGACGTCCGTCGGGAGCCTCCTCGACGACGCCGCGGACGCCGCGGAGCGGACCTCCGACCACGACGACGCGCGTGCCCTCGACGAGCCGCTCGGTCGGGTCGAGGTCGCGCTCGGTGGCGAGCAGCGTCTTCAGGCTGTCGATCTCGCCGTCCGGGATCGCGTGGGCGATCCGCTCGTCGCCGGGGAGGCGGCCGACGAGGTCGTAGGCGTGGCCCGAGCGGAGCAGCTCGACGCGCCGGGCGGCGCTCATCGGCGTGCGGACGAAGAGGTAGCCCGGGAAGAGGGCGAGCTCGACGCGCTTCACGCGATCGCTCCACGGGCGCCGCTCGATCCGCGCGGGCAGGAACACCTCGAACCCGCGCTCGCCGAGCGCGCGCGCGGCGGCCTTCTCCTTGCGGGCCTTGACGTGGACGGCGTACCAGCGGGGTTCCATGCGTGCCGGGTGCGAGCGGTCGGTCCGGCGCCGGCGCTCGTCGCCGCCTCTGTTAGCACGGGCGCGGCCCGGCCGCCCTGATCCTAGAACACCCGCTCGGGCACGTAGATGATGTCGCCGGCCTGGACGGGGACGTCGTCGACCTGGCCCTCGGTGATGTCCTCGGCCGGGACGCGGTAGCGGCGGAGCTCGCCCTGGACGCGGCGGCTCACGACGGTGTCGTTGCGGGCGGCGAGCGAGGTGAAGCCGCCGGCGAGGCTGATGGCCTGGACGGCGGTGAGGCCCGAGGTCATCGGGAAGGTGCCCGGCCGCGCGACCGCGCCGATGACGCTGATGCGCTTGCTGTTGTACTCCTTGACGAAGACCGAGACCTGGGGGTTCACCAGGTACTCGCCCTCGCGCAGGCGCTCGGCCACGACCTGGGCGACGACCGGCGGCTCGAGGCCCGCGACCTCGATGCGGCCGATGAACGGGTAGTCGATGGAGCCGTCCTCGGCGACCCGGTAGGTGTTGGTGAGCTCGTCCTCGCCGTAGACGCGGATGTCGAAGACGTCGCCCGCGCCGAGGGTGGTGTCGTCCTGGGTCGGCGGCGGCACGACGGCGGGCGAGCTCGAGCCGCAGGCCGCGATCAGGAGGACGAGGGGGAAAAGGCACCGGGACGGCATGGGGTACCCAAGTGTTGCACGGAGCGGGCGGCCGGTTCAGCCGCGGCGCATCAGTAGAACGCCCGGACGCCGAACCAGGCCTCGAGCTTGGAGTAGTCGGCGGGGTCGATCTCGGTCGTCATGCCGATGACGCGGTTGTAGTTGAAATCCGTGAAGTCGCCGGTGTAGCTCGCCGTGGCGTTCAGGCCCAGCCAGTCGGCGATCCGGTACTCGGCGAAGATCTCCGCGCTGGCGCGCACGTCGCTGCGGTCGAGCGTGCCGTCGGCCGAGAGAGGGGTCGCGCCGTCCCCCGCCAGCGCGGCGCCGAAGTCGTAGAGCCCGACGCCGCCCTCGATGCCGAGGAGAAAGGCCCCGCCCATCAGGACCTGGAAGTTCGCGTAGCCGCGGTTGGTGCGGAAGTAGCTGCCGACGTAGGACTTGTGGTAGTCGCGGTCGAAGCCGAGGGCGAACCGCGTGGTCGGGCTGAACTGGAAGCGCGCCTCGAGCTGGCCGACGAGGTCGTCGTACTCCGAGCCCGCCGAGTAGAAGCCGGCGGCGTACCCGACCATGGCCAGGAGCGAGAACCGGGTGGTGAACGCGCCGTTCAGCCCGACGCGGCTCCGCAGCCGGTACTGGTCGACCAGGAGCGGGCGCGAGGGGGAGGCGTCGGCGTTCGGGTACGTGGTGATGTTGAGGTCGAAGTCGTAGAGGAGCGCGGTGTTCGGGAAGAAGCGCCAGGCCGTCCCCGCCGTGATGTGGTGGTCGAGGTTGTTCGCGAAGTCGAAGGACTCGCCCTCGAAGATGTCGATGTTGAAGGAGTAGCCGAGCCAGCCCTTGAAGATCTGCCCGCGCGTGCCGAAGTCGGCGCGAGCGCCGACCGTGTTCTGGTCGCGGGCGTAGTTCGAGTCGATCGCGCCCTGCTCGGTGAACGGCCGGATGGTCCGCCCGAAGTTCTCGAAGAGGGTGAGCTGGAACGGACGCTCCGGGTTGATGATCAGCCGGAGGTCGAGGTCACCGCCGACGTTGGTCTCCGCGTCCGTGGCGAAGTAGTGGTACAGGCTCGCCGAGACGCCGCCCCGGAACGCGATGCTCGGCGGGTTTCCCCGCCGTGCGCCCTCGCCGCGCCGCTCGGGCCCGAGGGTCGACACGAGCAGGTGCGGGGTGACGCGCAGGATCGCGCTGCTCTGCGTGTTGGCGTCGGCGCTGCCCTCCGTACCGCTGCTGTAGAAGACGTTCGAGTCGTAGCCGATCTCG
>JBDIVX010000114.1:0-25094 GCA_039794305.1 Candidatus Neutrinellum sp.
CGTAGCGCGCCTGGGACAGGCACGAGAGCGGCCCCTTCATCCCGCGCACGTTCGGGAGGATCGCGTCCTCCGCGACCTCCACGTTCTCGAGGGCGAGCTCGCTCGTCACGCTCGCGCGCAACGAGAACTTGTCGACGATCTTCCGGGCCTCGAAGCCCTCGCTCTCGGTCGGCACGAGGAAGCCGTGGACGACGCCGTCCAGCTTGGCCCACACGATCGCCACGTGCGCCAGGTTGCCGTTCGTGATCCAGCACTTCGTGCCGTTGAGCCGGTAGCCGCCCCCGGGCAGGCGCTCGGCGCGGGTCAGCATGCCCGTCGGGTTCGATCCGAAGTCCGGCTCGGTCAGCCCGAAGCAGCCGATGATCTCACCGCGCGCCATCTTCGGCAGGTACTTCTCCTTCTGCTCCTCGGAACCGAAGGCCCAGATCGGGTACATGCACAGCGCGCCCTGCACCGACGCGAAGGACCTCACGCCGCTGTCGCCACGCTCGAGCTCCTGCATGGCGAGGCCGTACGCCACATCGCCCATGCCGGCGCACCCGTACCCGGTGAGGTTCGCCCCGAAGAGCCCCAGCTCGGCGAAGCCGGCCACCAGCTCCATCGGGAACGTCCCGGCCATGTAGTGCTCCGCGATGACCGGCGTGACTTTGTCGGCCACGAACCGGCGGACGCTGTCGCGGACCAGCCGCTCCTCCTCCGTGAGCTCCTCGTCGATTCCGTAGTAGTCGACTCCCGCCGCCATGCGCGTACCTCCGGCCACGCTTGTTGCCATAGTCGGTCGCCGCTTGCACGTCCCAAGCGCATGGGTATAGTTGCGCCTCCCCAATTCCCGGGGCTGTAGCTCAGCTGGGAGAGCGCCGCGTTCGCAATGCGGAGGTCAGGGGTTCGATCCCCCTCAGCTCCACAACGATTCCACGAGGGCCGTGCCCGAAGGCGCGGCCCTCGTCGCATCTTCGGCCGCCCGTCCCGTATCAACCTCGCTCCGGACCGGGCGCCCCTGGACCCGCGGCGCGGGGCGAGTACTCTGCGGGCCCATGGCGCACCGCGTGATCAACTTCGCCCCCGGTCCGGCGACCCTGCCGCTGTCCACGCTCGAGCAGGCGCGCGAAGACCTCGTCGACTTCCAGGGCACCGGGATGTCGATCCTGGAGCACAGCCACCGCGGCAAGGACTACGCGGCGGTACACGCCGAGACGAAGCAGCTCCTGACCGATCTCCTGCGCATCCCGGAGGGCTACCGGATCCTCTTCATGCAAGGAGGTGCGCGCGGGCAGTTCGGGCTCCTCCCGATGAACCTGCTTCCGAAGATCGGCAGCGCCGACTACGTCATGACCGGCACCTGGAGCGAGACCGCGATCGAGGAGGCGCGCATCGTCGGCACGGCTCGCGAGGCCGGGAGCACGCGGAACGCGGACGGCACCTACACGCGCGTGCCCCGCCCCGAAGAGCTCGAGCTCGACCCCGGGGCGGCGTACGTGCACGTCACTTCGAACAACACCATCTTCGGAACGCAGTTCTTCGACTTCCCGGACACGGGCTCGGTGCCCCTCGTCGCCGACATGTCGAGTGACGTCGCCTGGGCGCCGCTCGACGTCTCGCGGTTCGGGCTGATCTACGCAGGCGCGCAGAAGAACCTGGGGATCCCGGGGATCACCGTCGTGGTCATCCGCGAGGACCTGATCGAGCGCGGCCGGACCGACCTCCCGCGGATCTTCCAGTACCGGACGCTGGCGAAGGCCGACTCGCTCCAGAACACCATCACCACGTTCGCGGTCTACATGATGCGGAACGTGCTCCGTTGGGTGCGGGAGCAGGGCGGGCTCGAGGCCATGGAGCGTCGCAACCGCTCCAAGGCCGAGCGGCTCTACGGCGCGGTCGACGCGAGCCCCGACTTCTACCGTTGCCCCGTCGAGCCGGCGTCCCGCTCGGTGATGAACGCCGTCTTCCGGCTGCCGAGCGAGGAGCTCGAGGCGAAGTTCGTCGCGGAGGCGAAGGAGCACGGGATGGTCGGCCTGAAGGGGCACCGCTCGGTCGGCGGGATCCGCGTCTCGATGTACAACGCCATGGAGCCGAGCGGCGTCGAGACCCTCGTGAGCTTCATGGGGGACTTCGCCGCGCGCAACGGCTAGGCCGGCCGCGCAAGCAGGCAAGGCGAGGACCCGATGATGCCTCACTCCAAGATTCCCTTTCCTGCGGACAAGCGCGAATGGCATCCCTCTCCGTTGCCGGGACAGGTGGTGCTCGTGACCACCGTGGACGCCGACGGGCGTCCGGCGGTGGCGACCAAGTCGTGGGTCTCGATGGCGGCGTTCGGCCCGCCGCCCATCGTGATGTTCGGGTGCAACCTCGAGCACGCGACGGCGCAACACATCCGGGCTTCCGGGCAGTTCGTGATCAACGTCCCGGGCACGGACCTCGTCGCTCGCTGCTGGGAGCTCGGCTCGGATGGCTCGGTTCGGGGAGCCGACCATCTCGAGCGCCATGGACTCACGGCGATCCCGTCCGAGTCCGTGAAGCCTCCCCGGATCGCACAGTGCAGGGCGCACCTCGAATGCGAGCTGGACGCAACGCACGCCTGGGGCTCCGAAGTCGCGATCTTCGGCCGAGTCGAGGCAGCCTCGATCGAGGGTCGCGCGATCGAGGGACCAGAGCCCCTGCGCTACGACGCCATGTCACCCTTCTTCTTCCTCGAAGACGGCTGGACCGCCCCGCTCGGCCGCGCGCTGCGCGTCGGCGAGGTGTCGGACGGCCCACGGCACATCCTGACCATCCTCGCCGTCGCCGATCTCGAGCGCGCGGCGTCCTTCTACCGAAGTGCCTTCGGATGGCCCGCGCGCATCGCCGTGCCGGTCTACGTCGAGCTCGTCCTGCCGGACGGTCGCGGGCTCGGCCTGTACCAGCGCGAGAGCTACGCGCTCAACACCGGCCGGCTGCCTGTGCCCGCGCCCGACGGGGCGATCACCGCAACCGAGATCTACGTGCACTGTGACGACCTGCCTCGAGCCATCACGCGGATCGAAGCCGCAGGCGCTCGCAGGCTGTCCGATCGCAGACCGCGAGACTGGGGAGACGAAGCCGCCTACTACGCCGACCCCGACGGCAATGTCCTGGTCCTGGCCCGACCGCTCGCGCCGCAGAACGACCGCCCGTAGACACGCGCCGACCGCTGGCGATCGTCCAGGCCGACTCTCGTCAGAACGCCAGCACGAGCTTCCCCGTGGTCTCGCCGGACTCGAGGGCGCGGTGCGCGTCGGCGACCCGATCGAAGGCGAAGCGCGTGATCCGCGGAGGGCGGAGCCGGCCTTCGGCGAGCCAGCCGAGGAGCCTCGTCATCGCCTCGTCGAGCAGGTCCGTCCGGTCGAACAGGTAGCTCAGATTGAACGCCATCACGCTCCTGTTCGCGCCGGTCAACCGGATCGGATCGAAGCGCGGGGTGCGCGCCCAGTCCCACGCGAGCTTCGTCCAACGGGGCGTGCCGCGGCCGCGCGGCAGCATGGAGTGGAAGCCGTAGACGACGAGCCGCCCGCCGGGAGCGAGGTGCTCATAGCTGCCTCGCAAGGTCGACACGACGTTGGCGTCGAGCACCACGTCGTAGCCGCCCGGCGCATGACGTTCGGCCTCGCGCCAGGGGTCTTCCCGGCTCTTGTCGATCACCGCGTCGGCGCCGAGCGCCCGAGCGACCTCGAGCTTGTGCGATGCGCCCACGACGCCCACGACCCGACAGCCCGCGATCTTGCCGAGCTGGACGAGCGCACCGCCCACGCCGCCGGCAGCGGAGTGGACCAGCAGCGTCGAGCCGGGCCGCGGGTGCGCGAGCTCGAAGAGCGCGTACCAGGCCGTGAGATGCACCGCCGGGAAGGCCGCCGCTTCCTCGACGGTGCACGCCGCCGGCCGCGGGAAGACCTGGCGGCGGGGCACGACGACGCTCGACGCGTAGGCCCCGAAGCGCGTCACCCCGAAGACCTCCGCCCCGGGCGCGAGCCCCTCGGCCCCGTCGCCCACCGCGTCCACCCGGCCCGCGAATTCGAACCCCGGCGTGATGGGCCAGCCGACGTACTTCTTCGCCGACTCGTACAGTCCCATCCGCACGACGCAGTCGGCGTAGTTCACGCCGGCAGCCTCCACCGCGACGCGCACCTCGCCAGGGCCGGGATCGACATCGGGGTGGGTCTCGATCCGGAGCTCGTCGAAGCCGCCGGGTGCATGGACGACGACCTTGCGCACGGCCTGGAGCTTGCCCGATCCGAGCGAGCCGAGCACGCGTGCACCCGCCGCGCTCGGGCCGCGTCACTCTCCGGGCGCGGCGCGCGCGGCCTCGGCGAGCTCGCGCACGCGGCGCTGGCCGAGCTGCGAGAGCATCTCGATGACGTCTGCGCCGAGCGACCGCAGGACGTCGAGGGCGTCGCTCCGGTTGCCGAGCGCGTCGAGGGCGGCGGCTCGGACCACCCGCGCCTCGACGATCAGCTCCTCGTCGCCGCCTGCGGCCCGCCGCGCCCGCGTCGCGGTCTCGAGCGCGCGCTCGGGCTCGCCGAGCTCGAGCCGCGCCGACGCCTCGAGGAGGTCGAGCCGAAGGTCGAGCTCCGGCTCGCCCGACTTGCCACGCCGTCCCTCGAGCACCTCGAGCGCCCCGCGCGCGTCGTCCGCGCGCAGCCGAAGCACGGCCAGCCCGTGTCGCACCAGCGCCGCGTCCACCGGCCCGAGCGCGTCGAAGTCGAGCCCGTCGAGCAGCCGCAGGCCCTCGTCGTTGCGTCCGCCGGCGTCGAGGAGCTGGGCGAGCAGGACCGTGAGCCGGGCGTGCTCGGAGCGCGTCGCTTCGCGCACGGGCTCGAGCCGCGCGACCTCGCGCCGCACCTCGGCGACGGCGGCCGGGCGCTTGGCTGTGTCGAGCATGGCCTCGGCCCAGCGCCCCTCGCGCCCGCCGGACGCGCCGGCTCGGCGGACGCGCATCCAGCGGTAGCCGGACACGAGGAGCGTGGAGACGAGCGCCGCCGGGAGGACCACCCAGCCGAGCCCCCTGGGCTGCAGCCACACGAAGGCCGCGTAGGCCGCCGTCGCGACGAGAGCGATCCTCAGAAGCCGCCACCCGATCCGCTGCATCGCGCCCTGCTCCATAGCCCCCGACCGGACGCGCCGCCAGCGCTCAGCGGCGGCGTTGCACGAGCTCGCGTGCGATGAGCATGCGCTGGATCTCGCTCGTGCCCTCGTAGATGCGCGTCACGCGGGCGTCCCGGTACAGGCGCTCGACCACGCTCCCCTGACCGTAGCCGTGGCGGCCGTGGACCTGCAGGGCCCGGTCGACGATCCGGCCGAGCGCCTCGGAGGCGGCGAGCTTCGCCATGCTCGACTCCATGCCGGCGCGCTGGCCCTGGTCGATGAGCGTCGCGCCGCGGAACGCGAGCAGCCAGGCGGCGTCGAGCTCGAGCCGGCTGTCGGCGAGCTCGAACTGCACCGACTGGTGTTCGATGACGGGCTCGTCTCCTTCGGCGTGCTCGGCCGCGAAGGCGATGGCCTCGGCCAGGGCCACCTCGCTCATGCCGCAGCACAGCCCGGCGATCCCGATGCGGCCGCCGCCCAGCGAGTCGAGCGCGATGCGATACCCCTCGCCCACCCCGCCGATCCGGTTCTCGTCGGGGACGCGGCAGCCCTCGAAGAAGATGCCCACCGCGCCGGATGCGCACAGGCCCATCTTGTGCTCCGGCTTGCCCGCCGACAGGCCCGGCGTGCCCTTCTCCACCGCGAAGCAGCTGATGCCGCGGGCACCGGCGTCGGGGTCCGTCTTGGCGAACACGAGGATGAGGCCCGCCTGGGCTCCGCTCGTGATCCACATCTTGGATCCGTCGAGCACCCACTCGTCGCCCTCTCGACGGGCCCTGGTCCGGATGGCGGAGGCGTCGGAGCCCGTCGTCGGCTCGGTGAGCGCGAAGGCCATGGCTCCGAGCTCGCCAGCAGCGTACCGGGGCAACCAGCGCTTCTTCTGCTCCTCGTTCGCGTGCTCGGCCAGGATCTTCGACGAGAGGTTGCTCGAGGCGACGACGGTCGTCGTCGAGGGGCAACCCTCGCCGAGGGCCTCCATGGCGAGCAGGTAGCCGGTGAGATTCGCGCCGGTTCCACCCCACTCGGGAGAGACGCGCATCGCGAGGAAACCCTCCCGGGCGAGCAGCGGGATGAGCTCCTCCGGGAAGCGGTGCTGCACGTCCCGCTCTGCCGCTCCGGGAGCCAGCTCGTCCCAGGCGAAGGCGAGGGCGCGCTCGCGCAACGCCGCGTGCTCATCGGTCAGGGTCACTCCGAGGCGAGCGACGGGATCATCGGGTCGGATCATCCTCGAGGTCTCCCATTGGGCCGATGCACGGCGCCGTTGACTCTGCCCCGGCACGGGCCCTGCCCCCGTGCGATTTCTCATGGAGGGCGCGGCTCTGCGGCCGGGGCCGCCGCCGGCGCGGGGAGCCGCCCACGGCCCGCCGGAGTCCCAGGCCAACGAATTACCCATGGCTGGTTGATCGAGCGCAATTCATACTGGCCGGACGGAGGGGGCTCGGCGTGGCTCGAGACACCGAGGAGGCGCTTCAGGCGCAGGCTGGAGCGGCCCAGGTCGACGGCGCCACCGTCGCGAACCTCCCGGTGGAGGTGGCGTTGATCCGACTCGGCACGGTGGCGCGTCGTCGAAGTCCGAGTGGACCGCCTGGTGGAACTTCGGAAGACCCGCTGCCGTCTTGGTCAGGGCGTGCCCCCCCCACGCCACCACTCCGGAGAACCGACTCGCGAACAGCGAGGTGATTCGCCGCAGCCACGCCTGCCCGTCGGCAGACGTGTCGTAGGTGGCCTCCACCATGTCGAGGATGCTCCGGGTCACGGCCGAGAACGATCTGGCAGTGCAGGCCCCCGCGTCAACGGCGCCAGCGCTTCCCCCTCTGTTACCATCCGCCCGATGGCCGACGCGCGAGTATTCCTTCACGAAGGGCGCCTCGGACGCGAGCCTCCCCACGTCGTCCACGAGGAGACCGGGTTTCGGGTCTGGTATCTCGCTCCGCTCGGCATGCTCACGCAGGTCGGCGAGGTCACCGATGCCGGGGACTCGGTCGCGGAGTTCCTCTCGAAGACCGCGTTCGAGCGGCTCGAGCAGCGCCGATCGCCGGGCGACCGCTACGTCTTCCTCCACGACTGGCGCCGCCTCACGGGCTACACGCCCGGGGCGCGGAAGATCATGACCGACTGGGGCATGCGCGTCCGCGCGGAGACCGACCGCATCACCATCGCCCTCTCACCGGGCGGCAAGGTCGTCAAGATGGGCGTGTCGGTCGCCACCATGGCCCTGCAGGTCGCCGGCTTCTCCGTCTCGGTCGTCGACGACCTGCAGGCGATCATCGACGAGATGCGGGTCCGCCCGAGCGACCCGGGCTGAGGGTCGTTGCCCAAGCCCGACCCTCCATCTAAACCCCGCCTCCATGGGCGCCGCGTTCGAGCTGCTGAGCGACATGTCGCCGAAGGGCGACCAGCCCAAGGCCATCGAGGAGCTGATGGACGGGCTCGAGGCCGGCGAGCGTGACCAGGTGCTCCTCGGGATCACCGGGAGCGGCAAGACCTACACCGTCGCCAACGTGATCGCGCGCGCAAATCGGCCGGCGCTCTTCATCGCGCCGAACAAGACCCTCGCTGCGCAGCTCTTCGGCGAGATGAAGGAGCTCTTCCCGAACAACGCGGTCGAGTACTTCGTCAGCTACTACGACTACTACCAGCCCGAGGCCTACATCCCCTCGAGCGACACGTACATCGAGAAGGACGCGATCGTGAACGAGCGCATCGACCGGATGCGCCACAGCGCGACGCGCTCGCTCCTGTCGCGGCGCGACGTGATCATCGTCGCGAGCGTCTCGTGCATCTACGGCATCGGCTCGGCCGAGTGGTACCACGAGATGATCATCGACCTTCGACGCGGTCAGGAGCTCCGGCGCGACGAGCTGCTGCGCCGACTGGTCGACATTCAGTACCAGCGCAACGAGGTCGACTTCCACCGCGGCACGTTCCGCGTGCGCGGCGACGTGGTCGAGATCTTCCCGGCGCACTCGGAGGCCGTGGCGGTCCGGATCGAGTACTGGGGCGACGAGATCGACCGCATCGCCGAGGTCGACCCGCTACGCGGCAAGGTGCTGCACGAGCTCGACCGGTACGGGATCTATCCGGGCTCCCACTACGTGACGCCCGCCGAGCAGCGCCAGCGCGCGATGGAGTCGATCCGCGCCGAGCTCCGGGAGCACCTCGCGGCGCTCGAGACGGAGGGCAAGCTCCTCGAGCGGCAGCGGCTCGAGCAGCGGACGATGTACGACCTCGAGATGCTCGAGCAGATGGGGTTCTGCCACGGGATCGAGAACTACTCGAGGCACCTGTCGGGCCGGAAGCAGGGCGAGCCTCCCCCGACCCTGATCGACTACTTCCCGGACGACTTCCTGATGGTCCTCGACGAGTCGCACCAGACGGTGCCGCAGCTCGGCGCGATGTACCGCGGCGACCGCTCGAGGAAGCTCACCCTCGTCGAGCACGGGTTCCGCCTGCCGAGCGCGCTCGACAACCGCCCGCTCCGGTTCGAGGAGTGGGAGCAGAAGGTCCGGCAGGTCCTCTACGTCAGCGCGACGCCCGGCGAGTACGAGCTCGCGCGCGCGCAGGGGGTGGTGGTCGAGCAGGTCATCCGGCCCACCGGCCTGATGGATCCGGTCGTGCACGTGCGCCCCGTGCGCGAGCAGGTCGACGATCTGCTCGCCGAGATCCGCGCCCGCGCCGAGCGAGGCGAGCGCGTGCTGGTGACGACCCTGACCAAGCGGATGGCCGAGGACCTCACGGAGTACTACTCCGAGCTCGGCGTCCGCGTCCGCTACCTGCACAGCGACATCGACACGCTCGAGCGCGTCGAGATCCTGCGCGATCTGCGGCGAGGCGAGTTCGACGTGCTCGTCGGCATCAACCTGCTCCGGGAGGGCCTCGACCTGCCCGAGGTCTCGCTCGTGGCCATCCTCGACGCGGACAAGGAGGGCTTCCTCCGGTCGCCCCGCTCCCTCATCCAGACCATCGGCCGCGCCGCCCGGAACGTCCGCGGCGAGGTCCTCATGTACGCGGACAAGGTGACGCCGGCGATGAAGACGGCCATCGACGAGACGAACCGGCGCCGCGAGCTGCAGCGCGCCTACAACGAGGAGCACGGGATCGTCCCCGAGACGGTGAAGAAGGCCGTCTTCGAGCTGGACCCGACCTACGGCGTGAGCGACTACGTCACGATCCCGATCCTCCGGCGCGACGAGGCCACCCGCGACCCCGCCAAGATCCCGGAGCGCATCGAGGAGCTCCGGAGCGAGATGCTGCTCGCCGCCGAGCAGCTCGAGTTCGAGAAGGCAGCCGAGATCCGCGACGAGATCGCCCGCCTCGAAAAGCGCCTGAAGAAGCCCCGCCCGCGCCGCTGACCCGGCGCCGGCGCGCCGCCGCGCCCGGCGCTTCGGCGCCCCCACCGGGTATCAAACGCGCCACGCTCGATTGCGTTGCCGCAATCGACGGGCTCCTCTACCCTGCTCTCCACGATGCTCTCGGCTCGTCGAGCGGTGGTGGCGCTCGCGCTGTGCCTCCTCGTGCTCTCGCCCACGGCGACGGCGGAGGATCCCGGCGGTCGACCCGCTCGCGTCCTCCGCCTGGCCTTCCGGCCGGCGGCCCGTGCGCAGATCGCGATGTGGATCGAGCGGGCGGACGGCCGCTTCGTCGAGACGGTCCGGCTGACCCAGGCCGTCTCCTACCGCGGCATCGGCAACCGGCCTGGCGCGACGCTCATGAACAGCGGCTTCCGTTGGCCCTACGGCCGGCGCGAAGGCGTCCTGCCCGTCTGGGCCCACCGCCGCGCGAGCGCCGCCGGCGCCGGGCAGTTCCAGCGGGTCGTCTTCCAGGACCGGACCAGCGAGGGGTATGCGTCCCGCACCACCGCCGACTTCTCCCGAGACGACTACTTCTGTCTGTCGTTCGACGCCGCCACGACACGGCGGGACGCGCTCGACGCGGTGAGCTGCGCGAGCGTGTTCAACAGCGACAAAGGTCGCTACCTGACGGAGGCGGACGTCGAGGCCGGCTACTCCGAGCCGTGGGAGTCGACCGGTGATTCCTTCATGCGGCCCTTGACGCTGAACAGCCTCTACCCGCCCCGGCGCGACGTCCGGCGGTGCTCGGGCGGCGGCTGCAACGACCACGAGGACGTGGCCAGCTACGCGGCGGACGCTCGGAGCGCCATGCCCTCGATCGACGCCGTCACCATGGCGACGCCTCCGGGCGACGTCGTGCAGCGCGTCCAGCTCGACGTGCCGGACGACTGGCCGCGCGGCGACTACGTCGCGCTCGTCGAGATCGCCGTCGAGGGCGACTACAACGAGCGGTACGACGACTCGCGCTACCCGACGCCCACCCGCCCCGATGGGAGCTGGGACCACTGGGCGACGAGCTACGGGTACCCGTACCGGGGCCAGCCGTCGGTCGTGTACCGCGTGCCCTTCTCGCTCGACCGGCCGGGCACCTACTCGACCGCCGAGCCGGCGGGCTTCGGCTCGGTCGACGGGACCACGGGCGAGATGAGCCCGATGAGCGCGGGCGGCATCACGATGGACCCGGAGACGGCGCCCGGGAGCGGCGCCGACCGCCTGCGCGCGATGGACGCCGGAAGCCGGTTCGAGGTCGAGGTCATCGCCACCAACGTCTGCGCGGCACCCGCGCCACCGCCGGAGTGCGGCGCGCCCTGCGGCGAGTCGCGGCCGTGTGCAGACGGCTTCGTGTGCGCTTCCGACGGCACCTGCGTCGGATACTGCGACCTCGAGATGTCACCGGCCGCCGTCGAGGCGCTGGCCGCCGAGCCGCACGCCGACCAGAAGCTCTCGCACCGGGTGGCGACCGTGCGGTTCGTCGTGCCGGAGAGCCCCCGGGGGATCGAGGCCTACGACGTACGCGTCTCGACCGAGCCGATCGTCGACGACGAGACCTTCATGCGCGCCCTGCCCGCCATGAGCTCGAGCATCGACAGCGTCGCGCTCGAGGTGCCGACCGACGGCACCCCCGGCGACGTCGTGGAGGTGGACGTGGGCGGCCTCTCGCCCGAGTCCGTGTACTTCGTCGCCGTCCGGGCGGTCGACGGATGCAACGACCGGGGGCCCTTCGAGGTGGCAGAGGTCGCGACGACCGAGATCCACTTCACGACGGTGTCGCCCTGCTTCGTGGCGACCGCGGCCTGGGGCTCGCCCATGGCGTCCGACGTCGCCACGCTCCGCCGGTTCCGCGACCGGCATCTCTCGACGAACGCGCCCGGCCGGGCGCTCGTGGACGTCTACTACGCCGTGGGGCCGATCGCCGCCGACGTGATCCGCGACAGCGAGCTCCTGCGCGCCGCGGCCCGCGCCTCGCTCACCCCCTGGGTGACCTTCGCCGAGTGGATCGAGTGACCAAGCGCGTCCTGTTCACCCTCCTCCTCGCCGCGCCGGCCGTGTCCGGCTGCACGCACGTCGCCCCCTACGAGCGCGAGCACCTGGCTCGCCCGTCGATGGACACCTCGAGCGAGAGCCGAGAGAACCGCTTCAAGGCGCACGTCTTCGACTCCCGCGAGGGCGCCATGGGCGGCTATGGCAGCACGGGTGGGGGCTGCGGATGCAATTGAGGTCTGCGTGCGCGCTGCTCCTGTCGGCTGCCCTCGGTCTGCCCGGCGCGGCGCGCGCCGACCGTGCATCCGGCACGTGGACGGGCGAGGTCGAGGCCCGTGGCAACTACTACTGGGAGCGGAGCACCCGGGTGATCGCGCCCGAGCTGACCGCCCAGACCGAGTCTCCCGGCGGCCTGCGCCTCCGCGCCAACTACCTGGTCGACACCATCACGAGCGCGTCGGTCGCGGCGGGCGCGATCACCGACGACCGCTTCACCGAGATCCGCCACGACGTCTCTGTCGGCACCGGATACGAGATCGATCTCCACGACGCCCACCTCGATCTGTCGCTCGACGCCCGATACGGCGTCGAGCCGGACTACACCTCGACCGGCGGAACGCTCGGCGCGGCGCTGTCGCTGAACGACCGGGCCACCGTCTTCCGGCTCGGCACGAGCTACGTGCACGACGTGGTCGGCAAGAAGCTGCGCGGCGCCAACCGGGACGCGGACGGCCGCGACCTGAGCGACCGGGGGACGCAGGGCCGGCTCGACGCCCTGGCGCTGAACGTCGCCTTCGAGCAGGTGCTCACGCCACGGCTCGTGCTCGCGCTCGGCTACGACCTGGGCTTGCTCGCCGGGTACCAGCACAACCCCTACCGCACCGTGGGCGTCGGCGGGGGCGCGCCTGTCGAGGAGCGCCACCCCGACGATCGCACGCGACACAACGCCCACGCGCGGCTCGCGCTCCATGTCCCCCAGACCGGCACCTCGATCCACGGGATGTACCGCGCCTACCTCGACAGTTGGGACATCGCCGCGCTCACGCCCGAGCTCCGCCTCTACCAGGAGCTCGGCGAGATGTTCATGCTGAGGCTCAGGTACCGGTACTACACGCAGACGCGCGCGTTCTTCCAGCGTCCCGACGGCTACTCCACCGAAGATCGGTACGTCACCGACGATCCGAAGATGGCCGCGTTCCAGAGTCACCTGATCGGGCTGATGTGGCTCGTGCGACTCGCGTTCCTCGAGCGCTCGGCGCTCGACTTCGCCTGGCGCGCCTCGCTCGAGCTCCTCGCCGAGTACAACCTCACCAACAACGAGCACGGCGACGGCGTCGTTCTCCAGGCCGCTCTGCGCATGCCTCTCTGACCGCTCGGGTGATCGTTGGGCCTTTCCCCAAGGCTCACCCGCGTCGCCAGCCGGCCTCGCCGACGAGGGGGACGAAGACGCAGGGCGGGCCCTCGATCTCGCGGGTGCGGCCGCCGGGCAGCTTCTCGACGACCATGAGCCGCTGCACGTCGCGTTCGCCGACCGGGATGATCAGGCGGCCGCCGTCGGTGAGCTGGTCGAGGAGCGCCTGCGGCACCGCCGGCGCGCCGGCCGCCACGAGGATGCGGTCGTAGGGCGCGCGACAAGGCCACCCGAGCGAGCCGTCTCCCACCACGACCTCGACGTTTCGGATCCCGGCGGCGCGGAGGTGGTCCCGGGCGAGCTCGCCGAGCTCCGGGATGCGCTCGATGGTGACGACGTCGCGCGCGAGCAGGGCGAGCACCGCCGCCTGGTAGCCGGAGCCCGCGCCCACCTCGAGCACCCGCTCGCCGCCTCGGAGGCCGGCCGCCTGGCAGGTCGCGGCGACCATGTACGGCTGCGAGATGGTCTGCCCCTCGCCGATCGGCAGGGCGCTGTCGGCGTACGCTTCCTGGACGAGGTGCTCGGGGACGAAGAGCTCTCGCGGGACCGTGGCCATCGCCCGGAGCACGCGCGGATCGTAGATGTCCCGCCGCCGGAGCTGACGCTCGACCATCGAGGCGCGCTTCTGCGCCCATCCATTGGGGCCGTACACGCCGTCCCAGTTAACCACTCGCCCGGAGCCTGTCGACCGCGGCGGCGAGGTCGTCGGGGAGCGCTGCCTCGATGTAGAGCTCGGCCCCGGTGGTCGGGTGGCGCAGCGTGACCCGCGAGGCGTGCAGGAAGTGACGCCCGAGCCCCGGGACGGGCGGCCCGCCGTACAGGGCGTCGCCCGCCAGCGGATGGCCCAGGAACGCGAGGTGCGCGCGGACCTGATGGCGGCCCGCGCGCTGAGCGCGCACCTCGACCAGGCTGAAGGCGCCCATGGCCTCCGAGGACACGATCACGGTCCGGCCGGGCCGGGCGCGCAGCCTCCGGGCGCGCTCCGGGTCCGGGCACGCGACCACGCGCCGAGCGTCCGCCGGATCGCTCGCGAGCGGGACCTCCACGACCTCCGGCGCCTCCACGCGACCCTGACACAGGGCGAGGTAGCGCTTGTCCATCCGACCCTCGGAGAGATCCCGGCGAAGCCGCTCGAACGACTCGGTGTCGCGTGCGGCGAGCACCACCCCGGAGGTGTCGGTGTCGAGCCGGTGCACGATCCCGGGCTCCCGCCGCGAGTAGCCCACCCGAGCCATCTCGGGCCAGCGGGCGACGAGGGCGCCCGCGAGCGTGCCGGTCTCGCCCGGGCGGAGCGGATGGGTGGGCACGCCGGCCGGCTTGTCGACGGCGACGAGGCTCGCGTCCTCGTGGAGGACGCAGAGGGGAAGCAGCGGGTCGGGCTCGGCGACGAAGTCGCTCGGCGCCGGGAGGACGTCCAGGGTGACGCGATCACCCGCCGCGACCCGCTGCCCCTTCTTCGCGCGGCGGCCGTTGATCCGCACGCAACCCTCGGCCGCGAGCCCGCGAGCCTTGGCGCGGCTCATCCCCTCGACGTGGTGGACGAGCACGACGTCGACGCGCTCACCCGCCTCGCGCTCGGACACCTCGATGCAGACCGCGTGCAATTCCACAATGATCCGTTAACACTAGGCGCCGCCGTGGCCACCAGCGCAAAGCGCGATTACTACGACGTCCTGGGATTGGACAAGAGCGCCGAGCCCGAGGACATCAAGCGCGCGTACAAGCGGCTCGCGATCCAGTACCACCCCGACCGCAACCCGGACGACCCCGCGGCCGAGGAGCGCTTCAAGGAGGCGAGCGAGGCCTACGCCGTGCTCTCCGACCCGGACAAGCGCCGTCGCTACGACCGCATGGGCCACGCCGCCTTCGGGGGACCGGGCGGCGGGCCGGCGTACGAGCAGGTCGACTTCGGCAACGTCGCCGAGATCCTCGAGGGGCTCATCGGCGAGGTGTTCGGCGGGCGGCGGCGCCGGACGCGCGGCGGCCGGGACATCAACTTCGACCTCGAGGTCTCGTTCGCCGAGGCCGCGCTCGGGACCGAGCGGACCATCTCGGTCGAACGGCCGGTCGTGTGCGACGCGTGCCACGGCACGGGCGCCGAGCCGGGCACGAAGCTCGAGCCGTGCCCGGCCTGCGCGGGCAAGGGCCAGGTGCGCTACCAGCGCGGGTTCTTCAGTGCCGCCCGTCCGTGCCAGGCGTGCCACGGGACGGGCAAGAAGATCGAGGTGCCCTGCACCCGTTGCGAGGGCGCGGGCGTCGTGACGCGCGCCGACGAGATGACCGTGCGGATCCCGGCGGGGGTGGAGGACGGCTCGGTCCGCACGGTGCGCGGCGGGGGCGAGCAGGCGCGCGGCGGTACGGGCGACCTGCACGTCTACGTCCGCGTGCAGCCACACCCGCTCTTCACGCGCCAGGGCGCCGACGTGCACTGCACGGTGCCGGTCAGCTTCCCTCAGGCCGTCCTCGGCGACCACCTCGAGGTGCCGACGCTCGAGGGCAAGGTCCGCATGCGCGTCCCGCCGGGCACGCAGTCGGGGAAGGTCTTCCGCCTGCGGGGCAAGGGCATCCCGGTCTTCGGCGGGGCCGGCAAGGGCGATCAGCTCGTCAAGGTGGTGGTCGAGGTGCCCGAGAAGGTCAGCCGCAAGCAGCGCCGCCTGCTCGAGGAGCTGGCGGTGGAGATGGGGGTGGACACTCACCCACAGCAGAAGAGCTTCCTGGCCAAGCTCAAGGAGCTGTTCGACTAGGAGAGTCGATTCGAGGGGGATGCCGGTGGACGTCTCGAAGATGCTGGATGCGCTGTCTCGGGCCGATCCGGTGCGGGTGGCCGGGCGGGTGCGGGCGGTGGTGGGGCTCGGCGTACGGGCGGCGATCCCGGGCGTGCGGCTCGGCGAGATGGTGACGATCGACCGGCGGGACGCGGCGCCGCTCGACGCCGAGGTGGTCGGGTTCGTCGAGGAGGACGCGATGCTGATGCCGCTCGGCTCGGCGGACGGCGTGGGCCCCGACGACCCGGTCCGGCCCACCGGCCAGCCGATGAGCATCCGGTGCTCGGAGGCGCTCCTCGGGCGCGTGGTGGACGGGCTCGGCCGGCCGATCGACGGCGGCCCGCCGATCGAGGGCGAGACCTACGCCGTCATGCGCGAGCCGCCGAACCCGATGACCCGGCCCCGCATCGACCGGCCCCTCGTCCTCGGCGTCCGCGCGCTCGACGGGCTGCTCACGGTCGGCGAGGGGCAGCGCGTCGGCCTGTTCGCGGGGAGCGGCGTCGGCAAGAGCACCCTCCTCGGGCAGATCGCGCGGCAGGCGGAGGCCGACGTCTTCGTGGCGTGCCTCATCGGCGAGCGCGGCCGCGAGGTGCGCGAGTTCCTCGAGGACGCGCTCGGTGAGGGCGGCATGCGCCGCGGCGTCGTCGTCTGCGCGACCAGCGACGCGCCCGCGCTCGTGCGCCTGAAGAGCGCCTACGTGGCCACCGCGATCGCCGAGTGGTTCCGCGACCGAGACCAGCGCGTGCTCCTCATGATGGACAGCGTGACCCGCTTCGCCCGCGCCGGCCGCGAGGTCGGCCTCGCCGCGGGCGAGCCGCCGGCGCGGCGGGGCTACCCGCCGAGCGTCTTCGCCGCCCTGCCCGGGCTCCTCGAGCGGAGCGGGCGCGCGGAGCGCGGCTCCATCACCGCGTTCTACACGGTGCTCGTCGAGGGCGGCGACATGGAGGAGCCGATCGCCGACGAGGTGCGGGGCATCCTCGACGGGCACGTGATCCTCGACCGCGAGCTCGGCGCCCGCGGCCGGTGGCCGGCCGTCGACGTCCTCGGGAGCCTCTCGCGCGTGATGGACGCGGTCACCGACGAGGAGCACCGCGACGCCGCGCGCGCCGTGCGCGAGCACCTCGCCGTCTACGAGTCGAAGCGCGACCTCGTGTCGCTCGGCGCCTACAAGAAGGGGAGCGACCCGCGCCTCGACGCCGCCCTCGGGCGAATCGACGCCATCGAGGCGTTCCTCCGCCAGGGCAAGCACGAGCGCAGCGACTTCGGGGCGACGCGCGAGCGCCTCCGAGAGCTCGGTCGATGAGCGAGCCCCTGCCGGCGGAGACGGGGCGCTGTCCTCGCTGCGGCAAGCGGCGCCCGCTGATGTGGCACGGCCGCCGAGAGCTGTGCGCCCAGTGCATCGACCGGGTGAAGCACCCGATCGAGACGTCGCCCGCCAACTCCGGCGAGATCCTGCGCGGAACCGGCCGGCTCCTGCGAGACGTGGGCGTGCCGTGCGCGCTCGTGGCGGTGGCCTTCCAGCTTCCGCTCGCCGCGCTGACGGTCTGGTCGGAGGCGGGCGCGACCATCGGGTTGTTCTGGGCGCCGGTGTCGCTCGTCGCCACCGGGGTGATCATCGACTTCGCCCTGTCGCACGTGGACGATCGGCCCCTACGCATCGGACCCTCGCTGGGAGTCGCGCTCCGCGCGTGGGTGGGCCTCCTTTTCGCCGCGATCATCTCCGAGCTGATGGTCGCGATCTTCACGCTGCTCCTGGTCGTGCCGGGCATCCTGCGGGCGCTCTCCTATGCGATCGTCTTCCCCCTCATCATCGACGGCGACGCGCGCAGCACCGACGCCCTCGCCGTATCCCAGGCCCGCATGAAGGGGCACCGGGGCGCGGCCTTCCTCGCGTACCTGGTGGTCCTCGTGCCGCCGCTCCTCTGGCTGTCGACCATGGGCCTCGACAGCTGGGCGATGAGCTTCGACCCCAAGGCCACGCTGCCGCCCGACGCGCGGGCAGGGAGCGCCGTGTACGGCCTGGTGGACGCCGTGCTCGCCGTGCCTATCACTCTGGTCGGCGTCGTCCTCCACCTGAAGCTCCGGCGCCCGACCCCTTCCAAGCCTCGGTGAACACGGACCACGACATCGTCGTCGCCGGCGCAGGCTGCGCGGGCCTGAGCGCGGCGGTGCACCTGATCGAGGCCGGGATGGGCGGCCGGCGCGTCACGGTCCTCGATCCGCGCACGGGCTTCGGACGCGACCGCACGTGGTGCTTCTTCCGCGTGATGGACCACCCCTTCGCGGGCGCAGTCGCGCACCGCTGGCACCGCTGGCGGATCCGCGGCGCCGGCCGCGCGATCGTACGCGGCAGCGCGACTCACCCCTACGAGCACCTCCCCTCGGACGCCTTCTACCGAGAGGCGCTGGCGCGCATCGGCCGGACCGACCGCGTCGAGGTGCAGCTCGGCACACGGGTCGAGTCCATCGACGACCAGGGGGACGCCGTCGCCGTGCGCACCGACCGGGGAGAGCTGCGCGCGCGCCTCGTCCTCGACGGCCGCCCGAGCGCCGCGGAGCCGAGGAGCCGGCCGGGTGACGTGCGCCTGCTCCAGTGCTTCGCGGGCTGGTTCGTTCACACCGAGGAGCCGCAGCTCGACCCGGAGATCGCCACGCTCATGGACTTCGACGTGGACCAGAGCGGCGGCATCCACTTCGTCTACGTCCTGCCGTTCTCGGAGCACGACGCGCTCGTCGAGGACACCTTCTTCGTACGCGAGCCGCCCCCCGAGGACCGATACGACCGGAACCTCGCGTCGTGGCTCGAGCGCCACGGCGTCGTCGACTACGAGGTCGTGGCCCGCGAGCAGGGCGTCCTCCCGATGACGACCGAGCCGATCGACCTCGCGCCCTCGCCGCGCGTCCTGCGGATCGGCCTCGCCGGCGGCCTCGCTCGCCCGGCGACCGGCTACGCGTTCCTCGCGATCCAGCGACACTCCCGGGCCCTCGCGAAGCGCCTCGTCGAACAAGAGGCGCCCGCTCCGCCGCCTCCCCGCGCGGCGCGCACGCTCTTCCTCGACCGGGTCTTCCTCTCGCACCTTGCGCGCGACCCCGCCGGGGCGCCCGGGCTCTTCGTCCGCATGTTCGAGCGCGCCCCGCCGGACGTGCTGGCTCGGTTCCTCTCCGAGGAGAGCTCGGTCGCGGACGACCTGCGCCTCATGGCCGCGCTCCCTCCGGCGCCGCTCGCGCTCGAGGCGCTCCGATCGCGTCGCCTGTGGGCGTGACGGCGGACGGTGCGAGGGCTGGAATCGAGCCCGCTCGCGCAACGTCGAGCGCTGCCACCGCGAGGTGCTCGGCTCCATGCAGGCCACGCTCGACCGCCTGGCCCACGCCCGCCGCGCCCCCCGCCCCCCGGTCTCCAACCCCACCATGGTCGAGGTCTCCACCTTCGGGTGAGCCTCAAGGAAGCACGCCGAGCGCGAAATCGACGCCAGTCACGGGCGCGCCGCGCACGGTGACCTGGGCCGCGCCCGCCTGGTCGGTGACCGGCGCCGCGACCGTTTCAGCGTACCAGCCTTCCCAGTCGCCCGAGTCACCGACCATTCCGTTGCCGTTCGTGTCGACCCGGAGCTGCACTTGGTAGAGCCCGTCTCGGAGACCGGTGATCGCGTAGTCCACGGTCTCGCCGCTGGTGCTCCCGAGGAGGCCGAGGTGATTGCCTCCGAAGCCTTCGTCGGGATCGGCGACCACGTTGATCTGCATCTGGTTGTCCGTCGACGATATCGGCATCGTCACGGTGCCGGCGAGCCAGAGGCTTCCGTCGAAATCGCCCTCGAACACGAGCGATCCCGCCGGCGGCTGTCCGGCGTCGGTGCCCGGAGGCCCCGTGTCCGTGCCGCCTCCTCCGCCAGTATCGGTCGGTGGGCCCGAGTCGGTCGGGACCGTCCCCGCATCCCCGCCAGGCATCCGGTCCTCCGAGCACCCGGCCGCGATGACGAGGCTCACCACCAACATCGACGCACCGCGCATGTCCACCTCCCGTTGGAGGTGGTGGGACGCAGGCCGCCGCGAGAGATTCACCGTCAGCCACGGCTCATTCGCACGCGGTGGGCGGGTCGCCGATGCGGACGGCGCGCGCGGCAAACGACTCGTCGCAGCAGCCGCCGATCCTGCCGGTCAGCAGGAAGCCATCTCCATCCGGCACGAAATGGAACCCGAGCGACGTGTCTTCGCCGCTCAGACCCTCCCCCGCCGCCGTCCTCGGCGAGCGCCTTCGCGTAGGTACAGGAAGCACCGCTGCCCACCGTGTTGCACGTCTCTCGCGGGGCCGCGCACGCCGCCGACAGTGCGCCGTCGTAGACGCGGCGACTCGGCCCGACGACGAGGCTGGCGAAAACCAGCGCTGATCTCGGCCCGATACTCCCCCGGCGAGACACCCCGACGCGTGAGCGAGTACAGTCCTCCCGAGACCGGGGAGGACCGGCGGTCGCTCGCAAGGCGGGCCGACGAAGGCGTACCCGTCGGTACGTCGAGGAGGCCCAACGCAGCGAGCGGCCGTCGTGACCGGCCCAAACCCGGAACGGACTTCGGACCGAGGGGACGACCTGCGCAGTGCCTCACTGACACTCCGGGATCTCGATGTCCCAGATGGCGGCGGTCAGCGTCGCGTCGTTGAAGACGTTGTCCTCTTCCCACCCGACGACCGGGCCGCAGTTGCCCGCGTTCCAGGCCCCGTTCGGGTAGCCGTCGCGGTGACGGAAGGCCACCCGGTTGCCGCGCACCTCGTGTCCGTAGCAGGTGCTCGGGTCCGTGGTGTCCCCCTGCCCCCACATGATCATGCCGACGTTGCTCCACTCGAACGAATCGGGCGAGTAGATCAGGTTGTCGAGGATCCTGTGGTGGGTGCCGCCCGCGACCGCGAGCCCGTACTGGCCCGGGTTGACGAGGATGTTGCCCTGGATGGTGACGTAGCTGCCGCCCCAGTCGCCCGCGAGGGCGCCCCCGCCCGAGCTGCTGGGCCCGCCGCCGCGGAGCTTGTTGTAGGCGATGAAGACCGGCGACTCGGCGGTGCCGCTCGACGCGAACATGCTGATGTGATCCTCGGGGCCGTCGAGATAGCCCGGCGTGGTCTGGTCGCTGATGTTGCAGACGACCCTGTTGCCGCTCCCGTTGACCTGGTTGAACTGGACCAGCTGCCCGCGCGCGCGGGGGCCGCGAACGCGCTGCGCGTAGTTGTGGTCAAAGACGTGGTTGTCGCCGTTCCCGACCGTGTAGTACGCGGTGGCCACGTCATCGAAGAAGTTGTGATCGATGCGGACGTCGCGCGCGCGCTCGAGCGCGACCCCGCTGCCGGTGCTGTCCGGGGCGCACGGACCGATCCGGTTGTTGGTGATGCGCACGTCGCTGACGTCCGAGCCCGAGATGCATGGGCCGGTCGTGCTCGTGATGTGGAGACCTTCGATCGTCATGCCCGAGGTGACCCGGATCGGGCCGGACAGGACAAACGTCGTGATCGTCGGACCGACCACGTCGGGCGCGCCGGCATCGGGCGCGCCGGCATCGGGCGCGCCGGCATCGGGGGCACCGGCATCGGGCGCGTCGCCGTCGGCTCGTCCCGCGTCCGCGACGGCTCCGGCGTCATCGCTCCCGGAATCGACGTCACCGCCCCCACCGCAGGCTGCGACCGCGGCGGCGAACGCCAGCGTTCCCCAGCGAGTGACGTGGCACGCCCGCCGAGCGTGTCCTGATTCCATCCATCGCCCCCTTCTGGAAGTGGTCCTCCGAGCCTACCCCATCGTCGTCGAGGTGAACGCGGTTCAATCCTACCATTCACCCGCTACGCTCCCCGCCGCCCGCAAAGAGGAATCACCATGACGCTGCGCGCAGACGGGTATTGGCACTGGGCGCGCCGTTGCCGCTCCTGGCGTTCGGCGCCGCAGGCTGTGGGGGAGATGGCCGCCACGCGGGCGCCGACGCCAGGCGCCCGACGGCGGGACCGTGCCCGATGCGGAGGCGCTGGTGGATGGTGGGCCGACCGACGCCGGGGTCCTCGAGGACGCCGGGCCGTACGATGCCGGAGGGCACGGACTATTGGGCCGGGCGGGCCGGAACAGGAAGGACCGGCGCGTGGTCCGGCGGCTCAGGAGGTGCCCTTGCACACGCGGCGAGAGAGCGACATCCCGCCGTCCCCGAACCAGCCGGTTGCCGCACACCTCGCCCTACGCTACGGCACGCTCGTCGGCCTGTCGGGCGGCGCTGCGTCCGACGCGAGCCACGCGCGCTTCGAACCGAAGCGCCGCCGCCGCCGAGATGTCGGTCAGCGGCGTCGACTGCCTTCCCGTGGTGGACGCGGGACGGGTCGTCGGCATCGTGACGACCCGGGACCTCCTGGCCGTGCAGGCGCAGATCCCAGTAGAGCTGCAGGAGCCCGAGTCGAGGACGGCGGCGGACGTCATGAGCCGCGATCTGCTCGCCGTGAGCCCACAGGACCGCCTGATCGATGCCGTCGCCGAGCTTGCCCAGCGGGGTGTTCGGCACCTGCCGGTGGTGGACGGCATGCGACGCGTCGTCGGGATCCTGTCCGATCGCGACGTACGCGAGGCGCTCTTGAGCGTGCCGTTGCATTTTCGGAATCGCCCGGGGAGAAGCTCTCTGCCTTGCGGGTGTCCGACGCCATGACGCGAGCCCCGCCGACCCGCACCCGAGGTCACGGAGGAGCGATCGCGAGCGTGAGGCCTCCAAAGGTCATGCGCTCGACGTGACCTCCGTCTCCGGAATGCGTCATGGGAGCATCCGTCGGTCCCACCGCGACGATTCCCTCGTCCGTCGCCTCGATCGCGAGCAGGTGGTGGTGCCTGTCGGTGCCCTCGACGACGAACGTCCGCGCGGTCATCGATCCATCGTCCGTCGACACCAGGGCGACGAGCGGGTCGGCGCCGCGCGAGACGCTCATGCCACCACTCCAGCGGTCCCAGTCTGCCGCGCCCCCGACCAGGAGCCCTTGGTTCGTCCAACGCATGGCGGCGACGTAGTCGCCTCGGCCTCCATCGATCGCGATCTCGAGTCGCGAACGGCCAGTCGTGCGATCGAGCACGGCGACCAGGCCGTCGAACGGCACCATGACCGGCTCGTCCCCCGGCCGAGCCGGATACAGGGCGACAGTGCCGTCCTCCTCCATCCGCGACGTGGCGCCACCGAGCGCGACCTCGCCTCTGCGCGCGGCCATGGCGAAGACTCCGTAGTAGTAGCCTCGGGATGGTCGATAGGTACGCGTGGCCTCCCGCTCTCCTTCCGCGGAAAAGACGGTGAAGGCGAAGGGGAGGATGCGGGACTCGGTGTTCGGCGCGACGTCCTCCCCGAAACAGTCCTCGATCGAAGGCTCGCCGAACACTGCGTGTACGGCGCGGCAGCGCCCCTGCGTCCACGTCCGACCCACGACGACCGAGCCGTCCTCGTCGACGGCGAGGAGCGGACGGACGAGCACCTCGCCCCACCGGAGCTCGTCATAGGTCCAGAGCGGCGGCTCGACGAAGTGCGGCGGGTCGACGAGGCGGGCCCACCGCTCCTCCCACCGGGCGCCGGTCCATCGTAGAAACATCGCGCCGGACACGAGCCGGTTCGAGAGCACGCTACTCGGCTCCTCCGCGAGGGAAAGGAAGCCCGTGACGACGTCCTCGCCCCGGGCCTCGAGCCGCGCCCAGCCATCGGTCAGCGCGTGGGACGGCCGGGCGCGCATGCGCCAGGGTGGCCGGGGAAGCATGCCGCCGAGATCGCCCTCCGGAAGCGTCTCCCCGAGTGGGATCGGCTCGCGATGAAGGACCGAGCCGTCGGCCGACAGGCGCAGGAGGTCGTATCCGCCGCGCTCGACCGCGGTTCGCTCGACGCTCACCGTGACCTCGCCCGACGGGTGCACGGCGAAGTCCATCATCTGCTCGCCGGGCGCCTCGTCGATCGAGAAGAGCACGCGGCCGCCCGAATCTCGGGCGACGAGCCGCCGTGTCGCCGAGTAATCGGAGCGCCGGAGCACCTCGAGAACGTACCGGCGGCCGTCCTGAGCGCGCAGCCTGATCCCCGCGTAGGTCTCCCGCGTTCCTCGCTCGAGCGATGGCCGACCTCGCTCGAGCACCTCCCGGAGGTCCGGGGCCGGGGGCCCGCCGTCGGGCGGCAGCTCTGCGTCGACGTGGGGCCGGCCGCCGTCGTTCCGCGAGCCCGCGTCTGGCCCGGTCGGTCCGGCAGAGCCTCCGCATGCCGCGAAGAAAAACACGGCCAACAGCGAGAACCAGGGCCACACGAGCGAGAAACCTCTGACTGATAGGTGGGCTCGTCGGGTTGCGATCGGCTCATTCGGGCAGGGCGAGTGTCGCCGCGAGAGCCCCGGCAGACGAGCGAGGAACGTTGCCGAATCGTGGTCGGTTCTTTGGGCTCCGGCAGTGACCGGGGTACCAGGAGGCAACGCAAGGGTAGTCTACTCGGGGACCTCTTGCCGTTCGGGGTTCTGGTCCTCGCCGCGGTCGCCATCGGTGTCCTCGGGTGGGTCCTCAGCAAGATGCGGGCCCGTTTCGACGACTTCGAGCAGCAACTCGCGCACCGCCCGGCCGTCGAGGCCGTGATGGTGGGGGAGGGAGGCGTCTCGCTGGTGCGCGAAGGGGTGCCGATCGGTCTCGGGGGCGCGCCGCCGCCGGCCGAGCCGCCGGCCGCCGTCGACTGAATCAGCCGAGCGCGAGCCGCATCTCGTTGTGGGGCTCGAAGCCGAGCCGCTCGTAGATGGTGCGGGCATCCGGGGCGGCATTCAGGAGCACGTGCGTGGCGCCCGCCTCGCGAAGCGCCTCGACAGAGCGCTCGGTGAGCCGCCGGCCGAGTCCCGCGCGCCGTCGCTCGGGCTCGACGTACACGCCCCACACGTAGCCATAGCGGCGGAGCTCCGGGGCGAGCACGTCCGGGTAGAGGCCATCGTAGCGCTGGCACACGGCGCAGCCCACGGGGCGCTCCTCCCCGGCGAAGAAGGTGCGAAGCCCGAGCTCGCTCCGACCGCGTTCGAGAAACGCGAGACAGCGCGCTTCCCAGTCGTCGCGGATGTGTTCCGTCGATACGCCGTTGTCGAGCCACATGCGCCGGAAAAAGGCGGCGACGGCCCGGTCTTCGCTGGAAAGCCCCTCCCGGATCGGGACCTCGTCGATGCTCATCGGACCGAGCATAGCGCCCCTTCGATCCCCTGCCGCGACTCGGCTGTGGGCTCGACCACGATCTCGGCCATCATCCCGAGCTGGGCGTGCTCGAGGATGTGGCAGTGCGCCATCCAGCGTCCCGGGTTGTCGAGGTAGGCGAGGATCTCGACCGTCTCGAGCCCCGGCACGAGCACGGTGTCCTTGAGGCCAGGCTGCGGCCCGGTAACCGTTCAGCCCCCGCGAGATGCGGATCATCTCGATCACTTAGAGATCGGGGATCGACAGGCGGATCGAGGTGTGATCTCGTGAGGTCGTGGTTGGCGGCACCGAGGTCGAGGAGCTGAAGGCG
>JBDIVX010000115.1:0-24340 GCA_039794305.1 Candidatus Neutrinellum sp.
CCGGGGACGAGGCGGCGCTGGCCAGGTCGACCCAGCCACGGCCGGCTGGCGGCGCGCCCGAAGCGGGCTCGCGGGGCGCGAGCGGGTCGCAAATCTGCGGAGCGACGAAGTCCCGCGTGATGGTGCGGCCCGCCCAGCCTCCCTCCCCGGCGGCGGCGAGGGGCCTCGGAGCGGCGCGCGGACCGCCCCGGGCAGCGGTCGGCCAGGCCTTGGGCCGGACGAGCGGCACCGCCTCGTCGTCGGGCCCCGGGGGGACGTTCGACCTCTTCGCCTGGTCGCGCGCCTCGCCCGAGGTGGAGGGCGCCCAGCCCGCGGCGCTCGGACGCCGTCGGACGAGCGCGATGGGCGCGTCCTCGGGCTCCGGGCCGAGCTCCTCACCGGGCGAGACGGCGCGCGAGCGATCGGAGTGCGCCTCGACGGGCCGCTCGCGGCCGGCGGGCTCACGGGCGAGGTCGGGCCAAGAGCGCTCGATCGCCGCGCGCAGGTCGCTCATCCGGGCGACCGTCGGCAGGACGTTCTGCCCGACGGCGTACCGGATCTCCTCGACCGAGTGGCGGTCGGACGGATCGACCATGGCGACGACGAGCCCGGCGGGGCTCGAGCGGACGGGGAGCGCCAGCAAGGCATCGGCGATGGGCGCCGCGAGCCGACGCACGGCGGACGGGTCGGCCATGTGCAGATCCTCGCGCTCCATCAGCGGTCCGTAGCCCTCCGCGAGGAAGAAGCCGGCCAGCGCGTCCTCCTCGACCCCGTGCTCCAGCAGCTCCCGCGCGAGCGCTCCGCCGTGCGGCGGCGCGCTCGCGAGCGCCCGGGCGAGCTCTGCGCGCGTGACGAGCCCCGCCTCGAGGAGGCGCGAGCCGAGGTCGGCCGCCATGGCCCGGGGTTATAAGCCTTCCCGCCGTGCGGGCGCTATAGTCACGGTCCGGGCATGGCGCGGGTGCTTCACATCGAGGACGACCCGAAGAACCGGCTGCTCGTCCGCAAGCTGCTGGCGGCTGCGCACCACGAGGTGATCGACGCGGCGACCGGCCTCGAGGGCGTCCGCCTCGCGAGCACCGAGGAGCCGGATCTGGTCCTCGTGGACATCGACGTCCCCGACCTCGACGGATACGAGGTGATCCTGCGCCTGCGCGGCATGCCCGGCCTCGCGGGCGTGCCGCTGGTGGTGATCACCGCCGAGGGGGACCGGCAGACGAGCCTCGCCGTGGGTGCCGACGGCTTCATCGGCAAGCCCATCGACGCGAGCCGCTTCCCGCGGACCGTCGAGCGGTTCCTCCGGGGGCACCGGGAGAAGGAAGACCGAGGCACCGGGGAGGTGCTCCTGCGGCAGCGCTCGCACAAGATCGTCGAGCGGCTCGAGCGCAAGGTGGTCGAGCTCAGCGAGGCCGACGCGCGGCTCGAGGAGATGGCGCGGCTGCGGCGCGAGTTCCTGCAGAACGTGAGCCACGAGCTCGCGACGCCGATGACGCCCGTGGTCGGCTACCTGCGGCTCTTGCTCGCCGAGGAGCTCGGGCCGCTGACTCCGCTGCAGCGCAAGTGCCTCGATTCCGTCCAGGCCTCCACCCAGCGCCTGCGCGTGCTCGTTGACACGCTCCTCGACGTGAGCTCGCTCGAGTCGCGGCGCATGCACTTCTACGTGCGCGAGTACGACTTCGTGGACATCGCGGCCAAGGCCGTCGAGGAGGCGCGGGCCGTCTTCGAGGAGCGGGACGTGCGGATCGTGCAGGAGCCCGCGCCGGCCGGGCTCATGGCGCGCGGGGATCCCGACAAGCTGAAGCGCGCCATGGTGCACGTGCTCGACAACGCCGCGAAGTTCTCGCCGCGGGGCGCCGAGATCGCCGTGGCGGTCCGGCGCGGCGGCAGCGAGGCGCACGGGTGGCTCGCGCTGGCGGTGGCGGACGACGGGCCCGGCGTCGACCGCAGCCACAAGGAGCGGATCCTCGAGCCGTTCTACCAGGTCGACGGCTCACCCACGCGCAGCCACGGCGGGGTGGGCCTCGGGCTCGCGTTCGCCCGGCACGTGTGCGAGGCGATGGACGGCGCGGTCGAGATCGAGAGCCCCCCCCAGGAGGAGATCGGCGGGCGCGTGCTCCGGGGGACGCTCGTCCGCTTGCGCGTCGCCCGCCAGCCTTCGATGCACTCGTGATCTACCTGGACCACCACGCCGCCACGCCGCCCTCGGCGGCTGCCCGCGCCGTCATGGAGGAGGTGAGGGCGGTCACATGGGCCAACCCGGCGAGCGTCCACGCGGCGGGGCGGCGCGCGCGCGCGGTGCTCGAGGCGGCGCGGGAGCGGGTCGCCGCAGCGCTCGGCGGCCGGCCGGCCGACGTGGTCCTCGTCGGCGGCGGGACCGAGGCGTGCAACCTCGGGGTGCTCGGGCTCGGGCGGGCGGCGCGCCGGATCGTCACCACCGCGGTCGAGCACCCGGCGGTCGCCCGCGCGGTGCAGCGGCTCGCCGAGGGCGGCGCCGAGGTGACGCGCCTCGATGCGCCGGGCGGCGCCGTGCCGGGGCCGGGCGACACGCCGCTCGATCCGGAGACCCTCGTCGCCATCCAGTGGGTGAACCACGAGACGGGCACGGTCCTGCCGGTCGAGGCGTGGGCCGCCGCCGCGCGCCGGGCCGGCGCCGCCGTCTTCGTGGACGCGACGCAGGCGCTCGGGAAGATCCCCGTGGACGTCGGCGCGCTCGGGGCCGACGCGGTCGCGGTCGCCTCGCACAAGGTCGGTGGACCGGCCGGGGCGGGGGCGCTGTGGGTCGCGCGGGGGCGGGAGCCGACGCCGCTCTTCGCGGGCGGCGCCCAGGAGCGGGGCCGGCGTCCCGGATCGCCGGACGTGGTCGCACAGGCGGGCTTCGGGGCCGCCTGCGCCGAGGTGGACGCGCGGCTCGGGGCGATGGCCGCGGTGGCCGCGCGGCGCGATCGGCTCGAGGCCACGCTCGTCGCGCTCGGCGCGGTGGTCAACGGCGCCGGAGCCGCGCGGGTCGCGACCGCCACGAACGTGAGCGTCCCCGGCTGGACGGGCGAGGCCCTGGTCGCCGCCCTCGACGTCGAGGGGGTGTGCGCTTCGAGCGGAGCGGCCTGCTCGTCCGGCGTGAGCGAGCCGTCGCCGGTGCTCGCCCGGATGGCGCCGGACGAGCCGTGGCGTGCGCGGGCCTCGCTCCGCCTGAGCCTCGGCCCCGAGACGACCGACGACGACGTGGACCGCGCCGCCCACGTCCTCGGGCGCGTGATCTCGCGCCGGGCGACTTCGAGCAGATTCTAGGTCCGGGGCTCCAACCGCATCCGTCGTCGATCTTCGTTCCGCAACCTCGCGAAAGAAGATCACAATCGATCCCGGGCGCTTGCGGGCGATGTCGTTCCATTGAAACGAATCATCCGTGCCACGCGTTCAGGTGAGCCGTTGACGGCCGCGGATCGGTGGATCATCAACCCGGTGATGGCGGACGTCGGTCGCGTGCTGGTCGCGATGAGCGGCGGGGTGGACTCCTCGGTCGCGGCGGCGCTCCTGTGCGAGTCGGGCCACGAGGTCGTCGGCGTGACGCTCCACCTCTGGGACGCCGAGGGTGAACAGCAGGTCGGCCGCTGCTGCGCGCCCGAGGACCGCGACGACGCCCGCCGGACGGCCGAGCACCTCGGCATCCCGCACTACGTCATGGACGAGCGGGAGCGCTTCCGCGCGCACGTCGTCGAGCCCTTCGTCCGGGACTACGCGGCCGGGCGCACGCCGAGCCCGTGCGTGCACTGCAACCGCACCGTGAAGCTGACGTTCCTGATGGACCTCGCCGACCGCCTCGGGGCGACGCACGTCGCCACCGGCCACTACGCGCGGCTGTCTCGCCGGGGAGGGCGGGTCCGCCTCCTGCGGGGCGAGGACCGGCGAAAGGACCAGAGCTACTTCCTCTTCGGCGTGCCCGAGCCGGCGCTCGCGCGGCTCGTCTTCCCGCTCGGCGAGCGGGTCAAGGACGACGTGCGCGCCGAGGCCCGGCGCCTCGGCCTGCCGAACGCCGACAAGCCCGACTCGCAGGAGCTGTGCTTCGTCCCGGACGGGGACGTGCCCGGCTTCGTCCGGCGGGCGGGCGGCGCCGCCGAGCCGGGTCTCATCCGTGATGCCGAGAGCGGCGAGGTGCTCGGCACCCACGAGGGCGTCGCCGGCTTCACGATCGGGCAGCGGCGGGGGCTCGGCCTCGGCGGCGGCCCGCCCCGGTACGTGGTCCGGATCGTGCCCGAGGACCACGAGGTGCGGGTGGGCCCCGAGCGCGGGCTCGCCTCGTCGCGCCTCCGCGCGGCCGACGCCCGGTGGCCCGGCGGAAGGCCCTCCGCGCCCTTCGACGCGCGGGTCCGCATCCGCTACCGCCACGAGCCGTCGGCCGCCCGCGTGACCCCGACCGAGGCCGGCTTCGAGGCGATCTTCGCGGAGCCCCAGCGCGCAATTACGCCGGGCCAGGCCTCCGTCGTGTATCTTGGAGACGAGGTCGTAGGCGGAGGCTTCATTGTCTGAGTCGTCTACACACGTCGCGAAAACCCTGGGTTGCTTGCTCCTGGTCGGCTGCTCCGTCGGAGGCGGCGAGGGCCAGGTCGAGGGCATCGTGAACGCGCCGGACTGCGACCTCGAGATGAAGCGCTACGAGCTCGACCCGACGTTCTTCGGGGCCGATCCGGTCGAGGAGATGCTCGAGATCCGGATCCAGCACGGGAGCGACCTCGAGGCCTTCAGCGACGGGCTCGGCGTGCTGGTCCGCGACGCGGCCATGGTGCGCGGGACCCTCATCGGCGTCCCGATCGAGCTGACCGACGAGGCCGAGCCCCTCGTGCAGATGAGCTTCTACCTGAACGAGACGTGCCGCCCGGACCGCCGCTCGCTCCCGGTCAACTACGTGGCGACGTCGGGGTTCGTGGTCTTCGAGAACATCTACGCCCCCCGGCTCACGGAGGACGACGTGGAGATCGCGGCCCGGTTCACGGACGTGCTCTTCGTCGACCCGTCCGAGCCCGAGGAGCGCAACGCGACGCTGAGCGGGCGTTTCCGCTTCCTGCACACCCGTGGCCGGCCGGCGCAGCGGTTCCCCTGACGAAGGGCGCGTCCGCGACGTCGCCCGGGGAGGCGACGCGGTGGTCGAGACCGACCGGGGGATCGTGTTCGTCCCCGGCGCGTTCCCCGGCGAGCGGGTGCGCCTGTCGGACGTGCGCCGCCGCGGCAAGGTGCTGCGAGGCGCGCTCGCGGAGGTGCTCGTGCCGTCGCCCGCGCGAGTCGTGCCCCCGTGCCCGCTCGTGGAGCGGTGCGGGGGCTGCCCCTGGATGGCCTGGTCGCTCGAGGCGCAGCGCGAGCGCAAGCGCCGGTTCCTCTCGGAGGCGGCCGGGGTCGAGGCGGTGATGGAGCCCGCAGGCGCGGGCCTCGGCTACCGACGCCGGGCGCGCCTCGCGTTCGCCCGCAAGCCCGGCGGCGCCCGCGCGCGGGTGGGCTACCGGGGGCGCCGATCCCACGCGGTCGTCGACGTGGATGCGTGCGCGGTGCTCGAGCCCGCGCTCGCCGCCGCGCTCGCGGCGATCCGCGACCACCTGGCCGGGCACCTCGCCGGAGAGGGCGAGCTCGCGCTCGCCGTCGGGGCCGAGGGAAGGGCGGTGATCGCGCTCGTGAGCGAGCACGCCCAGCCGCCGGCCGTGTACGAGGCCGCGCGGGCCCTGGTCGCACGGGGCGCGGCGGCCGGGGTCTCGGTGCGCGCGGGCGGAGCGACGGTCGACGCCCGGTTCGGCGATCCGCGCGAGCGCGCCGTCGGACCGGAGGGCGAGGCGCTCTGGGGCGCGGTGGCGGGGTTCTCCCAGGCCCAGACCGAGGTGAACCGAGCGCTGTGCGCCCGCGTGGTCGAGCTCGCCGAGCCGGACGGCGCGACCGTGCTCGAGCTCTACGCCGGCCACGGGAACCTCACGGTCGCCCTCGCCGCGCGCGCCGCCTCCCTCGTCGCCGTCGAGCAGGATACCGAGGCGGCCGAGGCCTGCCGGCAGAACCTCGCCGCGCGTGGGCTCACGGCCCGCGTGGTCACGGGCGACGCGACCGCCTCAGCCTCGGGCCCCCCGGTCGACGTCGTCGTCCTCGATCCGCCCCGCGCCGGGGCCCGCGACGCGATCGGCGCCGTCGTCGCCCGCAGGCCGCGGCGCATCGTGTACGTCTCCTGCGACCCCGCGACGCTCGGCCGTGATCTGGCTGAACTGCGCCTCGCCCGGTACCTGCCGGACCGGGCCCACGCGTTCGACATGTTCCCCCAGACGGCCCACGTCGAGGGGGTTGTCCGCTGCGTGTTTGCCCCCGAGGCCCGCATCCACTAAGAACGCCGCGCAGATGGGCCGACCATGAAGTGTCCGTACTGCGGCATCCTCGACAACAAGGTCATCGACTCGCGCCTGTCCCAGGGCGGCGAGGCGACGCGGCGCCGCCGCGAGTGCGAGGGGTGCGGCCGGCGCTACACGACCTACGAGCGCGTCGAGCAGGTGCTGCCCATGGTGGTCAAGCGTGACGGGCGGCGGCAGCCCTTCGACCGTCTGAAGGTGCTCGCCGGCCTCCGGCGCGCCGTGGTCAAGCTCCCGGTCCCGATGGAGGCGCTCGAGCGGCTCGTCGATCAGCTCGAGCGGGACGTCGCCGAGAGCGGCGACAAGGAGGTCCCGTCGGCCGCCATCGGCGAGCGGGTCCTCGAGGGGCTGCGCGATCTCGACCCCGTGGCGTACGTGCGCTTCGCCAGCGTCTACCGGCAGTTCAAGGACGTGCAGGAGTTCGTCTCCGAGCTGTCGCGCCTGCGGGGCAAGGGCGCGGCGAAGGACGGCTGATGGCGCGCGGGCGCGCAGGCGATCGGCAACGGGAGCTCGACCGGCGCATGATGGACCTCGCGCTGCGCACGGGGGCGCGCGGGCGCCCGAGCCCGAACCCGCACGTCGGCGCGGTCGTCGCCCGCGGCGGCGAGGTGATCGCGACCGGGTACCACGAGAAGGCCGGGCAGGCGCACGCCGAGGTGATGGCGCTCGGGCGCGCCGGGCGGCGGGCTCGGGGCGCGACGCTCTACGTCACGTTCGAGCCGTGCAACCACTTCGGCCGGACGCCCCCGTGTACCGAGGCGATCGTCCGGGCGGGCATCTCGCGCGTCGTCGTCGGCTGCCCCGACCCCGCCCCGCACGTCCCGGGCGCGACCCGCAAGCTGCGCCGCGCGGGGATCGACGTGACGGTCGGGGTCGAGCGGGAGCGCGCGCGCGCGCTCATCGCGGACTTCGAGAAGCACATCACCACGGGCCTCCCGTTCGTCACGCTGAAGGCGGCGGTGACGCTCGACGGGCGCATCGCCACGCGTACCGGAGACTCGCGTTGGATCACCGGCGAGCGTGCCCGCAAGGAGGCCCACCGCCTGCGCGACCGGAGCGACGCCGTCCTCGTGGGCGTCGGGACGCTCCTCGCCGACGACCCGAGCCTCACGGTGCGTCACGTGCGCGGCCGCGATCCGCTCCGCGCCGTGGTCGACACGCGCCTGCGGACGCGGCCGGACGCCCGCATCCTGACCCAGAGCTCGAAGGCGGCGACGCTCCTCTTCCACGGCCCCGGCGCCTCGGCGGCACGCCGGCGCGTGCTCGACCGAGCCGGAGCCGAGCTCGTCGAGGTGCCCGTCGGGCCGCACGGGCACGTGGACCTCCACGCGGTGCTCCGCGACCTCGGCCGCCGCGGGGTGGTCCGGCTGCTGGTCGAGGGCGGCGCGTCCGTGCACGGCGCGCTCCTCGCCGAGGGACTGTGCGACCGCGCGGCCGTCTTCGTGGCGGCGCGGATCCTCGGCGATCCGGAGGCGGTGCCGCTCGCCTGCGGGCCCCGGGTGGACCGCGTCAGCGAGGCCTTCCGCGTCCGCGACCCCGAGGTGCGGCGGCTCGGCGACGACGTCCTCATCCGGGGCGACCTCGTCCGGGCCGAACGGTAGCGCCGCGGCCGCGGCTGCAGCCGCTCTGGACCGAAACGTCCGTACGCACTATGTCTAGGCCGGTCGGGGCCCGCCCCGCGGGGGGGCGAAAGGCAGCGAGCTGATGAAAACCGAGGCGATCGAGCGAGTCCTCAAAGCTCTGGAGAAGATCCGTGCGGGGCAGATGGTGGTCCTCGTGGACGACGAGGATCGCGAGAACGAGGGCGACCTCGTGATCGCCGCGGAGCACGCCACCCCGGAGGCGATCAACTTCATGGCGCGCTTCGCGCGCGGGCTCATCTGCCTGACGCTCACCGAGGACAAGGTGCGCAAGCTCGAGCTGCCGATGATGGTGGACGAGAACCAGTCGGCGCGCTCGACCGCGTTCACGGTGTCGATCGAGGCGCGCGAGGGCGTCACCACCGGGATCAGCGCCGCCGACCGCGCGCACACGATCCGCACCGCCGTCCGAGCGGACTGCCGGCCGCGGGACCTCTCGAGCCCCGGGCACGTCTTCCCGCTGCGCGCGCGTCCGGGCGGGGTCCTGCAGCGTTCGGGGCACACGGAGGGCTCGGTGGACCTGGCCCGCCTCGCCGGATGCGTGCCCGCCGGCGTCATCTGCGAGGTCATGAAGGACGACGGGACGATGGCCCGCTACCCGGACCTCGTCCGCTTCGCCGAGGAGCACGACGTCCACGTGCTCTCGATCGCCGACCTGATCGAGTATCGGCTGCAGACCGAGCGGCTCGTCCGCCGGGTCAGGAGCGGCGACGTGCTCCTGTCGACCGGCGGCGCGTGGCGGGCCCACGTCTATGCGAGCACCGTCGAGCGCCGGCAGTTCCTCGCGCTCACCCTGGGCGAGCCCGACCGTGGCCCGACGCTCGTCCGCGTCCACACCGGGAGCGTGCTCGGGGACGTGTTCGGCGTGCGCCGCGGCTCGCGCGTGGTCGTCTCCGAGGCCGTCGAGCGGATCGAGGCCGAGGGCCGGGGCGTGATCCTGTTCATCCCGGGACAGCTCGACCTCGCCCGGGACCTGGCCTTCCATCTGGGCGACGACCTGCCGGCTCCGGCCCCGGACCACGGGGAGGTCCTGCGGGAGTACGGGCTCGGCGCCCAGATGCTCGCCGACCTCGGGGTCGGCAAGATCCGGCTGCTCACCAACCGCCCGCGTCGCCTCGCCGGGCTCGAGGGCTACGGGCTCGAGGTGATCGAGCAGCTCCTGTTGCGCGACTCGGAGTCCGAGGCGGACGGCGAGCAGGTCGCCGAGCGGACGACGCACTGAGGAGGGGTCGATGACCGTTCGCACGTACGAGGGATCCTTCCGGCCGCCGGCCGGCGCGCGGTTCGCCGTGGTGGCGTCGCGCTTCAACCACTTCGTGGTGGACCGCCTGGTCGAAGGCGCGCTCGACGCCCTCCGGCGCCACGGCATCTCGGACGAGCACGTCACCGTGACCCGCGTCCCGGGCGCCTGGGAGCTTCCGCTCGTCTGCCAGTGGCTCTGCAAGACCGAGAAGGTGGACGCCGTGATCGCCCTCGGCGCCGTCATCCGCGGCGCGACACCGCACTTCGACTACGTCGCGGCAGAGGCGGCGCGCGGCTGCGCGACGGCGATGATGGAGTCGGGAGTCCCCGTGGTCTTCGGGGTGCTCACGACCGACACGGTCGAGCAGGCCATCGAGCGGGCGGGCACCAAGGCCGGGAACAAGGGCTGGGACGCCGCGCTCGGGGCGATCGAGATGGTGACGCTCGGCAAGTCGCTGTCCGACGCCGGCCTCTGACACCACGAACCCGATGGGCTCGAGACGAAAGGGACGAGAGGCCGCTCTCCAGATGCTGTACCAGATGGACGTCTCCGGCGCGCGCGCGGAGCAGGCCATCCAGTACTACTGGGCGACGCTCGCCACCTCCCGGGAGGGGGAGGACTTCGCGAACGCGCTCGTCCGCGGGTTCGCGGCCGACGCCGAGCGCATCGACCAGACCATCCGGAACGTGAGCCAGCACTGGCGCCTCGAGCGGATGACGCGGGTCGATCGCAACATCCTCCGCCTCGCCACCTACGAGCTGATCCACCTTGCCGACGTGCCGAGGCGCGTCACGCTGAACGAGGCCGTGGAGCTCGCGAAGCGCTTCGGCACCGAGGGCAGCCCGGGGTTCGTGAACGGCGTCCTCGACCGGATCGCCACCGACCTGGGCAAGGACTGATGGACGTCCGATTCGTCCCGCCCGACCTGCGCCGGCTCGACACGCTCAAGAGCGAAGCGCTGAGCCTGCCGCTCTTCTCCGACGAGCGGCCGCTGCGGGGCGCGTTGGGGCTCGTGGACTGGCGGCTCTGCGGGCAGATCTCCCGGCTCATCCTGCGCGGGCGGGTGACGGGGGAGGCTTTCGAGAAGGTGCTCGTCCCCGCGCGCCCGAAGCTGCCCTTCGACAAGCTGTTCCTCTTCGGGCTCGGGCCCCGGGAGGGTTTCGACGAGGCGGTGTTCGAGGAGGCCACCCGCCGCATGCTCGACACGCTCTCGCGGGCCCGGGTGCGGAGCTCGGTCTGGGCGCTGCCGGGCCGCCCGTTCGGTTCGATCGCCCCCGTCCCCGCCATGGAACGGTTCCTCCGGCTCGCGAGCGCGGGGGCCGAGCGGGAGCACGACGAGATCACGCTCATCGAGGATGCCGAGGCGCAGAAGGAGATGGCGCCGGTCGTGGCTCGGGAGCGGAGAAGGGCGAGGGCCGCCGACTAGAACGCCGCTCCGACGGGTCCCGCGACTACTTGTGCTTGCGGGCCGCGCGCTTGGCGGGGGCCTTCTTGGCGGGGGCCTTCTTGGCGGGGGCCTTCTTGGCGGGGGCCTTCTTGGCAGGGGCCTTCTTGGCGGGAGCCTTCTTGGCGGGAGCCTTCTTGGCGGGGGCCTTCTTGGCGGGGGCCTTCTTGGCGGGAGCCTTCTTGGCGGGAGCCTTCTTGGCGGGAGCCTTCTTGGCGGGAGCCTTCTTGGCGGGAGCCTTCTTGGCGGGAGCCTTCTTGGCGGGAGCCTTCTTGGCGGGAGCCTTCGGCGGTGCGGCCGTCTTCGCGGCGGCCTTCTTCGTGGCCATCTTCTTCGTGGCCTTGTCCGGAGCGGGCCGCGCCCGCGTCGGCGCCTTGTCGGCCTCCGTCGCCGCGGGGGCCTTTTCGGCCGGCTTGGGCTCCGGCGGCGGGCGACGCAGCTTCGGTCGGACGCTCCCCGGCCGGGCGCTCGTGACGCCGGGGATGGGGAGGCGGCGGGCGCGGGAGGCCGCCCGGATGGCCTCGCGCATGGCCCCGGGCTTCGAGAAGAACTTCTTCATCGGGTCGAGGTAGAACTCCTTCCACCCCTGCTTGATCTTCTCTGCGTGCCCTTCCGGGATGTTGGTGTGGACGATGCTCACCTTCGTCCCCCCGGCCACCGGATCGAGCCGGACCTCCACCCGGGAGTCATCGGCATCCTTGGGGAAATCGGTGGTCCGCCAGGTCATCGTGAGCCGCCGCCCCGTGTCGAGCTCGACCAGCATCCCCTCGATGAAGCCCTCCCAGGCGGTGTGCCGGCCGCCGACCCAGGGCTCGACCGTGGCGCGTCCCCCAGTGAAGGCGCTGTGCTGGCGCTCGTCGAGCCACGCCGCATAGATGCGGTTGGGGCTCGCCTGAATCAGCGCTGAAACGCGAATCTCCTCGGTCGCCATCGGCCGACTCTCCCGGTTCCGGCCGCCCCTCGAACGTGAGACGAGCCACGAACCAGTCTAGAAACTCACCAGGCGATAGGGCAATATCTCGGCGGGAGCGGGGATTCAACTGCCCTGAAATATCCCGTGGTTTCGGACGGCCCCACGATCTCATGGGAGATCGTGGCTCGCTGCGCACGCTCATGGACCAACGAAAAAAGCCCAGCGACCGTCTCGTCGTTGCTACGGCGGCGCTCCTCGTGCCGCTTCTCGCCGGCTGCTTCGGGAACGAGAAGACCTCGTTTCCGGAGGGCCTCGAGCCGCTCGAGGAGATCACGGTCGAGCCCCCCGACGCGGTGGACGGCGATCCGTACCCCGAGACCCTCCGCATGGAATCAGGGTCGATATCCCAGTATGACTGGGTCCAGGCGCGCGGTTACGTGAAGGCCCCGATGCGGGACGTCTTCGTGGCCCTGTCCACGCCCGAAGCGGTGGTGGATCGGCGCGAGGTGGCGCGCTGGTCCGTCCGCCACGACGTCGAGCCCGAGTACGACGTGAGCTTCGTCACCCGCAACGAGGTGGACGACATCATCACGGTCGAATTCGACGTCACGTGGAGATTCGGAGTGGTCGAGGGCAACGCCGAGGCCCCGACCCTGGTGGCCGGCAACTGGCAGAAGACCTGGGGCACCACGTTCATCGATGTCCTGCGAGGCTCGGTGATCGCCGAGCGCGTCGAGGCCGACGTCACCGAGGTCGCTTTCGTGGAGCACATCCGGGCGGCCGAGCGCGGGACCGGGCCCCTCGAGACCTACATCGAGGACTACTTCAGGAACACGGTGGAGCTCGCCCACGGCCGGCCCGTGCCCGAGTACTGAGTACGGACTCCCCCTCGCCGCTGCCTCCGCCGGCTGTTAAGAAACGCAGCGGTGCACTACGAGGTCTGGATCGACCGCGGCGGCACCTTCACGGACTGCGTTGGCCTCGACCGGCGCACCGGGGAGGTCCGAGTCGCCAAGGTCCTGTCGTCGGATCGCGCCCCGCTCGAGGGCATCCGGCAGCTCCTCGGGCTCGCCGACCACGCGCCGATCCCGCCGGCGGACATCCGCATGGGCACGACGCTCGCGACCAACGCGCTTCTCGAGCGCAAGGGCACGCGCACCGGGCTCGTGACCACGCGCGGCTTCGGTGACCTGCTCGAGATCGGGAACCAGACGCGGCCGGAGCTCTTCGCGCTCGAGATCCGCAAGCCGCCGCCGCTCCACGCGGCGACGCTCGAGCTCGACGCCCGGCTCGGGGCCGATGGCACGGTGCTCGCGCGCCCCGACGAGTCGGCGGTCCGCGAGGGCCTCGCGCGCTTGCGCGCCGCCGGGATCGAGAGCCTCGCGGTGGTGTTCCTGCACGCCTACCGCTCGGGCGAGCTCGAGGACTCGGTCGCGGCCGCGGCGCGGGCGGCGGGCTTCCGGCACGTGAGCCCCTCCCACGAGGTGGCCGCCGAGATGGGCATGGTCGCCCGGGGAGACACCACGGTCGCCGACGCCTATCTGACGCCTCTCATCCGCGACTACGTCGAGGGGCTCCTCGCGGAGCTCACGGGCAGCCGGCTCCGGATCATGCAGTCGAGCGGCGGGCTGACCGACGCGCACCGCTTCCGCGGCCGCGACTCGGTGCTCAGCGGCCCGGCCGCGGGCGTGGTGGCCTGCGCCCACGTCGCCCGCGCCTCGGGGCTCGCCCGCGTCATCGGGTTCGACATGGGCGGCACCTCGACCGACGTCTCCCGCTGGGACGGCTCCTTCGAGCGGGTCTACGAGACCGAGATCGCCGGGGTCCGGATGCGGGCGCCCACGATCCTGGTGCACACGGTGGCGGCGGGCGGTGGGTCGATCTGCCGGTACGACGGGCACCGCTTCACCGTCGGCCCCGAGAGCGCCGGCGCCGATCCGGGACCGCTCTGCTACGGCCGCCCCGAGGCGCGTGAGCTCACCCTCAGCGACGTCAACCTGGCGCTCGGCCGCGTGGCCCAGGACCGTTTCCCCTTCCCGCTCGAGACCGCCAGGGTCGACGCCGCGCTCGACGGGCTCGCCGCCCGCCTGCGCGAGGAGGGTGACGGCCGCGACGGGCTCGATGTGGCAGAGGGCTTCTTCCGGATCGCGATCGAGAACATGGCGGCGGCGATCCGCGAGATCACCGTCGAGAGGGGTCACGACGTCCGCGACTACGCGCTCGTCGTGTTCGGAGGCGCCGGAGGTCAGCACGCGTGCGCGCTGGCCCGCCGGCTCGGCGTACGCACGCTGATCCTCCACCCGATGGCCGGCGTGCTCTCCGCCTTCGGGATGGGCGTGGCGCCGGTCGGCTGGCACGGCGAGGCCGACGCGGGCCGTCACGAGCTCGGCCCCGGGCTGCTCGCCCGGCTCACGCCGGGGTACGAGGCGCTCGAGCGCGTCGGGCGGGACACGCTCGCCGCCGAGGGAGCCGACCCCGAGGCCGTGCGGATCGAGCGTCGGCTCGACCTTCGGTACCGGGGGACCGAGACGGCCCTCACCCTCGGCGTCCCGGCCGGGGTGGACGAGGACGCGCTCCGGACGGCCTTCGAGCGGCTGCACGAACGCGAATTCGGCTACGCGCGCCCCGAGCACCCGGTGGAGGCGGTCACCGCGCGGCTCGAAGCCACGTGGGAGCGCGTCGCGCCGCCGCTCTCGCCTCCGGGCACGACGGCCGAGCCGGGGCCGCTCCGGCACGCGCCGGTGCGCATCGCCGGACGCACCCACGACGTCCCCGTGTTCCTGCGGGAGCACCTGCCGGTGGGCGCGCCGCTCGCCGGGCCGCTCCTCGTCCTCGAGGAGACGGGGACGGTCGTCGTGGAGCCGGGGTTCGACCTCACGCTCGAGGAGGACGGCCGCCTCGTGCTCGTGGACCGCGGGGGCGCGCCCGGGGAGGCCGCGAGCACGGCGCTCGACCCGGTGCTGCTCGAGATCTTCAACAACCTGTTCATGTCGATCGCCGAGCAGATGGGGACGGTGCTGCGGCGGACGGCGCTCAGCACGAACATCCGGGATCGCCTCGACTTCTCGTGCGCCGTCTTCGATCGAGAGGGCGGGCTCGTCGCGAACGCGCCGCACATCCCGGTCCACCTCGGGGCCATGGGCGAGTCGGTGCGCGCCATCGTGGCTCTCCACCCGCGTCCGGAGCCCGGCGACGTCTTCGTGACGAACGACCCGGCGGCGGGGGGCTCGCACCTGCCGGACGTCACGGCCGTGACGCCGGTGCACGGCGCCGATGGAGAGGTCGCCTTCTTCGTCGCGAGCCGCGGCCACCACGCGGACATCGGAGGCATCACCCCGGGGTCGATGCCGCCGTTCTCCCACGCCCTCGCCGAAGAGGGCGTCGTGCTCCGCGGCGTGCGCGTCGTGCGCCGAGGCCGCTTCGATCGCGACGCGGTCGAGCGCCTGCTCGTACGGGCGCCGCATCCGGCCCGCCGGCCCGAGGACAACCTGGCCGACCTCGAGGCGCAGATCGCGGCGAACCGCCGTGGTGAGCGCCTGCTCCGCGAGCTCGTCGAGCGGTACGGACGGGACGTGGTCGACGCGTACATGCGGCACGTGCAGGACAACGCGGCGGCGCGCGTGTCGGAGGCGATCGCGCGGATCCCCGAGGGCGAGCACCGTTTCGAGGACGCGCTCGACGACGGGACGCCCGTGTGCGTCACGCTCCGAGTGAGGGGTGAGCGGCTCGTCGTCGACTTCGAGGGGACCGGCCCCGAGAGCGGCGGCAACCTGAACGCGCCGCGGGCGGTGACCATCGCGGCCGTGCTGTACGTGATGCGGTGCCTCGTGGGCGAGAGCATCCCGTTGAACTCCGGCTGCCTCAGGCCCGTCGAGGTACGCATCCCGGAGGGCTGCCTGCTGTCACCCGGCCCGGACCGGGCCGTGGCAGGAGGCAACGTGGAGACCAGCCAACGGGTCGTGGACGTGCTATTGGGCGCGCTCGGCCGGGTCGCGGCGAGCCAGGGCACGATGAACAACCTCTCCTTCGGCGATCAGACGTTCGGCTACTACGAGACGATCGCCGGGGGCGCCGGGGCGGGGGAGGGCTTCGCCGGGGCCAGCGGGGTGCACACGCACATGACGAACTCGCGCCTGACCGATCCGGAGGTGCTCGAGGCGCGTTTCCCGGTGCGCCTGTGGGAGCTCGAGATCCGGCGCGGGTCGGGCGGCCGGGGCCGGTTCCGTGGAGGCGACGGCCTCGTCCGCGAGATCGAGGCGCTCAGGCCGTTGCGCTTCTCGATCCTGTCGGAGCGCCGGGTGCGTGCCCCGTTCGGCCTCGGCGGCGGCGAGCCCGGCGCCCGCGGCAGGAACGTCCACGACGGCCGCGAGATCGGGGGCAAGGCCGAGGTCGACGTGGCCGCGGGCGGGCGGATTCGCATCGAGACACCGGGGGGCGGGGGGTTCGGAGCGCCAGATGACCCCGGCTAGGATCTGGCGGCGCCTGAAGGACCTCGTCGTTCACCGCATCCTCGGCGTCGACGACACACCGCAGCGGATCGCGTTCGGGGTCTTCCTGGGCTTCCTCGTCGCCATGACGCCCACGATCGGCTTCCAGATCGTGCTCTACGTGACGATCGCTTCGCTCCTGCGCGCGAACAAGGTCGTGGGCATCCCCATCCTGTTCATCAGCAACCCCTTGTCCGCGGTGCCGCTCTACTGGTTCGCCTGGTGGCTCGGCTCGGTCATCCTGCACGGAGACGCGCCGTCCGAGACGCCGAACGAGGCGGTCCTGCGCGATCACCTCGAGGAGAGCGGCGCGAACGAGCCCGACTGGTGGGTCGCGATCTTCACCCCCGACTTCTGGGAGAACCTCGGCGACCAGCTCTGGCGCCTCGGCGCGGAGCTGTGGGTCGGCTGCCTCGCGCTCGGGCTCTTGAGCGGCATCCCGGCCTACTTCCTCACCCTGTGGGCCGTCCGGGCCTTCCGACACCGCCGCGGCACCGCCTGATCGCTGGCCCGAGACCGCGAGAGCCGTCGCGGCCGAGGGAGGGGCGTTGCCGAACGGTGGTCGCCTATCTAGAGTGCGCGGTCATGCTGCGAGGGGTGTGTCGGGCTGCCGCCCTGTGCCTGCTGCTCCTCCCGGCGGCGGCGCGCGCGGGCGGGTTCGAGGTGACCTCGCAGGGCACCGTGCCGCTCGGTCGCGGCGGCGCCTACGCCGCCCGCGCGAGCGACCCGATGATGATCCTGTATTCGCCGGCGGCGCTCGCGGATCTGCACGCGCCCGAGCTGCTGCTCGACACGCACCTCGTCTTCTACCGCGCGTGCGCCGACCGGAGCGGGACCTGGGGCACGAACGGCGGTGGGGCGAGCGCCAACGTGAGCCGCTTCGGCAGGCTGTCCGACTACGCGGACGAGCCGATCCCCGAGGTCTGCCGGGACGGCGGGGTGGGCGTCACCCCGAACCTGCTGTTCGCCCTGCCGCTCACCGACGGGCTCGGGATCGGCCTCGGCCTGCTCACGCCGGCGGGCGCGGGCGCGAGCCGCTGGGGCGACGGGGACATCACGCTCGGCGGCCGCCGCCCCTCGCCGGTCCGCTACATGCTCGCCGAGACCGACTCGATGCTCCTCGACTGGTCCCTCGGCGTCGGCTATCGGCCGATCCCCGAGCTCGCCCTCGGCGTGACGGCGCACTGGGCGATGGCGTGGAGCGAGTCGGCGACCTTCGTGGCCTTCGGTACGCCCGAGGATCCCGCCTACGACGTCCGCAGCGAGATCGAGGTGTCGGACCTCCTGATCCCCGGCTTCACGGCCACCGTGAAGGTCACGCCCTGGCGGTGGCTCGAGGCCGTGGTCGGTGTCCGCTGGCACGACGACGTGACGGCGACCGGCGAGGCCGAGCTGATCTTCGGTGAGTACGCCACCAACGAGATGGCCGAGGGGCACACCGCGACGGTGCACAACCCGGTCGAGGACTTCGCGATCACCACGCCGCAGCAGACGCGGGTGTGGGCGTCGTTCCGCTATGCGCACCTCCGTGAGAGCGCGGCGCTGCCGGACAGCCGCGGCCGCGATCCGATGCGGGACGAGCTCTTCGACGTCGAGCTCACCGTCGGCTACGAATTCAACTCGCGGGTCGACGCGTTTCGCACCGACGTGCCGGAGGACACGACGCTCGAGGCGATCGCCTACGGGCCCGGCGGAGTGGAGGTCGCCGTGCCGCCGGCGCGGGTGCCCGACCGGGTCGTTCCCAAGGGCTGGAAGGACCAGCTCACGCTCCACCTCGGAGGAGACGTGAACATCCTGCCCGAGCGGCTCGCCCTGCGCGCCGGCGCGTCCTACGAGACGCGGGGCGTCGACCCCGCGTACCTGTCGGTCGACTTCATGCCGCTGTCGCGGCTCGGCCTCCACACCGGCCTGACGCTCCGGCTCGGCGGGCTCGATCTCTCGGCCGCCTATGCGCACGTGTTCCAGGAGACGGTCACGGTGCAACCGGACGAGGCGCGCTACCGCGCCCTGTCGGCGACCGCTCCGGAGTCGAGCTCGCCGGTCGTGAACGCCGGCCGCTACGAGGCGGGCTACGACGTGCTCTCGATCGGCGCGCGCTACCGCTTCGAATGAGTCACTCGAACGAGCCGCCGCGACCCGCGCCCCGGGCGAACCGCGCGGCGCCCTCGATCATCTCCGGGTCCGCGAGCGAGCGCATGCCGTGGGCGAGCTCGTTCGCGAGGGCCTCGTCGAGCGTCATCGAGGACTGCTCGTAGGCGCTCAGGCGGTCCTCTCGCATGCACGTCTGCGGGAACGCGGCGATCTGCGCGGCGAGCCGCTCGGCCTCCGCGCGGGCGGTGCCTCGCTCGACGACGCGGCTCACGAGGCCCATCGAGAGCGCCTCCTCTGCCGAGACCGGACGGCCGGTGAGGATCAGGTCGAGCGCGCGGCCGAGGCCCACCAGGCGCGGCAGCCGCACCGTCCCTCCGTCGATGAGCGGGACGCCCCAGCGCCGGCAGAAGACGCCGAGCACGGCGTCCTCCTCGGCCACGCGCAGGTCGCACCACAGGGCGAGCTCGAGCCCGCCCGCCACGGCGTGCCCCGCGATGGCCGCGACGACCGGCTTCGAGAGCAGCGTCCGCGAGGGCCCCATCGGCCCGTCGCCGTCCGGCGCGACGCGGTTCGGACGCCCCTCGGCCACGGCCCTGAGGTCCGCGCCGGCGCAGAACGTCCCGTGGTCGCCGGTGAGCACGCCCACCTTCGCTTCGGCGTCGGCGTCGAACGCGCGGAACGCGTCCGCCAGGGCCTCGGCGGTCGCGCGGTCGACCGCGTTCCGCCGCTCGGGCCGGCTCAGGATGACGGTGGTCACGGGGCCCGATCTCTCGACGCGCACGCTCATGTCCGGAGCATAGGCGCGGGCGCGGCGGGCCGCATCGGTCGAAATCCAGGCAGATTTCGCTATGCTCGCGGCCCCCGGAGGAACGAGACGATGCGCCTTTTGCCGAGAGCCCTCCCGCTCGCCGTCCTGCTCCTGCCGGCCGTCGCCGCGGCCCAGGAGCCCCCGCCCCCCGACTGCTCGACGCCGCGGAGGGCGGCGATCACGTGGCTCGGGAGCCTGCAGGAGGGCGCCGAACGCCCCGACGCGGCGATCCTGTGCTTCGACTGGGACGGCGCCGGCGTCTCGGGCGCCGAGCGCCTCGATCTCGCCACGAAGCTCAAGCAGGCGCTCGACGTCGGCGGACACTGGGTGGAGGTCGACGACCTGCCCGACGAGGCCGAGGTGGAGGGGACCGATCGCGTCCGCCTCTTCGAGACCAAGCTCCCGGACCTCTACTACGTGCAGAAGGACGGGCAGTGGGTGCTGAGCGCCCGGTCCGTCCGCGCGGTGCCGGAGCTCCACGCGTCCGCCGTCAGCTTCGACGTCGAGTCCTACGTGCGCAGCCTCCCGGACTGGGCGCGCGTGAAGCCGCTGTTCGGGATCGCGTGGTGGCAGCTCATCGGGCTCCTGGTCGCGGTGTTCTTCGGCCTCGTCGCCCGGTCGGTCGTCTCCTGGCTCGTCGCCACCTATGGGAGCCGGGTCATCGCGCGGCAGGGACAGTCGGCCGACGGCAACGTCGTCGCCCAGGCCGCGCGCCCCATCGGCACGATCGCCATGGCGGGCGTCCTCTGGTACCTGCTCCCGCTGCTCCGGTTCAGCGTGCGGGTGAACCAGATCATGAACCTGGCGATCCGCGTCCTCGCCGCGGTGGCGGTGGTCGTGGTGCTCTACCGGATCGTCGACCTGCTCAGTGACATCTTCGCGCGCCGGGCGCAGAAGACCGACACCAAGCTCGACGATCAGCTCGTCCCTCTGGTGCGCAAGACGCTCAAGGTCTTCGTCGTCGTCGTGGGCGCGATCTTCGTCCTGCAGAACATGGACGTGGACGTCACCTCGCTGCTCGCCGTGGGCACGGTCGGCACCCTGGCGTTCTCGTTCGCGGCCCAGGACACCGTCGCGAACCTCTTCGGGAGCGTGAGCATCTTCGCCGACCGGCCCTTCCAGATCGGCGACTGGGTGGTCATCGGCGGCACCGAGGGCGTCGTCGAGGAGGTCGGGATGCGCTCGACGCGGATCCGGACCTTCTACAACTCGCTCATCACCTTGCCGAACTCGCTCATCACGAAGACGCCCGTCGACAACTACGGCGCGCGCCGCTACCGCCGGACGAGCACGACCGTGGGCGTCACCTACGACACCACGCCCGAGCAGCTCCAGGCCTTCTGCGACGGCATCCGCGCGATCCTCCAGTCGAACCCTCACGTCCGCAAGGACGCGTACGAGATCCACTTCAAGGCCTTCGGCGCCTCGTCGCTCGACATCATGCTCTACTTCTTCTTCGAGACCGACTCGTGGAGCGTCGAGCTGCGCGAACGGCACAACGTCTTCCTCGAGATCCTCCGCCTCGCGCGCGAGCTGAAGATCGAATTCGCGTTCCCCACCCAGACGCTACACGTGGCGAGCGTCACCGAGCCCCAGCCCGTCCCGCACAAGGAGGTCCCGCCGGAGGAGGCGATGGCCGCCAAGGTGATCGCCTTCGCGCCGGGCGGCGATCTGTCGCGTCCGGCGGGCCCCCGCATCACCGACGGCTTCTTCGCGGGCCAGCCCGTAAGGCGCGGCCGCGACCACGACGCCGACGGCTGACCGGCTCAAGACTCGGCGACCGCGATCGACAGGCCGTACATCGCGACCGACGCCAGGCCGACGGCGAGCGCCGTGACGATGCCGTCCTCGCTCGAGATGCCGGCGAGGAGGGCGGCGAGGAGCGTCGTGGCCGGCACGCCCCAGGTCATCAGGTGGGCGCCCGCGGCACCTTCGGGATCGTGCAGGAGCCGATCCCGGCGAGCCCACGTGTAAGCGGACAGCGCGCCGCTGCCGGCGAGCAGCCCGATCACGCCGAGCGCTCCGCGCAAGCCGTCGTCGTCTCCGGCGAGCCCGACTCCGAGCGACAGCATGGCGGCGCCACCCCACAGGGCGTGGTGGGCGACGAAGGGAGCCTCGGGGGGCGCGTCTCGTTGCGACGCGACGACGCCCGACGAGACGCCGACGGCCGCGCAGCTCAGCGCGAGCAGCGCGACGCAGCCGATCTCGTCGCTGTCGCCGCCGCACCCCTCGGCGACGCCGACGGCGATGCCCTCCGCGAGCAGCCACGCCTCGAAGGACGCGGTTCCCCACATCGCACCGGTTGCGTCTGCGAACGTCGCCTGGGCGCCGTCGTCCGCCTGCGCGGAGGCCAATCCCGGGGCCGCGAGGCAGACGAGCAAGGCGACGGAGATGGCGCGCATGGCCCGACCTTGCATCGGGGCGCGCGCCCGATGCAATGGATCAGCGCTCGTCGGGCTCGAACTTCTCGGCGAGGTCGGAGAGCGTGCTCGCCGCCAGGTCGAGCGTGCGGGCGCTGGTCTCGAGGGCGCTCCGCCCGATGCGGATCCCGTGGCTCGCCCACATCCTGCCCACCGCGAGGAGGCTGTCGAGCGCGCGGTCGACCTCTTCGGACACCTGGTCTCGTTGCGGTTCGGTCATTGGTCTTCCTCTCTTTCGAAGCGGACGGGAAGGCACTCCCGCCCGACGATCACACGGGGCCCGCGACCCTCGCGGACTCCCAGAAACGCCTCGTCCCCGGCCGCGAGCCCCTGCCCGCAGACCACGCACTTCTCCTCTCGCGCGAGGAGCAGCGGCTGGAAGCCGACCACTCCCTCGAGCGGCGCCCCGGTGTGCTCGGCGGCCGGCTCGCCGGCCTCCGGCTCGTCGGCCGCCTCGGGCTCCCGGCCGGTGGCGCGGGTCCGCAGCCGGCCGCGCTCGCGCGACAGGCGCTCGGCGACCCCGCGCAGCTCGCCCTCGGCCTTCTTGCCCACCACGTCGACGGTGTCGACCGCGTCCTCGAGGATCGCGCGGACCACGTTCGACACCGGCACCCGCAGGTTCTTCGCGAGGCGCTTGAGCTCCTGCTCCAGCACCGCGGGGACCCTCGTGTGGAGCACGCGCTCCTTCTTGTGCTCGTCTCTGGGCTCGTCGTCGGTCACGACCGTGTTTGTAACACGTCGTGACACGCGGTCAAGGGATTTTGTGTGACAACGTGATACGCAGGCCTCAGCAGGCCACGAGGTGGACCTCGTAGACGATGGGGCCACCCGAAACCCCCGTGATCGTCACGCGATAGCGTTGCCCGGCGGTCGGCGTCCAGCCCGACGGCGCGAAGGCCACGGTGTTCGGGCCGTAGCCGTTGGGCGGATGGGACACGGCGACCGGGAGGGGCATCGCGTCGCTCACCCGCTCGACCGACACATCCGCGCCGGAGAGCGAGAGCGCCCGCGAGTGGAACGACCAGAGGTCGCCGGCGGTCTCGACGGGCGCGGGGCCGGGGTTCGGGTACGCGGTCCAGTCGCGATCGGACGAGGCGCTCATGTCGAACACGCCGAGGCACTGGGCGTTGCCCGCGAAGCCGATGCCCACACGGCCGAGGGGATCGTTCAGGACCCAGCGCCGGTGGCCGAGGCTCGGCGTCCCGGGATCGCGCATGTACAGGTCGATCGCCGCCGCGGGCGAGCCGACGCCCAGCGCGAGGTTGCTCGACATGGCCCCCGAGGCGCCCTCGGACGTGTAGCAGTCCCAGGAGGCGTCGGGCGTGTGGCTGATGCGGCCGTTCGCGTTCATCAGGACCGCGCAGTGCTGGGCGACCTCGTTGCGGGACGCGTCGTCGGTGACGGGGCCGAGGCCGACCAGCCACCGAAAGAGGTTGATACGGCGCACCGCGTCGTCGAGCGCGTCGCGGCTCACGGTGCCGAGGTCGCACTCGGTCGCGCCGGGGGTCCAGCGCGTGGTCGCGTTCTCGACGTGCCCGTCGTTCCAGGCCGCGCAGACCTCGGCCTGCGTCCGCCCGGCGGGATCGCCGGGCGGGATCGCGACGCACCCGGAGCCCATGTCCACGAACCCTTCGAGGCAGGCGCACGCGCCCGTCGCAGGCACGCAGCGCGCGTTCGCTCCGCACGACACGCCGGCGCATGGGTCGGTGGGGCCGGCGTCCGTGCCTGCGCCGGCGTCGGTCCCGGCCGAGCCGTCCGGTCCCGCCGCCGCGTCGGCCTCGGGGGGCGCGGCGTCCGTCGTCACCGCGCCGTCCTCACCGGGCTCCCCGGCGTCGCCGCTCGCGGCCGGGCTCCCCTGCCGCACCCGGCCGGTGCAGCCCGCGGCAAACGCGAGCACTATGGCGATCGTGGCGGCCGCCCGGGTCCTCATGACGCGGACCAGGCTACGGCAACCCGGACCCGATTGAAAACACGGCCCGGGCTGGTAGCCTTCGCGGCCCAGGACCTTGTCGATGCGCAGGACTTCTTCGCTCCTTCTCACCGCCGCGCTCGCCGTGGTGGTCACCGGTTGCCCGTTCTTCACGAGCGAGGAACCCTCGTTCGAGGGCTCGAGCACCGAGGTCCGCCCGGTGCGGCCGCCTCCGCCGCCCGAGGCCGAGCCCGAGCCCGAGGCTCGCCCGGAGCCCCCGCCCGCGCCCCCGGCACCGGCACCGGCACCGGCCGGCGAGACGGTCGCGGCGCGTCACATCCTGATCCAGTACCAGGGCTCGATGCGCGCGGGCTCCGACATCACCCGCAGCAAGGACGAGGCGCGCGCGGAGGCCGAGCGGATCGCGGGGCTCGCACGGCAGCCGGATGCCGACTTCGCCGGGCTCGCGCGCGAGCACAGCGACGGGCCCACCGGCCCGCGGGGCGGCGATCTCGGGCGCTTCCCGCGCGGTCCCATGCATCCGGCCTTCGAGCAGGCGGCCTTCGCCCTCGAGGTGGGCGAGGTCAGCGGCGTCGTCGAGACGCCGTTCGGCTTCCACGTGATCCAGCGGTACCAGTGAGCGTGGCCGAGACGGCAGAGCGATCCCCGGAGCCCACCGCCGACGCTGCGCGGCGCTGGCTCTCGCTCGGGGTCTTCGTGCCGCTCGCCGTAATCGTCGATCAGATCACCAAGCAGATCGCCGACGCGAACCTCGCCCACCGCGGCCTGGTCGTCGTGGTCGACGGTCTGTTCATGCTCGACTACTCGCGCAACCCGGGTGCGTTCTTCAGCCTGGGCGCGGACATGGAGCCCACCGTCCGGCGGATCTTCTTCGTGCTGGCGACCGTGGCCGCGGCCGCACTGATCACCCACTTGTACCGGCGCGCCGACGAGGCCCAGCGGGCGCTGCGGTGGGCGCTCCTCTTCCTCTTGGCGGGCGCGCTCGGGAACCTGGTCGATCGCGCCCTGTACGGGGAGGTCATC
>JBDIVX010000116.1:0-23806 GCA_039794305.1 Candidatus Neutrinellum sp.
CCGTGGCGCACTTCACGACGCGCTACCACGACCAACGGCTCGCGACCTGGGCCAACGCCGCCATGAGCCTCGCGCTCGTCGCCGCCTCGGTGGTCGTGGTGATGGCGGTCGCGGCGGTCGTGCGCCCCGCCGCGCGGAGGCTCGGGCGCGCAGCATCCATGGGCTCGCTCGGCGTGCTCCTCTTCGTCACGGCGGCCGCGGGCCTCGCCGTGGTGCTCACGCGCTTCACCCAGATCCTGCGCGCCTACCATCCGCTGGACATCGCGTGGCCGCCGAGCACCGCCCTCGCCTACGTCCTTCTCGCGCTCGGCATCCGGCGGCTCTTCCGGCGGCGCGGGCACCGGCTGCGTTTCGTCGGCGTCGCCGTCGTGGCCGTGAGCGCGCTCGCGCTCGTGTGGAGCGGCACGACCTACGGGCGATCGAACCGCGTCCGGACGTGGGTCGAGCAGGGCACGGTCACCGGACAGCGGGTCGCCCGCTTCTGGAGCGGCGCCACCGACCGCGACGGCGACGGCCACAGCTTCGCGTTCGGCGGTGGCGACTGCGACGACTCGAACCCGGACGTCTACCCCGGCGCCCGCGACGAGCCTGGAGACGGCGTCGACGCCGACTGCTTCGACGGGGACGGGACCTCCCTCGACGTCGCCGACATGGGCGACGGCCGGTACGGTGAGCGGCCCGAGGGCCTCGAGCGTCCGAGCTTCCTGGTGTTCAGCGTGGACGCCCTCCGGCCCGACCACGTCGGCTGCTTCGGCTACGAGCGGGAGATCTCACCGAACCTCGACGCCCTGTGCGAGCGCAGCGTGCGCTTCGAGAACGCGGTCGCCCAGTCCTCGCGCTCGATTCGATCGTTCCCGTCGATGTGGACGGGCCTCTACCCCTCCCAGATCGCCTTCGGTGACGAGTACCTCTATCCCTCGCTCCTCGAGGACAACACGACGGTCGCCGAGGTGCTCCGGGACGCGGGCTGGGAGACGGTCATGGTCATGGGCACCGACTACTTCGACCGGACCGGCGACTTCTTCCAGGGCTTCGAACGAGTGGAGCAGGATCCGGTGTACAAGCCGCCGCGCGATCGCACCGTGCGCCAGGCGGTCTCGCACCTCGAACGCCTCGCCCAGGGCGACGAGCCATGGCTCCTCTGGGTGCACCTCTTCAACGTCCACCTCGAGTACCTTTGGGACGGAACTCCGTCCGAGCTCGGCGACGAGCCCGTCGACGAGTACGACACCGAGGTCCTGCTCGCCGACCGACAGCTCGGAGTCCTGATGGAGGCGCTCGAGCGCAACGGCGCGGCGGACGACACGGTCGTCGTCGTCGTCTCGGACCACGGCGAGGCCTTCGGCGAGCACGGCAACCAGGGACACAGCACGACCCTCTACGAGGAGGAGCTCCGCTCGGTCCTGACTCTGTACGTGCCGGGCATCGCCCCGCGAGCCGTCGAGCGTACGGTCGGCCTCTTCGATCTCGCCCCCACCCTGCTGAACCTCGCCGGGCTCCCCGTCCCCCACCCGATGCCGGCGAGGAGCCTTCTGCCGCTCGCGAACGGGCGCGACGAGGCGTTCCCGGACGACCGCCTGATCTTCAGCGAGCTGATGCCCGACGGCATGTTCCCCTTCGATCAGAAGGCCATCCGTCGCGGCGACACCAAGCTCGTCTGGTGGGTGCGCGACGGCACCTTCCAGCTCTTCGATCTCGCCTCCGACCCGGGCGAACGGCGCGACCTCTCCGACGACCAACCGGAGCGCGCTCAGGAGATGCTCGGTCTCCTGCGCGCCTGGATCGCCAACACCAACCTGCCGAACAACCGGAGCCGCGACGTCGTCGCGGACAACCGGCTCGACTCACCGCCGGAGCGGATGACGCACCCGCTAGACGTGCGCTTCCCCGGCATGTTCCGCGTGCTCGGGTTCGACCTCGAGCGGACCCGGTACCGCCCCGGCGAGCGGATCCCGATGACCTTCTACTACGAGGTGCTCGACGACGTCGATCGCGACCTCTTCTTCTATGTCGATATCGAAGGCCCGCCGGGATATGATCACGTCCACGACTTTCACGCCCACCACTACCCGCTGAACGGCCACTACCGCACCTCGGAGTGGCGCGCGGGCGAGATCCTCCGCGACCCGGTCGAGATGGTGATCCCGCACGACATTCGACGCCCGGTGGACATGAAGGTCACCCTGCGCGTGCTGGAGGACCGCCGTCCGGTCGAGTTCCTGGTCGACGGGCGCGAGCAGACGACCCTGCACCTCTCGGACCTGGAGATCCGCTGACCGTGAGGAGGAGGCTCTCGCCGCTCGCCGCGGCTCTCGGCTCTGCCGCGGCCGTCCTCCTCGGGGCGCTCGCGGCCGACCAGTGGTTCCAGCACGGCATCGAGGTCACCTGGCGGGCCCTGCACGAGGACCGCGTCGTCGAGGTGGACCGCACGGTCGAGCACCGCGTCGCCTTCCCGAACCAGCACCGCGCCCTCGGGCGGTACGTCCAGGGATGGAACTTCGACGCGTGGGGCGTGCCGAGCCACATGCCTCCGCTCGACGCACGGATCCGTGCGCGCATCACCGTCCCGCCCGGCGAGCCGCTGCTCCTGCGCGCCGAGTCGCCGAACGAGACGGATCTGCTCGTCGACAACCTGCGCGCGAACGAGCCCGTCCCGCCGGGCACGCACGACCTGACCGTCTACTGGCACGGCCCTCTGCAACCTCCCGGGACCGTGCACTGGACGCGGATCCTCCCGGCGTCCCTCGAGCTCACGTGGGGTACGGACGAGGAGTCGCTCGAGCCCGTGCCGCCCGACGCGGTGTCGTTGCCGGCGGACACGGCCGACCCGGCACGCGCGGCGCTCTGGATCGGCGCCGTCCTCCTCGCGCTGCTCGTAGGCGGCGCGGTGTTCTTCGCCGTCGGTGCGCGCTCGCCGGCGTCCGCGCGCCGGCGCGCCGCCGCGCTCGCCGGAGCGCTCCTCGTCCTCTTCGCCATCGGGCTCCGCGTCTACGACTACGACGTCATGCCCGAGTTCCGCGAGAACATGGACGAGCTGTTCGCCACGTGGAACGGGTGGCAGCTCCTCGAGGACGGGACGACCCGCGGATGGACGCTGTGGCCCACGCGCTACACGGGGTGGGCCGAGGTCGAGCGCGTGGAGTACTTCCGCGAGCGGCCGATCTCGGTCGTGACGCCGTACTTCGAGCACCCTCCTCTGTTCCACGTCCTGGTGGGCGCAGCGGCGCACGCCGGCGGCGCGAAGGAGTACCTGCACGCCCGGCTCTCCGACACGCGGCCCGTTCCGATCGCGCTCGGCGTGCTCACCCTGGTCCTGGTGTTGCTCGTCTCGCGCCGGCTCGACGCGCGCGGCCCGGCGCCCTTGTTGGCCGGCTTGCTCTACGCGACGGTGCCGCTCATCGTCATCATGAACCGCGTCGCCAAGGAAGAGGCGCTGCTGGCGCCCCTGGCCGCCGGCTCGATCCTGTTCTTCCTCCGCTGGCGCGACGACGGAGAACGGCTCCGCGACCTCTTGCTCGCCGCCGTCCTCGCGGGGCTCTGTCCTCTCGCGAAGGTGCCCGGGCTCGTGTTCGTCCCGGTGCTGGTCTTCCTCGTGGCGCAGACGGGGCGCTGGCGCGCGGCCGCAGCCGCGGCGGCCGTCGCGCTCGGCGTCGCCGCCCTCCTGCTGGTCTACGCGGCGGCCGTCGACTGGAACGCCTTCTGGTTCGTGACCCGTGACCAGGCCACGATCCGCAGCTCGAGCTGGGACCAGTTCGTCCCCTTCTTCTACGACGCGCTCATCAACCACAACCGGGTCGGCCGCGGCTGGCTCGTCTTCCTGTGGATCGCGTTCGTCGCCGCGGCGCTCGCGCGCTCGCGGAACGGCATGGCCGCGCTCGCCCTGCCCGTGGTGGGATACCTCGTCGCGATGGGCCTGCCGAGCGGGAGCTGGCACTACGGGTGGTACCTCTTGCCGGTCTATCCCTTCCTCTGCATCGGAGCCGGCTCGTTCCTCGCAGACCTGTGGGAGGAGCCGGAGCTCCTGCGAGGCGCGCTCTTCGTGCTCCTGCCCGTCGCGTACGCCATGACCTTCCTGCACGACCCGGAGTGGGTCCGTTCTCCATGGAGCAACGAGACCATGCGCCGGTGGGTCGGCGCGTTCGTGATCGCCTTCCTCTTGCCGTACGGCCTGGTGCAGCTCCGGCGCACGCGGCTCTCCCTCCTGCTGGCGCGCGCCGGCACGGCGGCGGCGCTCGCGCTCGTGGTGGCCCTCAACGCCTTCTTCGTGATCCAGTACGAGGCGCTCTACGAGACCCACCACGCACAGGACGACCTCACGCTCTGCAAGACCTGCGAGGAGCGCGGGGTCACCGCACCCTCGCCGGAGAGTGGTCGCGGGGGATCTGAATGACCCTAACGGTGTCGAAGGCGACGGGGCCGTCGTCGAGGTGCCACTCGACCTCGTTGATGCCGATTCGCACGATGCCGGCCGGCATCTCGATGCGGGTCGTCCCCCAGCGGGTGCCGACGTCGTCCTGGGAGATGGGCACCCCGTTCCACCGAAGCGTGACGCGGGCCCGGTCGGTCTGATCGGCGTCGCGATCCCGCACAGCCTTCCAGCGCACCTCGATCGCCTCCACGTCGTCCCAGAAGAACGGGATCAGCATCCGCGCGTACTTGCCCGTCGTCACCGCGGCGCGCTTTCCGTCGATCGGGCGCGCCTCCTCCTCGAACCCCTCGACGGCGTACTCGAACTGGTACGGACGGTCGAAGCGCGCCTCGTTCTCGCCGTCGCGCGTCCGCGGCTCCCGCGTCTGCTCGTTCTGGTAGAAGAGGGCCATGCCGCGCATCACGTCCCACCGCCGCGGATGGGTGTCGTATTCGATCGCGAACGGGACGGAGGCCGGCCACGCGAAGGGGTTGCCCACCCCCTTCCACACCCCCTCCGACAGCTCGTCGAAGGTCTGCTTCCAGAAGACCACCATGGGCCGCTCGTGGTGGCTACGGATCTTCCCCTTCGCCACGCCCCACATGGCGGCGTAGTTCCACATCCCGAACCCGAGCAGCGCCACGGCCATGGCGGCGACCGCGAACGCCCGGGGCTTCCTCTTCGCGAGCCCGATCGCGTACTCGGCCGAGAGCGAGATCCCGAAGGCGAACGGGAGCGCGAGCTCGGTGAAGCGCCGGTTCGAGAAGCTCGCCGACCCGAAGTAGTCGTACGCGGACGCGTTCACGTATCCGTACGCGGCGACCGTGCAGACGAGCGCGAAGGACAGGAAGCGGAGGCGACGCGGGACGAGCCCGCCGAGGAGTCCGGTGAACGCGAAGTACAGCACCGGGGTCCAGACCAGGAGCCCGCCCGTGCTCGCCCACAGGACGCCGTCGAGGTGCGGCGTCGACCACCGCATGAAGTGCTCGCCCTGCGGGACGGCGAACCAGACGCCGTACGTGAGCTTCCAGAGGTACGGCTGGGGCGAGAACACCAGCGCCATCGCGATCACGAACGCGAACCCGAGGCCCACGAGGGCGGCGAGCGGCTTCCACCGCCGGGAGCGGATGTCGTCGCGTGCGAGCGCGATCCACTCGAGCAGCGGACACACGACGATGAGCGCGTTCTGCGCGCGCATGAGCATGGCGAGCCCGAGCAGCACCCCGAGCATGGGCCACCGCCACCACCGCCGGCTCCCGCGCGTGGCCTCCCACCGCTCGACGAACAGCGCCACGCCGAAGGCCGCGAGCGCGTGGTTGTACGACGGCAACAGCGTGGCGTAGTAGGGAAGCGAGGTGGCGAGCGCGACGGCAGCCGCCCCGAGGAACGCCGCGCCCGGGCTCACGTGCCGCCGCGCCATGCGGTAGGCCAAGAAGACCGCGATCAGGCCGACCAGGACCGTCCCGAGCATCGAGAACTCGGCCATGGGTCCTTGGCACGCCTGCGCGACCTTCGGGTCCGGATCGTCGGCCTCGGGGAAGGTCCAGCGCGCCACAGCGAGCAGCGGCGCCCACACCAGGGCAGGTCCGGGATTCCACGGATTGTGTGGACGCATGCCGGGCTCGGGGGGCCCCATCCGCGTCCGCATGCGCCAGGGGTCGCCGCACAGCTCGTAGTCGTTCGTGAGGTCCCAGTCCCCGTCGAACACGAGCGAGCGCGCCCACAGGTACGTGTAGTACCCGTCCCCGTGGATCGACGGCATGGGCGGGTCGAGGTGGCTCCACAGGTACACCGTCGTGATCGCGGCGAACCCGAGGGCCACCCAGATGCGGGTCCGGCACATGGGCGACGCCCGTATAGCAGGCGAGGCCGCGTTTGGGAGCAACCGTCCGAGGCCACTGAAAAGATCCGCTGCTTTTCTGGTACCATCGGGTCGTGTCCGGGCCACGCTGGCTACCCCGGGCGTTCGCGGCGCTCCTCCTCGTCGTCGGGGGTTGCGGCGAGGACGGCACCTCCCTCCTCATCGAGATCACGTCGTCCCTGACGGTGCCCGACGAGGTCGACCGCCTCGAGCTCACGGTGGTCGGAGACGAGAGCGGGGCGATGCTCGATCGGAGCTTCGCCCTCGACGGGGAGTGGCCGCAATCGGTGACCGTGCTGCCGGCGAGCGATCCGAACGAGGCGGTCACCATCCGCGTGCGCGCGCTCCTCGGGGACGACCCGGGCGGGAGGGTCGTCGAGCGCACGGTGTCCGATCGGTTCGTCGAAGGACAGCACCGGACGGTGCGAGTCGAGCTCTCGCGCGAGTGCATGTTCGTCGAGTGTGCCGACGGATATACGTGCGAGGACGGCAACTGCGTCTCCGTCGTCCCGGACGACGGCGGGGTGATGGACGCGGCGACGGATGCGCCGGGGGACGCGGCCGCCGACGCGGGCTGCACGACGGGCGAGGAGTGCGACGACGGCGTCGACTGCACCTTCGACTCGTGCGAGGGCGGCGCGTGCGTCCACTCTCCGGACGACTCGCTCTGCGAGCCGGGGACCACGTGCGACCCCACGGCCGGCTGTCCCGCGCGGCCGTGCGGCGACGACGCGGAGTGCGACGACGCGCGGCCGTGCAACGGCCCCGAGACGTGCTCCGGCGGCTCGTGCGCGCGAGGCTCCCCCCCGACTGCGACGACGGGATCGACTGCACGGCCGACGGCTGCGACGACGCCGCGGGCGGCTGCGTCCACGTGACCGACGACGCCGCCTGCGACGACGGGAGCGCCTGCGACGGAGTCGAGATATGCAGCCTCACGGAAGGCTGCGTCGAGGGCGATCCGCCGAGCTGCGACGACGGCGACGACTGCACGGGCGGCGTCTGCACGGACGCGGCCATGATGTGCGTCTTCACGACGCGTGACGCCGACTCGGACGGACACGGCAGCAGCGTCTGCGCCGAGGTCGGCGGCGTCCCCGCCGACGACTGCGACGACACGAACCCCGGCGTCTTCCCGGGCGCGGTGGAGATCTGCAACGGCATCGACGACGACTGCGACTCCACGTGCGACGACGGCTTCACCTGCTGCGCGGGTGAGTCGGGGAGCTGCACGACGAGCTGCGGCTCCACCGGGACGCGCACGTGCAGCTCGAGCTGCGGGTGGAGCGTGTGCGCCGCCCCGGCCGAGGTCTGCAACGGCGCCGACGACGACTGCAACGGTGCGTGCGACGACGGGTTCGGGTGCTGCCAGGGTGAGGTCACGAGCTGCACGACGAGCTGCGGGACGACGGGCACCCGCACCTGCGACGGTGGGTGCGAGCTCGGCGACTGCGTGCCGCCGTTCGAGACGTGCAACGGGATCGACGACGACTGCGACGGCTCGGTCGACGAGTCCGCGTGCGGCGCCTGCACCGACGATCCCGACTGCGACGACGGCGACGTCTGCAACGGAGCCGAGGTCTGCGAGCGGGGCGGCTGCTCGCCGGGGACGCCGCCGAGCTGCGACGACGGCGTGCGGTGCACCGTGGACGGCTGCGACCCGACGGCCGGCTGCCAGCACGTGCCGGACGACCGGTTCTGCGACGACTCCGCCTTCTGCAACGGCGCCGAGACGTGCACCGCGACCGGCTGCCAGCCCGGCACGCCGCCGAGCTGCGACGACTCGGACGCGTGCACCGACGACTCCTGCGGCGGCGCCCCGGGAGCCTGCGTCCACACGACGCGCGACGAGGACGACGACGGCTTCGGCGACGCCGCGTGTGCCGCGGCCGGCGGTGTCCCCGCCACCGACTGCGACGACGCCCGGCCCGAGGTCTTCCCCGGCGCGCCCGAGCTGTGCAACGCGCGGGACGACGACTGCGACGGGTCTTCCGACGAGACCTTCACTTGCGAGCGAGGCTCGATCGGCGCGTGCACGACGGGCTGCGGGACGACCGGCTCCCGGGTGTGCGGGGCCGCGTGCTCGTGGGGCGTCTGCTCACCGCCCCCCGAGACCTGCAACGGAGCCGACGACGACTGCAACGGCGTGCCCGACGACGGCTTCGCGTGCGTCGCCGGGGCGTCGCGGAGCTGCACCACGAGCTGCGGCTCGACGGGCTCGCAGTCGTGCGACGACACCGGCTGCACTTGGGGTTCTTGTGCCGCACCCGCCGAGAGCTGCAACGGAGTCGACGACGACTGCGACGGATCGGCGGACGAGGACTTCTCGTGCGTCGTGGGCTCGACCGTCTCGTGCACGACGAGCTGCGGGACGACCGGTACCCGCACCTGCGACGGGACGTGCAATTTCGGGAGCTGCGTCCCGCCCGCCGAGGCCTGCAACGGCGTCGACGACGACTGCGACGGGATGATCGACGAGACGGTCGAGTGCGCGCTGGGCGAGACCCAGTCGTGCACGACGAGCTGCGGCACCACCGGCACCCAGGACTGCAGCGCTTCGTGCACGTGGGAGGCTTGCCTGCCCCCCGCCGAGACCTGCAACGGCGTCGACGACGACTGCGACGGCAGCCGCGACGAAGGCTTCGCGTGCATCCAGAGCACCTCGGGGAGCTGCACCACGAGCTGCGGTACGACGGGCAGCCGCACCTGCCGGACCGACTGCACCTGGGGCTCCTGCACGCCGCCCGCGGAGTCGTGCAACGGCGCCGACGACGACTGCGACGGGACGGCGGACGACGGCTACACCTGCGTCCAGGGCGCGTCGGGCTCGTGCACGACCTCGTGCGGCACGACGGGCACGCATACCTGCCGCGCCGACTGCACCTGGAGCACGTGCAACCCACCGGCCGAGATCTGCAACGGCACGGACGACGACTGCGACGGGCTCGTCGACGAGACGTTCACGTGCGTACCCGGCGTGGTGGGGAGCTGCACGACGGGCTGCGGGACCACGGGGAGCCGCACCTGCACGGCGAGCTGCACCTGGGGGACCTGCAACGCGCCGGCAGAGGCGTGCAACGGCGCCGACGACGACTGCGACGGCTCGTGCGACGAGACCTTCGCGTGCTGCGCGGGCTCGAGCGGGACCTGCACGACCTCCTGCGGGACCACCGGGACCCGCAACTGCTCGTCGAGCTGCGCGTGGAGCGTCTGCTCCCCGCCCGCCGAGTCGTGCAACGGCGTCGACGACGACTGCAACGGCGCATGCGACGACGGCTTCGCCTGCTGCGCGGGCTCGACCGGCTCCTGCCTGACGAGCTGCGGCTCGACCGGGACGCGGACCTGCAGCTCCGGCTGCGCCTGGGGGAGCTGCGCCGCGCCCCCCGAGACGTGCAGCGGCGTGGACGACGACTGCGACGGCTCGATCGACGAGGGGTTCGAGTGCGCCCGGGGCAGCACCGAGACCTGCACGACCACCTGCGGCTCGACCGGGACCCGGACGTGCGCGTCCGACTGCACCTGGCCGAGCTGCACGCCCCCCGAAGAGTCGTGCAACGGCGTCGACGACGACTGCGACGGGACCACCGACGAAGGGTGCGGCGTCTGCGGGGCCTGCGCGGGCGCCACGACGGTGTCGGGCACGGGCGGCCGCTACACGGTCGCGCTCGGCAGCCACGCCCGCACGGGATCGTGCGGCGGCATCGGCTCGGAGGCCTATCTGACCCTGACGCTGACCTCCGCGAGCGACGTCTTCGTCACGACCCACCAGGGCGGCATGGACACCGTGCTCTACGTGCGGAGCTGCACCTGTGACGGCACCGAGGTCGCGTGCAACGACGACGCGGACGGCCGGACGAGCTCCGCGCTCCACCTGCGCGACCTCGCGCCCGGCACGTACAACATCGTCGTCGACACGGACGCCGACGTGAGCGCGAGCGTCGGCGTGGACGTGTACGTGACGGCCCCCGGCGCGCAGGGCGACCGTTGCGGCGACGCCATCCCCATCCCGTCCGGGACGGCGAGCATCGCGGGCGACACGTGCGGCCTGACGGACGACTACGACCTCGTGGTCGACGACGAGTGCTACTACTCCCCGGGCGGCGACGCCGAGGACGTCGTCTACTACTTCTACCTGCCCACCGCGACGACGGTCACGTTCGACGGGTGCAACTCCGGCAGCCTGTACGACTCCGAGAGCTTCGTTCGTGGAGTCTGCAACGACGCGAGCGCGGGAAACCAGGCCGCCTGCAACGGGGACGGCTGCGGTGGATTCGCGAGCTGCGACGGCTCGTGGCGATCCCACTTGTCGCGCACGCTCGGCCCCGGCCTCTTCTACTTCGTGGTGGACGGATACCAGGACGGGTCCTGGTGCGGGTGCGGCGAGTACCGCTTCGACCTCACCGGGATCTGAAAGGCCCGGTCTCCAGGGCTAGTCCCCGAGGCGGAACGTGCCCAGCGTGCCCTGCGGCGCGTCGTCCGCCCCCTGCGTGAGCAGGATCCCGGCCACCACGCCGCCGGCGACGACGACCCCGACGACGGTCCAAAACCACCACCGAGACAGGAGCCCTCCGCCCTCGTCCTCGGGCGGCGCCTCTCCGCCCGCGGGGAGGATGGGGACCCGGGGCGACAACTCGGCCGCCGCGGGGACCTCGATCGCGAGCGGCTCCTCGGCGCTGCCCAGGCGCGCGAGCACGGCCCCCGAGGGCGCGCGCGACTCGACGTGGTACTCGACGCGATACGCCTGGTCGCCCTCGGCGGCCGGCAGGCGGGCCCGCGCGATCGCCGAGTCGTCCACGTTCATGACGACGCTGGCGAAGGCCTCGTCGCCTGCGTGGCGGTAGGCGATGCGGACCTCGTCGACGGCATCGGCGTCGCGGCCGAGGCGCACCTCCACGACCGGCGCCTGCCGCCGCGCGAGCACCGGAGGGTCGTGGATCAGCTCGGGCCGGACGGCCACGGGCGCCGCCTCCCGGGCACGCTGGAAGGTACCGACGACCGTGGGGCTCGCGCCGGGATCGCTGAGGCGGTGGTGTGGGTCTCTGGAGTACAGGATGCGCAAGGTCTCGTCGGCCGCGCGGTCGCGGTTTGCGAGCTGCGCGATCGCGAGCGTCTCGAGGCCGGCGTTGCGGTCGCGCGCGGACAGGTCGTCGCGCTCGAGGAACCGGCGCGCCGCCTCGATCGCCTCGCCGTAGCGGGCGTAGAGCACCATCTCGCGGATCGACTCGATGTCCTGCTCCGCCGCTTGCGCGTGGACGCGGGACGCTCCGAGCCACAGGGCGAAGGCGAGGAGCGAGAGGGCGCGACGGGCCGACACTGCTCGAGCGAGGATATCACCCGTCGGGCTCCGCCCGAAGGGCCGACGAATGAAGCCGCCACGCGCCCCGTTCGTCCAACCGTCGACCCGCCGACGGTCCCCGCCACCAGCCTTGCGCCCGAGAAATGGGGTGACTATGTTGCGCGGGAGTCCAGAGGCCCCGGAATTTCCCAGGAACCGACGCGACTCGACAGGAAACCATGGCCGACGAGACCCAGACCCCCGAGGCGCCGGAAGAGCAGGACATCCAGTTCGACGACGAGCTGCCCGTCCTTCCCATCCGAAACGCCGTCCTGTTCCCCGGCGCCGTGGCGCCTTTCGACGTGGGCCGTGAAAAGTCGGTGGCGCTGGTCGAGGACATCGAGAACCTCAACCAGCCGATCATCGCCATCTTCGCCCAGCGTGATCCGTCGACCGACGATCCGACGCAGGCCGATCTCTACCCGGTGGGCGTGGCTGCGCGCGTCCTCAAGGCGCTGAAGCACTCCTCGGGCAACTACAGCCTCATCCTGCAGGGTCTGGTGCGCGTGCGCATGGAGCACGTGGGTCAGCAGGCGCCGTACCTCCGGGCGCGCATCTCGAGGCTCGACGAGCCGAAGACCGAGGACGTCGAGAGCGAAGCGCTCGCGATGAGCCTCCGCGACATCGCGAAGCAGGTCATCCAGCTCATGCCCGAGCTGCCCCGCGAGGCGAGCTCTCTCATCGACTCCATCCAGGAGCCCGGCCAGCTCGCCGACCTGGTCGCCGCCAATCTGGACGCGCCGGTGGACGAGAAGGCCCAGCTCCTCGAGACGATCGACGCCAAGGAGCGCATCCGCAAGGTGCTCCGGCTGCTCACGCGGCAGCTCGAGATCCTGAAGATGCGCGAGCGCATCAACTCCCAGATCAAGGAGGAGATGGGCAAGAACCAGCGCGAGTACGTCCTGCGCCAGCAGCTCAAGGCGATCAAGGAGGAGCTGGGCGAGGAAGAGGGCGACCAGGGGGACCTCGACGCGCTCGAGGAGCGCATCACGAAGGCCAACCTGCCGGGCGAGGCCGAGAAGGTCGCGCGCAAGCAGCTCAAGCGCCTCAGGTCGATGCAGGTCGGGAGCGCCGAGTACACGGTGGTCCGCACCTACATCGACTGGATCCTCGACGTGCCCTGGAGCAAGGAGACCACGGACAACCTCGACATCACCGAGGTCCGCAAGGTCCTCGACGAGGACCACTCGGGGCTCGAGAAGGTCAAGAAGCGCATCGTCGAGTACCTCGCCGTCCGCAAGCTCAAGCGGGACAAGAAGGGTCCCATCCTGTGCTTGATCGGGCCGCCCGGCGTCGGCAAGACGTCGCTCGGCCGCTCGGTGGCGCGGGCCCTCGGCCGCAAGTTCGTGCGCATCAGCCTCGGCGGCGTGCACGACGAGGCCGCGATCCGCGGCCACCGCCGGACGTACGTGGGCGCCCTGCCCGGCCAGATCGTCCAGGGCATGAAGAAGGCGAGCACGGTCAACCCCGTGTTCATGCTCGACGAGATCGACAAGGTCGGGCGGGACTTCCGGGGCGACCCTTCGGCGGCGCTCCTCGAGGTGCTCGACCCCGAGCAGAACGACACCTTCAGCGACCACTACCTGGAGATCCCCTACGACCTCTCCAAGGTGATGTTCGTGGCGACGGCCAACGTCGGCGACACGATCCCGCCGCCCCTCCGCGACCGCATGGAGATCATCGAGATCCCGGGCTACACGCGGAAGGAGAAGCTGGACATCGCGAGGAACCACCTCCTGCCGAAGCAGCTCCTCGAGCACGGCATCGACGAGTCCCGGCTGCAGATCACCGACCGCGCGCTCGAGGAGATCATCGATCACTTCACGCGCGAGGCCGGCGTCCGCAACCTCGAGCGGCAGATCGCGACCGTCATCCGCGGCGTCGCGGTCAAGGTGGCCGAGGGCGAGCCGGGTCCGTGGAAGATCGACGAGCCGGACGACCTGCGCCCCTACCTCGGACCGCCCAAGTTCACGAGCGAGGTGGCCGAGCGGACCGAGGAGCCGGGCGTGGCGACCGGCCTCGCCTGGACGGCCGTGGGCGGCGAGATCCTGTTCATCGAGGCGACCCGCATGCACGGCACCGGCAAGCTGCAGCTCACGGGGCAGCTCGGTGACGTCATGAAGGAGTCCGCGCAGGCGGCGCTCAGCTACGTGCGCACCCGGGCGAGCCAGTTCCACATCCAGGACGACTTCCTCGAGAAGAGCGACATCCACATCCACATCCCGGCCGGCGCCATGCCGAAGGACGGCCCGAGCGCGGGCGTGACGATGATGACGTCGTTGGTGAGCCTCCTGACGGGCATCCGCGTGAGGCACGACGTCGCCATGACCGGCGAGATCACCCTGCGCGGACGCGTGCTGCCGGTCGGTGGCATCAAGGAGAAGGTCCTGGCGGCACACCGGGCCGGCATCAAGCGGGTCGTCCTCCCCGAGCGGAACACCGCCGACCTCGAGGAGGTCCCCCAGGAGATCCGCGACACCCTCGAGTTCATCCCGGTCACCAAGATGGACGAGGTGCTGGCGAACGCGCTCGAGGAGCCGGACAAGCTCGAGCTCGTCCTCGGCGACCAGATCGACGACGCGGGCAAGGCCAAGCAGGTCCAGCCGAGCGCTTAATTACACCACCCACCCACGGAACGGGCGAAGCCACCAGGCTGGCTTCGCCCATTTCGTGTGGCGGTGTCCCGCCGGGTCGCGGTGATTACGGGGCGACTGATGGGCACCCATGTGCGGGAGCTCGGGGGGCGGCTCGCCGGGCTGGTTCTCTCCCCGATCACGGGGGTGGTGAGCCTCGCGCGCAGGGCGCGGATGTTCCACCCGCGGGGTGAGCTGTTTCGCGCCGAGGTCTGGAGCTGCGCCGTGGGCCCGCCGTGGACGGATCTCGCCCGGCGGCTCGAAGGGCCGGCGCTGGTGCGGCTGTCGAGCGCCTGGTGGAAGGAGCGCGAGTGGCCGGACGTGCTCGGCTGCGCGGTCCGGTTCACCTCCACGCCGGAGTACGCGCCCGCCGTGCACGCCGACGATCAGGATCTCCTGCTCGCGACCGTCCGCCGGCCCTGGACCCTGCCCTTCGCGCCGCTCTCGACGCGCTACGGGGACTTCCTCGCGAACCGCTACTACGGCGTCTCGCCCTTCGAGACGGCCGAGGCGGGGCGGATCGAGTGGCGCCTGTCGCCCGACGGCGCCGTGGCCGACGGGACGGGCCGGACCGAGCGCCTGCGGCTGGCCCTCCTGCGCGACGACGCGGGCTTCACCCTCGAGGCCCGCCCCTACCGGCGCGTGACCGACCTCCTGCGCCACCGCACCTTCCACCCGGTGGCGCGGGTCGAGCTCCGAGAGCCCGCCGCGGTCGACCAGGAGGCGCTCCGCTTCGACCCGTTCCACGCCGGCCGGGGCATCGAGCCGGTCGGGTTCGTGCAGGCGATGCGCCTCGCCACGTACTGGACGAGCCAGTGGGCGAGGCCAGCCCACGGACACCGGGGCGGGGAGCCCGCTCGGGGCCCTTCGCCGCCTGGACGCCGAGCGCGAGCCGGACGCAGCCGCCCGAGGGCGCGCTGAGGCTTTTCGGTCGAGGTGTCTCGGCAGCCGTGGCATCCTGGTCCCCTGGACTAGAGCATGATGCAGGATCGAAGAAAGGCCCTCGCTCGTTCCTCGCCCGCGCCGCGGCGTCGGCCGACCTCGAATATGCTCGAGCATGTTCATCGGTCGGCCTCCTTGCGGCGCGAGCGAGGTCCGTCGCGATCATCCTTCCCTCGATCCTGCATCATGCTCTAGGCCGAAGGTGCAGCTCGTCCTGAGCCAGCTCGCCGAGGAGCTCGCCGCCGTGGGAGAGGCGGTCTTCCGCGCTCGCTACCCGCAGCCGGTCCTGCTCTGCGCGGAGCTGCCGCCGGACGAGGACGAAGAGGAGGACGAGCGCCACTTCTACACGCTGAACGCCGACTGGCGCGAGCTGCGTGAGACCATGGAGCTGCGCCGCCCCTCGGCGACGATCGCGCCCCCGGCCGCGACCGGGAGCGCGCCGCCCAGACCGGGGCCGGAGCGGCTGTTCGTGGTGCGCAAGCGCGAGGGCGGCGCCTTCGCGGAGCGGATCGGCGTCGGACGCGCGGTCAACGCGGACGTCAGCATCCCGCTGCCCGCGCTGTCGAAGTACCACGCGTACATCACCGTCCCGGAGGCCCCCGGGGACTCGTACACGCTGACCGACGCGGGCTCGAAGAACGGGACCTGGGTCGACGGCCGCCGCCTCGAGCCGAAGGAGTCGGCCCCGCTCGCCGACGCAACCGCGATCCGCCTCGGCCCCTACGACCTCACCTTCCTCACGCCCGAGGGCCTCGTGGCCCTGGCCCAGAGGAAGGCGTCACGCCTCTGACGCGATCCTCGGGTGCCCGCACCTCAGGGGCTCATGACGTCGGCGAGGCTCATGTCGACGTGGAAGCGGCGCGCGTCCCTCAGCGCGGCGACCGAGCAGATCAGTTGAGGTCTTTCTTCCCCCAGACCGCCTCCCAGCCGTCGCGGTACGACGCCGTCGCCACCTGCGCGGGGCCGCCGCGGTCGGCGGGGACCCGGGCCGCACACTGCACCTCCACGTCGTAGAGCACCCGGGAGCCGTCGCGCGGCGAGAGGCGGACGACCTCGCCGGCGATGGGCTTGCCGTGCTCGAGCGGCCGCACGACCCCCGCCTCGAGGCGGTCGGGACGGAAGCGGACGATCTCGTAGCCGCCATCGTCGGTCGCGCCGTGGACCAGCGCGACGTCGTGCCCCTCGGGCTTCTTCGCGACCTCCTGTGCCACGTACCTCTGGGTAGCGCGGATGGTCCCCAACGGAAGGCTCCCGCCGTCAAATCGGTCCGTCGAGGATCCAGCGCGGGTCGTCGGGATCCGGCGTCGTCAGACGCCCGAGCACGCCCTCGTGGCCGTGCGAGGTGCGATCGAGCGCGAGCTGCCCCCCCTCTTCGAGGGCCCAGTAGGCCTCGAGCCCCGGGAGCGCCCCGCTGATCCGGGTCCGCATGCTGGCGCGGATCCCATCCGGAGCACGGGCGAAGCGCCAAAGGCGCACCTCGTCCACGTCGCCGCGGTACCCGCCCCCGCCCAGCAACAACGGCAGGTCGTTCACGGCGTCGGGCAGCACGTTCGGGAAGATCCCGTCGGCCACGATCACGCCGTCGAGGAGCAGACGAATCCGGACGGTCATCGGATCGGGGCTCGACACGATGGTCGCGACGTGTGTCCACACCGTGCGCACGATCGGGGCGCGCAGCTCGGCCGCCGTCCCGACGGATGCGAAGCCCACCACGATCTCGTCCCCGTCGATGGCGACGCCGTACTGGAAGCGGCGCGAGGCCCGCTCGCCCTTCGCGCTGATCGATCCGTTGCCGGTCTCGCCGGGGCGGATCCACAGCTCGAACGTGTACGTGGAGGTCAGATCGAGCGTAGGCGCGTGCGCCACCGCGACGAGGTCGCCGCTCTCGAAGCGCAGCGCGCGCGACGGTCGTCCCGCGTCGGGCCGGGGGCCGGCGTCGGGAGGCGGCCCGGCGTCGGGACGTGGCCCGGCGTCGGGAGGCGGCCCGGCGTCGACCCCGGGCGCGGCGTCGATCGGGCTCGGTCCGGAGTCCATCGGCGGCAAGGGGCCGCCGTCCCGAGGCGAGGGCCCCCCGTCGAAGCCGGGCGCTGGCCCGCCCCCGTCCGAGGGCCCGGGTCCGCCGTCGCGGAGGGGCCCGCCGAGCACGGCGTGGCTGTCGTAGCAGCCCGCGAGCAGCGCGGCGGACGCGGCGTAGGCCAAGTAGGACTTCATCCGGGGCCAGCATAGCCCGGTCGGCGCGCGTGATCTAAAGTCGCGGCATGTCGGCTGACGACGTGGCCGTGCTGGGGGCCGGCTCGTGGGGGACCGCGCTCGCCAAGCAGATCGCGGACCAGGGGACCCCGGTGCGGCTGTGGACGCGGCGACCGGAGCAGGCGGTCGCGATCGAGGACAGCCGCGAGAACGCCGCGTACCTGCCCGGGTTCCACCTGCCGGCCTGTCTCGAGGCGACCAGCGACCTCGAGCGCGCGCTCGACGGTGCCCGCCTCGTCCTGCTCGTCGTTCCCTCGCACGGCCTGCGGCACCTGCTCGGCGACGCCGCCGATCGGCTCCCGGCCGACGCTCCCGTGCTCGCCGCGATCAAGGGGATCGAGAACGGGACGCTGCGCCTCGTCTCCGAGATCCTCGAGGAGCACCTCCCCGAGGACCGCCACGGCCTGCTCACCTACCTCGGGGGGCCGAGCTTCGCCCGCGAGGTGGCGCAGGGGATCCCGACGGCCGTCAGCATCGCGGGCCGCGACGAAGCGGTGTGCCGGCGCGTGCAAGACGCGCTCAGCACCGACCGGTTCCGCGCCTACACGACCGACGACGTCGTCGGCGTCGAGCTCGGGGGCGCGCTCAAGAACGTCGTCGCGATCGCGGCGGGCATCGCCGACGGGCTCGGGTTCGGGCACAACACGCGCGCCGCGCTGATCACGCGGGGGCTCGCCGAGATGTCTCGGCTCGCCGTGCACCGCGGCGCGAACCCGCTCACCATGGCCGGGCTCGCCGGCATGGGCGACCTCGTGCTCACCTGCACCGGCGATCTCTCCCGCAACCGCACGGTCGGGCTCGAGCTCGGCCGCGGCAGGAAGCTCGACGAGATCGTGGGAGGCATGAACATGGTCGCCGAGGGCGTACGCACGACGCGCAGCGCCTACGAGCTCGGCCGGCGCGAGGGCGTGGAGATGCCGATCACCACCGAGATCTACCGGGTCCTGTACGAGGACGAGCCCCCCCTCGATGCGGTCACCTCGCTCATGACGCGTCCGCTCAAGGCGGAGCGCGGGTAGCTGACCGGATGAGTCGCTGGCGGTTCCGAATCGTGTACCTGGTCCTCTTGCCCGCCATCGCCGTGGCGGCGGGGATCCTGGGATACTACTCGTGGCTGACGGCGACGCAGTTCGCCCGCCTCGGCGAGCAGACGATCGCCCAGTCGACCCTGCTGATCGTCAGCGACAAGGTCGACCGCGTCGAGCAACAGATCATCGACGCCGACAACGCGGTGTTCGAGCTGGCGGACCCCGCCGACCCGGAGGCGCTCGAGCGACAGTGGCGAGAGCTCGCGCGCCGGTCGACGCCCAGCGTCAAGGGCGTGCTGTTGCTCGACGACACCGGCAACGTGCTGTCTTACGCGTTCCGCGGCGACGCCGCCGGGCGCCGCGAGTTCCTCAAGGTGTTCCTCGAGCGCATCGTCCCCGACCTCGAGCTCGAGAGGCAGCGCGTCGGCCGGCTCAAGCACCTCCACCAGGCCTACGGCGGAACGAGCTACCTCGTCAGCTACCAGGCCAAGCGCTACCGCGGGCACCGCTACTACGCGGTGGCCTACCACGACACGTCGTACATCGTGCGGGAGCAGTTCCCGACGCTGTTCGCGACCGAGGAGGGCAAGCTCCTCTACAACGTGGTCGACGAGAACAACCGGCGCGTCTACGGCGAGAGCCTGGCGCGGGCCGGTGACTACCTCGTCGGCAGGCGGTTCCCGACGACGCTCTACGGATGGCGGCTCCAGGTCGCGCCGAAGCAGGCGCCGCTCCTCGATGCCCAGGGCCGATCGCGGCGGGTCAACGAGGTCGCGCTCATCGGCGTGGCCTTCGTCATCATCCTCCTCGGCGTGGCGTTCGTGCTCTACGCGGCCGACAAGGAGCGCCGACTGAACGCGCTCAAGGCGGAGTTCGTCGCCAACGTGTCGCACGAGATCAAGACGCCGCTCTCGGTGGTGCGGATGTTCGGGGAGATGCTGCTCACCAAGCGAGTCCGCAGCGAGGAGAAGGAGCAGGAGTACCTCGAGATCATCTGCCGGGAGTCGGAGCGGCTGAGCAGCCTGATCGAGAACGTCCTCGACTTCGCGGCGCTCGAGCGCGGCAAGAAGAAGTTCGCCCTGCACGACGGCGACCTCTTGGAAGTCGTCACCCGCGCGATCGAGACGTTCCGCTACCGGATCGAGCGCGAAGGCACGGAGGTGCACCTCGAGCGCGTCGGCGAGATCCCGATGGTGTCCATGGACGAGCAGGCGCTCCTGCTCGCCGTGATCAACCTGCTCGACAACGCGGTGAAGTACGGTGGGGGCACGCCGGTCTCGGTCACGGTCGAGGCGAAGCGGCGCGCGGTGGAGGTGCGCGTCCGCGACCGCGGACCGGGCATTCCGAAGGAGGATCTCCGGCGCGTCTTCGAGCGGTTCTACCGGACGAAGCGGCGGCAGCTCGCCCGCGGCTCGGGCATCGGGCTCGCGCTGGTCAAGCACATCGCCGAGGCCCACGGCGGCAAGGCCTGGGCCCGGAACGCCGACGACGGCGGCGCCGTCGTGGCCTTCTCGATCCCCGTGCGCACCTCGAAGCAGGCGGCGTCCGAGCCCACCGCCGCCGCGGCGGAGTAGCAACGGGAGCCGAGGGGGAGCACCACGCTTCCGACTCGACTACACTCTCGGCCCATGCCCGCCCGGTCGGAGGCGCGAACCATCCTGCTCGTCGAGGACGACCCCGCGCTGGCGCTCGGACTGTGTGACACGCTCGAGTTCGAGGGCTTCCGCGTGCTCCACGCGAAGACGGGGGCGGAAGGGATGGAGCACGCGGGCCAGGGCGATCCGGACTGCATCATCCTCGACCTGATGCTCCCGGACATGAACGGGTACCAGATCTGCCGGGAGATCCGGGAGCGCGACCCGAGGGTCCCCATCATCATGCTCACGGCGCGGAGCCAGGAGGCCGACAAGATCCGCGGTCTCGACTCGGGTGCCGACGACTACGTGACGAAGCCCTTCAGCGTGAACGAGCTCGTCGCGCGCATCCGCGCAATCTTCCGGCGCCTCGACCGGACGACCGTGCCCCCCTCCGCGGGCGCGTTCCGCATCGGCGAGGCGGTCGTCGACCCGGCCGGGCAGACGATCACACGCGGGCGCGAGACCTCGCCGCTGTCGTTCTACGAGGTGGAGCTGCTCAAGCTGCTGTTCGAGCGAGCCGGGCAGGTCGTCTCGAGGGACGAGATCCTGGACAAGATCTGGGGGGTGGAGGCCAGCCCGTCGAACCGCACGGTCGACAACTTCGTCGTCAAGCTCCGCAGGAAGGTGGAGCCGGCGCCCGACAAGCCCCGGCACATCCTCACCGCCTACGGGGTGGGCTACAAGCTGGTGCTCTGACTCGTGGTAGGATGCCGGCCCATGAAGGGTGTGCTCCTGGGCTTGGCCTCGATGGTCCTGTTCGCCTCCTGCGCGGGCAGCGAAGAGCCTGCGCACGGCCTCGGCTTCGGCCTGCGCGATCCGCTCGACCTGATCGACGACGTGGAGGGGGACCTCCGGCTGCTCGTGTTCTCCGCCGAGACCCACTCGTGCGACGCGGCGATGGGCCTGCTGACGCCCGAACCGAACCCCGAGCGCGGCGCCGAGGTGGCCGACGCGGTCGTCGACATCACGTTCTCGCCGAGCACGCCGACCACCATGGTCCAGCTCAACCCCGGGACCTACTCGGTGCTGGTCCGCGGGTGGGGTACCGACGTCGTGAGCGGCGTCCCGAACACGATCATCGCGAGCGGCTGTGCCGGGGGGGTCGAGATCGCCGCGGGCGAGACCCGCGAGATCAACATCGACCTGATCCAGATCTTCGGCGAGGGAGTGTGCGGCGACGGCATCCTCAGCCCGGACGAGCAGTGCGACGACAACAACACCACGTCGGGCGACGGCTGCTCGGACACGTGCCGCACCGAGCCGTTCCAGGTCGCGCGGCCGGCGAGCGGCGCCGCGGGTGAGCAACTGCCTGCCGCTGCCTGGACGCCGGGCCAGCGGGCCGCCGTGGTCTACGACTCGAACGACGCGTCGCGCGAAGTGAAGATCATGCTCTTCGGCCCCGACGGGCAGCCCATCACGACGCCCACCGCGCTCGGTTTCGACGGCCCGGCGGACACGATCGCCGGCGTGCAGACGAGCCCCACCGTGTCCATGGGCGGGGGCCGCATCGCGACGGCCTGGGCGGACTTCCGCGGGGGCGCCGATCCGAGCGACGTCTACGTCCGGTTCTTCGACATGGACCGCAACCCCCAGGGCGCGACCGCGCTCGCGACCGACGCGTCCACCAGTGCCCAGGCGGCCCCCTCCATCGCCACGCGGTCCGACGGCAGCACGCTCGTGGCGTTCGAGGACGCGACGAGCGCGACGGGCCTCTCGGGGGCCTTCTTCGCGGCGGGCGCCACGACGCCGGCCGGCGCCGACTTCGCGATCGGCGAGGGCACGACCGGCGCCACCGCGCCCGCCGCCGTCGCGCTGCCGGACGGGTTCCTCGTGGCGTTCACGGCGTCGGGCGACGTCTTCTTGCAGCGGTTCGACGCGACCGGCAGCCCGGTCGACGCGAGCGCCCAGCCGGTGCTCGACGATGCCGGCGGCACGCAGGACCAGCCGGCCACGGCCTCGCTGCCCGACGGGCGGACCGTCGTCGCGTGGCGCGACAGCACGGGAGACGGCGCCGGGACGGCGATCCGCGCGCGCGTCTTCGGGGCGGACGGGGTGGCGGTCGGACCCGCGGTGGTCGTGAACAGCACGACGGGCGGAGACCAGTCGGCACCGGCCGCGGCGGCGGGAGCCGAGCGCTTCGCCGTGGCCTTCCAGAGCGGCTCCGAGATCCGCTGCACGATGCTCAACGCCGACGGTGTGCCCGCGCTCAACCGCGAGGCCGATCCGTCGCCCGGGGACTTCCCGGTCGCGAGCGGCGCCGTGTCCGAGGTCGCGGCGGCGGCCGGCGGACCGGCTGCCGAGCCGCTGCTCTTCATCGTCTGGAAGGACACCGCGATGGACGCCGTGGGCGACATCCGCGGACGGCTCTTCCCCCTGCCCTGACCACGCGCCGGCCGAGAGGTGCTATGAACCGAGGCGATGGGCGGCGCCTCTCTCTACCTTTGGCTGTCTCTGTTGTGCGTCCTGTTCGTCGGCGGGCTGTTCGGGCTCGGCTGGGCCCTGGTCTGGATGGGGCGGCGGCAAGAGCGCTCGGCGCGACAACGGCGTAGGCTCGCACGCTCGGAGGAGGAGGCGTGAGCGACCGGCCGGTGGTCCTGAGCATCCCCGAATACGCGTACCTCGAGCAGGAGCTGGTCACGCTGCTCGGGGCCGAGCCCGGCCGGATCGACCGCAAGGTCTTCCCCGACGGCGAGCGCTACCAGCGCATCGTGACCCCCCTCGCCGGGCGGGACGTCGTCCTGGTGGGCGGGACGGTGGACGACCGGACGACGCTGGCGATCTTCGATCTGGCGTGCGCGGCGGTGGGCTACGGCGCGCGGCGGCTGACCATGGTCATGCCGTACTTCGGCTACAGCACGATGGAGCGGGCGACCGAGCCCGGTGAGGTCGTGACCGCCAAGACGCGGGCGAGGCTCTTGTCGGCGGTCCCGCCCGCGAGCTACGGCAACCGCGTGCTCCTGCTCGATCCCCACAGCGAGGGCATCCCTCACTACTTCGAGGGAGGCGTGGTCTCGGTCCACGTGCAGGGCAAGCCCGTGCTCGAGCCGCTCATCCGGAAGCTCGGCGGCGACGGGTTCGTCCTCGCGAGCACCGACGCGGGGCGGGCGAAGTGGATCCAGTCGATGGCCAACGACCTCGGCGTCGCCGCGGGGTTCGCCATCAAGCGGCGCCTGAGCGGCTCGAAGACCGAGCTCGGCGCCATCGGCGCGGACGTCCGGGGGCGCGCCGTCGTCATCTACGACGACATGATCCGGACCGGCGGGTCGCTCATCGAGGCGGCGCGGGCCTACACGGCCGCCGGGGCCGAGCGCGTGTCGGCGGTGTGCACGCACGCGGTGCTCCCGGGCGACGCCCTCGACCGGCTGCGCGGCACGGGCCTGTTCCGCGCGCTCGCCTGCACCGACAGCCACCCCCGCGCGCGCGAGCTCTCGCAGGACGGCCTCGAGGTCGCGTCCGTCGCGAAGCTCTTCGAGGCCCATCTGGCGTAGGGCGCCAGGGCGCCCGGTCCCGGCCGTGGGCCTTCGCCACGTCCGATCAGCGCGAGAGGCGCACCGCGGCCCTGGCACCGAGCTTGCTGCTCCCGTCTCTCATGGTCGAGCGGCGTGAGGTTCGAGTCGAGGCGGGCGCGGCGTCGCTCGCCGGGTTTTTGGACGTCCCCCCGGGCGCGGTCGGCATCGTGCTCTTCGCGCACGGCAGCGGGAGCAGCCGGCAC
>JBDIVX010000117.1:0-23604 GCA_039794305.1 Candidatus Neutrinellum sp.
GTGAGTGGGGTCGGGCACGTCGGGGCGACGGGCGGGCTCGGCCATGGCAGTCGGGATCGTAGCACGGGGCGCCGGAGGCTCTCGGTGCGGCGCTTATCGGCCGGCGGCTCTCGCGGTTGCGGGCGGCGGACGATCCGCGTGCTCCGTCCGACGTCCGACGCGAGATGCGCGCCGGGTCAGCCGTCGTCCCCGGCGCCTTCGATCACGGCCAGCGCCTCCTCGAGCGCCGGGATCTGCGCCTGGTCCTTCGGACGGTTGGTCGCGCGCTTGCTCGCGACGATCCGCGCGAGCGGGAGGACCTTCACCCGCAGTCCGTCCAGGTCCACGGACAGGGCGCGAGCGTGCTCGGCCTCGAAGCCTTCGAGCCCGTGCATGTGCGTCACGACGTCGAGCCGGTCACCGAGCTCGTCCCCTCCGATTCCCGGTGGCCGCAGGCCGAAGCTGCCCGACAGCCAGATGCCGCCTGCCTCGCGGACCGCCTCGCCGATGCGGGGGTCGGAGAGGTCCTCGAACCACACGTCGATGTCCTGCGTGGAGACGTTGGCGCCCTGCAGCAGCGCCGCGCTCAGCCCGACCAAGAGGTAGCGCACGCCCCGGCGATCCAGCGCCTCGAAGAAGGTCCGCTCAGCGGCTGTGAGCGCGGAAGGCTCGGCCATGCGCGAGGCCCCTTCGCAGCCGCTCGGCGGCGCTGCGCTCGAGGTTGCGAATCACGTGGTACACGCCGCTCACGTCGAGATCGGGCCGGCGCGCGACGATGGCGTGCGCACGCCGCCAGCGCTCGGCGTCGGACTCGAGCCATGCGCGCTCGCTCTCGTTCAGCTCCGGCGTGTCCACGGAGTAACGCTAGCGTCTGGGCCTCGGCCCGACAAGGACCGGTTCGGATGACGGGGCACCGGAGGCTCGCGGTGTGGCGTCTCGCGCGGCATGTCCGAGAGAGCGCGCGCCAGATCGACGCGCGTGCTCACGCCGAGCCGCTCGTAGACCTGGCGGACGTGCGCTCGCACGGTCGACTCCGCCATGTCCCTCTGGCCGGCGATCTCCGGGACGGTCGCGCCCTCGGCGGCCAGCGTGGCGATCTCGCGCTGCGTGCGGGACAGGGCGAAGGTCGGGTGCAGGCGGAGCGTCGCGATGGGCTCGAGGTTGACGAGGTAGTGGACGCCGCCCGCGCCGTGCAGGCGCGTCCACCGCGCGCGATGCCCGCGGATCACCGACGCGCCGCCCGGCTCGGCCGCGTCCACCCCGCGCACCCACGCCCTCAGCTCGTCGCGCGCACCGGGGCGCCCGAGCAGCCCGCAGCCGTCTTCGGACGCGAACTCGATGGTACCGTCCGGGCACAGCACGAGATCGCTGCCCTCCTCGGGCGTGTCCGCGCGCTCGGTCCGCTCGGCCGCGATCATCGCGTCGGCCATCGCATCGGCGAGCGGTCGCACCCGCCGCAGGTCGGCGCGCGTGAACGGCGGCTCGCCGCGCACGCGAAGCGCCCCCATCCAGCCGACGAAGCAGCCCTCGTGGTAGACGACGAGCCGGAGCTGATCGTGGAGGCCGATCGGCTCGTAGCATCGCCGGTACAGGCGGGTCGGCCAGAGCTTGTCGGGATGTACCATGCTTCGCAGGAGCACGAAGCGCCGGTCCCAGGTGTGGTCCGCGACGCGCGGGTCGCCGTGCAACCACGGGATCCGCTCGTCGCGCCAGGAACGCATCGGCGCCTCGTGCATGCCCGGGGCGAGCCACCGGGTGGGGACGGGGTCGCCGTCGACGAGGCCGAAGCGGTACCAGAGCGCGCTCGCGCTCTGGGTGCGCTCGCGGAGCAGATCGAGGGCGAACGCGCGCAGCCCATCCGGGTCGCCGGCGAACCCGGTGCGAAGTGCCTCCGCTGCGTCCCTCAGATCCTCCACCCGCGCCTGACCGAGGGTAGGCAGCGAGACGCCCCACGATCAAGGGCTCCGACGGTTCGTCGCCCCCGAGCGCTCGGGCGGCGTCTCGGCGCGGCGCTCGCCGGCGTCGGCCTCCGCGGTCGCGGGACGCGACGGCCGCTGTTGCGCCGGGCGGCTCAGCGGCGGAGCGTGTCGAGCTCGGCGCGGAGGCGGGCGAGCTCGCTCTCGGCGGCCTCGCGCGCGGTCCGCTCGGCGTCGCGCTCGTGCTCGGCGGCCTCGCGCGCGGTTCGCTCGGCCTCGCGCGCGGCTCGCTCGGCCTCTTCGGCGGTCGGGAAGAGCGCCTCGCCGCGGGGGCCGGTGCCGAGGCGCAGGCGCACGCCGGCTCCCTCGCCCGTCTCGCGCACGAAGCAGCCGAGGACGGCCGAGCGCACGCGGTCGGCGTCGGTCCACTCGAGCCGCACGAGCTCGCCGCGCCGGCGGCGCCAGACCTGGAAGCGCACGCGCTCTTCGCTCTTGTAGGCCTCCGGGTCGTAGATCACGAGCTCGCGCACGCCGAGCTCGCCGTAGCGGCCCGGCCCGAGCTCGTAGTCCTTGCGCACGTCGAGGCCGACGACCTCGAGCGCGAAGCTCGGCACGACGCCGGTCTCCCAGACCTTCCACGCGGTGACCTTGGTCTCGGGGTCGACGCCGGGCAGGACGTACAGGTCGGGCGCGACGGCGCGCGTGGGCTGGTACTGAACCCAGTAGATGAACTGGTCGGAGCCGACGCGCGCGACCTCGCCGCGCTCGGCGAGCCAGCGCTCGACCAGGCGCTTGAACGTGTCGGCCACCTCCCGGTTCAGGAGCTGCTCGGGCACCTTCTCGCTCACCGGGTAGTGAGTGGGGTCGGGCACGTCGGGGCGACGGGCGGGCTCGGCCATGGCAGTCGGGATCGTAGCACGGGGCGCCGGAGGCTCTCGGTGCGGCGCTTATCGGCCGGCGGCTCTCGCGGTTGCGGGCGGCTACTGCTCCCGGTGCTCCGGCGGTGCCCCGCGCGGCATGTCGGCGAGCGCGCGCGCCAGCTCGACGCGTGTGCTCACGCCGAGCCGCTCGTAGATCTGGCGGACGTGCGCTCGCACGGTCGCCTCCGCCATGTCCCGCTGGCCCGCGATCTCCGGGACGGTCGCGCCCTCGGCGGCCAGCGTGGCGATCTCGCGCTGCGTGCGGGACAGGGCGAACGTCGGGTGCAGGCGGAGCGGCGCGACGGGCTCGAGGTTGACGAGGTAGCGGACGCCGGCCGCGCCGTGGAGGCGCGTCCACCGCGCGCGATGCCCGCGGATCACCGACGCGCGGCCCGGCTCGGCCGCGTCCACCCCGCGCACCCATGCCCTCAGCTCGTCGCGCGCCCCGGGGCGCCCGAGCAGCGCGCAGCCGCACTCGGACGCGAGCTCGATGGTACCGTCCGGGCACAGGACGAGATCGCTGCCCTCCTCGGGCGTGTCCGCGCGCTCGGTCCGCTCGGCCGCGATCATCGCGTCGGCCATCGCATCGGCGAGCGGGCGCACCCGCCGCAGGTCGGCGCGCGTGAACGGCGGCTCGCCGCGCACGCGAAGCACGCCGATCCAGCCGACGAAGCGGCCCGCGTGGTAGACGACGAGCCGGAGCTGGTCGTGCATGCTGGCGGGCTCGTACACGCGCCGGTAGATGCGGGTCGGCCAGAGCTGCGTCTCCGGGTCGAGCAGGCTCGAGAGGAGCATGAAGCGGCGGTCCCAGTTCCGATCGGGGACGCGCGGGTCTCCGAGCGTCCACGGGATCCGCTCGTCGCGCCAGCACCGCATCGGCGCGTCGCCCAGACCCCGCATGAGCCACCGGGTGGGGACCGGGTCGCCGTCGACCAGCCCGAACCGATACCAGAGCCCGATCGAGCTCTGGGTCCGCTCGCGCAAGAGGTCGACGGCGAACCGGCGCAGGCCGTCCGGGTCGCCGGCGAACCCGGTGCGAAGTACCTCCGCTGCGTCCCTCACCTCTTCCACCCGCGCCTGGTCGAGGGTAGGCAGCGAGACGCCCCACGATCAAGGGCCCCGGCGGTTCCTCGTCCTCGAGTGCTCGGCTGGGTCCAGGCGCGGCATGTCGGAGAGCGCGCGCGAGAGCTCGACGCGCGTGCTCACGCCGAGCCGCTCGTAGACCAGGCGGACGTGCGTGCGCACGGTCGCCTCCGCCATGTCCTTCTGGTTCGCGATCTCCCCGACGGTCGCGCCCTCGGCGGCCAGCGTGGCGATCTCGCGCTGCGTGCGGGACAGGGCGAACGTCGGGTGCAGGCGGAGCGGCGCGACGGGTTCGAGGTTGACGAGGTAGCGGACCCGGCCCGCGCCGTGCAGCCGCGTCCACCGAGCGCGGTGCCCGCCGATCAAGAGCGCGCGGCCCGGCTCCGCCGCGTCCACGCCGCGCACCCACGCCCTCAGCTCGTCGCGCGTGCCGGGGCGATCGAGCAGCCGGCAGCCGCCTTCGGACGCGAGCTCGACGGCGCCGTCGGGACTCAGGACGAGATCGCTGCCCTCCTCGGGGGTGCCCGCGCGCTCGGTCCGCTCGGCCGCGATCATCGCGTCGGACAGGGCGTCGGCGAGCGGGCTCACCCGTCGCAGGTCGGCGCGCGTGAACGGCGGCTCGCCGCGCACGCGAAGGACCCCGATCCAGCCGGCGAAGCAGCCGTCGTGGTAGACGACGAGCCGGAGCTGGTCGTGGATGCCGGCCGGCTCGTGGCATCGCCGGTAGATGCGGGTCGGCCAGAGCTGCGTCTCGGGGTCGACCAGGCTCGTGAGGAGCACGAAGCGCCCGTTCCAGGTGTGGTCCGCGAGGCGCGGATCGCCGTGCGGCCACGGGATCCGCTCCTCCGCCTGGCGCCGTATGCAGAGGTCGTCGGCGCCGGCCACGTGCCACCGCGTCGGCAGCGGCTCGCCGTCGACCAGCCCGAACCGATACCAGAGGCCCATGGTGGTCTGCGTCCGCTCGCGCAGGAGATCCACGGCGAATTCGCGCAGGCCGTCGGCGTCGTCCCCGAACCCGGTGCGGAGGACATCCGCTGCTTCGGTTGTTGCGAGCAAGAGTCTCCAAATGAGGCTATTCGGCGAAAGTCCCCGCAGTCAAGCCACGCCACGGCCCCTTGCCGCCGCCGGCTCGGCGTCTAAGCGCCTGCTCTGATGACCCGACGCGCCCCGTGCCCGAGCCGCCGAGCCCCGGTGGGACGTGCCGTCGCGGGCCTCGCCGTGCTGGGGCTCGCGGCCATCCCGGCCGCGCGAGCCTTCGGGCCCTACGAAGCCGACGAGCTCTCCGACGACCGGCGCGCCCCGCACGGGGCGATGTCGATGGACGCGCAGCAGCAGGCCCTCGCGGAGCTGCTCGAGGAGCGGGACGTCTCCGAGGTGCCCCCGCCGATCGACGCGCGCCTGTGGGAGCTGATGGTCCCCGAGGACAACCCCATGAGCGCCGCGCGCGTCGCGCTCGGGAAGAAGCTCTACTTCGACGTGCGCCTTTCGGCGGACGACACGGTCGCGTGCGCGACGTGCCACGACGTGAGCCGCGCCTTCACCGATCAGCGCCCGACCTCCGAGGGCATCGGGGGCGCGCTCGGCAAGCGCAACGCGCCGACGACCATGAACGCGTTCCTGTACGAGACGCTCTTCCTCGACGGCCGGGTCGAGAGCCTCGAGGAGCAGGCGGCCTTCCCGCCGATCAACCCGGTCGAGGGTGGACACCCGAGCCGGGAGGCCGTGGTCGCGGCCATCGCCGACGACCCGGAGTACCGGCGGATGTTCCAGCAGGCCTACGGCCGGGCGCCGAACCACGAGGACGTGGGGCGCGCGCTCGGCGCCTTCCAGCGCACGCTGGTCTTCCTCGACGCCCCCTTCGACCGCTTCCTCGCGGGCGACGAGGACGCCATCTCCGAGGAGGCGAAGCGGGGCTGGGTGCTCTTCAACGGCAAGGGCCGGTGCATGAGCTGCCACATGCTGAGCCCCGCCAACCCGCTCGGCACCGACGACGAGTTCCACAACGTCGGCGTCGCGGCGCGCACGCAGGACTTCGAGCAGCTCGCGGCGCAGGCCCTCGCCACGCTCCGGCGCGAGGGCGGCGGCAAGGACACGATCGACCGGCTCGCTCTCGAGACGGAGATGAGCGAGCTCGGGCGGTTCCTCGTGACGACGAACGTGTCCGACATCGGCGCCTTCAAGACACAGGGTATCCGCAACGTGGGCATCACGGCGCCCTACATGCACGACGGGTCGATGCGGACGCTGTGGGACGTGATGGACCACTACAACAAGGGCGGCGAGCCGAACCCCTACCTCGACGGCGGCATCGAGCCCCTCGCGCTCACCGAGGACGAGATCGACGCGCTCGTCGAATTCATGTTCACGCTGACCGACCGGCGCTTCGCCGAGCAGAACCAGCGGGAGCTCGAGGCCCAGCGCCGGATCGCGTCGCGCGAGCGGCCCTTCCGCGACGAGGACATGGCCATGAGGCGGGTCCTGCCCTTCGAGCGGCGCGTCCTCGGCGAGCAGCAGGAGAGCCCGCGATGACCAGACGCGCCAAGCCGAAGAGTGTCGAGTCGAAGTACCACGAGGAGCGCGAGAGCCTGTTCGAAGGGCTCGGGCGCCTCGACCGCCGCGGGTTCATGAAGGTGTCGGCCGCGGCGCTCGGCGCCGTCGCGGCCAAGGGGCTCACCTACACGCCGTTCTCGTTCCTGCCCGTGACGGTGGCCGAGGCCCAGGCGGGACGGTCCTTCCGGTTCGCGTACATCTCGGACTCGCACCTCTACACGCGCGACGTGAACGACCGCTTCGTCAGGCAGCTCCTGCGGGCGGTCGACGACATCAACGCCATGGATCCGCCGCCCGACTTCGTCCTGTACGGCGGCGACCTCGCCCAGCTCGGTCAGCCCGAGGAGCTCGCGCTCGGCGCGCAGATCCTGCGGAGCGTGCGGGTGCCCGTGAAGATGATGGTCGGCGAGCACGACTGGTTCCTCGACATGGGCGACGAGTGGCAGGACCTCTTCGGCGAGCCGACGTACTCGTTCGACCATCAGGGCGTCCACTTCGTGACGCTCAACAGCGTCCTCGAGGAGGACTTCTGGACCGAGCGAAACATGACGCCGATGGAGCGCATGCAGACGGTCGCCGGGCTCGACAACACCATCCAGAGCCGCTTCATGGTGGGCGCCGAGCAGCGCGAGTGGCTGCGCCGGGATCTCGCGGGCAAGCCGCCCGAGACGCCCGTCATCGTCTTCTCGCACTCGCCGCTCTACAAGTACTACCGGCCGTGGAACTTCTGGACGGAAGACGCCGACGAGGTACAGGCGATCCTGCGGCGGTTCCGGAACGTCGTCGTCATCCACGGCCACACGCACCAGCTCCTCACCCACCGGATCGGGAACATCCACTTCCACGGGATGCTCTCGACGGCGTGGCCGTGGCCGTACGCGCCCGAGGGACTCCCGGAGTTGACCATCCAGATGAACCGCGCCAACCCGTTCGACCCGAACGACGGGCTCGGCGACGGAGCGGTGGACGTCCACCCCGACGGGCTGGTCGACAAGCTCTACAACCTCTGGAACCGCAACCCGATCGAGGTCTCCCGGACGTACACGGTGTCGCGCGGCCGGCGCGACGTCCCGGCGAGGCCGAACCTGCCGAGCTACTAGGAGGAACGACGTGCGCGAGCGCATTCTCTGTGGGGCCGCGCTGGCCGTGGTCGTGGCGTTCGCCGCGTGCGGCGGCGCGCAGCAGTCGGGCGAGCAGGGTGCGGAGCGGGGGGGCGAAGACGGCGACGACCCCGCGGCCGGGCCCGAGGCGGCCGGTCCCGAGGGCGAAGAGGCCGCGCGCGAGCTGATGGCCCAGTGGCGGCGGCAGCACCCCGACCGCGAGTGGATCGAGAAGGAGCAGGAGACCCACACCATCGTCCCGCCGGCCGACAACAGCGACCTCGTGGGCAACCCGCAGGGGGCGACCTACGCGCGGATCACCGAGCGCGACGTCGCGCTGTGGGAGCGCGAGACGATGCGCCTGGTGGCCGACGGCTCCCGCGTCTTCCACAGCGCGGACGAGCTCGGCAGCACCATCGCGGTGTCGTGCGACATGTGCCACCCGGACGGCTCGAACACCCACCCGGAGACCTACCCGAAGTTCCAGGTGCAGATGGGCCGCGTCGCCCTGTTGCGGGACATGATCAACTGGTGCGTCGAGCAGGCGCTGCGCGGAGAACCGTTCGCCCCGGACGACCCGAAGATGCGCGCGCTCGAGGCGTACATCCTCGCGCAGCGGAGCGGCACCGAGCTCGGATACGGCAGGCGTTGAGCGCTGGAACGGGCTCGCCCGTCACGCGAGGACCTCGTCCGCGCGCGCGCCGTCCTCGTCGAGGGTCAGGCACACGTGGTGGCGCACGAGCCGGCCGCCGTGCCGGAAGATGCGGGGGACGCGCGCGGCGTTGACGTAGAGGACGCCGTCCCTCTCGAGCTGCCAGCGGCGCGTGCCGCCGCCGCGCAGCGCGTGGTGCATGTGCCCGGCGACGACCGCGAGCACGCGCCGGCCGCGCGCGAGCGCGTGGTCGACGGCCGCGCGCAGGTCCGGGTCGCCGAAGTCGCCCTCCTCCGGGCGGAAGTCGCAGCCGAACGGGTCGTCGCGGCGGGGGCCGAGGCCCGCCGGTCCGTTGTGCGCGAGCAAGAGGAGGCGGTCGTGGGGCGCGCGGTCGACGAGCGCGCACAGGCGCGCGGCGCTCTCCTCGACGGTGTGCACGCCGTGGGCGCGCGCGAGGTGGCGGCGGAACGCGAGGCTCGGGCCCATGCTGTGCGGGCGTCCGGCGATCACCGTGAGCCCGAGCGCGTCGAAGGGGTGCAGGCTGTAGCCCGCGAGCCGCGCCGGGGCGAGCGCGCGCTCGAGCCGCCGCACGCGGCGGTGCTGGAGCCCGCCGAGCGCGTTCCGCAGGGCGTGGACCTGAAACATCTCGGCGCCGAGGTGCAAGAGATGCGTCCCGTCGTGGTTGCCCGGGACGACGAGCGCCGGCACGCGCAGGCGCGCGACGAGCCGCGCCACCGCGATCGCCTCGTGCGACAGGTAGCCCGCGAGATCGCCCGCGAACAGCACCAGATCGTACCCCCGCCCCGACAGCTCCTCGACGTCGCGCGCGTCGAACCGCCCGTGCACATCCCCCACCACTGCGATCCGCACTTGCATTGGGGACACGCCCCAATGCAACTCGCACCGGGACGGACTTGCATTGGGGACACGCCCCAATGCAAGTTGCATCGGGGACAGGTCCCGATGCAAGCGCGAACGCTGCTGGTGCTCTCGCTCTGGCTGCTCGGGTGCTCGGCGCCGCGGGGGGCGGCGGTGGGGGTGACGAACGAGACCGAGGGGGGCGAGCAAGCGGCCGAGGAGCCCCGGTTCGCGCGGATCGCGGCGGCGCTCGGGGACGAGGTGGTGAGCGACGGGGCGCCGGCCGGGCTGATCGCGCAGGCGGAGGCGGTCGAGGAGGCGCTCGGGAGCGAGCCGCCGCCGCTGTCGCTGCCCTCGAACCCCGAGCTGATCGCGGAGTGGCTCACCGAGGTCCTGCGCTGGCACGAGGAGCGCATCGCCGCGGCGCGCGACCGGGAGGATATCGCCCGGTGCGGCGGCTGCTCGGAGGTCGACGCGGTGGTCTACCGTGCGCTCGTCGCGCTCGAGCACGTGCACCTCTTGTCGGGGCTGCTCGAGCCGCCGGTCCGCGGACACATGGCGGAAACGGCGCGCCCGCTCATCCACGAGACGCTCTCGCACCAGGTCGCGCGCCTGAGCCCGGCCACGATGGGCGACGCGATCTTCCGACTCGACGAGTGCCAGGCCGCCGCGCGCGAGGTGCGGGGCGAGGTCGCCGAGCGCGTCCAGGCGTGGTGCACCGAGAGGCGCGACCACTACCTCGCGCGCCTCCGCGAGCAGGCGGGCACGGCGCCCGGGACCGAGCCCGCGCCTCCGCCCGAGGATCGGGCGCCCGAAGAGCCCGAGTAGGGTCGCGCCCCGCTTGCCGGCGGACCGCGCGGTGAGTAGGTGCCCTCGGTGAGCCAGGTGATCGCAGAGCCGTCGATCGGCGAGGTCCGCGCGGCGCGTGTCCTCGGCCGCACGGTCGCGGCGCGGTTCTACCGCAGCTACGTCCGCCGCCTGCCGCTCCGCGGAGACGAGCGCGTCCTCGACTTCGGCGCGGGCCCGGGCCTCCTCGCGCGCCACCTCGCCCGCCGGCTCTCGCAGCTCGGCGGCCGGGTGGTGTGCCTGGACATCTCGGAGCGCTGGTCGCACGCCGCCCGGCGTGCGCTCCGGCGGCGGGACAACGTGAGCTTCCGCGTGGGTCCCGTGACCGACCTGCCGAGCCAGTCCTTCGACGCGGTCGTGTGCCACTTCGCGCTCCACGAGGTCCGCCCGGAGGAGCGCGAAGCCACCGTGGCCGCCTTCGCGCGCGTCCTCATCCCGGGAGGCCACGTCTTCGTCCGCGAGCCCGTCGGCGAGCTCCACGGCATGCCCCGGGACGAGATCCGGGCCTCGTTCGCCAAGGCCGACCTGAACGAGGAGGAGGACCGCACCACCTGGCTCCCGGTCATCGGCCGCATCTTCACCGCCACCTTCCGCAAGCCGCCGGCCGCCGAGGGCTGATCGGCCCAAGTGTGCCCCGCCCACGCAACTGCCGCCGCGCCGGGCCGATGAAGGGACGTGGCCGAGGCAGGTGGACACAGGGGTGCGCGCCGGGAGCGGCGACACGTGATCCGGCTTCCCGGGGCGCGGGCCGCGCGGGCGTGGATGCGGTGGACCTGGAGCTGGAACCGCGACGGGAGGATGCCGCCCATTCCGGAGCTCGTGCTCGCCGAGCGGTTCGTCGGCGAGATGCAGCCGGCGCGCGACGTCGACCTCTTCCACGTCGCGGCGCTGTTCGCCCTCGAGCACCGGCGGCGCATGGAGGTCTCGTGGGAGGGCTTCGACGTGGTCCATTTCGCCTTCGACGTGGCGTCGCCCGGGTTCGACGGCGACGCGGAGGACTGGGACCGTCTCCTCGACGCGCTCGCGGTCTTCTTCGCGTGGCTGCAGATGCGCGGCGAGATCGCGCTCGCGACGCGGGCCCGCCTCGTGACCGAGTGCGCGGAGCAGCGGGAGACCCGGCGGGCCGTGTTCCCTTCATGAGCGACTCGCACGCTCGCTGCCGGCGCGCGATGCACTACACTCACCGGCGTGAGAGCGGTCTTCATCACACGGCACGGCGGCCCCGAGGTGCTCGAGGTGCGCGAGACGCCGGACCCCGAGCCGGGCCCCGGTGAGGTCCGCGTCCGCGTGCGCGCGGCCGGGCTCAACTTCGCGGAGGTGACCGCGCGCCAGGGCCTCTACCCCGACGCGCCGAAGCCGCCGTGCGTCGTCGGCTACGAGGGCGCCGGGGTGGTCGACGCGGTCGGCGAGGGCGTGAGCGACGACGCGCCGAAGCCCGGCGCCCGCGTCCTGTACCTCTCGCGCTTCGGGGGACACGCCGACACCGTCGTCGTGCCGGCGGCCCAGCTCGTGCCGATGCCCGACGCCATGAGCTTCGAGCACGGCGCCGCGCTCCCGGTCAACTACCTCACCGCCCACCACATGCTCTTCCGCATCGCCCGGATCCGCGGCGGCGAGCACGTGCTCGTCCACATGGCGGCGGGCGGCGTCGGCACCGCCGCGCTCCAGCTCTGCCGCACCGTGGACGGCGTCGTGACCTACGGCACGGCCTCGGCGTCCAAGCACGACTACGTGCGGGAGCAGGGCTGCCATCACCCCGTCGACTACCGCTCGAAGGACTACGTCGAAGAGGTCCGCAGGCTCACGGGCGGCCGCGGCGTCGACCTCGTCCTCGACCCGCTCGGCGGGCCGGACTGGCGGCGCGGCTACGGGCTGCTCCGGCCCGCGGGGATGCTCGTCGCGTTCGGGATGGCGAACGTGAGCACCGGCGGCAGGCGCAACCTGCTCCACGTGCTCGGCCTCCTGCTCCGGATCCCACGGTTCTCGCCGATGAAGCTCATGAACGACAACCGGGCGGTCGCGGGCGTCAACGTCGGTCACCTGTGGGACGAGCTCGAGATGATGCGCGACACGCTCGCCGAGGTCGTCGAGCTCTACGAGCGCGGCGCCGTCCGCCCGCACGTCCACCGCGTCTACCCGTTCGGCGAAGCGGCGGCCGCCTTCGGCGAGCTCGAGAACGGCAAGAACGTGGGCAAGGTGCTGCTGGTGCCGGACTGACGGACCGACCTCGAGGCTCAGAACCTGTACTCGCCCACCTCGAGGACGCTCGCGTCGCGGTCGATGAAGTAGGCACGCAGCATCGGGACCGCGGGGTCGAGCTCGAGGGCGGTGTAGTTGTTCGTGCTCGTGGCCCAGTCGAACTGGGGCTCGCCGAGGGTCAGGGCGAGGGGGTTGCCGGTCTGCGCTCCGGGGCCCGCGAGGATCTCGAGCTGCATGCTCCCCGGGCCGGACGTCGAGACGCGACCCATGGAGCCGAGGTGGAAGTCGCCCGAGAGCCAGATCACGTGGCCGATCGCCGTCTCGTCGATGAAGCGCAGGATCTCCTCGCGCTGGGCCTCGTAGCCCTCCCAGCGGTCGTTTCGCGCGCTCGGAAAGTCGAAGGCGCCCGGGAAGTCGCTGATGGGGACCGAGCTCATGATCAGCTTGAACACGGCGTCGCTCGCCGCGAGGCCGTCCTTCAACCAGTCCATCTGCTCGCGGGAGATGTAGATGGGGCTGTCGCTCGTGCGCGTCGACGGAAGCCGCTCGCTCCGGCAGTCGAGGACGAAGATCTCGACCGTGCGCCCCCATCGCATGCGCTTCCAGATGCGGTCCGGGCTCGTCGCGTCGCGGCGGACGGGTTGGTGGTCGAAGAAGGCCTGCTTGGCGGCCGCGAGCTGGGCGGGGTCGAACGCCTCCGGGTTCCAGTCGTTCTCGAACTCGTGGTCGTCCCAGGTGGCGAGCAGGCTCGTCGCGCGGCGCACCGCGCGGTAGCCGTCGGTGCTCATGTTCTCGACCCACTTGGCGCGGTACTCCTCGAGGGTCTCGGCGCCGTCGTTGTAGGACGTGTCGCCGAGGAAGAGGAACACGTCGAGGTCGTCCCGCTCTCCGGCGCGCTCGAGCGTCGCCATGGAGTGGCCCTGGTTGGTGCACGAGACGGCACCGAGCACGAGCGGCACCAGCGCATCCGAGGCGGGCGGCGCGCGGAAGCGGCCGATGGGGCTGCGCGTGAGGCGCGCTTCGCCGTCGGTCTCGAAGAAGACGAAGCGGTAGCGGCCTCCGGCCACGAGGCCGCCCGCGTCCTCGCTCACGTAGCCGCCGTCGCCCGGCGTCACGTCGGCGTCGTAGACCGTCCGCGCGTACGCGTCGCCGTCCATCTCCCACACGGTGAGCCGCAGGGTCATCAGGCCGTCGTAGCGGGTCCACAGGACGGCGCGCTCGGTCGTGACGTCGCCGCTCGCGACCCCGAGCGGGAAGTTCAGGCCCTCGGACGTCTCCTCGGGCGGGTCCACGGGCGGCGGGCCCGCGTCGAGGCCGCCGTCCGAGCCCGCGTCACGTGCACCTGCGTCGCGCGGCCCGCCGTCGCGGCGCCCACCGTCGCGCGGCCCCGCGTCCGTCGGCCCACCCGGTTCGTCGTCCCCGCCGCACCCGGTCGCCACCGCGACGCCCGCGACGGCAGCGGTCACGAGGAACTCGCGTCGCGTCTGCGGCTTGCCCTGGTCCTCCATCCCGGAGCCGAGGGTACGACGGCCGCGGCTCGGCCTGCCAGCCTTCCCCGTCGCGCGTCCGCCGGCAGGCGTTGCTTGCCGCCCGCAGGCCGGCGTGCGACTCTCCGCCGGTGACAGCCGCAGCCGCCGGACGCAAGGGCCAGGACGATCGCGTGGTCGAAGCGGGCCGGGCCTGGGCCGCGGCGGTCCGGTCGAGCCTCGTACAGGAAGGCCGCCGCGCGGCGGGTGGCTGGCCGGGCACGATGACCGAGGCGCGCGAGCGGCTCGCCCAGGTGGTGGGCGCGGAGCCCGTACCCTCCACCGGCGAGGTCAGCCGCCTCGTCCGCGTCCTCTACGGCGCCGCCCGCGAGTGCTGGCTGATGAACCGCGAGAGCGCCGAAGACGACGACTGAATCGAGCCGGCGCGCGCGGGCTTCAGCGCGCGGCTTCGGAGAGCTCGGGCTCGGGCTCCGCGTCGAGCACCGTCGCGAGCGTGCCGCCCGCCACGGTGGCGAGCAGGGCGAGGGCGACGAACGCGAGCACGCGGGGCCACCGCCGGCGGCGCGCCCTTCGCGCCGGAGCGAGGTCCTCGGGAGCGACCCGCAGCACCGGCCGCTCGCGCTCGACCAGGGTCGGGCCCGACGAGTCGCGGCGTTCGTCTTCGTCGAAGAGCGGCTCGCCGAAGGCCTCTTCGAGCGTGCGCATCCGCTGCGCACGCTCGACGGGGAACAGCTCCGCCATCCACCGAGCGACCTCGCGCGGCCCGACGGCGGCCCCCTTCTGGATCGAGAAGGCGCGGAGCGCGCGGGCCATCTCCTGCGCCGTCTGGAAGCGCTGCGCCGGATCGCGCGAAAGCGCGCGGAGCACGATCGCGTCGAGCTCCGGCGGCACCCACCAGGCGACGCTGCGCGCGGGCGGCGCGACCTCGTCGCGCACCGCGACGACCGTCTCGAGGTCGGTCCTGCGGTGGAAGAGCCGCTCGAGCGTGACCAGCTCCCACAGGCACACGCCGGCCGCCCAGACGTCGACCCTCCGGTCGGGCTCGTGGCCCAGGATCGACTCGGGCGCCAGGTAGGCGAGCTTGCCCTTGACGGTGCCCGCGCGCGTCTGGCTGAGCCGCCGGGCCGCCTTGGCGAGCCCGAAGTCCACCACCTTGACGCGCCCGTCGTACCCGACGAACAGGTTCTGCGGCGACACGTCGCGGTGCACCACGCGCAGCCACGTCCCGTCCCGGTCGCGGAGCTCGTGGGCGGCGTGCAGCCCGTCGAGGGCCTGCGCGATCAGGGCTGCGGCGTAGTAGGGCAGCTCTTCGAGCAGGTACGCGTCGCGCCGCGAGCGCAGCTTGTCGATCACCTGGGCGATCGTCTCGCCGAGGAGGTACTCCATCGCGAGGTAGTAGATCCCGTGCTGCTCGCCGTACGCCTGCACCTTGCAGACGTTCGGGTGGTCGATGCGGGAGGCGAGCCGCGCCTCGTCGAGGAACATGTCGACGAACTGCCGGTGCTGCGCGAGGTGGGCGTGGACGGTCTTGAGCGCGACCACCCCACCGAAGCCGTCCGGGTCCTCGACCCGCGCGACGTGGACCGAGGCCATGCCTCCGCCGGCGATCCGGAAGCAGGGGCGGTAGCAGCCGAGCTGCGCCGGCAGACGCGTGTCCGAGGTGGTGCGCAAGGTGGCAGGCGGGCGGCGCATGAGGACGCGTGCTCTCTCCTGCGCGCGTCCCGCTGCACGTTCGGTGCCACCGGAAAGACCCCTGTGTTCGCAACCCCCGGCCGCGTCTGGAGCAGCGCGCGCTCCGTGCACCGGCTACTCGAGGCGCCGGTGCGCCCGTCGTCGGTCCGGGGCCGGCCGCTCATGACCGATGTCATGGCGGAGCGCCGGAGCCGGACGCAGGCTCCCTGCGATGATCGACGAGAGCCGCCCCGTGGGAGACCTGGTGACCGAGCACTCCGAGTGTGTCGAGGTGCTCCGGCGCCACCGCATCGACTTCTGCTGCAAGGGCCACATGCCCCTCTCGGACGCCTGCGCCCAGCGCGGGCTCGACCCCTCCGTGGTCGCCGAGGAGCTCGAGCAGGCCATCGAGCGCCGGGAGCGCGCCGGCCGGCGCGGGAGGGACCTCCGGGAGCTGTCCACCGCGGCGCTCGTCGATCACATCGTCGCCGAGCACCACGAGCCGGCCCGCCGGATCCTCGACCTGCTCGTCCCGCTCGCGAACAAGGTGGCGCGGGTCCACGGCGAGAACGACGGGCGGCTCGTCGAGCTGCGACGGCTCGTCGAGGAGCTCGACGGCACGCTGAGGCCCCACCTCGACGAGGAGGAGCGGGAGCTCTTCCCCGCGCTCGGGTCCACCACCACGTCGTCCGACGCGATCCGAGAGATGATCGGCCCCATCCAGGAAGAGCACGAAGGCGTCGGCCTCATCCTCGCCCGCATCCGCGACGTGACCTCCGACTTCTCCTTCCCCGCCTGGGCCTGCAACAGCTACCGCACGCTCTTCCGCGAGCTCGAGGCGTTCGAGGCGGACACGCTCACGCACGTCCACCTCGAGAACAACGTGCTCTTGCCGCGCGCCGCATCCGCGCGGTAGCTCGGGACCCGGTCGGAGTGACTGCGCGCGTGGGCGACCCGGGGCCACGCCGCGAAAGCCCGCGGCGATTCGACTCCGCGGGGGCTTGCGGCTTCGATGGACGTGGCACAGCCTGCGGACGTCTTACGGGAAGCCGACCACGCGGGTAGGGTGGAGGGCGGTGATGCTGGTGCCGTCGCCGAGCTGACCCTGCTCGTTGGGACCCCAGCAGGAGACACCGCCGTCGGAGAGCAGCGCGCAGGAGTGGCCGTGGATGCCGCCGCTGGCGTCTCCCGCAATGAGCGCCGTTGCGCGAACGTCGCCGGCGACGGGCACGGGGATGTGGCTGCGCGTTCCGGTTCCGTCTCCTAGCTGGCCCCATTCGTTGGTGCCGAAGCACGAAACGGTGCCAGGAGCACGCGCGAAGCAGGTGTGACCGGGTCCCGTGGCCAGCAGGATTGCGTCCAGGACGCCCGACACGGCCCGTGGCACGTTCACCTGCGTGCTCGGGATGGAGCCCGCTTGGCCCTCACGGTTCATGCCCCAGCACCACAGCTCGCCACCGCTGCGAAGGGCGCAAGTGTGGGCGCCTCCCGCGGCGACGGCGACGGCGTCGTCGATGTAGAGCACATCGACGGGCACCACGACCGGCTCCGCGCCGCCGAGGCCGTTCCCCAGCCGAGCCTCCCGGTTGGCGCCCCAGCAAGAGATCGCCCCCGAGGCATGCAGCGCGCAGGCGTGCTCTGCTCCCGTGCTGACGCCGACCGCATCGTCGACGCCGACCACCATGCTCGGGGACGCGCGGTCGATAGTCGTGCCGTCCCCGAGCTGGCCGCTGCCGTTCCGGCCCCAGCACCGTACTCCGCCGCCCGAGACCACGGCGCAGGTGAAGCCCGGGCCGGCGTCGATGTCCAGCGCGTCTGTCAGCCCCACGACCCGTCCCGGGAAGGGCGAGCCACCCGACGCCGTACTGCCCCAGCACTGGACGGTGCCCGTCCCCTGCCGCGCGCACGAGTGGTGCTCGCCGGCGGCGACCTGCACGGCGTCGTCGATCTCCGAAACCCGCACCGGCGTCGTCGAGAGGCGCTCGACGTCCACGCCAAGCGCGCCGAAGTCGTTGCCGCCCCAGCACCAGACCCTGCCATCGTCGGTCACCGCGCAAGTGTGGAATGCGCCCGCCGCCACCGACACGACCCGCCCGTGCCCCGGCGGTCCCCCGTCTCCCTCGGCGGCGTCGGGCTCGCGGAGGTCGCCGGTGTCCGGCCGCCCGGCGTCCCGCCCGTCGTCGTGCGACAGATGGCAGGCCGAGATCGAGAGAGACCCGCCGAGGAGCAGCGCCGCGAATACCACGACGCGCACTCGTCCGCGGAGATGATCGAGCATCTCACGAGGGTCGCTGCCAGGCCCCGCGGTTTCCAGCCTCCTCCGCCCTTTTCGTCCGAACCTACCCCGCCTCGGCCAGCTCGGCCCGGAGCGCGTCCTCGCTCGGCAGGACGAAGCCCTCCTTCGTGGTCTCCAGCGTGCCGGCCTTGTTCCAGCGGCTCAGGGTCCGGATGACCGTCTCGGTGCGCGCCCCGACCAGCCGGGCGAGGTGCTGCCGCGAGAGGCTCAGGGGGATCACGAGCCGACCGTCGACGTCCTCGTCCCCGAACCGGTCGGCGAAGTGCAGGAACAGGGCGGCGAGGCGGCGCGGGACCGTCCCGGCGCTCATCAGGTCCACCTTCCAGCGGAGCGCGTGGGTGTGCTCGAGCAGCGCGCGGTTCATCGCGGCCCCGACCTCCGGGCGCGCGCGCATCACGGCCAGGATGGGCGCCGCTTCCACGCTGATCACGGTGAGATCGCACAGCGCGACGGCGTTGGCGGGGTAGCGGCCCTCCTCGAGCACGGCCGACACGCCGATGCTCTCGCGTGGACCGAACACCCCCACGACGGCGTCGGCGCCGCCCGGAGCGTTGCGGACGATCTCCGCGAAGCCGGCGACGATGACGGTGAAGGACCGCGCCTCCTGCCCCTCGTACCAGAGCTCCTGGCCGGGGGCGAGCGTGCGGCTCGTCGCGTGGGCGGCGGCCGTACCGATCACCTCCGGCGGGAGGGACCCGAACAGCCGCGAGCCCTGGAGGTGACGTTCGAGGGCCGAGCGGTTCACGGTGGCATCATGGGGCCCGCCGCCCGACGAAGCCACCGTGAACGCTCACAGATCACGATCAGCTCTTGCCGATCCGGACCTTCCAGACGTTCGGCCCGTTTTCCAGGTACTCCCAGGTGAAGGAGCCGGGGCGTTCCGCCTCGAATTGATACCGGAGCGGGACCGGATCGTGGTCGTTGACGAGGAAGAAGTGCTCGCCCGTGTCGAGGGAGTCGAAGGTCTGGAAGATCGTCGGGTGCTTCCTCTGCGGGGGGATGACGCGAACGTCGAGCTGCGTTCCGTGCGTGTCGCTCATGGCTTCTCCTTCTGGCGATGTCGGATGTGCAGGCGCACGGTGCCGTCGTCGGCGCGGTGTGCCTCGTACTCGAACCCCAGGTCCTGGAGCTTGGGGAGGAGGAACTGGGGAATGCGCTCGTTGATCTGGACGAGCGTGGCGCCGCGGGGCAGCGAATCGAGGGCCGAGATCGTGCGGACCATGGGCTCGGGCGGCTCGAGGCCCCGCACGTCGATGGTGACGAGCCCGTCCTCGACGGCGACGGCCCCCCGCGCCGAGGGAGGCGCCGCCGTGGCCGCGCCGCCCTCGCCGTGGACGAACCACACCCGCCAGTCCTCTTCGCCGAGCCGCTCGGCGTGGTGGACGAGGCCGCGCCGGCCCAGCACCGCGTAGAGCGGCGCGGGCTCGAACGGCGCCCGAACCCTGAGGACGTGTCCTTCGGGGAGCGCCGAGGCCGCCTGACTGATGGCGGCGAAGGGCTCGTGGCCCCGCCGGATGTCCTCGCGGACGTCGAGATCGACCACGCGGTCGGGCGGGAGGGCGCGCAGGTGCTCGGGGATGGGCTCGGCGGGCGCCCGCGCGCGCGCGTCGGCGCCGAGCGCGGCCATCATCTGCTCTCGCATCTTCATCGGACGTCTCCTTCTCCTTGTCCAGACGTCGCCCCGTCGATGAACGCCGGCGTCCATCGGGGCTCGAACACGAGGTTCGGCTCGACGCTGCTCACGCCCTCGAGGCCGGCGAGAGCGTGCAGGATGCCCCCGGTGATCACGCGCTCCATCGGGCAGCCGGGGGTCGTGAGCGTGTAGGTCACCTGGAGATTGCCCCCGTCGACGGCGACGTCGTAGACGAGCCCGAGGGTGACGATGTCGAGGCCGATCTCGGGGTCGATCACCTGGCGCAGCGCCTCGTAGGCGCGTCGAACGAGCGGATCCTCGGTGGACGTCATTCGTCCCTCCTTGCGAGAGCGAGCGCGAGCTGACCGGCCTCGAGCGCCGAGCCCGCGAGCAACGTCGCGCCCCCGAGCCGTACGGCCCAGACCGCTGCCCCGACGACGCCGGCCGCCGCGATCGCGACGCCTCCGACGAGGAGCGCGCCGGCGATCCGCGCGAGGCGCGCGTCGGTGAGGTCGGCGACGCGCGGCACGACGGCCCGGCCGAGCCGCGGCCCGTAGCGGTGGAACCAGATCAGGAAGGGCACGATCTTGTAGTAGTGGCCCGCCACGAAGAGCCCGAGGGACGCCACCGCGACGAGGCCGTAGGCCGTCACGAGGCGCGGGTCGGTGGCGGCCGTCGAGAGGACCGCCCAGCCGAGCACGACCGCGAAGAGCAGCGCCACCAGCGCGGCGCGGGCGAGCTGCATCCCGGCGTCGACGGGGCGGCGCACGCGGTGGCGGTAGAAGAGCGCGGCCTGGAGGAGGAGCGCCACGACTCCCGCGGTCAAGAGCGAGGCGGGCGCCCACCAGCCGGCGCCGAAGAGCGGTAGGACGAGGGACGCGCACCCCGCGGCGATGGCGCCCGCCGCGGCGCGCGCGGGCCAGCTCGGCGCACCGTGCGACAAGAGGAACATGGGAAGCAGGTGGTTCGCGACGGCCACCACCACCATGAGGACGAAGCCGCACAGCGCGAGGTGGACGTGGACGCCGAGCAGCCCGCCGGGGCCCGCGACGGCCATGGTCAGCCCGAGCGCGAGCGTCACGACCAGCGAGAGCGCCGCTCCGCCGAGCGCCCACCAGGTGACGTCGCGGGTCGGGGCCCGGCCGAGCGTGAGCCCCAGGTTCACCGCGGCGATGCCCAGGCCGAGCGCCACCGCGCTCGCTCCGGCGTGGACCGCCGGGCGCACCCCGAGCCCGAGCCCCACCGCGAAGGCCGGAACGCCCAGCGCGAGCAGCCCGAAGGACGCGTGCGCGGCGCGCTCGGAGCGAATGGACACCCCGAGGGCGACGGGCAGGAACTGGTAGAGCGCTCCCAGGATCGAGGTGGTGATGAAGCCGAGCGTCCACAGGTGCGTCACCGCCACGACGCGCGGCGCCGGGAACGCGCCCGCCGCGAGCTCGGGCGCGGCCCAGATCACCCCGGCCGCTCCGGTGAGCAGACAGACGAGGGCGAAGGCGAAGTGCTCACCCGGCAGGATGGCCGGCGGGGCGTCGGCCTGCGACGCGGGGCGCGCTCCCACCGCGGGGCCGCCCGTCACGAGTCCTGCCGGAGCATCCATGGCCGGAACCATCGGCCTGCGCCCGTCCAGCGCCCATGACATCCATCATGCGCGGGCCCGCGCCGAGACGTGCCTCACACGAACCGGCAGTCGCAGCCGGCCGTCCGGGACACCTCGTCGAACAGCGAGCGGTAGCGCTCGTGCGTGACGGGTCCAAACAGCGGGTCTCGGACCGTCCCGAACAGCGCGTCGACCGCCCGGATGTCCTCGGGCCCGAGCACCGCCGCGACGCGCGGAAACACCTCGCGCTCTTCGTAGTCGAGGTGCGCGCGGAGCCCGCGCACGTAGGCTCTGCCGGCCTCGAGCAGGTGCGACTTCGGCACGGGGAGGTCCAGGAGCGCGCGCTCGAGGTCGCCCCGCAGCATGGCGCCGGACCCGATGACGTCCCCGTGCTGCTCCTCGACGGCCGTCACGAAGGGCTCGAGGCCGGGCGCTCGACGGGCCGCGGCGGCGAACAAGAGATCCTCCCGGCCGTGGTGGTAGTGATCGACGTAGCTGGTGAGGTAGTGGAGGACGTCGACCATCAGCACGTAGCGCGGCGCCCCGTCGGAGGCGAGCGCGCCGAGCTCCACGTGGAGCAAGCTCAGGAGCAGATCGATGTTCCGATGCTCGCGCAGGAAGGGCGCGGCCACGCTCCCCTGCTCGTCGACTCTCTCGCCCGGCTGCCTCATGCCGATCCCATGGGTCGGCTGCGCCCGGGCGGCATGACATCCGTCATGGCCGGGGTCGGCTGCCGCGCGGGGTCCCTGCGCTCAGCGCTTCGGCAGCGGGATCGGTCCCTCGTAGAACGGGGCGAGCGGGACCTTCGGTGCGGCGCGCATGCGGGCGACGAGCTCGTCGGCCCGGTCCGCGAGCAGGGACTCGCACGCGGCGTAGACGCCTGCCTCGCCCTCCTCGATCTCGTTGTGGGCGGCCAGGATGGACGCGACCTCGGCCATCGACCCGAGGGTTGGGCGCCGCGTCAGGAGCGCGGCGAGGCGGCCGTGGTCGCGGCGGAGCTGCTTGGCGGCCTCGAGGGGCTCGCCGCGGGCCTCGGCCGCCGCCGGGAGCAGGATCTTCTCCTCCCAGCCGATGTGGCGCAGCAGGCGCTCTCGGAACCGGTCGAAGACCTCGAGATCGACGTCGGTGCCCCGGCGGCTGCCGGACAACAGCTCGTCGATCGCGCGGTGATCGGCCTCGAGAAAGCGCGTGATCGGACCGTCCATGAGGGGGATCTCGGCCCGCGAAGCTCCCGGGCGCCATGACTTCCGTCATGGCGTGGCGGGTCAATCGTCGTGCTCCTCGTGCTCCTCGTGCTCGCCGTGCTCGCCGTGCTCGCCGTGCTCCTCGTGCTCTTCGCCCTCGCCGAGCTGTACGGTCTTGCCGATCAGGGGAATGGTCACCGTGTGGGTGGCCGGATCGTATCCGTCGTAGAGGCCGCCGGCCCAGAGCCCCGTCAGGCCGACGAACACGAGCCCGACCAGCGCGTGGGCCTTCGGGATCGCCGCCGCCGGGTCGGCCTCCTTGCGCCCATCGACCATGCCGAGCGCGATGTTGTCGCGGTGACGCACCGTGTGTAAGGCCACTCCGGCCACGTGGAGCGCCACGAGCGCGACCATCGCGAAGGCGAGCATCTCGTGGAGCTCCTCGGCGGCCTCGCTCCCGGTCGACATCCCGACGCCGGTGACCGCGAGGCCGAGCACCAGCGCGAACATCGCGATCGCGGCCAGCGCGTTCGCCGGGTTGTGCCCGGCGCGGCGCTCGCCCTTTCCGGACAGGGCGCCCCTCAGGTAGCCGGCGAGCGCCGCCGGCCGGAGGTCGAAGGAGCGGAAGCGGGCGTGGCGGGAGCCGACGAAGCCCCACACGAGCCGGAGGAGCACCATGAAGGCCGCGACGCCGCCGAGCCACATGTGCGCCACGAAGAGGCCGCTCTCGTCGTCGACCGTGTTCGCGATCACGAACGCCCCGAGGAAGGAGCCTGCGAGCAGCCAGTGGAAGAGTCGTACCGGGATGTCCCAGATGAGGACGCGTTTCATGTCAGGCCTCCGTGTTCGGGGACGAGGTAGCCCATCGGCGCCCACCCGGCCATCGGTCGGGCGACGGGAGGGGAGGATTGGATCCCTGTCATGTGACGCAATTGCCCAGCGAAAGCAGGGCCATCGTGCGGGACTGGAGGCCCCGCGGCTGGAAGAAGCCAGAACCGGGCGCGCAGTGCTTGCGGCACATTTAAGATCGTGATTCCAATCTGCCGATGGAGTACTGTCCGCGAGCTCTCGAGGGCGCGGTCCGCGAAATCAGCGGGCAGTTCCCTGCTCTTCTCCTGACGGGACCCCGGCAGTCCGGCAAGACGACGCTGCTCAGGCACCTCGCCGGCTCCGGCCGCCGCTACCTGACGCTGGACGACCCCGCGCTCCGGGAGCTCGCGCGGCGAGACCCGCGGCTGCTGCTCCAGCGGTTTGCTCCGCCGGTCCTGATCGACGAGATCCAGCACGCCCCGGAGCTGCTTCCTCTGATCAAGATCGCCATCGACGAGGATCGGAGCCCAGGCCGCTTCTGGCTGACCGGCTCCCAGCAGTTCCATGCGATGAAGGGGATCACGGAGACGCTCGCGGGACGAGTCGCGATCGTGAGCCTGCTCGGGTTCTCGGAGCGCGAGCGCCGGAGCTTCCGTGTCGACGTCGAGCCCTTCCTGCCTTGCACCGACGTCATCGAGGCCCGTGGTTGTCGGACGCCGCCCGTCGACCTGCACGGAGCGTTCGAGTCCATCTTCCGGGGGTCCATGCCGGAGCTCTGGGCGCATCCCGAGCTCGATCGGGAGCTGTTCCTGCGTTCGTACCT
>JBDIVX010000118.1:0-23039 GCA_039794305.1 Candidatus Neutrinellum sp.
AGTGGGAGAGGAACTCGGCCTTCAGCGTGGGGATGTCCACGTGGACCGGGCAGTCGTGCACGCAGCCCTTGCAGGCGAGGCACAGGCCGATGGCCTCCTTCACCTCCTCGCTCTTCCATCCGTCGGCGACGACGTCCCCCTGCAGCATCTCGAAGAAGAGGTGCGCGCGGCCGCGGGTCGTGTGCCTCTCCTCGTGCAGGACCATGAAGCTCGGGCACATCACGCCCGAGCCGTGATCGAGCCGCCGGCACTTGCCGACGCCCACGCAGCGGCGCGCCGCGTGGGAGATGCGTCCGTGATCGTGCGGGAACGGGAACCGCGTCTTCGGCTCCCACGGCTCGTGGCCCGTGCCGAGCGCCAGGTTGGCCGAGCGGGGGAGGGCGTCGAACACCTTGCCCGGGTTCATCTTGCCGTCCGGGTCCCAGATGTCCTTGAGCTCGCGGAAGGCCCGCACGAGCTCGGGGCCGAACACGATCGACAAGAGCTCGCCGCGCTGCTGCCCGTCACCGTGCTCGCCCGAGAGCGAGCCTCCCATGCGAACGCAGAGGTGGGCCGCCTGCCGCGTGAACGCGCGGGTTCTGCGCAGCCCCTCCTCGCTCCCGAGATCGAACGGGATCCGCGTGTGGACGCAGCCCTGCGCGAAGTGGCCGTAGAGCGCCGCCCGCCCGTACCCGTACTCGCGCAAGAGCCGACGAAGCTCCCGGAGGTAGGGCCCCACCGCGGCCGGAGGCACCGCCGAGTCCTCGAAGCCGGGCCGGGTGTCGTGCGCGTGAGGGACGAAGGCCGTGGCGCCGAGCCCCGACTCGCGGACCTCCCAGATGGCCTCCCGGTGCTCGGCATCCGTGAAGACGCGGTGGTCGACGGCCTCGCCACCGAGCCGCCGTAGCGCGCGGTGCGTCTTGTGGAGAGCCTCCTCGTGGGTGAAGGCGCCGAAGTGCACGATCAGGAAGGCGTCACCCTCGGGGAGCAGCGGCAGGAATTCGGCGTGCAGCCCCTCGTTGCGGATGTCCTCGATCAGGTTCCGGTCGAGCCCCTCGCACCCGATGGGCTTGTCCTCGAGGGCGCGGAGCTCGGGGATGACGTCCCCCGCCCGGGCCACGTCCTCGAAGCCGAGGACCAGGAGCGCCCGGCAGGGGAACGACGGGACGAGGTGCACGGTCGCGTCGAGCATCGTGACGCACGTGCCCTCGGTGCCGCTCAGCGCGCGCGCCACCTGAAACCCCTGCTCGGGTAGAAGGCAGGGGAGGCTGTACCCCGAGACCCGCCGCGGGATGTCCGGGAAGCGCTCCCGGATGGGGCCTTCGTAACGGTCTCGCAGCGCACGCAGCCGGCGGTAGATCTCCGCGCGACGTCCTCCCTGGCGCTCGATGACCTCCCGCTCGTGGTCCGAGGTCGCCCCGACGCGCATGCGGGTGCCGTCGTAGGTGAGCACCTCGAGGTCGTGGACGTTGTCCTGCATCCGCGGCCCGGGCCCGTAGAGCTCGGCCATGATCGCGTGCACGCCGCAGGCGTCGTTCCCGATCATCCCGCCGATCGTGCAGTGGTCGTGGGTGGCCGGGTCGGGCCCGACGGTCAGGCCGTGCTCGCTCGCCTCCTGCCGGACGCGATCCAGGATGGCTCCCGCCTCGACGCGCGCGAGCTTCCGCTCGGGATCGATCTCGAGGACCCGGCCCATGTACTTGGTGAAGTCCATCACGACGGCCGTGTTGACGCACTGGCCGGCGAGGCTGGTGCCGCCTCCGCGTGGGAGGAGCGGGACACCGCGCCGCCGGCAGGCCTCGACCGTCGCGACGACGTCGTCGGCTCCCCTCGGGATGACGACCCCGATGGGCATCATCCGGAAGTTGGATGCGTCCCGGCAGTAGAGGCCGCGGCTGCCCCGGTCGAACCGGACCTCTCCTCGGATCTCTCGGCCGAGCTCCTCGATCAGCGACTCGGTCTCCCGCCCGTCCGGCGCCTCCCGGCGGGGGCGCAGGCGGACGAGATCGGTGTGCTGGGCCATGAGTCCTCCGGCGAGCCCGTCAAAGCCGCTAAGTGCCCCCGGTGGGGTGTCAAGACAGACGGACGGCGCGCTCGCGATCCGTGCCGTGCGCGCGCAGGAAAGATCCCCGTCGATTTTGGCTTGCACGCGCGCGTGCAGCTTCTACGATGGCGCGCCAAGGGGGAGAGCTCGATGCTGACGGGACGGAACGTTCTGCCGGTGCGCGCGGTGGTGCACCGCGACCCGGCGGGCAACTGGGTCATGTCGTGGCCGGGCGGCTACGCGTACGACTTCTGGACGGACGGGGAGGCCGCGGAGCGCGCAGCGCGCGCGGTGACGGAGCTGCTCTGCATCGAACCGTGCCAGGACCCGGACGTGATCGAGGAGCAGCTCTGCCACGCGGGCCTGCTCTTCAAGGCGCGCGTCCGCCGGCGCGTCGGCCCGGGCGTGCGCGCCGTGCGGCCCGACGACACCCCGAAGCGGCTCTGCGGCTGAGCCGAGGGCCGCCACGGCGCACCGCTCAGTCGGCGAAGCACCGATCCGGGTATCCGGGCGCCTCGGGCGGCGTGAGGACGAGCCGCTCGTCGAAGCGATCCCAGAGCGCGGTCCGGCCTTCGCGCGAGATGTCGCTGCTCGTCGTGCGCGGTCGGAAGCAGTCCGGCGCCACGGCCGGCTCGCCCGCGAGCTCTCCATCGGGGCCGATCGCGTAGGTCAGGTTGCCGTCCGACACGAGGAGCTGTCCCGACGGGTGGAAGACCCAGTCGGGGAAGACCTGCTCGACGCCCTCCATCGGGCCGAACAGGAGGTGGAGCGGTGCGCGCACCGGCTCGCCCGTCGCGGGGTCGAGGAGGTCCACGTCGAGGACGCACCGGCCGCGGCCTTCGGACCGGAGCTCGTCGCAGTCGTCGAGCCGGACGCGGGCGATGGCCGACCCGTCGGGCGACGGGACGAAGCTCACGGTCCCGCCGGTGTCGTCGAAGAGCCGCGTCGCCGACCCGTCGAGATCGATTCGGTCGACGAAGCCGTCGTCGCGACCGTCCACCATGATCGTGCCGGAGACGAGCAGGTAGCCCGCCGAGCGCATGAAGTAGAGCTCTCGGATGCTCCCCGGCCTCGGCCCGACGAGCCGCCGGTCGAGGTGCCCCTCGCCGTCGGCCAGCCAGATCTCGTGGGAGAGGCCGCCGCGGGCCCAGTCGAAGCCGAGGGCGATGCGCTCGTCGTCGTCGGCCCACACGGCCACGGCGTCGGCGTCGGCATCCGGCGTGGCGGGGTCGTCGGCGCACCCGAGCGTCCCGAGGGCGGCGAGCAGGCCCGCTCCGATCGGCGCGCGCATCAGCTCCCCTCCCCGAAACACCGGTCGGGCCAGCCGGGCGCGTCGCCGGCGGTGACGGTGACCTCGACGCCCTCGCCATCCCAGCTCGCCTGGGCGCTGCGGCCGTCCGACGCGCGCCCGCCGGCGGTGAAGTGCCCCCGGCAGGCCGGCACCGCGACCGGCTCGCGTCCCCCCTCGGGCGCGAGCGCGAAGGCCTCGATACCGTCGGAGACCACGAGCCGGCCGTCGGGGCTCCAGGTCACGGTCGAGCCCGGGCGCTCGCGGCGCGGCCACTCGAGGGCGTGCAGCTCGCCCACGCGCTCGAGCGTGGCCGCGTCGTAGAAGCTCACGTACAGCACGAGCCGCGACTGCCAGCTCGAGCACCCCGGGTCGCACAACGACCGGACGCGCGCGATGAGCGATCCGCTCGGATCGGGCAGGAACAGGGGGGGGGCGAGGTTGCCCTCTTCGAGCACCGCGACGTCCCCGTCGAGCCGGACGACCTCCGCGCGCCAGCCCGTGGACCGACCGCCGTCGGTGCTGATCGCGAGCAGGTAGCCCGCCTCGGCTTCGTAGTAGACCTCGCCGAGCGATCGATCCCGTCGCTCGAGGACGGTCCGCTGCATCGTGCCGTCCGGCTCTGCGACGCGGATCTCGTACACGTAGTCGCTCGTGAGGACGTCGTCCATGTACCCGGCGCGCTCGACGCGGCTGTCGAGGACGACGAACAGGCCCGAGTCGTCGTTCGCGAACCCCGCCCGCGCCGAGTACACCCGCTCCCCGTCGCTCGCCATGCACGCGGAGCCGAGCCAGACGAGGACGCCGAGCGCCACGGCGCGGCCCGACGGGACGAGCCAGCGCGCCGGCGGCCGGCTCACGCCCACACTCTCGTTCACGCGACCCTGCTGCTCCATCCGTTACCCCCTTCCGGGCCCCGACGCCGCAGACCGCCGAGGTCGGCGCGACGAGCGCCCGAACCTCCAGTGCGCCGCCGGAGCCGAACCGGCTCAAGAAAGTCGGCCAGGGGATCGGGACGCCTCTCGCCGGGCACCCCGGTCAGGCGAAGGGATCGCTCAGGCGCAGGGTGGCGTCGCGGTCGGCGCCGACGCTGACGAGGCCGAGGCGGCAGCCGGCGAGCTCCTCGATGCGCTCGACGTAGGCGCGGGCGCGGGGGGGCAGGGCGTCGACCGACTCGCAGCCGGTGATGTCCTCGTCCCAGCCGGACAGGGTCTCGTACACGGGGGTCACGCGGTCGAGGCCGTCGTAGGGCGGCTCGTCGAGCCGCTCGCCGTCGAGCTCGTAGGCGACGCAGATCCGGAGGTCGCCGAGGCCCCCGAGCACGTCGAGCTTCGTCAGCGCGAGCTGCGTCATGCCGTTGATCCGGACGGCGAAGCGGAGGGCGGGGACGTCGAGCCAGCCGCACCGGCGGGGCCGGCCCGTGGTCGCGCCGAACTCCGCGCCCGCCGCCCGCAGCCGCTCGCCCTCGTCGCCGTGCAGCTCCGTCGGGAAGGGCCCGCCGCCGACGCGCGTCGTGTACGCCTTCGAGATGCCGACCACCTCGTCGATCACGCCCGGCGAGATCCCGGCGCCCGCCGACGCGCCTCCCGCGATGACCGTCGAGCTCGTCACGTACGGGTAGGTCCCGTGGTCGATGTCGAGCATCGTCCCCTGCGCGCCCTCGAGCAGGACCTTCTCGCCGCGTGCGATGCAGCCCGACAAGTAGCGCGACGTGTCGGCGACGTAGGGGCGCAGCCGCTCGCCGAGCGCGAGGTACTCCTCGGCGACCTTCGCCCGGTCGGTCGGCTCGGCGCCGAGCGCGCCGAAGAACGGCTCCCACCGCGCGAGGTTCGCCGACAGCTTCTCGGCGAACAGCTCCGGCCGCAAGAGATCGCCCACGCGCAGCCCGCGCCGGCCCACCTTGTCCTCGTAGGCCGGCCCGATGCCGCGCTTCGTCGTGCCGATGGCGCCGTCGCCCTTCTCGCGGAGCCCGTCGATCGCGACGTGGTGGGGCAGCACGATGTGCGCGCGCTCGGAGACGAGCACACGCGGCTCGTCGAGGAGCCCGCGCGTGCGCAGCTCCTCGAGCTCGTCCACGAGCACCCTCGGGTCCACGACCGTGCCCTGCCCGATCACGCAGCGCGTCTTCACGTGGAGCGCGCCCGACGGGATCAGGTGGAAGACGACCTTGTCTCCGCCCACCACGAGCGTGTGGCCGGCGTTGGCTCCGCCTCCGTAGCGCGCCACGACGTCCGCGTAGCGCGCGTAGAGGTCCACCACCTTGCCCTTGCCCTCGTCGCCCCACTGGGCGCCCACGACCACGACGACCGACATCGAGTTTCCTCCGGGCGCGTTCAGCTCCCGCGCGCCCACTTCGACAGCGCGTCCACCTCGGCCGGGGTGCCCGGCTCGAGCTCGCGGCTCGCGCCGTCGGCGACCCGCTGCGCGCGCACACCCGCGCGTCCGACGAACAGCGCGGCATCGTACCCCCACGCCCGCGCGAACGCGAGCGCCTGCCGGGCGTCGTGCCCGTAGAGCCGCGCCACCGCCACCGACTGCCGGCGGAGCGTCTCGGCGACCGACGCGCATCGGTCCTCGTCGTCGCCCGCGAGCGCGACGCGGATCGGAAGCGACGGCGCCCAGGCCGCTCCAGCGTGGGACAGCGCCCACTCGAGGTTGTCGAGATCGAGCGCGAACCCCGTAGCGGGCGCCGGCGCGCCGAACCGGCCGAGCAGGTTGTCGTAGCGCCCGCCCGCGCCGACCGGCTCGCCCGGCCCCTCGGCGAGCACCGTGAAGCTCACGCCGGTGTAGTAGCTCATCCCGCGCAGCTCACCGAGATCGACGGCGAGGCGCGGCCCGAGACCGAGCGACTCGAGGCGGGCCGCGACCTCGGTGATCTGCTCGAGCGCCGCGACCATCTCGTCGCCCCGGACGAGCCGCCGCGCCTTCGTGAGCACCTCGACGTCTCCGTAGAGGTCGGTCAGGGCGAGCAGGAGCTCGCGCTCCCGCGACGGCACATCGCCGGCGCGGAGCACGCCCTCGAGCTCGGCCGCGTCCTTGCACGCCAGCGCCGCCGCCGCGTCGTCCCGGGCGATCTCAGGCACCCGCTCGAGCGCCGCGCGGCCGATCCGCGCCTGTCCGAGCTCGATCCGATACCCGTCGAGCCCCACCGCGTCGCAGGCCCGCGCGGCGACCGAGATCACCTCGGCGTCCGCGTCCGCCCCGGCGAGCCCGACGTGCTCGACGCCGGTCTGCGCGATCTGACGGTGCCGGCGCGCCCGGCCGCGGCGTCGCCGGATGACCGTGCCCTCGTAGCACAGGCGCCAGGGCGGCGGTCGGTCCGACAGACGCGTCGCCACGATGCGCGCGATCTGCGGCGTGATGTCCGGCCGCAGCAGCGCGACCTCGCCGGTCTCCGGCTCGACGAAGCGGACCAGATCGCGCCGGTCGACGGTCTCGAGGCCGCGCTCGAGCACCTCGGCGTGCTCGAAGGGGGGCGTCGTGACCAGCTCGTACCCGTGGAGGGCGAACACCTCCCCCAGCCGGCGGCCGAGGGCTCTCCTCGCCGCGGACTCGGGGTGGAGCAGGTCCCGCATGCCGGCGGGCGGTGCCAGGGGTAGGGCGGTCACGGCGTTCCGGCCGAGAGGGCTATCACCGTAGTGCCACGGCATCAAACCGGATGCGGTCTGGCTGGCTCGCGGCCCGAATTGCAGGCCAAACGAGCGCGACGTCTACGGAGAGCTCCACTCGACGGCGTTCAGGTGCATGAGCAGCACGACGGCGCGCCGGGTGCGGCCCGGGTCGTTGCCCGTCGGGTCGTCGAACGATCGCTCGAGCTCGTCGAGCGGCGTCGGCCGGTGGAGCGTCGCGAGCACGCGGCGCACGAACGATGGAAGCGCTGCGCGGTTCACCTCGCGCGGCACGTCCATGACCTGCTGCACCGAGGCGCGCTCGCGGCCCGAGAAGCGGTCTCGCTCGTGACCGGCGAGCACACGCCGCCGGATCCCCTCGTCGATCGTCGCCCACGGGTCGAGGCCGAGCGGGAACGAGATGTCCGGCGGCGGGACGCCGAGGTAGAGCTCGGCCTGGCCGCTCGTCCAAGCGAAGAGATCGAGCAGCTTCTCGCGGACCTGGGCTGCGATGTGCTGGAACAGGTGGACCGGCTCGACGAGCCCGAGGGCGGCCAGGGTGTCGCCGAGCTTCCCCTCGAAACGCGGCATCACCGCGAGCGCCATGTCGAGCTCGCCGCGTGAGATGACCTCCCGGGCCACCAGGAACTCGCCGAGGAGCTCGCTCGCGACGTTCGACGTGACGAACTCGGGCACTCCGCTCTCGAGGTAGACCTCCTTGCGCACGCCGCCCGCCTCGCACAGCCACAGCCCCGTGTCCTTGCGCAGGGTCGACCAGCCGAGCGCGGTGACGATCCCTCCGTGCGCGAGCGGGACCACCTCGTCCGCCTCGTTCGGCGCCTCGCGGCGGCGCGTGGTCGGCGTCATCGTCGAGGGGGGCAGGTGCCGGCGCAACCCGCTCCGCTCCTGCACCGTCGAGAACGCACCTCCCTGCTCCCGTACGCGGTCGTCCGGCCCGAGCCGCCCTGTCGCGACCGCCTCGATCACCTGGGCGTACGTCAGAGGGCCGTGCGTCTCGCCGGCCGTCGTCTGGATCTCGTAGAGCACGGCGGGCACGCCGGCCGTCACCGGCCGCTCCCGCGTCGGCGGCTCTTCTGCCTCCGGCGCGGGCACCGTCTCGCGCTCCATGTGCACCGGGGTGCGCCGGTCGGACTCGTCCTCGATCGGCACGAGCGGGGTCGCCTCGGGGTCGAGCACCGCGGGCATGTCGGCGATGGAGGCCGAGCGCAGCACGGGCTTGACGAGCTCGGCCATCCTGCGCCGCAAGCCGTCGTCGCGCTCCGTCTGGAAGCCCGACAGGCTCCGGGCGAGCTCCGCTGCGGTGGCGGTCCGGTCGGAGGGGTCCCTCGCGAGGGCGCTCATCAGCACCTCGCCGAGGCCCGTCGGCAGCGTGTGCATGACCTCGATGAACGGGTGGATCTTGGCGTCGCGGATCGCGAGCAGGACCGCCAGCTCGCTCCCCCCGGAGAACAGCGGCCGTCCCATCAGCAGCTCGGCGGCGAGCACGGCGGCCGAGAACACGTCCGCGCGCCGATCGACGGGAGCGCCGACGACCTGCTCGGGGGCGAGGTAGCCGAGCTTGCCCTTCGCCCGCTCGCTCAGAGGCGCGACGGGCATCTGCTCGCGCATGCGCGAGCACGCGATGCCGAAGTCCCCGAGCTTGACGTCGCCGTGGATCGACAGGAGGACGTTCGAGGGGCTGACGTCGCGGTGGACGATGCCGAGGTTGCGCCCTGCCGCGTCGGTCGCCTCGTGCACCGCGTGGAGCCCCGCGAGCATCTCGCGGACGACGAACAGGCTGAGCTCGACGTCCAGGCCCTTGCCCGCGCGCCTGAGCCACCGCATGAGGCGCCACAGGTCGACGCCGCGGACGTACTCGAGGACGAGGAACGGCTGGTCGTCCTGCGCGCCGACGTCGAGCACCTCGACCACGTTGGGGTGGCGAACGTGCGCGCCGAGCTCGGCCTCCGCCTGGAACATGCTCCGGGAGCCGGGCTCGGCGGCGATCGACGGGAGCATGCGCTTGAGGACCACGACCCGGGGCTCGCCCGCCGGCCTCGGCTCGGTCGCCCGAAAGACCTCGGCCATACCCCCCACGGCCACGCGGTCGAGAAGCCTGTACGGCCCGAAGCGGCTGTTCGGTGGAGGCGCCGGGGGCGGCTCGGGGGGCGCTGTCGAGCGCACGCCGCGATGCTACAGGGCCTCGAAAGGCCTGGGAACATCACGATGTGCGGGGTTTGCCGGGACGCGAGGCCCGTGGCGGCGGCGTGGCCGATCGGCTCACGCCGGGCAGCCTCTCTTGCGAGGGATCAACGAGCGGCTCGAACCTCCCGATCCCTGGGCCCCCGAACCCGATTTTCTCCTTGACCGGTCACTGTTCGCGGGCGATTAACCGGCCGCCCCGAGGGGCTGCCGCTCCTTGACCCCGGCTCGGGGAGACCCTAACGGGCCCCAAGTTGGTGGAGAGGGTTGTCCTTCAGGGCGCTTGTCGGTGGTCTTGCCGGCGGACGGAAGCTAGCTCCGACCGGCACGAGTGAAGGCGGGACACCGCCTTGAGCAGTCGGCGGCGCTCATCTATATAGGCGCCGCTCCGACCCGCTCTGCACCGGTTGCCCGGAGCTTTCGAGCGAGACCAAGGCCCATGCAGATCTTTCCCCGTACGCTGAACTACCTGCCGCTCGTCGCAGCGGTGGGAGCCGCGCTGGCGGGCGGTATCCTGACCTTCGTCGTCTGGTACTACTTCTCGCCGGCCAACCTGCAGGTGGGCTACACGCCCGAGCAGCCGATCGCCTACAGCCATCGGCTGCACGCGGGGGAGCTCGGCATCGACTGCCGCTACTGCCACTCCAGCGTGGAAAAGTCGCAGGAGGCGATCGTCCCGCCGACGCAGTCGTGCATGGGGTGCCACGCCGTCGTGCGTCCCGACTCGCCGCTGCTCGAGCCGCTCCGCCAGAGCTGGGAGACGGGGCAGCCCGTCGAGTGGGTGCGGGTGCACAAGATCCCCGAGCACACCTACTTCGATCACAGCGTCCACGTCGCCGTCGGCGTGGGGTGCGTCTCCTGCCACGGCCGCGTCGACCAGATGGAAGTGGTCTCGGTCGAGGAGCCGATCTCGATGCAGTGGTGCCTCGACTGTCACCGCGATCCGGGCCCGTTCCTCCGGCCGCCGGATCAGGTCACCAACATGACCTGGGAGCGCCAGCCCGGCGACGATGAGCGCATCGCCGACGTGAGCGAGGTCCGTCCGCCCGAACACTGCACTGGGTGCCACCGATGACTCGTCGCGATCCCCACGACCCGCCCGCCATGTGGCGAAGCCTCGAGGACAAGGCCGACCCGGAGCGCCCGAGCCGGCGCGCCCAGGCCGAGGCCCACGATCCCGACGGCTTCATCTCGGCCGATGCGATCGTCAGCCGGCGCGGCTTCCTCACCTTGAGCGGGGCGACCGCCGCCGCGGTGGGGCTGTCGGGCTGCATCCGCCGTCCCGTCGAGAACATCCTGCCCTACTCGCGGGCGCCGGAGTACGTGATCCCGGGCGTCCCGATGCACTTCGCCACCGTGACCGAGCGGCGGGGCGACGCGCTCGGCCTGCTGGTCGAGAGCCACGAGGGCCGACCGACCAAGATCGAGGGCAACCCCGACCACCCGGCGACCGAGGGGGCGACCGACGTCTGGGCCCAGGCGTCCCTGATGGACCTGTACGATCCCGACCGCTCGCAGCGCGCCGCGCGCCGTGACGGCGCCGGCAACCTCGCCGACGCGGGCGACACGACCGCCGCGGCCCACCAGGCGTTCGAAGAGGCGCTCGGCGCCCGGCTCGAGGAGCACGACGCCGACGGCGGCGCCGGGCTCCGGCTGCTGGTCCAGCCGGCGAGCTCGCCGAGCTTCCTCCGGCTGCGGCGGGCGGTCCGCGAGCGCTTCCCGAGCGCGAGGTTCCACACCTGGAGCCCCCTGAGCTCGAGCAACCTGCGCCAGGGGGCGTGGCTCGCGTTCGGTCTGCCGGTCCACGTGCACCAGGACTTCGCCCGCGCGCGCGTCATCCTGGCGCTCGACAGCGACTTCACGATGACCGAGCCGGGCGCGGTGCGGAACCAGCGCCGGTTCGCGAACGGGCGCCGCCTCGAGTCGCCGAGCGACGACATGAGCCGGCTGTACGTGGTCGAGCCGAGCCCGACCGTCACCGGCGCCAGCGCCGACCACCGGCTGCGCCTCCCCGCGCGCGACGTCGGGCGCTACCTGAAGGCGCTCTGCCGCGAGCTCGCGAGCAACCACGGGGTCGACTTCGGGGCCGTCACCGGCGCGCTCGGCTCACCCTCGACCGAGGGCATCCCCGAGAAGTGGCTCGGCGCGGTCGCGCGAGACCTCGCCGAGAGCCGCGGCCAGAACGTCGTCGTCGCCGGCAGCCGGCAGCCGCCGGCCGTGCACGCGCTCGTCCACGCGCTCAACCGGGCGCTCGGCAACATCGGCCGGACCGTGGGCTTCACGCCGGCGGTGGATCCGGAGGAACGCGACCAGGTGACGGATCTGCGGGAGCTCGCCGAGGCGATGGGCGCCGGCGACGTCCGCACGCTGATCATCCTCGGCGGCAACCCGGTCTACGACGCTCCGGCCGACCTCGGCTTCGCGGAGTCGCTCGGGGACATCGAATTCTCGGTGCACCTGTCGATGCACCGCGACGAGACCTCTCGCCGCTGCCTCTGGCACGTGCCGCGCGCGCACGAGCTCGAGGCCTGGGGTGACATGCGCGCCATCGACGGCGCGCTGTCGGTGCAGCAGCCCCTGATCGCGCCGCTCTGGGGCGGCCGGTCCGAGATCGAGCTCCTCGCGCAGGTGGCCGGTGAGCGCAACTGGCGGGGGCACTCGATCGTCCGGCGCACGATGCGCGAGTCGATGGGGCAGGGGACCGGCTTCGAGCGGTTCTGGCGCCGCGTCCTGCACGCCGGCGTCGTCCCCGGGACGGCGGTCGCGCCGGGGGGCGACCTCCCGATCCGGGAGCCGGAGATCGCGAGCGCCGTCCGTGACCTGCGCGACCCGGAGGGTGCGCTCGGGGCGGACGACCTCGAGGTGACCTTCGCGCCGTGCCCGAAGCTCTTCGACGGCCGGCACGCGAACAACACCTGGCTCCTCGAGCTGCCCGATCCGATCAGCAAGATCTGCTGGGACAACGCCGCCTACCTGTCGCCGTCGACCGCCGCCGCGCTCGGCGTCGAGAACGGGCAGATGCTCCGGCTCTCGCGCGAGGGCGCCGAGGACATCGAGGTGGCGGCCTGGGTCCAGCCCGGGCAGGCCGACTTCAGCATCGGTCTGCTCCTCGGCTGGGGCCGGGCGCACGCCGGACGCTACGGCGACGGGCGCGGGTTCGACGTGTACCCCTTCCGGACGAGCACCGCGCTGGGGTTCGCCTCGGGCGTGTCGGTGCGGCCCGGCGCCACGGGCTACCTCCTCGCGCAGACGCAGGAGCACGGCTCGCTCGAGGGCAGGGCCATCGCCATCGAGGGCACCCTCGAGGAGTACCGCGACGAGCCACGGTTCCCGAAGTTCCAGACGGTCGAGATGAACATCCCGCCGCTCTGGGACACCGTGGACTACCAGGGGCACAAGTGGGGGATGAGCATCGACCTCACGACGTGCACCGGGTGCAACGCCTGCACGATCGCGTGCCAGGCCGAGAACAACATCCCCGTCGTCGGAAAGCGTCAGGTCGCGCGGGGCCGCGAGATGTCCTGGCTGCGCCTCGATCGCTACTTCGTCGGCGAGGACGAGAACGACCCGCGCTTCATCATGCAGCCGATCGGGTGCGTGCACTGCGAAGAGGCACCCTGCGAGAACGTCTGCCCCGTGAACGCCACGGCGCACAGCCCCGAGGGGTTGAACGACATGGCGTACAACCGGTGCATCGGCACCCGCTACTGCGCGAACAACTGCCCCTACAAGGTCCGCCGTTTCAACTACTTCACGTTCCACGGCTACCTGGAGGGCGACGGGGTCCTCGGCGGTGACTACTACGGGGTCCCCGAGGTCAAGCAGATGCAGTTCAACCCGAACGTCACCGTGCGGATGCGTGGCGTCATGGAGAAGTGCTCGTACTGCGTGCAGCGGATCCAGGAGGCGAAGATCCGGTCGCGGCGCACCGGCGAGCCCATCCAGGACGACTGGTTCACGTCGGCGTGCGCGCAGGCCTGCCCGTCGCACGCCATCGTCTTCGGTGACCTGAACGACCCGAACAGCGAGGTCGCGCGGCTCCGCCAGCGTGACCGCGCCTACCTGCTCTTGGCCGAGGTCGGCACTCGGCCGCGGACTACGCACATGGCGGCCGTCCGCAACCCGAACCCGGAGATGAACGGATGAGCCACGATCCCATCGCGGAGATCGGCGAGACGCATCTCCTGCCGCCCGACACCACCTTCCATCACGTGACCGAGTCCGTCTCGCGCGTGACGGAAAACAAGGCGCCGCGCGGTTGGTGGATCCTCTTCCTGCTGTCGCTCGCTCTGGCCGGCTGTCTGCTCGCGTCCCTCACGTACCTCGTGACCGCGGGCGTGGGCGCATGGGGCAACAACAACCCCGTGATGTGGGCCTGGGACATCACCAACTTCGTCTGGTGGATCGGTATCGGCCACGCCGGGACGCTCATCAGCGCCATCCTCTTCCTCTTCCGGCAGAAGTGGCGGACGAGCATCAACCGGTTCGCAGAGGCGATGACGATCTTCGCCGTCATGTGCGCCGGCCTGTTCCCCGGCATCCACACCGGCCGCCCCTGGTTCGACTACTACATGTTCCCCATCCCGAACCAGATGGCGCTGTGGCCGAACTTCAAGAGCCCGCTGATGTGGGACGTGTTCGCGGTGAGCACGTACTTCACCATCTCGCTGCTCTTCTGGTACGTCGGCCTCATCCCCGATCTCGCGACGCTGCGGGACCGGTCCAAGACGGCGAAGCGGCGCGCCATCTACGGCGCCTTCGCCCTCGGCTGGCGCGGATCGAACCGTCACTGGCGCAACTACGAGCGCGCCTACCTGATCCTGGCGGCCATCAGCACCCCGCTGGTCCTGTCGGTCCACTCGGTCGTTTCGTTCGACTTCGCGACCAGCGTCCTGCCCGGCTGGCACACGACGATCTTCCCGCCCTACTTCGTCGCGGGCGCCGTCTTCAGCGGGTTCGCCCTCGTCATGACGCTCCTGCTCATCGCCCGGACGGTGTTCCAGATGCAGGACATCGTCACGATGAAGCACCTCGAGCTCATGAACAAGTTCATGCTCGCGACGGGGAGCCTCGTCGGATACGCGTACGCGATGGAGTTCTTCATCGCGTGGTACTCGGGCAACCCCTACGAGTGGCACGTGTTCCGGTCCAACCGGCTCGCCATCACGGTGGGCGAAGGCGGCGTGTCGATGGCCGGGTCCTACTGGTGGGCCTACTGGGCCATGATCTTCTGCAACGTGCTCGTGCCGCAGACCTTCTGGTTCAAGAAGCTGCGCACCAGCATCCCCTGGATGTTCGCGGCGTCGATCCTCATCAACATCGGCATGTGGTTCGAGCGGTTCGTCATCATCGCGACCTCGCTGCACCGCGACTTCCTGCCGTCGTCGTGGGGCTACTTCAGCCCGACGATCATCGACATCACGCTCTACATCGGGACCATCGGGTTGTTCGGGACCCTCTTCCTCCTCTTCATCCGGTGGCTTCCCATGATCGCGATAGCCGAGGTCAAGGGCGTGCTGCCGCACGCCGATCCGCACCACGGGACGCCCGGGGACCACGCGCCCCTCGACGCCTACGTGGCGGCCGAGTCCCCGGCCGAGTGAACCTGGACGGAGTCCACGATGGCATCGGACCAAACCAAGAAGCCTGACGAAGGAGCCGAGCCCGGCTCGCCGCGGCCCGACTACGGGCCCGTGGCGCTCCCGCCGTCCAAGCGCGAGCCGTCGGAAGCGCTGCACGTCGAGGAGTGGGAGGTCGAGAAGCGGCCCGCGCTCTACCTCGCGGAGTTCGAGAGCGCGCGCGACGTCCTGCACGCGGCCGAGAAGGTGCGCGACGAGGGCTTCGAGCACTGGGACGTGCACACCCCGTTCCCCGTGCACGGGATGGACAAGGCCATGGGCCTCGGCCAGTCCCACCTCGGCTGGATCTGCTTCTTCATGGGGCTGATCGGCTGCGTCGGCGGGTACGTCATGATGTACTGGATGAACGGGGTGGACTACCCGATCATCATCGGTGGCAAGCCGCCCGAGTCCATCCCCTCGATGATCCCGATCATGTTCGAGTGCACGATCCTCCTCACGGGGTTCGGCGCCGTGTTCGGGATGCTCGGTCTGAACAAGCTCCCCCGCCACCACCACCCGGTCTTCTACTCGAGGCGGTTCGAGCGCTGCTCGGACGACGCGTTCTTCATCACGATCGAGGCGGCCGATCCGAAGTTCGAACTCGAGGAGACGAAGAAGCTCCTCAAGTCGCTGCAGCCGAAGCACATCGAGCTCGTCGAGGAGGAAGTTCCTTGAGCACCGCGCACAACGACAAGAAGGGCCCGGACGAGGCCGTGCTCCGGATCCCCTCGGGCAACATCTGGGCGCACGCGTGGAAGATCGCCGCGGTGTGCGCAGCGATCGGCTTCGTGCTCGTGGGGATGGGGTGGTCTCTCGACCCACACCGGTTCCCCTTCTCCTGGCTGTTCGCGTTCGTGACGTTCCTCACCGTCGGCCTGGGTGCGATCTTCTTCGTTGCCATCCAGTTCCTGACCGTCGCGCACTGGAGCGTGACGGTGCGGCGGACCGCGGAGTTCTTCGCGGCCGGCGTCCCGGTGTTCGCGATCCTGTTCATCCCGCTCGCCCTGCCGGCGAACGTGGAGACGCTCTACGAGTGGTACTCGCACGGCGCCGATCACGCCGCGCCGGCCGCGCACGACGAGCACGCCTCCGGAGAGTCGCTCATCGGAGCGTCCGTGGCGCAGGCCCAGGCCGCGCAGGAGCCGCAGGCGCCGGCGGCCGAGGCCCACGACGATCCGCAGCACGCGCTGCACGGGTCGCTGCTCGAGAAGAAGCACGGCTACCTCAACTATGGCTTCTGGTTGGGGCGTGCCGCGGTCTACTTCGCGGTCTGGATCCTGTTGGCTCTTTGGCTCTTTAGGTCGTCGATCGAACAGGACAAGAGCAAGGACAAGAGAATCACCGCGCGGCTCCAGAAGTGGTCGCCGGGCGTGCTGGCCCTGTTCGCCTTGACCCTCACGTTCGCGATGTTCGACTGGATGATGTCGCTCGAGCCGACCTGGTACTCGACCATCTACGGCGTGTACGTCTTCGCCGGCGCAGCGGTGACCATCCACGCGCTGGTCACGGTCGTGACGCTCGGCCTCAAGTCCCGCGGCCTGCTCGGCGACGCCGTCAACGTCGAGCACCTCCACGACCTCGGCAAGATGACCTTCGGGTACATGGTGTTCTGGGCGTACATCGGTTTCAGCCAGATGATGCTCCAGTGGTACGCGAACATCCCCGAGGAGATCGTGTACTACCACTATCGCTGGCACGCGGAGGGCTGGCGCGGGGTGAGCATCTTCTTGGTCGTCGGGAACTTCGTCATCCCGTTCATCTTCCTCATCTCGCGCAACGTGAAGCGGCGGCTCGCGCTCCTCGGCATCGGCTGCGGCTGGCTGCTCGTGATGCACGTCGTCGACATCTTCTGGTTCGTGATGCCGAACGTGCAACGGGGCCACTTCTCGGTCCACTGGATGGACCTGGCGGCGCTGCTCGCCATCGGTGGCATCTACTTCGCGGTGGTGCTGTTCGGTATGCGCCGCCATCCGCTCATCCCCGTCGGCGATCCGCGGCTCGAGCGGTCGCTGCACTTCCAGAACCCCTGACGCGCCATGGTCCACACCCACCGAACGTCCTTGCTCTCCGGGTGCTTGCTCGCCGCGACGCTCGTCGTGGCCGGGTGCCGTGGTACCCCGAGCGAACAGGAACCCGTCCACCCCATCCGGAACATGTACCAGCAGCCCCGGTACAACCCCCAGGGCAAGAGCGACTTCTTCGGGGACGGCCGGGCGATGCGGCCCCTCGTGGCCGGGACCGTCCCGAGGGAGGCCTACGTGGACCCGGAGGTCGAGACCGGATGGTCCGACGCGCAGGAGACCTGGGCGCTGACGGTCCCCGACGCCGTGGTGGGGGGCTTCGGTGGCATGAGGCAGCTCCTCGAGCGCGGTGAGGACCGCTACGGCATCTACTGCACGCCCTGCCACGGCGTCAGCGGCGAAGGCGACGGGCCGGTTCCGACGCGCGCGGCCGGTCCGATCCGTCCCCCCACGCTCCACGGCGATCGCGTGCGCCACATGCCGGACGGTCAGGTCTTCGCGACCGTGACGAACGGCGTGCGCAACATGCCGGCGTACGGTCACATGCTCTCCGTCGAGGATCGCTGGGCGATCGTCGGCTACGTCCGGGCGCTCGAGCTGAGCGTCGGAGCCAACGAGGCGAGGCAGTGATGGCGCGCGCAAGCAAAGGCATCGACTGGAAGGTCGTGCTCGGCTCGGCCCTGCTGACGATCGTGGTGCTGTTCGGGCTTCAAGAGTGGTACCGCACCTACACGTCGATCCAGGCCGCGAGGCTGTCGGATGAGGTCGGGGCCGAGGTCGCCGACCAGATGGCGAGCCAGCGACAGCAGCTCGAGTCGGGGAGCATGCCGATCGACCGGGCGATGCAGCTCCTGGCCGACCGCGGGCGCAGCGGCTCGGCTTTGCTGACGCCCGAGCCGTCCACCGACCCGGCGCCTGCCGCCGGGTGGCTGCACCACCCCGACTACGAGGCCCCGCCTCCGCCCGCGCCCGCCGAGCCGGAGCCCGAGCTCGAGCTCGGCCCCGACGGTGGTGTGCTCGAGCAGGACGCTCCCGCCGCACCCGATTCGCCCGCAGCGGCCGAGCCCGCCGCGCCGGCCGAGCCCGCCGCACCGGCCGAGCCCGCCGCGCAGCCCGAGCCCGCCGCACCGGCGCCCTGAACAGGAGCACGGACGTGCCGAGATTTGCAAGCAAGCACCTCGAGTCCATCGGCATCGGCGCCGTGATCGGGGTCATCGCGTTCCTGATCATCAACGTCGCCGTCGGGCGCGACATCGTGCCCGGTCCCGCACGCGCGCGTGAGCAGCCGGCGGTCGCCGCACCGGTCCAGGAAGCGGCGGTCGATCCCGCGGCCCTGTACGCGACCAACTGCGGGGCCTGCCATCAGGCGAACGGCGAGGGCCTGCCCGGCACCTTCCCGCCACTGGCCGGCTCGAGCTGGGTCACCGGGGATCCCGAGACGCTCATCCGCATCATGGTGGCCGGCGTCGGGGGCCCGATCGAGGTCGGCGGGCAGACGTACAACAGCGCCATGCCCCCCCAGGGACACCTGAACGACGAGCAGATGGCGGCGATCGCCACCCACGTCCGCTCGAGCTTCGGCAACCAGGCGGGCGCGGTCGAGCCCGACCTCGTCGCCCAGGTCCGCGCCGAGGGCCGCAGCCAGGCCTGGACCAGCGACGAGCTCGAGGCGGCGCGGTCGCCCGAGTAGCGGTCGTCGACAGAGCCCGATCTCCCTCCGGTCCTCGCCATGCGGCGGGGCGCGCAGCGTTGCTGTGCGCTGGGCGTCCCGCAACGTAACGGCAGGAAAGCTCGAGGGTTCGAGGCCGTCCGAAGCTCTTGCCGGGTCGGCGAACCGACCCTACGCCCAGCCCGCCTTTTGATCTCGCACAACCGGTTTGAGCGGGGTCAACCGAGCGGGAATGCACATGAGAATCGGAACATCCCTGGCCGGGACGCTGCTCGCGATCTTCGCACTCTCGGGCTCCGGCTGCTCCGCGGCCTCGACGCGGGAGGCTCGCGGAGAGGAGCTGTACCTCTACTGCGTCCAGTGCCACGGCGAACGCGGCGAAGGCAGCCACGAGTTCCGGGCGCCGTCCATCGCGGGCCTGCCCGAGTGGTACGTCGAGGCCCAGCTCCACAAGTTCCGGGACGGTGCCCGCGGTGACCACCCCGCGGACGTCGACGGCCTGCGCATGCGGCCGATGGCGCGCACCCTCGCCACGCGGGCCGACGTGGCGATCGTCGCCGAGCACGTCGCCCGCATGCCCGTGGTCGAAGAGCCCCCTCGGCTCGAGCAGGGCGACCCGGCGCGCGGCCGGGAGCTGTTCACGCCCTGCGTGACCTGTCACGGCGATCGCGCGCAGGGCAAGCGCGAGAACGACGCTCCTCCGCTCGCCGATCTCGCGGACTGGTACCTCGTCGCGCAGCTCGCGAAGTTCAAGGAGGGCATCCGCGGGACCGACGCGCTCGACACGACGGGTGCCCAGATGCGCCCGATGGCGGTCGGGCTTGCCGACGAGCAGGCGATGCGCAACGTCGCCGCGTACATCCGGACGTTGGACTAGGAGCATCGAATGGCCGAGCACGATCCAGCAGAGGCACTGGCACGGTTCACGTTCCTCGCGACCATCGGCGGCGCGATCGTCTGCATCGGCGTCGCGGTCGCGTGGGTGCTGTGGTGAAGGTGATGCGGAATGATTGAGCGACTCATCCCTCGGGCGTCGACGTTCGCAGGGGACATCGACGGCCTGATCCTCCTGATCGGCTCCCTGACCGGCTTCTGGTTCGTCCTCACGGTCGCGACCTTCTTCTGGCTCTTGTGGCGCTATCGGGCCCGTGATGGGCGCAAGGCCCAGTACGTCACCGGCGAGGAGAAGCACCTCAAGCGGTGGGTGACCTGGCCGCACATGCTCATCCTCGGCTGCGACGTGCTCATCATCGTCGCGGCGATCAACGTCTGGGCGGAGGTGAAGCAGACGCTGCCCGAGCCCGACGCGACGATCCGCGTGATCGGCCAGCAGTGGGCGTGGACGTTCGTTCATCCCGGCCCCGACAACCAGCTCGACACCGCGGACGACATCGTGACGGTCGACGAGCTCCACGTCGAGGTGGGCAAGACCTACCACTACCAGCTCGAGTCCGAGGACGTGATCCACAGCTTCTCGGTGCCCGTGTTCCGGCTGAAGCAGGACGCGGTGCCGGGACGGCGGATCACCGGCTGGTTCGAGCCGACCCGGGCCGGGGCCTACGACATCCAGTGCGCCGAGATGTGCGGCATCGGCCACGGCATCATGGGCGCCCGCATCCACGTGGAGACGGCCGCGCAGCACGCGGCCTGGCTGGCCGGCAACGCGCCGCCGTCGGTGCTCGCGGCGAACGTCACCGAGTAGGGCCGGAGAGATTGGCAATGGCAACAGCAGGAACCGCCGAAGCGCTCCACGGGCACCGCGAAGAGACCTGGGTGATCAAGTACCTCTGGTCCACCGACCACAAGATCATCGGCCTCCAGTACCTGTTCACGGGCATGGTCATGGCCCTGCTCGGCGGGTTCTTCGCGTACGCCTTCCGCATGCAGCTCGCCTTCCCCGGTGAGCACGTGCCCCTGTGGGGCGTCGTCTCCCAGGCGGAGTACAACCAGCTCGTCACGAGCCACGGGACCATCATGATCTTCTGGGTGGCGATGCCCGTCCTGATCGCCGCCTTCGGGAACTTCCTGATCCCGTTGATGCTGGGGTGCGACGACATGGTCTTCCCCCGCATCAACCGGCTCTCGTTCCAGATCTTCCTGCTGAGCGCGGTAGTGCTCCTCGCCTCCTTCTTCGTCGAGGGCGGCGCGTTCGGCGGTGCGTGGACGGCGTACCCGCCGCTCTCGGCGCAGGGCCAGTACAGCCTCACTCCGCTCGGATCGACGCTCTGGCTCGTCGCCGTGGCGCTCGAGTTCGTCGCCTTCCTGCTCGGCGGCATCAACTTCATCACGACCACGATGAACTCTCGGGCGCCGGGCATGAAGTTCACCGACATCCCGATCGTGGTGTGGATGATCGTGCTGGCGAGCATCATCTTCATGGCCTCGGTGGGACCGCTGGTCGCCGGGGCGATCATGCTCCTGTTCGACCAGAGCCTCGGGACTCACTTCTTCGATCCCGCGGCGGGCGGTGACCCGCTCCTCTGGCAGCACCTCTTCTGGTTCTTCGGCCACCCCGAGGTGTACGTCGTGCTGCTGCCGGCCATGGGCATCGTGGCCGAGATCATCACCACGTTCGCGCGCAAGAAGCTCTTCGCCTACAAGGTGGTCCTCGGCACCGCCATCGCGACGGGCGTCCTCAGCTTCTTCGTGTGGGCACACCACCAGTTCGTCGCCGGCATCGATCCCCGGATGGCGAACCTGTTCACCGCGACGACGGTGCTCATCTCGATCCCCATCGCGGAGATGCTGTTCGTCTACATCGCGACGCTCTACGGTGGCTCGATACGGTTCACCACGCCCATGCTCTGGGCGCTGGCCTTCCTCTTCGAGTTCTTGATCGGCGGCGTGACGGGCATCTTCCTCGGGGCCAGCGGATCGGACATCTACTTCCACGACACCTACTTCGTCCTCGCCCACTTCCACTACACGTTCTTCCCGATCGCCATCATCGGCACGTTCGCAGCGATCACCTACTGGTTTCCGAAGATGTTCGGCCGCCACCTGAACGAGACCTGGGGGAAGATCCACTTCTGGGGGACGGTGCTGCCGTTCAACGGCGTCTTCATCCCGCTCTTCATCCTCGGCGCCGCCGGCCAGCACCGCCGCATCTACAGCTACGAGCACTTCCCCGAGCTCTTCACGCCGGAGATGCAGGAGCTGCGCGTGATCGCGACGGTGTGCGCGGTGGTGATGCTGCTGTTCCAGATCCCGTTCCTCATCAACTTCGTGGCCAGCGCGTTGCGTGGGCGCAAGGCCGACGCCAACCCCTGGAAGGCGAACACGCTCGAGTGGCTCGCGCCGTCGCCGCCGGGGCACGGCAACTTCCCGGTGATGCCCACCGTCTACCGCGGACCCTACGAGTACGGCCACCCGGACCGGGACGAGGACTACTGGCCGCAGTGGGAGCCGCCGGCCGACGAGTCTCATGAGCGCAGCGAGGGCGGCGTCGCGGCGGAGGCAGCGGAATGAGTCACGCAAAGCCCATCGCGACCACGCGCAGCGCCGCGGGCATCTCGACCGGCAAGCTCGCCGTGTGGTGGGTGATCGTCTCCGAGATCGTCATCTTCGGCGGCGTCCTCGCTTCCTACACGATGCAGCGCATCGGCCACCCCGAGTGGGCCGAGAGCGCGGCGTACACGAACACGTGGATCGGCGCCTTCAATACGCTGGTCCTCCTGTCGTCGAGCTTGACGGCGGTCCTCGCCCACGCGGCGGCCGCGCGGGGCGACGGGAAGCTCGCGGCGCGGCGCCTCTACTACACCGTGGGCGGCGCGACGACGTTCCTCCTCGTCAAGTCGTACGAGTGGACGATGGAGATCTCGCACGGGTTCACCATCACTGCGAGCGGGTTCTGGTCGTTCTACTACATGGCGGCGGGAATCCACGCGGCGCACGTGCTGGCCGGCGCCATCGTGATGCTGTTCATCGCCGCGCGCGCGAAGAAGAACGAGGAGCTGCAGCGGGTCGAGCTCTGCGGCCTGTACTGGCACTTCGTCGACCTCGTCTGGATCTTCCTCTTCCCATTGCTCTACATCGCGAAATAGGCGTCATCGATGGCGGAAACCACACACTCCGAAGCTGACGGGCACGGCTCCGTGGAGCACGAGAAGCACTACTGGAAGGTCTACTGGATCCTCCTCGTGCTCCTGGTGGTCAGCGTCGTCGGCCCGTTCGTGGGCGAGGCGACGGGCGTCTTCGCCGTCACGCTCCTCACCGCGTTCGGGATCGCCTTCGTCAAGGCGGCTCTCGTGGTGAAGAACTTCATGCACCTGAACCTCGAGCCGAAGTTCGTCGCGTACCTCTGCGCGACGGCGCTGGCGTTCATGGCGCTCTTGTTCTTTTGGGTGGCGCCGGACGTCATGAGACACGAAGGCCAGCAGTGGGTGAACCTGGCCGCGATGGCCGCGACGGGAGAGTCGGCCGAGAACGAGGCCGCGACCGCCGCGGGGGCGCAGTCGAGCGAGGGCGAGGCCCCGTTCGATCCTGCACAGGCGTTCGCGAGCACCTGCGGACCCTGTCACGGGGAGTCCGGACGGGGCGACGGCGCGGCGGCGGCGGCCCTCGATCCGCGGCCCGCGGACTTCACGGCGCCCGAGTTCTGGGCCGAG
>JBDIVX010000119.1:0-23012 GCA_039794305.1 Candidatus Neutrinellum sp.
GCAGATGGGCGTCGTGCAGAAGATCTTCTACTTCCACGTGCCCAGCGCCTACGCCATGTACGTCGGCTTCATCACGGCCGCCGTCTGCAGCGCGGTCTACCTCATCAAGCGCAAGGACGCCTGGGACGCGGTGGCGGTCGCCGGCGCGGAGGTCGGCTTCATGTTCTGCATCATCGTGCTCGTGAGCGGTCCGCTCTGGGCGCGCAAGGCGTGGGGCGTGTGGTGGACCTGGGATCCGCGTCTGACGACGACGCTCCTCGCCGGGATGGTGTTCGCCGCCTACCTCGCGCTCCGCTCCTTCGGGGGCGCGGGCGAGGCGGAGCGGCGCTTCGCGGCGGGCCTGGCGGTCGTCGGGGTCCTCGATCTGCCCATCATCCACTACAGCGTGCAGCGTTGGCGAGGCCAGCACCCGACCGTCATCACGAAGCAGGGCGGGGGCCTCGACGCCGCCATGGGCACCGCCCTCGGGCTCAGCTTCGTCTTCTTCACCCTGCTCGTGATCCTGCTCGTGTGGACCCGTGCCCGCGCCGAGCGCGCCCGGCAGCGCCTGGCCGAGGCGCAGATCGAGGCAGCCCGCCGCGGCCTCCTGGAGGACGTGTGATGCGCCGAGCCGCCCGTGCCATCGCCTTCGCGCTCTTGCTGGCGGGTGCCGCCGCCCCCGCCGCCTCCGCCCAGGACGAACAGCCCGAGGTGACCGGGCCGGCCGAGGAGCGCGCGACGGAGTTCCGCGCGGTCGAGGGGCCGGTGACCGAGGACGTGCCGGGCGGGGCGCTGATGGTCGGGGCGTACGGCGTCATCTGGCTGCTCGTCCTGCTCTACGTCGTGCGGCTCGGCCGGATGCAGGGACGCATCGCGGCCGACGTCGAGCGCCTCGAGCGCAGCCTGGCCTCCACGGACGACCAGGAAGAGTGATCCGCCGTGCCGGTCGAGCACCTGATCTACATTCCCGGCATCCTGCTCGTCGGTTTCGCGCTCGGCTTCCGGATGGGAGCGCGGGCGGCCCGAGCCGAGCTGGAGCGACGCGAGCGCGAGCAGCGCGAGTGAAGGAGAAGGAACCGAGCGATGCTTGATTTCGAGCCCACAGAGGAACAGAAGGCACTGGTCGAGAACGTCCGTAGCTTCGTCAAGGACCGCATCATCCCGGTCGCGGCGGACTGCGACGAGCACGAGAAGTTCCCGATGGACGCCTTCAAGGCCGCCTTCGAGCTCGGCCTGTCGGCGCCCGTCATCCCCGAGCAGTACGGCGGGGCCGGCCTCGGCGAGATCGACAACGTGCTCCTGGTGGAGGAGCTCGCCTACGGGTGCACCGGCATCCAGACGAGCATCACCGCCAACACGCTGTGCGCGACGCCGCTCCTCATCGCCGGCAGCGAGGAGCAGAAGAAGAAGTACCTCGGCATGCTCACGAGCGAGCCCTGCTTCGGTGCCTACGCGATCACCGAGCCCGGCGCGGGCAGCGACGCGGCGGGCATCCAGACGACCGCCAAGAAGGTCGGGGACGACTGGGTGCTGAACGGCCAGAAGGTCTTCATCACGAACGCCTCGTTCGCGCGTTGGTACGTAGTCTTCGCGACGGTAGACCCGACGCTCCGGCACAAGGGCATCATGGCGTTCGTCGTGGAGCGCGAGTGGGACGGCGTGAGCATCGGCAAGAAGGAGAAGAAGCTCGGCCAGCGCGCGAGCGACACGGCCACGGTGATCCTGGAGGACGTGAAGGTCCCGAAGGCGAACGTGATCGCGGCCGAGGGCGACGGTTTCAAGGTCGCCATGCAGACCTTCGACCGCACGCGGCCGGACATCGGCGCCGGGGCCTGCGGGCTCATCCGGCGTGCCCTCGACGAGTGCGTGGCCTACGCGCAGGAGCGCAAGACCTTCGGCACGCCCATCGCGAACCACCAGATGGTCCAGGCGATGATCGCCAACATGGCGATGAAGTACGAGGCCACGCGTCTTCTCGTCCACAAGGCGGCGTGGATGATCGACAAGGGCAGCCGCAACTCGCACGTCGCCTCGTACAGCAAGGCCTTCGGCGCGGACGCCGCGATGGAGATCGCGACCGACGCGGTGCAGGTCTTCGGCGGCAACGGGTACATGCGCGAGTACCCGGTCGAGAAGCTCATGCGCGACGCGAAGGTCCTCCAGATCTACGAAGGCACCTCCCAGATCCAGCGCATGGTCATCGCCCGGAACGTCTTCGCCGGCGCGAGGTGACACGCGCCCTCGCGGTGCTCGCCGTGGCTCTGTCCGCATGCAGCGGGGAGCCACGCGCGCGCACCGACGCGGGCCGCGAGCCGCCGCCCGCGCCTGCGCCCGGCGAGCACGCTCCGCCTGCGCCCGGCGAGCCCGCCCCGCCCGCGCAGCCGCCCGAGCCCGACGACCGCGCCGGCCTGCTCGGCACCGAGCTCGCCCCCGCGCGCGTCCGCAGCCTGCTCGCGTCCTCGCCGGTGAAGGGGCTGCGCCCGGTCGGGACGCGCGACGTCGTGATCGACATGCGCCTCGACGGCCCGGTCGACGCGCGCTTCGTGCCAGCGACCGAGCGCGACCCGGACGCGTGGCGCCGGGAGATCGCCGCCTACCGCGTGGCGCGCTGCCTCGGGATGGACAACGTGCCTCCGGCGGTGCGCCGGGAGCTGTCGCGGGACGAGCTCCTCGCGCGGCTCGACCCGGACTTCGCCGATGTGCGAGAGGACCTGATCTCCGCGATCCGGTGGGACGGAGACGCGGCGGTGGGGGCGGCCATCTACCTGCCGCGGGATGCGCGTCCGTCCGGGCTCACGCGCGGCCGGCGGCTCGCGCGGCGGTTCGAGGACCTGTCGCTCGGCGTGGACGTGGATCCCGACCGGCGCGCGCTCCTCGCCGACCTCGCGCACGCCGTCCTCTTCGACTACCTCGTCGCCCACCGCGGACGCTTCGACGGCGGCGCGGTCCCCGGCGTCCCTTCGGGTGCGCGGATCTACGCGCTCGGCCACGCGGACGCCTTCGCCTGGCCGCTGCCCGCCGCGGAGCACGCGGAGCTGCGCGACCACCTGGTGCGCGTCGAGAAGCTGGCTCCATGGTTCGCGCAGGGGCTGTCGCGGTGCGATCTCGAGGGCGCGGGCGTCTCGGCCTTCCTCGACGAGGCACGGCTCGAATCGCTCCGCGATCGACGCATGGCCCTCGTGACCTACGTTCTCGCGCTGACCGCGGAGCACGGCGAACGAGCCGTCCTGTCCCTCCCTTGATCTTCGCCGGGCTCGGCGGACGAGGCCCACGCCTGAAGCGTACGGGACGGCGTCCGCCGAGCGTCGCGCACGTCAGATGGCCCGCGCGCTCGCTCGGGTCAGATGGTCGTCGACCAGACTCGCGTACGTGCGGCGGTGCCGGAGCAGGTGCTGCACGTGGCCGCTCCCCTCGAAGCGGTGACGGCGCACCGGCGCGCCTGCCGTCTGCATCTGCTCGGCGAACCGCTCCACCAGCCGGCTCGGGACGAGCACGTCCCCCTCACCGTAGAGAAAGAGGTGCGGCAGGTGAGAGGTGCTCTCCGGGAGTCGCTTCAACGGTCGCGCGAGGCGCTGGACCTGCCTCCGGGCGAGCCGCTGCCACACCCCGATCGCGGCCTCGAGGGGCGGCGTGAGGAGGGGATGACGGAGGCGCGGCCGGCGGCCCAGGGCCGCCAGCAGCATGGGCATCATGGCCATGGCCGAGTGACGGGCGACGAAGTCCGGCTCGAGGTGCTCGTCGAAGCCCGGCGCCGAGTCGACGATCACCGCAGCGGCACGCGCGAAGACCTCCGGATGACGGTCCCGCAGCGCCACCACCGTCGCGTCCCAGGTCCACAGCCCTGCGTTGCTGAAGACGTGAGCCGACCAGTCCCCGCGCAAGGCGCGCGCGATCGTCTCCGCCGTCTGGCGGCCGTCCCGTGCGAAGCCGGAGGGGCGCACCAGATTGGCGGGGATGTGGGGCGTCACTACCTGGACCTCGCGACCCGCCTGGACGTGGAGCCGCTCCACGTGGCCCATCTGGCGCCGGGTCGCCCCGGCCCAGCCGAACACCACCACGCCGTGCTTCGCCTTCATGGCGGTCGATCTACTCGCCACCGGGACGGCGGCCAACACCTCCTTCGTCCCCGCGGGCCGTCGGTAGCGACCGCGACGGCAGCGCCGATCGGCCGTACCCTTCCCAGGACGCTCGGTCCCTGGAATAGTCCTCCCCGTGTTGGGAGGATACGGGCGGGTCCTGGCGCCGGCGCTCGCGCTCGTCGCGGTCGGTTGCGGCGCCGAGGAGCCCAAGCTGACGCTCGGCGATCAGTGCGATCTCACGAGCCAGTGCGAGGCCCCGCTCGTCTGCCGCATCGGCCGATGCCGGATCGAGTGCGCCACCCTGCGTGACTGCCCGGTCGGGACGCTGTGCGTCACCGACGGGGACGGGCTCGGGGCCTGCTCGCTCTCGGGCGAGGACGGCTGCGAGGTCAACAGCGACTGCCCCGATCCGCTGGTCTGCCGGATGGGGCGCTGCACCAACGCCTGCGCCGACGACCGGGACTGCCCGGCCGGCTCGGTGTGCGAGGGAGAGGGCGCGGAGGCGGCCTGCGTCGACCCGGCGGACGAGGCCTGCGTGCTCGACTCGGAGTGCCCCGAGCCCCTGCGGTGCGCGGCCGACCGGCGCTGCCGCGCGGAGTGCCGCTCGAGCCGCGACTGCCGCGTCGGAGCGGTCTGTCGCGACGGGAGCTGCATGCCGCCCGACGAACCGGCGGACGGGGGGTTCGACGCCGGGACGGACGCCGGCACGTCGATGGACGCGTCCGTGACCGTCGACGGGGGAACGGACGCGGGCGCGGCGACGGATGCCGGCAGCGGCTGGGACTCGAGCTGGATCTGGCGCGACGCGGCCGCCGATGCCGGGTGGGACGGAGCCCTGCCGGAGTGCAGCGCGGAGATGCCCTGTCCTTCGTATCCGCCGCCGAATGCCACCGTGGAGTGCGTCGGCGGGCGCTGCACGATCACCGGCTGCACGGCGCCGTGGGCCGACTGCAACGGGGTCGGCGTCGACGGCTGCGAGACGAACACCGATACGCACCGCGATCACTGCAGCGCCTGTGGGAGCGCCTGCCCGTCCGGCCAGGCCTGCCTCGCGGGCGCGTGCGTCGGCGCCACGGCGACGAGCGTGGACGTGGGCGAGGACTTCGCCTGTGCCGCCTGGTCCACCGGAGAGGTCACCTGCTGGGGCGAGAACGACCGGGGGCAGCTCGGCAATGGCGAGCCCACGTCGGCCGACCGCCCGGTGCCGGTCATGGTCTCGGGGCTCGACGACGTGGTCGCCGTCGACGCGGAGTACTTGCACGTCTGCGCCCTCCGGTCGGACCACACCGTGTGGTGCTGGGGGTACAACTTCTACGGTCAGCTCGGCGACGGGACGACGACCAACCGGAGCGTGCCGACGCAGGTCTCCGGGCTCACCGACGCGGCGGCGATCTCGGTCGGCCAGTTCACCACGTGTGCCCTGCGCACCGGCGGCGCCGTCTCCTGCTGGGGCCAGAACAACCAGGGCCAGGTGGGCAACGGCACCGCGGGAGGGGCGGAGACCACTCCGGTGGCGGTCGTGGGCCTCACGGACGCGACGCAGGTGAGCGCCGGCGAGACGTCCTGCGCGCTGCGGTCGACCGGCGCCCTCGCGTGCTGGGGGGCGAACGCGAACCACCAGATCGACGACAGCGGGCTGCCCCGCTGGAGCCCGACCGACGTCATGTCCTTCGGCACCGCCGGGTTCACGCCCGCCTTCGTCCGCGGAGGCATCAGCGTCGTCGTCGCGGCGGGCGATGGGCGCGGCGCATGCCAGGGCACCAACTCCGTCACGCAGTTCCAGTGCGGCGTCGGCCACCCCGAAAACCCGGTGCATCCGCCGGAGGCGCAGCCCGGAGTCACCGAGGCCGTCGCGGCGGACGGCACCTGCTGGGTCACCTCGTCGGGCGGCGTCCAGTGCTGGGGGAAGCTCAACCAGTACGGGGCCGCGGGGATCGGCCGTGCCGAGTACCCGCACGCGACCCCGGTGAGCGCCGTGGGGGTGAGCGACGTGGTGGAGGTGGGAAGCAGCGAATGGGTGAGCTGCGCGCGCACCGCGGGCGGCTCCGTGCTCTGCACCGGGTACGGGTCCGCCACCGGCGACGGCACCGGCGGCACGCGCTACACCTTCCGTCGGGTGGAGGGGACGCCGTGAGGGGCGCTTTCGGAATCGCGCTCCTCGTGCTCTCCGCGCTGGCTTGCGAAGGCGAGGAGACCCGGCTCACGCTCGGACAGCAGTGCGATCTGACCAGCGAGTGCGAGGCGCCCCTCGCCTGTCGGCTCGCGCGCTGCCGCGTCGAGTGCCGGACGACCCGCGACTGCCCGGTCGGGCAGCTCTGCGTGATGGACAACGACGGGCTCGGCGCCTGCCTGCTCGCCGACGAGACCGAGTGCGAGCGCGACAGCGAGTGCCCTGCGCCGCTCGTCTGCCTCGGCGGCGCCTGCACCAACGAGTGCACCATCGACCGCGACTGCGCGCCGGGCGCCCGGTGCGAGCGCGACTCGGCGGGCGCCCGCTACTGCGCCGATCCGGCGGAGGAGCACTGCCTCGTGGACAGCGAGTGCGCCCCGCTCGTCTGTGGCCGCGACTTCCGGTGCCGTCACGAGTGCGTGACCTCGCGGGACTGTCCGCCGGGGACCCGGTGCTCGGACGGTGTGTGCGATTCGATGGAGCTTCCGGCGGACGGCGGCGTCGACGCCGGGGTCGACACGGACGCGGCGGTCGGGATGGACGCCTCGGCCGAGCTCGACGGCGGCTCGGGCGACATGGACGCCTCGACGACCTCGGACGGCGGATCCGGGACCGTGTCCTGCACGACGCCCGCGGACTGCTCGGCCCCCGGCGTCGCGGTCGCCGACTGCGTCTCCGGCTCGTGCACGATCGCGTCTTGCGGCACCGGGCTCGCGGACTGCGACGGTGAGTTCACGAGCGGGTGCGAGATCGACACGCGCAGCGATCCGACGAGCTGCGGGGCGTGCGGCGCGTCCTGCGGAGTCTGGGGCCGGTGCGGCGCCTCGAGCTGCGACGGGCTCGTCGACATGTCCATCGCGGGCGCCCACGCGTGCTGGGTGCGCGGCTCGGGGCTCGTGCTGTGCACGGGCGACAACTACAGCGGCGCGCTCGGCGTGGACCGCGTCGATGTGGACTACGTGACCGACCCGTACCCGGTCTGGATGGTCACCGACGGCGTGCGCGCCGAGACGGGGACGAGCGTCACGACGGGCGCGAGCACCACGTGCATCCAGCACGCCGACGGCCGGCTCGGGTGTTTCGGATCCAACGAGGACGGACAGCTCGGCGACGGCACCTTCACACGGCGGCTCCGCCCGGTCGAGCCGGTCGGGCTCGGCTCGGTGTCGGATCTCTCGATGGGCGGGCGGACCGGCTGCGCCATCCGCACCGGTGGCTCCCTGTACTGCTGGGGCTACGGGCAGTGCGGGGAGAACGGCCAGGGCAGCGCCGTCCTGTACGCTACGACCCCCGGCATGGTGGCGGGCGTGACCGGCGCGACGGACGTGTCCGTCTGGGAGCAGCACGCCTGCGCCGTGCAGGGAGACGGGGCCGTGAAGTGCTGGGGAGAGAACTCCCAGGGGCAGCTCGGCGACGGCGTGACCGACCACGCGGACTTCTGCCGTACCACCACCGACGCGAGCTTCACGCCGGTCACCGTCAGCGGGATCACCGACGGGGAGGAGGTCGGCGTCGGTCATCTGTGGAGCTGCGCGCGGCGCTCGGGCGGCACGGTCGAGTGCTGGGGACGCAACTGGGGCGGCTGGGGGACCGCAATGGCCGGCCTCTCGAGCAGCCCGACCCCCCTGCCGGTCGTCGGCCTCACCGGCGCAGCGCAGCTCGCGGTGGGCTACGACCACGCGTGCGCGGTCCGCACGGACGGTACGGTGGCGTGCTGGGGCCGCAACGGCTGGGGCCAGCTCGGCGCGGGCGACCTCGGGACCTACGACGACGCGGTGGCGGTCACCGGGCTCACCGACGTGGTGGAGGTGGCCGCCGGACGGGAGAGCACGTGCGCCCGGAGATCTTCGGGTGAGGTGCGCTGCTGGGGTACCCACGACGGCCAGCTCGGTCCCGACTTCCAGTACGACTGGCGCGCGAGCCCCACACCCATCGACAGCCTCTTCCCATGAGCACGAGATCGAGGAGCGAGGACGTGAACCTGCCCAAGCCGACGATCCCCATCCTGGCCCCGATCGCGCTCCTGTTCGCGTTCGGCTGCACGAGCGAGGAGGCGCGCCTCTCCCTCGGCGGCCAGTGTGAGCTCACCAGCGAGTGCGAGGCGCCCCTGGTGTGCCGGCTCGAGCGTTGCCGCCGTGAGTGCCTGAGCTCGCGGGACTGTGCGCTGGGCCTCCGCTGCGTCAAGGCGCAGGACGGTCTCGGCGTCTGCCAGCTCCCCGAGGAGCGGACGTGCGTGCGTGACAGCGAGTGCGTCACGCCGCTCGTCTGCAGGACCGAGAGCTGCATCAACGAGTGCGCGGAGGACCGGGACTGTCCGGCGGCGCAGCGCTGCGACGAGGAGACGGCCTCCTGCGCCGAGGTGAGCGATCGGCCTTGCGTCTACGACAGCGACTGCCCGGAGCCGCTGGTCTGCAACGACCGGCAGCAGTGCCAGATCCGGTGCGCCCGGACGACGGACTGCGACCCCGGCGAGAGCTGCGTGGCGCACGAGAGCTGCAACGGCCTGCCCTGCATGTGCCGCCCGAGATGCTCCGTGGATGGAGGGTGTCCCTACGGCTTCGAGTGCGTGGACTGCCCGAGCGGGCTCGACTGCGACGGGCTCACCCAATACTGCGAGCGCCTGCCCGACTGACTGCCGTTCGATCGCGTCGGCCGAAGCACGGCGAAGAAGCCGTCTCGTCCCTCCCTTGATGTATCCTCGTCCCGATGGGCGCTTGGGAGACGGTCCTGGCGGCGGCGGGCGGGCTGGTGCTCGGCGTCGGCCTCGGTCTCGCGCTCGCCCGCGCCCGGGAGCGCGACCTCCTCCGGCGGCTCCGGAACGACCAGGCGCGTGTGCGCGCGAGCATCGTGCCGGTCCTCGAGTGGCGGGCCGAGGCGCTCGGGATCCCCGCCGCCGACCGCCAGAGCCTGTCGGACGACCCGATCGAGCTGGCGATCGGCCTGTCGGCTTCGATCGCGCGCGTGGAGGGCGACCCCAACCTGGCCTTCTCGGACACCGTCGAGGTGTCGCGCGCGGAGTTGTCGGGGCGCCGGGGAGCGCGCGATGGCAAGCGACGAGCGTGACCCGAGAGAGCTAGGCCGCCTGCTCGGCCTGGTCGTGCACGACCTGCGCAACCCAGCCTCCGCCATCGGCGCGAATCTGGCCTACCTGAAGGAGGTCGGCGGCGGCGCCGGCGACGCGGGCGGGGCGCTCGAGGACGCGGAGAGCGCGGTGGGCGATCTCATGCGCGGCCTCGAGCAGGTCGCCTGGATCGCGCGATGGCTCCAGGATCAGCCGGCGGCCGAGCCGACCGACGCAGACGCGGCGTCCGCGCTGCGAGCGGCGGCCTCGAAGCACGCCGGCCTCGACGTCCGGGTGGAGGTCCGCGACGAGCCGCTTCCGGTGCAGGGTGGCGGGACGCTCGTGCGGCTGCTCGAGGTGCTGCTCGCGAACTCGGCCCAGCACGCGCCGCGCGGACCGGTGGTCATGGGGGCGCGCCGCGAGGGGACCGACGTGATCGTCGAGGTGCGCGATTCGGGCGCGGCCGTCGCGCCCGAGCTTCGGCCCGTCGCGTTCACGCTCGCAGGGCAGCAGGCCCTCAAGGGGCGCGCCGACGGGCGATACGGCCGGGTGGGCGCGTTGTTCGCGGCGAGGATCCTCGCCGACGCCATGGGCGCCCGGCTCGAGGCCGACGGCGAGGACGGCGCGGCGATCCTCCGGATCGTGCTCCCGCTCAGATCTTCTTGAACGAGCGCACGCGCACGGCGTCTCCGACCATCCCGATCGTGACATCGGCGCCCGAGCGCTCGGCCTCGATCTCGACCCGCTGGCCGTCCTTCCGGAGCTCTTCGGGAGCGTCGATCAGCTCGGTGGTGGTGCCGTCGTCGCCGATCAGCGCCCACACCCCGCCCTCGAGCCCCAGCTTGCGCACGGTTCCTCGCATCGTGGTCACGGTCCGCTCCCGCTTGACAGGCCCACCCCGGGCCGGCGATTCATACATGCCATGCTCGACGAGTCGATGCTAGCGAGCCACCTCGAGGCGCTGGGTTGGAATGCCCAGCCCCACGGGGAGCGGACGTTCCGCGCGCAGCACGACTCTGCCGAGGGCGACGTCGTCGTGTACGTGCGCCTCACGGACAACTGGCTGATCGCTTCGGTCGTGCCGTTTCTCGCGACGCGCGGGGACAACTCCTTCGAGCTGTCTCGCTGGCTGCTCCGGCAGAACCGTGACATGCCCCAGACGAAGTTCGCCTACGACGAGGACGGAGACGTGGTGCTCACGGTCGAGCTGCCGACCGAGTCGCTGGACCGCGCCGAGGTCGAGGCGGCGCTCGGGGGGCTCCTGAAGCAGGCGGTCGCCCACCGCGCGACACTCCGCGCCGCTGCCGAGGCGGCGCGCAACGCGACGTCATGAGAATCGAATCCGACTCCGTCATCCAGTTCCCGCTCGACGTCACGTACCGCACGTACCGTGACGAGCTCGCTGACTGTGTGCCCTACCTCCCGAACGTGCGGTCGATTCGCGTCGAGAGCCGCGAGGAGGACGACGGCGAGGTGCGCCTCGTCAACGTGTGGGAAGGCGGCGGCGACATCCCGAACGCCGTCCGTCACGTGATCCGAGAGGACATGCTCTGCTGGCACGACTTCGCCACGTGGAAGGAGCCGGAGCGCGTCTGCGAGTGGAAGATCCGCACGCACGCGTTCGAGGAGGCCGTGCGCTGCTCCGGCGTGAACCGCTTCATCGAGATCGGCGACGGCCGCACTCGGCTCGAGATCCGGGGCGACCTCAGCATCGACCTGAAGAAGGTCAGGGGCGTGCCGTCGTTCCTCGCGGGCTCGCTCGGCCGCACGGTGGAGCAGTTCCTGGTCAAGCAGATCACCACCAACCTGACCAGCGTGAGCGCGGGCCTGAGCACGTACCTGTCCGAGCACGGATGATCCGCGCACGGCGCGAGGCCTGGCCCATCGCCGGGACGTTCCGGATCGCGCGCGGCGACAAGACCGAAGCCGAGGTGGTCGTCGTCGAGATCGAGCGCGGCGGAGTCGTCGGCCGCGGCGAGTCGGTACCCTACGGCCGGTACGGGGAGACGGTGGACTCGGTGCTCGCGGCCGTCGGTGGGCTGCCGCCCGACGTGGACCGGACGAGCCTCCAGGGGCTGCTCGCGGCGGGCGCCGCGCGGAACGCGGTCGACTGCGCGCTCTTCGACCTCGAGGCCAGGTCGGCGGGGCGGCGGGCATGGGAGATCGCGGGCTCGCCCGAGCCGGCGCCCGTCCCGACCGCGTTCACCCTCTCGCTCGATGCGCCCGAGGCGATGGCTGCGCGCGCGGCGGACGAGGCCGACCGGCCCGTGCTCAAGCTCAAGGTGGGCGCGGAGGGCGTGCTCGCGCGCGTGCAGGCGGTGCGCGAGGCAGCGCCCGGCCCCGCGCTGATCGTCGACGCGAACGAGAGCTGGACCCTCGCGCTGTACGTGGAGCTGGCGCCGCGCCTCGCCGAGCTCGGCGTCGCCTTGATCGAGCAGCCGCTGCCCGCCGGCCTGGACGAGGGGCTCTCGGGGGTGGACCGGCCGGTCCTGGTCTGCGCCGACGAGTCCTGCCACACCCAGACCGACCTGCCCGCCCTGCGCGGGCGCTACGACGCCGTGAACGTGAAGCTCGACAAGGCCGGTGGCCTCACCGAGGCGCTCGCGCTCGCCCGTGCGGCGCCGCAAGCGGGGCTCGGCGTGATGGTGGGTTGCATGGTCGGGACGTCGCTCGGGCTGGCGCCGGCGACCCTGCTCACGCCGTTCGCCTCCTTCGTCGACCTGGACGGGCCGCTGCTGCTCGCGCGCGATCGGGAGCCCGCGCTCCGATTCGAGGGCTCGCTCGTGTATCCGCCCGACCCCGTGCTGTGGGGCTAGAGCGCTGCTCAGGAGCTCGTGGTCAGAGTACTAGGCTGCCGTTCGACGACCGCGTCGCTTCGTGACGGCGGTGTAGGCCCAGAGCAGGAGCACTGCGCCGATCAGGCTGCCGATGAACCCGGCAGGCTCGAACCGGTCCATCGGCGCGCGGGTGAGCAGGTTGACGACCAGCCCCCCGATCAGGGCACCTGCGATGCCGAGCAGGGCGGTCATGACGAGGCTCATGTTCTGCCGTCCCGGCAGGATGGCGCGCGCCAGCAGGCCGATGACCAGGCCGAACAGGAGGAACAGGACGAAACCCAGGATGCTCATGAAACTGCCTCTTTCGCGTCTCGTGGTGAAGGGATGCTCAGCGCGCAGCCGCCTCCGCCTCCCTGGCGTGCCGCTCCTCGGGGAGGGCGCGCTCCGCCACCCGCGCCGGTATGGGGGGCCGCGCACGGAGGGCGAGATCGACGGCCGCGGCCGCGATCGCGCCGAGGAGCGGCGCGACGACGAACAGCCAGAGTTGCTCGAGTGCCCAGCCCCCGACGAACAGAGCCGGGCCGATGCTGCGAGCCGGGTTCACCGAAGTGTTCGTGATCGGGATGCCGACGAGGTGGACCAGGGTCAGCACGAGCCCGATGGCGATCCCGGCGAAGCCGACCGGAGCCTCCGCGGCGGTCGCCCGAAGGACGGTCAGAACGAGGAAGCCGGTGAGAACGATCTCGGCGAAGAAGGCTGACAGGACGCCATACCCGTCGGGAGAGTGGGCGCCATACCCGTTCGCCCCGAGGCCCGCGGCGGCGACATCGTATCCCTCCGCGCTCCCGCGAGCGATGAGGAGCACCGCGCCCGCTGCCAGGATGGCGCCCACGATCTGTGCGACGACGTAGCCACCGGCTGCGCTCGCTCCGATCTTCCCGCGCAGGAGCAGCCCCAGCGTGACTGCGGGGTTGATGTGGCAGCCCGAGACGGGGCCGACCACGTACACCATCGCGAGCAGCGACAGCCCGAACGCCAGGCTGACGCCCGCGAAGCCGATGTGCTCGCCGGCGAGGACGGCGCTCCCGACACCGCCGAACACCAGGACGAAGGTCCCGACGGCCTCCGCCACCAGCCGCGTCGCGAGCCGGGGCTCCTCGCTCGTCGACGGGGAACGCACGGGGATCTCGGGCATGGGAAACCTCCCTCGGACGTCATGCAAGCGGTGCACCCGCGACATCCGCAACGATCCCCCACCGTCGCAGCGCCGCGGGTCTGCGCGACCCGAGGTGATGAGCCCCAGGATGGTGAAATGGTGCCTCGGCGGATCAGCGCTTTCGGAGGCGGTCGAGGCGCTCCCTGATGCGCGCCTCGAAGCCGTGCTCGGTCGGCTCGTAGTACCGCCGGTCCGCGAGCTCGTCGGGCAGGTACGTCTCGCCCTCGGCGTGGCCGCCTTCGTCGTGCGGGTAGCGGTAGCCCTCGCCGTAGCCCCACTCCTTCATGGCGCGCGTCGGCGCGTTGCGGAGCTTCATCGGAACGGCCAGCGCGCCGTGCTCCTTCACGTCCTTCTGGGCGGCGGTCCAGGCGCGGTAGCTCGCGTTCGACTTGGGCGCCGACGCGAGATAGGTGCAGCACTGCGCCATGGCGAACATGCCCTCCGGCATGCCCAGGCGGCGGAAGGCCTGGTCGGCGGCGACGGCGAGCTCGAGCGCGCGCGGATCGGCGTTCCCGATGTCCTCGCTCGCGAAGACGATCATGCGGCGGAGCACGAAGAGCGGATCGTCGCCCGCCTCGAGCATGCGCATCATCCAGTAGACCGCCGCGTCCGGGTCGCTGCCTCGCATCGACTTGATGAACGCGCTGACGACGTTGTAGTGCTCCTCACCGCTCTTGTCGTAGAGCAGCGTCTTCGACGACAGGGCCTGCTCGACGGCCTCGACGTCGAGCCGTCCGGTGCCATCGGGCGACGAGGCGTGCCGTGCCGCGAGCTCGAGCACGTCGAGCGCGCGCCGCGCGTCTCCCCGCGCGCCCCGGGCGATCGCCTCGAGCGCGGGCTCGTCCACGTCGAGCGCGAGCTCCCCGAGGCCATGCTCCGTGTCCGCGATCGCCCGCCGAAGCAGCAGCGCGAGGTCGTCCACGTCGAGCGCCTCGAGCCGGAAGACCCGCGCGCGGGAGAGGAGCGCGGCGTTCACGGCGAACGACGGGTTCTCGGTCGTGGCGCCCACGAGGACCACGGTGCCCTTCTCGACGTGGGGGAGCAGGGCGTCTTGCTGCGCCTTGTTGAACCGGTGGATCTCGTCGACGAACAGGATCGTACGCCGGCCGTAGACGCGCTTTTGTTCGGCCGCCTCCCCCACGATCTTCCGCAGCTCGGGCACGCCGCCCAGGACCGCGCTGAATGGGACGAAGCGCGCCTTCGTCTCATGGGCGATCACCTGCGCGAGGGACGTCTTCCCGGTTCCGGGAGGGCCCCAGAGCACGAGCGACGGGACGCGGTCGTCCCGGATCGCCCGCGCGAGGAGCTTGCCTTCGCCGAGCAGGTGCGCCTGGCCCACCACATCGGAAAGGGCGCGGGGGCGCATGCGATCGGCGAGAGGCACGCCCTCGGGATCCTTGGAGGCGCGGTGCTCGAACAGGTCCACTTCAAATCCCGGTGCGACCTCGCACGTCTTAGCTCATATGCACCGCGATGCATACTGCGACATCCGTGTCGGGGATGCCTGTCCGTTGCGTACTGCCGCGAGGAATAACGCGAACGATCCCGGGCAGTGTCGCGTGGCATATGGGTTGCAGCCGAAGTGGTCCCGAAGGAGGGCGCCATGAACCTTCTCGACACCGTCTACGAGTACCAGCACCTGCTGCAGAAGCAGCAGAGCTACGAGATCCCGCTGGACGAGGGTGAGAGGGCGCGCCTCCTGGGACTCGAGCGGCTGCTCCGGGGCGACTACCTCGGGCTGAAGAGCCGCGAGATGACGCGCCTCTTGCACCCGATCCCGGCGCAGTTCACGCGTCCCGGCGGGTTCGGCGCGGGCGAGATCCGGGACGTGAACGGCAACGGCATGGCGCTCGTCACCTCCCAGCCGTCGACCATGGGCAACCGCACCATCGTGCGGATCGCCGACCCCCTCGGCGGCTTCGAGTACGTCTTCCCCGGTCACGTGGTCTGGGTGCAGAACCAGGTCATGGGCGTCGCGTTCGACGGTATGCCCACCCGCGCGCCCTTCCTCCTCCCCACACCCACCAAGTGGCGCCGCGACGTCCGCTTCGGCGCCAAGGACGAGACCCTGGTCGCCTAGTTGCATTGGGACCTGTCCCCAATGCAAGTGGCTACCCAATGCAAGTCGGGGGCTAGAGATCGAGCTCGACGAGGACCGGGCCGTGGTCGCTCGAGCCGAAGGGGCGCAGGACTTCGCAGCGGGTGACGCGCTCGGCGAGATCTCCGCTCGCGAGGACGTAGTCGATGCGCCAGCCGCGGTTCTGCTCCTTCATCTGGCGCCATGGCGCCCACCACGTGAACAGCGCGTCGTCCTCGGGCGCCCGGGCGCGCATCACGTCGACGAGCCCCGCCCCGAGCAGGGCCTCGAACCGGCTGCGCTCCTCGGGGTGCTGGCCGATGGTGCCCGGCTTGCGGTCCTTCGGCGTCACGTCCATGTCGCCGCGCGTCACGTTGAGGTCCCCGCACAGAAGGACGCGCCGCCCACCCGCGAGGAGCGACTCGACGTGCGGGACCATGGCGCCGAGAAAGCGGAGCTTGGCCTCGAAGTCGCGCTTGCCGTTCGGGACGTACACCGACGAGACGACGAGGTCCCCGAGCGCGGCCTCGACGATGCGGCACTCGAGGTCGAAGGCGGGGTGGCTGAATTCCGGCTCGTCCCCGAAGGCGTCCCTGCGCACGTGCAGGCTCACGCCCGAGTAGCCGCCGGGGGCGCCGTGCCAGTAGCTGCGGTAGTCGACCAGGCCGAACAGGCCGTCCGGCACCTGGTCGGGCGCCGCCTTGATCTCCTGCAGGCACAGCACGTCCGGCCGCTCGCGGTTGGCCAGGACGACCACCTCGTCGAAGCGGGCGCGGATACCGTTCACGTTCCAGGTGACGAGCTTCACCTCGAAGGAGCGTTAGCGGCCGGGGCCGCCGCCGGCAACCCCACACGGTCCACGGACCGGATGCGGCGGCTCGCCACGGCCCCGTCAGGGCGCGGCGTCGACGAGGAGCGCCACGTTCCGCGGGCTCCACGAGGCGTCGAAGGCCTCGAAGATGCGTACGCGCCGGCCCCGCTCCTCGAGCGCACACGCGCGGTCGAGGACGACCGCGACCTCGAGCGCGCGCCCGAGCATGCTTCGCGGGAGGGACAGGCGTCGGATGCGCGCGTGCTCGGCGCGGGCGCGGGCGGCGACGCGGGCGAGCTCGTCCTCGGTCGCGGGCGGAAGACCGCGGGCGGCGAGCACCTCGGGCGCGAGCGCCGCGAGGCCGTGGCGGATGCGCCGGCGGTTCAGGCCGTAGGCCTCCCGGCCGGGCGGGAGGTCGAGGCCGCGCCCGCGCAGCAGGAGCTTGAGCGCGTGACGCGTCTCGCGCATCCGCATGATGGTGTCCATGTCGGTCTCGACGCCGTCGTAGCGGCTCGCGAGGTTCGTGAGCCCGAGGACCTCGCGGGCCAAGACCATGTGCGCGTCACGCCCCCTCCGCGAGATCGGCTCGCGCGCGTCGCCGCGGATCTTCTGCAGACAGCAGGAGACGAGCAGCCCGGGAGAAGGGCGGTCCAACAGCGCGAGGACCAGATCGTCGCCGAGCGAGCCGCAGGCGTGGAGCCCCACGAGGAGCGCGTCGCCGCCGATCGCCTCGGGCCGAAGCTCGCTCTGCTCGAAGCGCACGTGCGGCAGGTCGGCCGCGAGCTCCTGCGCGGTACGGACCCGATCCGGATCGCGCTCCACGCCGAGCGCGCTCACGCCGAGCGACTCGGCGAGGGCGCGGGTGAGGTGCCCGTGCCCGGCGCCCACGTCCACCACACGGCCGGCGGCGCGCGCGTACGGACCGAGCAGCGCCGCGAGCGCCGCGACCTGCCCGCGCTTGCGCTCCCTGACCCGGCGGATCGGCGCCGCGCCCGGCCGGGCCCTGTCGGCGGACGGAAGGGTGATGACCTCGCGGACGCGGCGCGCGAGCGAGCGGAGCGGCTCCGGCGCACCGGCGAGATCGTCGACGGTGTGGGCGAGGCCGACCCCCTCGCACCGGTGCACCTCGTCGTCGGAGAGCGACAGGAGGAAGCCCTCCCAGCCGCGCGCTCGCACCCATGGCGGCGGCTCCGGCTCGAGCACGCGCTCGCCCACGACGTCTCGCGCCTCGTCGAGGACCTCGAGCACCTCGTCGAACCGTGCTCGGCAGGGACCCGTCATCCTCCGGTGGGGCTCATCAGCGCAGGATGCGCAGGCGCTTCGGCCCCTTGGCGCCCGGGACCGAGGTCGCGCCGGTGCGGTCGAAGTGCTCGCGCGCGACGCGCGTCGCGAGCGCGTCGGCGACGTCCATGAACGCCTTGGCCGAGGTGCTGCCGGGGGCCGACTGCACGATCGGCGTGCCGGCGTCGCCCCACTCGCGCACCGACGGCTCGAGCGGGATCTGGCCGAGCAGCGGGGCCTCCGCGAAGTCGGCCACCTTCTGTCCGCCGCCCGCGCCGAACAGCTCGTGTCTCAAGCCGGCGGGGTCGACGAAGAAGCTCATGTTCTCGACCACACCGAGGATCGGGAGGTTGAGCTTCCGGCACATGTCGACCGCCTTGTAGACGTCCTGGAGCGCGACCTCCTGCGGCGTGGTAATCAGGACGGCGCCGGTCACCTTGAGGCGCTGCGCCATCGTGAGCGCGACGTCGCCGGTGCCGGGCGGCAGGTCGAGGACGAGGTAGTCGAGCTCGCCCCAGTCCACGTCCGCGAGGAACTGCTGGAGCGCCCCGTGCAGCATGGGGCCGCGCCAGACCACCGCCTGCTTCGAGTCCTCGAGCAGGAAGCCGATGCTCATGAGCTTCACGCCGAAGCGCTCGAGGGGCTTGATCCGCTTGCCGTCCTCGGAGCGCGGCTGGCCCTGGATCCCCATCATCGTCGGGATCGACGGCCCGTAGATGTCCGCGTCGAGGAGCCCCACGCGCGTGCCCATGCGCTTGAGGGCCATGGTGAGGTTGACCGCGCAGGTGCTCTTGCCCACCCCGCCCTTGCCGCTCATGACGAGGATCACGTTGCGCACGCCCGGGACCGGGTCGTCGCCCAACACCTCGCGCGTCGGCACCTGCACGTCCCACTCGATCTCGACGGTCTCGACGCCCGCCGGCCGCGCCGCCTCTTCGATGCGCCGCCGCGCCTCGTCGCGGACCTCCTCGGAGGGCGAGCTGAGCCGCACTCTCATCCGGGCGGTGGTCCCCTCCACCGACAGATCCGAGAGCGCGCCGATCTCGAGCATCGGCTTGTCGAACGTCGGGTCCACGACGGCCTTCAACGCCTCGTGGACCTGCTCCTTCTCGGGTGCGCCCATGCGCGTCCCATCTAGGTCTCGCGCATGCTTCCGTCAAGCGACCCGTCGCGGTGCCCGGCCCCGCGAGCGCTCAGGGCATGACGAATCTCAGCCGGCGCTCGGCGTGCGCGACCACGTCCGGCTCGTTCAGGTACATCGGCGGCGCCTCGTTGTGCCGCCACTTCTCCATCTCGTCGGCGTGGTGCGGGCTGTCGGGGTCGAGCGCCTGCCCACCGGGGGTGGCGTTCCAGACGAGCGGCCCGTCGGGGGTCATCTGCACGACCAGCCGCTGCTGCGGCCCGCTGCCGTACGTGAAGTCGCTCGTCTCCGTGACGCCGAAGCCGGCCGGGTCGACCGTCTCGTTGTCGCCGTGGCGCGGGAAGCCGTTCGCGAACGCGTCGCTGCTCGCGGGCGGGATGCTGAGCACGTCCTCCCCGAGCGACGGGACGAGGCTCGCGAGCGTGAGCGTGTGCAGCTCGCCCCAGCGCCACTCGTCCATGTCGGCCCCGAGCTCGCTCTCGAGGAAGCCGAGCGCGCCGAGGAACGCCGCGAGCACCTGCGTCCCGCGCGTCTCGACCTCGTCGGTGCGCAGGTCGTCCCAGAGCACGGTGTCCGCGATCGCGTCGTCGTAGCTGAGCATCGACTCGGGGTCGTTCAGCGCCCGGAGGATGGTGCGGCTCCTGCCGCGGGCGCCGTGCCCGAGCACCTCGGCCTCGTCGTCGACGAACAGGCGCACGAGCCGCCCGAAGGAGGCGTTGAAGATGGTGGTCGCCACGCTGTCGGCGATCTGCGCGTCGCTCGGCGTGCCCTCCACCGCGGCGGGCGTGTCGAACGACTCCCAGGCGGCGAGGCGGTCGCGCATCGCTTCGATCTTCGCCATCGCCGCGGAGCCGGCGGCGGCGACCGCGTCCGCGAGGTCCGCGTGCGTGCCCGGCGTCGCCGCCTCCTCGACCGCGCGGTCGAGCTCGGCGACGATGGCAGCGGTGGCGAGCCGGCCGTAGGGCGACTGGGCGTCCGCCTGCAGGGCGCTCATGTCCTCGGGCGTGATCGCGCCGCCCTCCGCCAGCTCCTCGAGCCGCTCGGTGATGCGCGCCATGCGGTGGCCGTCGTTGAAGGCCCAGCCGATGTAGTGCGGGGCGTCGAACGGGTTGCCGTCCGCCGTGACGCCCACGCCGTCGTTGTTCGCCGTGGCGATGAAGCCGCGGCTCGGGTCGAGGTCGTGCGGCAGGTAGCGATCGTCGAGCCAGCCCGTCCACTCGTGCTCACCTCTCCCGTCGAGCACGAAGCAGGGCGCGACGCCCATCCGCGTCTCGGGGTCGTAGGTCAGGGCGCGCGCGTCGCGGACCGGCAGGAGCACGTTCGTGCTCCAGAAGACGTGCCCATCGCGCGTCACGGCGACGAGGTTCTGCCCGCCCACGCCGAAGTTGTCGTAGGCCGCCTCGACGTCGTCGACGGTGCGCGCCCTCGCCAACTCGAGGAACGCGCGCGGCTCGTGGCTCACCTCGTTCCCCGTCCAGCGGATCGTGATCCCACCCGTGTCGGTGCGGGTCTCCGGGATGATGAGCCCGTGGTGCGGCACGACCTCGAAGGTCACCTCCATGCTGCCGCCCGTGTCGAGCCTGATCGTCTCGGTGATCGTCTCGATCGGCACCTGAGCGCCGTCGAGCTCGACCGTGTCGGGCTCGCCGCCGGTCCCCGGCGTGATCGTCTCGAAGTAGGCGTCGGTGACGTCGAAGCCGTGCGTGGTGAGGCCCCAGGCCACGTATTGGTTGTAGCCGAGCAGCACCACCGGCGTGCCGGCGAGCGCGAGCCCCTGCACGTCGACGTCGCCGCCCGCGCGTGCCGTGTTCAGGTGGACCATCCAGAAGAGCGGCGGGCTCGAGAGCTGCAGGTGCGGGTCGTTGGCGAGGATCGGGTGGCCGGACTCGGTCACGCTCCCGTGCACGACCCAGCTGTTCGAGCCGCGGGTCTCGTCGCCGAACAGGCGCTGGAAGCCCTGCTCGACGCGGTCGGCGTACCGCCCGGCTGCCCGCAGCACGTCGCGCGGCGGGGGCTGGTAGCGGGTCGCGGCCGGGCGCGGGCGCGGCGGCGGCCGGAGCGCGCGCGTGCCGGTGTCCGTGTCGAGGTTGGGGAAGCCGTCCCGGGTGAACACCATCCGCGACGGCGCGAAGGGGAACAGGTCGTGGAAGGCGCCGGCGAGCCGGGCGCGACGGGGGTCGGTGCTGTCTGCGGGGAACGCCTCGGCCCACGCGGCGAGCGCCTCGGTCACGGCGATGTCGTCGCCCGGATTGAACGAGAGCGCGGCCGACTGGTAGCGCGCGATGGCGAGGGTATCGAGCGGCGTCCAGTCGTCGATGAAGTCGGGCGGGAGGATCTCGGCCCCACGCGGGAGCGCCACTTCCCCGTTCCGAAGCTCGGCGATGTGGGCGTTCACGCCGGCCGCGAAGGCCTCGAGGTACCCCTGCTCCTCGGCGGTCAGGTCGTCCCAGATGCGCCGAGCGTTCCGGACGTGGCCCGCGAAGCGCGCGTCGATGTCGGACTGGACGAGAGAGGGCGACGCGCTCCCGGCGAGCTCGGCGAGCCGGCCGGTGACGCTCCGCCGGATCATCTCCATCTGCGCGATCCGATCGCGGGCCATCAGGTACCCCTCGGCGCGCAGGACGTCGTCGAGGCGCTCGCCGTAGACGTGCCACATGCCACGGTCGTCCTGGACGACCTCGACCGCGCCCTCGATCCCCGGGATCGAGACCTCCCGTTCGACGGGCAGATCCTCGATCACCTCCGGAGGCCCGGCGTCCGCCTCCGTCGAGCCGCCGTCTTTTCCGCACCCGCCGAGGGCGAGCGCCACCACCACCGAGCACCGGATCACCTGGAGCATGGCCCCTTATACGCCCGAGCCGCGGCCGTTGCGAACCGCGCTATGCTCCGCGCCCCATGGTCATCACCCTCGAGCCGGGCGCGCCCGCGAGCGTCGTCGCGCAGATCGAGCGGCTCGCCGCCCGGTACCCGGGCATCCAGCCCCGGCGGCACACGTTCCAGGGCTCCGGGCACACGGTCGTCGAGATCCACCTGGTCGGGCAGACCCGAGAGATCCCGACCGAGCCCTTCGAGTCGCTGGCGGGCGTCCGGCGGGTCGTCCGCGTCTCGACGAAGTACCGCGTCATCGGCCGCCACGGCGAGCACGAGGGCCTCGAGGGCTTCGAGCACAACGGCGTCCGCGTCACGCCCGACGAGCTGCACGTCGTCGCGGGCCTGTGCGCCGTCGACACGCGCGAGCACGTGGCCCGGATGATGGCTGCCCTGGCGAAGGAGGGCGTCGTCACCACCCGCATGGGCGCCTACAAGCCGCGGACGAGCCCGTACGATTTCCAGGGGCTCGGCGCCGAGTGCCTGCCCTGGGTGTTCGAGCTGGCCGGCGAGCACGGCATCCGGCTCGTCGCCATGGAGGTGACCGACGCGCGCCACGTCGAGGAGATCGGCGACGCGCTCGAGCGGGCGGGCCGGCCCACGAGCGTGATGCTGCAGATCGGGACGCGCAACACGCAGAACTTCGAGCTGCTCAAGCGCGTCGGCCAGCAGCGCGAGCTCCCGGTGCTGTTCAAGCGGGGGATGGGCATCACGCTCGAGGAGTCGCTCAACGCCTGTGAGTACGTGGCGTCGGAGGGCAACCCGCAGATCGTGTTCTGCCTTCGCGGTGTGAAGACGCACCTGGCCGACCCGCACCGCAACCTCGTCGACTTCGCGCACGTCCCGGTGGTGCGGCGGCAGACGCGGCTGCCGGTGTGCATCGACCCGTCGCACAGCGTGGGCCGGGCCTACCGCGCGCCGGACGGCCTGCCCGACATCTTCCACGTCACGGGGCAGGGGCTCATCGCAGGCGCGAGCATGGTGCTCGTCGACTTCCACCCGCGCCCGGAGGTCGCGCTCTGCGACGGACCGCAGGCGCTCACGCTCGATCAGCTCGGCCCCTACCTCGAGTACTGCCGCAAGGTCCGCGCGGCGTACCTCGACCTCGTCGAGAGCGTTGCCGGTGTCCTGTCCTGAACCGGTATAGTCCCGCCGTGCTCGAACGCGCGCGCCTGCCCGCCCTGGTGTTCCTGGTCTCCGCGGCCGTCTACGGCTTCACGCTGGGAGACCGCGCGCTCGAGCCATCGCCGGACAACCACTACGTCCACCTCGCCGACAGCTTCCTGCACGGCCAGCTCGGTGTCGTCGGGAACCGGCCGCCGGGGACGAACGACTGGGCCTGCTACGACACCGTCGAGCACGGCCAGTGCCCGCCGAACCGCTACAGCTTCCCGGAGAGCCAGGCCGAGCGGTACCGCTGGTACGTCTCGTTCCCGCCGCTGCCGGCCGTGGTGATGGTGCCGTTCGTCGCGGCCATGGGGCTCGACGTGCCCGACCGGCTGATCTGGGCGCTCCTCGCGGGGTTCGGGCCGGCGCTGCTGTTCGTGCTCCT
>JBDIVX010000120.1:0-22977 GCA_039794305.1 Candidatus Neutrinellum sp.
GTCCCGAGCTTCAGCGTGCTCGTCATCGCGACGAGCACGCATCGGTGCGTCCGCGGTGGGAGATGAGGGGCACGGTTGCAGTGACGGTGTGCGCGGCGGCGCCCAAACGGCCGCTCCCGACGGCGCCCGCACGGGATCAGCGCCTCCCCGACCGCCCTCGCGCGCCGCCGCCGCCGGCCCGCGCGAGCAACCTGGAAAACGTGAACGCCCCAACCTGGGTCAGATGCGGAGGCGGGGTCAGATGCGGAGGCGGCAAGCGAGCGGCGTCACGCACGAAGGACGAGCCCGGCGTCCACCAGATCGAGGTGGCGCTCGCGGTCCTCCGCAAGCTCGCGGAGGATTGACGGCGGGCCCGACGTGGCGCGCGCTCGGGCGGCAGCCGCGGCCGCCACGCCCCAGGTGAACGCCCAAGCCTTCGGGGGCCGTTCCGGTCTACCATGGGCCACTCTCGGCGGGCCCGAGAGGGGAGACGACCCGATGGCGACACGTACCGAGAGGAGCATGCGTTCGTTGTGGCGGTGCCCGGCGGCGGCCGTGCTGGCGGCGACGGCCGTCCTGTCGGCGGGGGAGGAGCGTCGGCACGAGCGCGGTGGTACGATTCGTTTCGTGTCGAGCTTCCTCCGCCCGCGTGCGAGGCCTTGGATGTTCGTCGCATGGTCGTTGTTGGCCGCGGCCTGCGATCCGGCGGGGCCGCCGAAGACCGTGGTGACCGTCAGCGTCGACGGCGTCGCAGTACGTCCGGGGAGGGCCAGCCCACTGCTCGCCGAGGTCTGCTCGGGCGGATTCACGGCCTCGGTGCGCCTGATCCAGGGAGATCGGACCGACACGGTCGAGCTGACATGCGCCGAGTACGAACGGGAGCTCGACCCATTCGGGTGCGGCGAGGTGCGGCTCGAGGCCACCGCGTCCAGCACGGGACGGACGTTCGCTCCGGTCACGGCGACCTTGGACAACCAACACTGCAACGGCGGCACCTTCTTCGTGGAAGCCGCGTTCGTGAGCGAGGCTGTCCCGGACGGGGACGCGGGCTCCACGGACGCCGCGGTGCTCGACGCAGGAGGCACGGATTCCGCCGTCGACCCCGTCTTGGACGCCGCCCTGGATGCAGCCGCGAGCAGCGACGCGAGCACGGTCGACGCCGCTCCGCATGACGCCGCCTCGCACGACGCGAGCGACGAAGACAGCGGCGCGGCCGGAAGCAGCGGCCCGGACCGAGTCACCTGCGTCTGCAGCGACGACAGCGGAGAACCACATGCTTTCTGCGCGGACGTGCCCGTCGGTTGCGAGCCCGCTCTTCCCGTCCCCGCCGGCACCTGCGACGAGCAGTGTCCGCTCGGAACGGTGACTTCGTACTGCGAACCCGACTCGTCGATGTGTCCGTGAGCTCCGTCGTCGGTCATCCGTCCGGACGATCGACATGGAGCTGCGCGAGGTCGATCACCGCGCCGCTATCGAGGTGGACCGTCCCTCCGCCACGTCCCTGTGATCCGTCATCGGAACAGACGGACATCTACCGCCAGATCGAGCAGCTGAGGCGCTCGCCCGTGGAGCGACTCGGGCGAGGCCTCTCGCACGGCCGGCGACGACCAGCCCTTCCTGACGCCGGCTGAGAGGGCTTCTTCGAGGCCTCGTGGTCGGCATGAACGCTCGCTCTGCTCCAGGGAGCGCCGGGCGTGACCAAGGACGGGCCCGACGTGCCGCGCGCTCGGGCGGCAGCCGCGGCCGCCACGCCCCAGGTGAACGCCCAAGCCTTCGGGGGGCGTTCCGGTCTACCCTGGGCGACTCTCGGCGGGGCCGAGAGGGGAGACGACCCGATGGCGACACGTACCCAGAGGAGCATGCGTTCGTTGTGGCGGTGCCCGGCGGCGGCGGCCGTGCTGGCGGTGACGGCCGTCCTCTCGGCGGGGGGAGGAGCGTCGGCGCAGCCGCTCGCGCCGGACGAGGTGCCCGAGCCCCTTCGCCCGTGGGTACCCTGGGTGCTCGACGGGGAGGCGACCTACGGGTGCACGCTCCTCGGCGAAGAGCCGCTGTGCACGTGGCCGGGTGCGCTCCGGCTCGACGTCGGCGCGGCCGGGGGACGGTTCGCGCTCGAGGTCGTCGCCGACCGCGAGGTCCGTGTGCGGCTGCCCGGGAGCGACGAGCACTTCCCGCGCGAGGTGCGGATCGACGGCCGGCCGTCCCCCGTGCTCGACGGCGAGGAGGGACCGGCCGTGCGCGTCGGCCCGGGCGCCCACCGCGTCGAGGGGACGTTCCGCTGGCGGACGCTGCCGGATCTCTTGCCGGTGCCGCCCTCGGTCGCCCGCGTGGCGCTCGTGCTCGAAGGCGAGCCGGTGCGCTCGCCGCGCCGGGAGGAGACCGGGGCCGTCTGGGTCGCGCGCGCGGCGCAGGGCGAGGCGACCGAGGGGCACTTCGAGATGGAGGTGTTCCGGCGCATCGACGACGGCGTGCCCTTCCGCGTGACGACGCACCTCGCGGTCCGCGCGTCCGGCGAACCGCGCGAGATCGCGCTCGGCAACGTGCTCCTGCCGGACACCGTCCCCTCCTCGGTGGACTCGGACCTCGCCGTGCGCCTGCGGCCCGACGGAAGCCTGACGGCGCAGGTGCACGCGGGCTCGTTCACGATCGAGGTGGGCGCGGTCGCGGCGGCGCCGCCGGAGTCCCTCGCGCCCGTGGAGCAGCCCGAGCCCTGGCCGACCGCGGAGATCTGGGTGTGGGCGGCCGACGAGTCGCTCCGGCAGGTCGAGATCGCGGGCGCGCCGTCGGTGGACCCCGCGCGCACGAACCTCCCCGGCGACTGGCGGTCGTACCCCGCGTACGCGCTCGGCGCCGGCCGCGCGCTCGCCTTCGCGACGACGCGGCGAGGCGAGCCCATGCCGCCGCCCAACTCGCTCACGCTCGCGCGCGAGCTGTGGCTCGACCTCGACGGCGAGGGATACACGGTGCGCGACGGGCTCGCGGGACGGATGAGCCACGGCTACCGGCTCGACCTCGCCGAGGGCGAGCTCGGGCACGTCGTCGTGGCAGGGCGCGATCAGCTCGTGACCACGCTCGACGGCAAGGACGGCGTGGAGCTGCGCACGCGAGACCTCGACGTGCGCGCCGAGTGGCGCCTGCCGGGGGCGTCGGCCGAGCTGCCGGCGGTGGCCTGGTCGGAGGACGTGCAGCGCCTGTCCGCGACCGTCCACCTGCCGCCCGGCTACGGGCTGCTCGCGGCGAGCGGCGTCGACGAGGCGCCCGGGACGTGGGTCGAGCAGTGGGACCTCTGGGGCCTGTTCTTCGTGGTCCTCCTGTCGCTCGCGGTGGGGCGCCTGTTCGGGTGGAAGTGGGGCGCGCTCGCCCTGCCGATGCTCGTCCTCTGCTATCACGAGAGCGGCGCGCCGCTCGCGACGTGGGTCGCGCTCGCGGCGGTGGCGGGGCTTCGCACGGTCTGGACGAAGGGCCGGTTCGCGCCTCGCGTCCTTCGCGGCGCGTTCTGGGTGACGGTCGCCGTCCTCGTGCTCGTCGCGGTGCCGTTCGCGGCGCAGCAGGCGAAGCTCGCGCTCTTCCCGCAGACCGAGGCGAGGTACGCGAGGCCCGGCGTGGCCGCGGGCCTGCTGACGCTCGGCGCGATGGCGGACGGAGCCGAGATGGCGCCGGCCGAGGAGCCGATGTACAGGCCCGAGGCGCCGGCGCCGGCGGCCCAGGGGCTGGCCGAGGCGGAGGAGACCGCGGGCGAGCGGCGCCGGGAGGTCGTCGCGGACGACGAGGGATTGTTCGGGGGCGAGATCGACCTCGCGTCCCGCAGCCAGACCGGAGCGGGCAGCGCCTTCGACCGCCGCGGCGGCTGGATCGATCCGAACGAGGTGATCCAGACCGGCCCCGGCGTCCCCGAGTGGAGCTTCCGGTCGTGGTCGCTCGAGTGGTCGGGCCCCGTCGCCAAGGAGCACCGGATCCGGCTGTGGCTGCTCTCGCCGGCGATGAGCCGCCTGATGGCGGTCCTGCGCGTGCTGCTCCTCGGCGTCTTGATCGTCGTCGTCGTGCGACACCGCTTTCGCGGGCGCGGTGACGCCGGCGCGCCCGTGGCCGCCGGCGCCGCCGCCGCGCTCGCGCTGCTCTCGGCGCTCGCCGCCCCCACGTCCGCCGAGGCGCAGGCGCTCCCGGACGACGCCCGCCTCGAGCAGCTCCGCGAGCGGCTCTCGCGCCCGCCCGAGTGCGTTCCGTCCTGCGTCGTCGCGTCGGAGCTCGCCGTCCGCGTGACGGGCGACCGTGTCGCGCTCGAGGCGGTGGTACACGCGGCGGCGCGCGCCGCCTACCGCGTGCCCGGCCCCGCCGACGCGTGGGTTCCCGAGACGATCCAGGTCGACGGGCGCCCGGACGCCGGCCTCGTCCGGTTCGGCGACGGCTTCTTGTTCCTACGCCTCGAGCCCGGCGTGCACCGGGTGCGCATGGAGGGACCGATCCCCACGCGCGACGCGCTGACGCTCGCGTTCGGCGAGCCGCCGCGCTCGATCGAGGTCGACGCCGCGGGCTGGGAGGTCGAGGGCGTGCGGGCCGACGGCCGGCCGTCCGAATCGATAGAGCTCCGGCGCACCATCCGCGCGGGCTCCGACGAGGCCGCCGACCAGCTCCCGCTCGTGTCGTGGCTCACGGTCCGCCGGCGCCTCGACGTCGGCGTGCGCTGGACGCTCGAGACGACGGTCGAGCGCGTGACGCCGACCGGGAGCGCCGTCGTCGTGCGCATCCCGCTCCTCGAGGGCGAGTCGGTCACCGAGGCCGGCATGCTGACCGAGGGCGGCGAGGTCGTGGTGACGCTCGGCCGCGACGACACCACCCGCACCTGGACGTCGGTGATCGAGCCGCGCGAGGAGCTCGCGCTCTCGGCGCCCGAGGAGGTGCGGTGGTCCGAGAGCTGGACGCTCGCGTGCAGCCCCATCTGGCGCTGCGAGACCGAGGGGCTCGCGCCGGTGCGCCACGACGCCGAGGGCGTCTGGGAGCCGACGTGGAAGCCGTGGCCCGGCGAGGAGCTGTCCATGCGCTTCTCGCGCCCCGAGGCGGCGGAGGGCCAGTCGGTGACCGTCGACCGCGCGAGCCTCACCTGGCGGCCGGGAACCCGGATGCTCGACGCGACGCTCGAGGCCACGATCCGCACGAGCAGCGGCGGAGCCCAGGTCCTCACGCTGCCCGAGGGCGCGCGCGTGCAGTCGCTCGAGGTGGACGGCGCCGCGCGCCCCGTGCAGCTCGAGGATCGGCGCCTGCGCGTCACGCTGCAGCCGGGCTCGCAGACGGTCCGCGTCACCTGGCAGGAGCCGCGCGGGCTCGGCGCGTCGTTCACGCCGTCGAAGGTGGAGCTCGGCGCCGACGCGGTGAACGCGCGGGTCGAGGTCGAGCTGCCGCACGACCGCTGGCTGCTCTGGGCGAGCGGTCCGTCGTGGGGCGCGGCGGTGCTGTTCTGGCCCTATCTGATCATCGTCCTGCTCGTCGCCGTCTTGCTCGCCCGCACGCGCCGGAGCGGCGTGCCCGCCCAAAACCTCGCCCTCCTCGGCCTCGGTCTCACGCAGATCCCGGCGTGGGCCGCCATGATCGTCGTCGGGTGGTTCTTCGCCTTCGAGCACCGGAGGCGGTCGACCGGGCTCGCGGCGGGCTGGTTCGACCTGCGCCAGCTCGCCCTCGCGTTCTACACGCTGGTCGCGCTCGGCTGCCTCTACGGGGCCGTTCACGCCGGCCTGTTGCTCGATCCCGAGATGGAGGTCTTCACGCCGGGCGGTGGAGGGAGCCGGCACCTCGACTGGTACACCGACCGCGTGGGCGGCGCGATGCCCTCGGTCTGGGTCCTGAGCTTGCCCCTGTGGATCTGGCGCGTCGTCATGCTCGCCTGGGCGCTCTGGCTCGCGCTGCGCGTCATCCGCTGGGCGAAGTGGTCGTGGCGGTGCTGGAGCGAGGGCGGCGTGTGGAAGAGGCTCGTCTCGCCGCCGCGCCCCGGGCCGGTACCGGCCGTCGCCGCCGCGGCTGCTGCCGTGCCCGCCGCGCCGGAAGGCGCGACCGAGGGCGACGATACCGGTGGCGAGGAGCCGAAGGACGACTGACCAAGCCGGCGAGGCCACACCCCGCTCACCCTTCGCCGCCGATGAGGTAGTCTCCGGGACGGCAGGGGGCAGAGAGAATGAAAGCCATGTCCGATCGTCCGCGGATGCGCGCGAGCCAGATGAGGTCCAACGTCGAGTCGCTGAAGGACCTCGGCGCCGGCGTGGCCGAACGGGTTCGCGCCGAGGTGCCCGAGACGTTGCGAGAGCTCGAAGCCTCGGCGCGCACCGCCTGGCTTCCGCTCGAGCTCGACGTGGCGCTGACCGAGGCGGTGGAGCGCCTCACCGGGCGCGATCGCATGCGCCAGTGGTCCGCCGACTCGATCGCGCGCTCGGCCGACGGACCGCTCCTCGGGCCCATCCGCCAGGCGCTCCGCCGCATGGGGCTGAGCGGACACTCCGGGCTCAAGCGCGTCGAGCACATCTGGGGACACATCTACCGAGACTGCGGCCGGATCACCTACGAGCGTGGGGACGCGGCCCGCGCGGTGGTGACGAACCACGACGCACCGGACGAGATCATGGACAGCGAAGCGTATCTGCACGGGATCGCCGCCACTCTCGAGGGCGGTTTGATCGTCCTCGGCGAGCGCGATCCGTTCGTGAGCTTCGACGTCGATCGGGCCGCGCGCCGCGTCCGGTACGTGTGCCGGTGGCGGCAGACGTGAACGGGCCGTTCGGGGTCACGGGCCGTCGCAGACCCCGTCGACACAGCTCGTGTCACAGTTGCTGGCGTCTTCGCACGCGAAGGTGCACGCGCCCCGGTCGCAGCGGAAGTCGCAGTCGGCCGAATCGGTGCACGTGAGGGAGCACGCTCCGCCGCTGCAGTCGACGTCGCAGAGCGAGCTGCCATCACAGACGACGTCGCAGCTCTGGCCGCGACAGTCGAACGTGCAGGTCGCGGCGTCCTCGCAGGTGTAGGCGCAGTGGCCGGCGCAGGTCCGGCTGCACGTCTCCGCTCCCTCGCAGAGGTCGCTCCCGCCGCCCTCGCAGATCCCCTCGTCGCACGTGCTCCGGCAGTTCGAGGCCGGCGCCGTCTCGGTCACCGTGATCACGATCGGACCTTCCGACGGGAGCTCGGCCGTGGTGCTCCCCTCGCCGATCCAGTGGCACGCGGCGTCGCCGGCCCGCGCGGTGAAGCACCAGGTCCCCTCGTCGAGCTCCGGAAGGTCTGCCGGGCTCCCGCGCGGGTGCACGGTCTCGTCCCACGCGACGTCCGAGCCCGGGCAGGCGCCGCTCGCGATGCGGGCGTCGAGGCGGACGACCCGGTCACGGAGCTCGGGCGGCTCGATCCGAATCTCCCAGTCGAGCGGGTTCGGCCGGCATCCGGCGAGGACGAGCACCGCGCACAAGAGACGAAGCATGGGCCCAGTATCTCGCAACGACCGTGCCGGCGCGAGCCTCGGCGTTTGCCGCACCCGGTCGTGCACGGCGTGCACGACACAGCCGCCGGTCGTGCACGGCGTGCTCGACCCGAGCCGCGATCCCCCGTGATCCGCCGTGGCACGTGCTTCGCAACGAGGCCCCGTCATCCGCTTGGAGGTTCGCATGAAACAGCATGTGCTCGTGGTGATGATCGCCTTGTCCCTCGCGGCCGCCGGCTGCGGTGACGACGGGGGGCCCGGTCCGTCGGGCTCGACGACCGGCTCGGACGCCGGCGGCGGCGGTGGCGGCGGTGATGGTGGTGGCGGTGGCGGCGGCGGCAGCGACGCCGGCAGTGGCGGCGGCGGCGGGCCTGCGCCGGAGGTGACGATCGCCATCGCCGAGTCGTGCGACCCGGTCGACCCGTGCGGCGGCGCGATCCTCGGTAGCTGGCAGTACTCGTCGGGTTGCGTCGAGGCCTCCTTCGACGCGATCTTCGAGCGGTGTCCGACCGCGACGCTGAGCGACGAGGTGGCTCGGGCGCGTGGCACGGTGACGGTCAGCGACAGCGAGGTCGTGCAGGAAGGTACCGTCCGGGCTTCGGCGACCCTCCACCTGCCCGCCGAGTGCTCCTACGGAATGTGCGACGTGATCGAAGGGACGCTGGCGGGGGCCGTCGATCGCATCGACTGCGTCCCCTCGGGATCCGGGTGCGACTGCGACATCGAGACCACCGATACGATCTACCGGAGCGGTGGCTACACGATCGACGGGGGCATCCTCACGACCGAGGAGGGGTATCGATATGCGTTCTGCGTCGACGGCTCGACGATGCGCTATCAGCCGCTCGACGGCGAAGAGGACGCGACCTACGTGCTCTCGCGGCGGTGAGCGCGTCACGCTGTTCCCAAGGGAGAGAGCGAGGTAGGCTCATGACGGGCATGTCGCAGCTCCGCCTCGCGCTCTTCTTCGGGGTCCTGCTCGTCCCGGGCGCGGCCTTCGCGCACCCGGACGTCGACGAGGGCCGGCGCCTCGCCCAGAGCGCCGAGCTCGAGCGGGCGCTCGAGGCCTTCGATCGAGCCGAGGCCTCGGGCGAGCTCGGTCGCGAGGATCGGATCGCGCTCCTCGAGGGGCGAGCGCTCGTCTACCACGCCCTCGGTGACACCGCGGCGCTCGACCGGACGCTCGCCGCCCTCGTGGAGCTCGCGCCGTCGCATCGCATGGGCCGCGACATCCCGCCCGACCTCGGCGCGCGGTTCGAGGCGCTGCGACCCGAGCCCGAGGCCTCCGCGCCGTCCGAGGCGCCGTCCACCTCCGCGCCCCCGCCGGAGCGCGAGCCGCAGCCCGAGCCCGTGCCCTCTGCCGAGCCCGTGCTCGCGCCGACCCCCGCCGAGACCGCGCGCGCCGCGGCGCCCGTCGGGCCGCCCCCGGGTGCGCGACCCCTCGACGACACCGCCAGCGACGGCGTCGGTCCCTGGCCGTTCGTCGCCGCGGCGGCGGTCGTCGTCGCGGTCGGAGCGGCGGTCGCGGTCTACCTGCTCGTCCCGGGCTCGACGACCGAGCCGTCGTTCCCGAGGCATCCCCTGTGACCCGCGCCGACGCCGCTTCGGATGCCGGCGTCGGCGCGGCGCGCGCAGGAGGGCGCCTCGGCCGCTACGAGCTGTGCGCGGAGATCGCGCGCGGCGGCATGGCGAGCGTCTTCCTGGGCCGTGCGCTCGGCCTCGCCGGGTTCGAGAAGCTCGTCGCGATCAAGTGCATCCATCCGCAGTACGCGCGCGAGCGCAGCTTCGTGGAGATGTTCCTCGACGAGGCGCGGATCGCGTCGCGCATCACGCACCCCAACGTGTGCAGCGTCTTCGACGTCGGGGAAGAGGGCGGCGTCTACTTCATCGCGATGGACTACCTGCACGGCGAGTCGCTCGCGTCGACCATGCGCGCGATCGCGCGGGACGATCTGCCGGACGCGCGATGGCAGGCGCTCGCCTGCGCGATCGCCGCCGACGCAGCGGAGGGCCTGCACGCCGCGCACGAGCTCCGGGGGGCGGGCGGAGAGCTCCTGCAGGTCGTCCACCGGGACGTGTCGCCGCAGAACGTGTTCCTCGGCTACGACGGCACCGTGCGAGTCGTCGACTTCGGTATCGCGCGCGCGGTCGATCGCCTCCACAAGACGCTGTCGGGCGTGGTGAAAGGCAAGGTCGCGTACATGGCCCCGGAGCAGCTTCGCTCCGAGGACGTCGACCGCCGCGCGGACGTGTGGGCGCTCGGGGTGGTGCTGTGGGAGATGCTCACGCGCCAGCGCCTGTTCCGGCGCGACTCGGAGGGCAAGCAGATCCGCGCAGTCCTCGAGGACGAGATCCCCGCGCCGTCGTCGCTCACGCCGTGCCCGCCGGAGCTCGACGCGATCGTCCTGCGCGCGCTCGCGCGCGACCGCGACGCCCGCTGGCAGACGGCGCGCGAGCTGGGCCGTGACCTGCGCAAGCACCTCGCGTCCGAGGGCGCGTTCGTCTCCACGGCCGAGGTCTCCGAGCACATGGAGCAGCTCTTCGCCCGCGAGCGCAGGGACAAGGAGGCGCTCATCGAGCGCACCCGCAGAGGCGTGGTCCACTCCGGCGTCCCGGACACCGAGCGGATGGACCGTCCGCCCGCCGACGTCGTCGCGACGGTCGTGCCCGGGCCCGCGGCCACGCGCGCGCCCGACGACGCGGTCTCCGGAATTCGCCGAGGCCGCACGACCGAGCGCGAGTACCCCGCGATCTCCGCACCGCCACCGCTCGGCGGCGACGGGGGCGCACGCGACGCGGGCGCGCGCGACCCGGCCACGAGCCGACCGCCCGCCGAGCCGACGCCCGCGCCCGGGACGGATGCAGAGGGCGCGCCCGGGCCCGCAGGCGTCCACGAACCGACCCGCTCGACTTCGCGCTGGCGGACCGAGTCGGTCGTGCTGCCCGTGCGCAAGAGCCGCGTGGCGTGGGCGCTCGGCGCGCTCGCCTGCGCAGCCGTCCCCATCGCGTTGCTCGTCGTGGGCGGACGAGACGGCGCCGCCGAGGTCACCTCCTCCGAGCACGAGGCGAGCGCTCGCCCGTCCTCGGAGGGCTCGCCGGTGTCCGAAGAGCGTCCCCTCGAACCCGCGCCTCCTGTCTCGATGGCCGCGTCGCCGGATCCGCCTCCGGAGAACGCCTCCGCGCGACAGGGCGCGGAGCGACCGCCCGACCCCCGAGCGCCTGCTCGACCGGTTCGGGACCGCGGCTCGCGCAGCACCTCTCGTCGCCTTCGCTCTCGCCCCGCCGCCCCTTCGATGACGCAGGCGGCCTCGATGGCGCAGGCAGCCGATCCGCCGGTGCCGCCCGAGCCGGGGCGCGTCGTCGTGGGGGTCGCGGGTGGGTGGGGGACCATCACGGTGGACGGACGGCCGATGGGACAGGCGCCGCGCGCCCTCGAGCTGCCGGCCGGGCGCCACGTGATCGAGGTGATGCCGTTCGGCGAAGGGCCGGCGCGCCGAGAGGTCGTCGACGTCAGGCCCGGTGGCACCCATCGGATCGTGATCGAGCCGTGATACAGTCCGCGCGGTGAGCGACCGCCCGCCGCCACCGAGCGCGCCCGACGACGAGACGCACCGCCTCGCGCCCGCGGGAGACGCGCAGCTCTGCCTGTTGGTCGTGGGTGCCGACGGCGGCGACGTGCACCGGCTGCCGGAGCGCGGCGAGGTGATCATCGGGCGCTCGGTCGAGAGCACGATCCAGATCGACGAGCCGTCCATCTCGCGCCGTCACGCGCGGATCGTCATCGGCGACCGCGTCACGATCGAGGATCTCGGCAGCGCCAACGGCGTGCGCGTGGCGCAGCGCTTGGTGGGTCCGGACGAGCCGGTCGAGATTCAGCAGGGGCAGGCGGTCGAGCTCGGGAGCGTCGTCGTCGTCCTGCACCAGCCCTCGATGCTCCCGCGCGTCCGAGGCGCGGGCCCGGCGCGCGAGGAGCGCGCCAGCCTGCTCCCCGACGGGCCGCCGCTGGTCCGGGCCGAGGCGATGAAGCGGCTCTACGCGATGATCGAGCGCATCGCGCCGAGCGAGCTGTCGGTCCTCCTGCTCGGCGAGACCGGGGTCGGCAAGGAGGTCGTCGCCGAGGCGATCCACCGGGCTTCGGCGCGCGCCGCGGGCCCCTTCGTCAAGATCAACTGCGCGGCGATCGCCGAGAGCCTGGTCGAGAGCGAGCTCTTCGGACACGAACGCGGTGCGTTCACGGGCGCAGCGCAGCCGAAGCGCGGCATCCTCGAGGCCGCCGACGGCGGCACCATCTTCCTCGACGAGGTCGGCGAGCTGTCCGGCTCGGTCCAGGCAAAGCTCCTCCGCGTGCTCGAGGAGCGCGAGGTGCAGCGCGTCGGAAGCGTCGAGCCTCGCCCGATCGACGTCCGGTTCGTGTCCGCGACGAACCGCGACTTGAAGGCGGAGTCCGAGGCCGGTGACTTTCGATCGGACCTCTACTTCCGCCTCAACGGCATCAGCCTCGAGGTACCTCCGCTCCGCGAGCGCCGCGAGGAGATCGTCCCGCTCGCCCAGCGGTTCGCCCGGCGCGTGTCACCGCGCGAGGCGCCGCGGATCACGTCGGAGACGATCGCGCTCCTCGAGCGTCACGAGTGGCCGGGCAACGTGCGCGAGCTCCGCAACGCCATGGAGCGAGCGGCCGTGCTCGCGGGCGGTGGCCCGATCCTGCCGGAGCACCTTCCGCCCGAGGTCACGGGCTCCTCGGAGGCGGCGCGCGCCGAGGGCGCGGGGCTGCGCGACGAGATGCTGGACCTCGAGCGCCGCCGCATCCTCGAGGCTCTCGAGCGGTGCGGCGGCAACCAGACCAAGGCCGCGGAGACGCTCGGCATGCCGCGCCGCACCTTCGTGAAGCGGCTCGACGAGTACGGCATCCCGCGGCCTCGGAAGGGTCGGTGACGTCAGAACTGGGCGAAGTCGAACCCGGCGTGCAGGAAGAAGCCGAAGGCGTCGTCTACGGACGGCACGTACAGACCGCCGCCGAAGTTGAACGCGCCGGCGCGGTAGCCGCCCGAGAGCGTGAGCGCGAGCTCGACCTCGGTGTCCGAGTCGGACACCGATCCGTACGCGGTGTCGACGGTCGCCGAGGCCCACCAGATCGCGAACCCGAGCTCGCCGCCGACGAAGGGCGAGCTGTCGCCCTCGACGAAGTAGTACCGCGCGCCGGCGAGGAGCGGGACGTGCCCGACCGACACGTTGTCGTGGTTCACGAGGTCGTGCAGGTAGCCGGCGCGCCCGGTGATCGCGACGTTCGGGATCACCAGGTGCTCGAAGCGCACGAGCCCGCCGAGGCTCAGGTCCGAGAGGTCGGCCCAGTCGTCGACGGGGATCGCGACGACCGCGTCGACGCCGATGCGCGAGCGAGCCTCCGGTGCGGGATCCTGGGCGGCTGCGCTCTGGGCGACGAGGAGCGAGAAGACGGATACGAGAAGCGTGCGGGTGATTTTCATGTTGGGACCTCCGCCGCGGACGATTCCAAGACCCGTGCCGGCGGAAAGTCCGGGGATCTCGGGGTCCGGTTGGGCCGCGCGTGCACGACCGGGCCCCGATTCGTGCAGGCCGTGCACGACGTGGCGGACCGTGGCCGGTCGCTCGGGGTTCGCCGCAACCCGCCCACCGCCGTGGTAGCGTGAGGCGATGATCCGCCGGTGGCCGGTGTGTGCGGCGCTCTGGGCCGGTGGCCTGCTCTCGGGTTGCGGGCTCGTGCTGGACCTCGACCCCGACGTCCGGCAGCCGGCGCTCGACGGCGGGGACGCCGACGCCGGCGGTCGCCGCGACGGCGCCGTGGCGGACGCGGGCGCGCCGGACGCGGGACCCGCCGAGGACGCGGCGACGGCGGACGCCTCGGGACCGGACGGCGGCGTCGACCCGGCCGCCGCCATCGCGGCGGGGACGCTGCACACGTGCGCGCTCCTCGCGTCGGGCCGCGTCGCCTGCTGGGGCCAGAACACCGACGGCCAGGTGGGCGCGGGGACGGTCGGCACCCGGGTCGAGCCCTCGGAGGTGCCCGGGCTCGACGGCGTCGCGGGCGTCGACGCGGCCTTCCAGCACACCTGCGCGTTCCGGACGGGGGGCCGCGCGCTGTGCTGGGGAAGCGCGATGGACGGCCGCCTCGGCAACATGTCGTCCTCCGGCATGGCGCTCGCGCCCACGGGCGTCGTGGGGCTCTCGACCGTGGTGTCCATCGCCACCGGCACCTCGCACACCTGCGCCGCGCTCACGAGCGGTGTGTTCGCGTGCTGGGGCCGCGGCGCGGAGGGCCAGCTCGGCAACGGCTCCGGCTCATCGGCCACGGTGCCCGTCTCCGGCTACGTAGGCTCGGCCGTGGTGGCGGTCACCGCCGGACAGAGCCACTCCTGCGCGCGCGGCGCCGACGGCAGCGCCTTCTGCTGGGGCTCGGGCTCGCTCGGCCAGCTCGGCGACGGCACCACCGTGAGCAGCGGCACGCCGAAGACCGTCCTGCTGACCGAGGTCGCTCAGATCGACGCAGGCGATCACCACACCTGCGCGCGCACGACCTCGGGCGAGGTCTTCTGCTTCGGGAACAACGCGGACGGCCGCGTCTCGCCGGCGGGCACGCCCGGCGCCCTCGTGAGCACGCCGACGCGCGTCGCCGTCTCCTCCGCGGTGGACGTCTCGGCCGGCGGCAGCCACACCTGCGCCGTGCACGCCACGGGCGAGGTGAGCTGCTGGGGCGCGAACGGCTTCGGCCAGCTCGGCGTCGGCTCGACCGATCCGGTGGGCGTCGTCGTCGCCGTCACGGACCTGCACGACGCGGTCGACGTGTCCTCGGGCGCGCAGCACACCTGCGTCATCCGCCGGGGCGGCGAGGTCGCGTGCTGGGGCAACAACGGCTCGGGCCAGCTCGGCGTGCCGTCGCTCGAGCCGCACACCGCGCCGGTCGACGTGCCGCTCCCCTGATGAGCGTCAATCGAGGTGGAGCAGCGGGTAGCGCGCGTCCCGGTCCTGGAACGTGAACGAATGCCTCACCGGGACGGCGGTGGACGACGTTCCAGTCGTGCACGGCCCTACTCCTGCTCCTCCTCCTCGATCTCCTCTAGCGCGACCCTCTCCCGGCAGAGTCGCTCGATCTCCTCGACGAGCCTCTGCACGTCGTCTCGGCCCATGGTGGGTGGCGCGTTGCGTCCGAGGTCGTCACTGTACCAGTCCGCCCCTTCGGTCAGGACGCGGTTCACCTCTTCCTCGGTCATCTCCGCGACCGCCGTCATCGCCCACGCTCGGATGTCCACCGCCCTTCACCTCCTCACAGGCTCGGCCAAAGCTCGGCGATCTCGCGGGGGAGGATGCGCTCGATGTGCCGCACCTCCCCCGGCGAGACGTGGCTCGCGAGAACGCCGAAGACGGTCCGCGCCGTCTCCTCGGCGTCGAAGTCGGGGTCGTACGAGAAGGCGTCGAAGACGGGCGAGAGGAACTCGTCCTTGTGGCGTATGCGCACGGGCTTGTTCTTGGGTGTCCAGCCCTCGTAGTAGATGCCCCGGATGAGCGTCGGAAGCTGCGCGCCGAGGGCCACGGCCTCGTCGACCGAGAGCCGATCCCTGAGCGCGTGCAGGACCGCGCGCAGCGCCGCGTAGGCCTTGTGCCGGTCGCGCCAGCCGAGGGCGATCATGATGTCGCCGATCCACGTGTTCGTCTTTTGAACGGTGGTGTCGATCGCTTCGAGTCCGGTCATTCCCATCACACTCTCCGGCTGCGGCGATCCGCTACGTACCCGTGGGCGTCATCGAGGTGGCGTGGTGCGAGACCCACTCGGACGGGTCGCGCGCGAGCCGCTCGTGGAGCCGCTCGATCTCGGCCGGGTCCATCGACGACAGGTCCAGACGAGCCTGCCCGAGCTCCACGAGCTCCCGCTCGAGCCGGCGCTTCTCCTCTTCGATCTGCGTCTGCTCCAAGGCATCCCGCAGCGCACGTTCCCAGCGGTCGAGCCGCTCTCGTGTCGACCGTTCGAGCCTTCCCATCGTTGGGGGAATAAGCGCGCGCGGAGGGGAATCCAGCCCGGCCGGCGGCATGGCGGTTGCAGCAAAGACGTGAGCCATGGGCCGGCGGCGCATCAACAACGCGGACGTGACGCAATGTTTGCGCGAGATGGCGCTGTTCCTCGAGATGGACGATGTGCCGTTCAAGCCCCAGGCGTACGAGAAGGCAGCGTACGCGGTGGCCGCCCTCGACCGCCCGCTGGCCGACGTCTACGCGGCCGGGGGCGTCAAGGCGCTCGCGAAGCTCCCGGGCATCGGCAAGGGCATCGCAGAGCGCATCGAGGGCATGCTCGAGACCGGCAGGATGGCGGACCTCGAAGAGCTCCGGAAGAAGACGCCCGTCGACGTCCTCGCGCTCACGTCCCTCGAGGGGCTCGGCGCGAAGAAGGCGCGCGCCCTCTACGAGGCGCTCGGCGTCCGCACCCTCGCCGACCTGGGTCGGGCCGCAGGCAAGGGGCGCATCCGCGAGCTGCCGCACTTCGGAGAGCGGAGCGAGCAGAAGATCCTCGAGGCGCTCGCGCTCCACGAGGAGTCAGGCGGCAGGCGTCCGCTCGGCGACGTCCTCGCGCTCGCCGAGCGCATCGAGAGATCGCTCCAGGGCATCGACGGCGTGTCGTCCGCTGCCGTGGCAGGCTCCATCCGCCGGCGGCGCGACACGATCGGGGACGTCGACGTGCTGGTCGCCACCGCGCAGCCGGAGCGCGTCTCCCGCGCCTTCGAGTCGCTGCCGGAGGTGCAGGTCGTCCTTGCGCACGGGCCGACGAAGACGACGGTGCGGCTCACGAACGGCCTCGACGCCGACCTCCGCGTCGTCCCGCCCGAGAGCTGGGGCGCCGCGCTGATGTACTTCACGGGGAGCAAGGCGCACAACGTCGCCCTCCGGCGCATCGCGCAGCAGAAGGGGCTCAAGCTCAACGAGTACGGGCTCTTCGAGGGGAAGAGGGCGCTCGCGTCGCGCACGGAGGAGGAGGTCTACGGGGCGCTCGGCCTCTCCTTCGTTCCGCCGGAGATGCGCGAGGATCGGGGCGAGGTGGAGCTGGCGAGATCGCACCGGCTGCCTCGGCTCGTCGAGCAAGGGGACATCCGAGGTGACCTGCAGGTGCACACGAGCTGGACCGACGGCTCGGCGTCCATCGAGGAGATGGCGAGGGCGGCGCAGGCCCTCGGGCTCGAGTACATCGCGATCACGGACCACACGCGCGACCTGCCGATGGCCCGCGGGCTCGACGAGCAGCGCTTGCGGGAGCAGGCCCGGGAGGTCCGCGAGGTCGACCGGAGGCTCGGGCGCATCCGCGTGCTCACGGGAGCCGAGGTCAACCTCCGCCCCGACGGCAGCCTCGACGTCGACGAGGACGTCCTCGGCGAGCTCGACGTCGTGGGCGTGGCCATCCACTCGCACTTCGATCAGCCCCGCGCCGAGATGACCAAGCGGATCCTCCGCGCCGTCGAGAGCCCCCACGTGGACCTGCTCTTCCACCCGACGGCCCGCAGCATCGGCCGCCGCCGCTCGGTGGACTTCGACTTCGACGCCGTGCTCGAAGCGTGCCTGCGCACCGGGACGATCCTCGAGATCGACGCGCAGCCCGAGCGGCTCGACCTCCCCGACGCGCTCGTGCGCAAGGCGATCGAGGCGGGCGCGCTCGTCGCGGTGGACTCCGACGCCCACACCGTGGACGAGCTCCGCTTCGCGCGGACGTTCGGGATCGGCGTCGCCCGCCGCGGCTGGGTCCCGCGCGAGCAGGTGCTCAACGCCCTTCCGCTGGCGAGGATGCTCTCGAGCCTGAAGGGAGCCCGGCGGCGCGGCCGGCGCGCGGCCGCGGCCGGCTCCTGACCGGGCGCGCACTGCCGTCGCGGTGCGCGCCGGGGTGGTCCGGGACAGCGAGTGACAGAGCCTCGGCACGCGGCGTGCTTCCCCGTTCGGTCATGGCCGCCGCTGAAGAACGCTCGCCGCTGCACGTGGTCGGCGAGGTCCACGCCGCCCTGCGCAGGGTGCCCGCCGTGGACCTCGACCGGCACCCGATCGAGGTCGGTTACTCCGGTGGGACGGTGACGCTCGAGGGAGAGGTCTCGGACATGAGGGCCAAGCGCCGGGCCGTCGTCGCGGCGGGCCGCGTCGCGGGGGTGTCCGAGGTGGTCGATCACCTGTGCGTGCCCGTCGCCGCGCCCATGGGGGACGAGATGATCCGCGATCACGTCCGCGACGCCCTGCTCGAGGAGCCCGCGCTGCTCGAGCACGGCATCCGCGTCGGCGTCGACGGCGTGGTGGAGACCGTGCGGGCGCCGGCCGTCCCGGAGCGCGGCGACATCTTCGTCGAGGTCCGCGAAGGAGTCGTTCGGCTGTCGGGCTCGGTCGCGGGCCTCGGCCACCGGCGGCTCGCGGGGGTGCTCGCGTGGTGGATCCCGGGCACCCGGGACGTGCGGCTCGACCTCGAGGTGCGGCCTCCCGAACAGGACGCGGACCTGGAGATCACCGACGCCATCCGGATGGTCCACGAGAAGGACCCGTTCGTCGGGGCGAGCCACCTCCGCGTGACGACCGTCGCCGGCGTCGTCCACCTCGAGGGGTGGGTGCCGTCGGAGGTGGAGCGCGACGCGGCCGAGCTCGACGCGTGGTACGTCGACGGCGTGCGCGACGTCGTCAACCGAATCGAAGCAGGGCGCTGATCTACCGGCACTTGTCCTCACGCAATGACGGAGGGTTGCTCGTGCGGGTCAGCCGACCCTAGGGTCCCGCCGCCGTGAAAAAGCTGGTTCAAGGGGTTCAGCAGTTCCTGCGGACGGTCTACACGCAGGAGCAGGAGCTGTTCGAGAGGCTCGCCGAGGGGCAGGACCCCGACGCGCTGTTCGTCACGTGCTCCGACTCGCGCGTGGTCCCGAGCCTGATCACGCAGTGCAAGCCCGGAGACCTGTTCGTGGTGCGGAACGCCGGGAACATCGTGCCCCCGGCGACCGCGGCGCCCGGCTCCGAGGCCGCCGCCGTCGAGTTCGCCGTCCGCGTGCTCCGGGTCCGGGACCTGGTGGTCTGCGGACACTCGTGCTGCGGCGCCATGACCGAGCTCCTCTATCCGGAGGAGACAGGCGACCTGCCGTACGTGGCACGTTGGCTCGAGCACTCGCGCGAGGCCCGGCGTATCGTCGAGTCGGGGTACGCGGACGCGGACCGCGCGACGCGGGTCGCCGCGGCCATCGAGGCGAACGTGCTCATCCAGATCGAGAACCTGCAGACCTACGAGGTCGTGGCCGAGGCTCGGGCCGCCGGGCGCCTGAAGCTGCACGGCTGGGTCTGGGACATCGCCACCGGCCAGGTGCGCGCCTTCGACGCCGAGAAGGGCGAGTTCGCGCCGCTGTAGTGGCGCTCACGGACCGACGCCGAGCGCCGCGTCGAACGCCCACTCCGGATCGAAGTACCCGAGGGCCAGGCCGCCTGCCTCGGACCACACCGTGTAGTCCGGAAGCCCGGCGCGCGAGCTGAACGGCTGGTGGCGGAAGAGCAGATGCTCGTCGCCCTCGGTCGTCACCATGACCGCGTCGAGACCGTCTCCCCGCGGGACGACGACGGCGGCCGCCGCGTCCGAGAAGGTCCACGAGCCGACCGAGACCGCGTCCGCGCTCCAGTCGAAGGGCGACTCGGCGCCGTCGGGCAGCGCGCTCTCCGGGACGCCGAGCCAGACGAGCTGGTGGTCGGCCCGGAGCGCCTCGGTCACCGCGGACGCGGGCACGGCGCACGCGTGGCCGTTGCCGATGATCGCCCAGACCGAGACCAGGTACGACGCGTAGTGCCGGTACACGGGCGAGGCGTCCTCGGCGTAGACGAAGCAGAACGGGCGGTGGAACGCCTGGTTGAGCGGGCCCGACCGGCCGAGCCGCTTGCCCGTCGAGGGGCCCACGGGCAGCGGGCCATCCGTCACGTCGACCGTCGTCTCGTCCACGACGACCCGCGCGATCCCCTTCGCCGCGAGCGCGGTCCCGTCGAGCACGAGCGCCCGCACGTTGCCCGTGACGAGCGTCACCTCGTCTCCGCTGGTCTGCCCGGAAACGAGCGTCGCGTCCTGCATCGGGTCGGACACCGAGACGATGGTGGCGTAGGAATGGGTGGGGCTCACCCAGGGCCCCGGCGTCCGGAAGTCGAAGTCGAGCTCGGTGGGGTCGAGCGTGCGCTCCTGCATGAAGTCGAAGAGCGGCGGCCAGTCGACGCAGTCGGCGCCCGGCGTCGCCGAGTCGTCCCACCAGTGCCCCGCGCCGGGCTCCTCGTGGTAGACGACGTCGCTCGTCACCCCTTGCACGGCGTCGTACATGTTGCGCCCCTCGGTGACCGGGACGTTGTCGTCGGCGTCGCCGTGGATGATGTACACGCCGCGGCGGGCGAGGTTCGAGAGGTAGACGAGCGTGTCGCTGTGCGCGCGGGCGCGGCCGACGGGCCCGCTCGGCCGGCTCGCGCCGCCGTAGCTGTAGAACGACTCCCACCCCGCGCTCGGGCCGATCGTGGCGAAGCGGCCCGGGAACATGACTCCGAGGTGCCAGGTCCCGTGACCGCCCATGGAGTGCCCGGTGAGGTACACGCGCGTGGGGTCGACGCGCCAGATCGCCTGGGCCGTCTCGAGCACCTCGACTGCGTCGAGCCGCCCCCACTCCTCCCAGTCGAAGCCGAACGGGCGCCGGTTCGTCGGCGCCACGACGATGGCCCAGTCTTTCTCCGAGTAGGCGCCGGCCTGGCCGATCGCCTCGACGCTCGCGCCGTGGAGCGAGAGGACCAGCGCGTACTCGCTCTCCGGGTCGAAGTCGGCGGGGGGTCGCACGCCGAAGTACTGCGCCGAGCCGTCCATCCGCGACCGGAACGTCCGCCGGAAGGGGACGTCCGCCGCGACGGTGCCGAGCTCCACCGTGGTCTCGTACACCGCGTCGAGGGAGCAGGACTCGACGCGCAGCCGCGCCGAGACGGTCGTGTCCGGCGTCTCCCACGCGGCCTTGGGCACGAGCTCGAAGGGGACCTTGGTCACGGCCCCGGGCGCGAGCGCCGGCAGCTCGACGGCGCTGGCCTCGAACCAGTCGTTCTCCACCACGCGCACCGTCACGTCGAGGAGCGGCCGCTCGGTCGTGTTCGCCACCGGGACGCCGAGCCACTGGCGGGCGTCGTCGCCGACGCGCAGGTCCGGCGCGGTCAGGTCGTTCGGGTTGAAGACGATCTCGTCGGGCGTCGCGAAGAGCTGGACCTCGGGATCGCGCCGCGACCCGAAGGAGCGGACGGCGATCAGGTTCTCCCCGGGACGGGTGGGGAGCGGGACGCGCATCCGCCGGGAGCCGTAGAGGTCGCCCGGCTGGGGGACGCCGTTCACGTACACGCTGAGCACGGTGTCGAGCCGCGCGAAGACGCGCGTTCCCTCGGGCACGTCCACGCGCGTGACGGCGTAGAAGATGCCGCCGAGGCCGGTCTCGATCCGGCCGTCGTCGTCGGGCGCGACGGGGAACCAGTCGACCCCGTCGCCGTCCACGCCCTCGGCCGGCACCGTGAAGGTCCCTGCCTCGATGGCGGAGAGCACGGGGTCGGAGCTCGTACCGACGCTCCCCATCATCCAGCGCTCGACCACGATGGGCGTGGGGTCGGCCGCGGGCGCCACGCCCGGCAGCGGAGGGCAGGGGCGGACCGACGCGTCGGTCCCCGCGTCGGTCGGGACGAACGCGTCCGTCTCCGTTCCCGCGTCCGCAGGGGCGCCGCCGTCGTCGCCGCAGGCGAGGAGCGTGACGGCCGCGATCGACGAGACGAACCACCTCATCCGCCCAGAGTCGCGCGGCTGCGCCGGACGCGCAATGGTGTCAGGGCAGCGGGGCGATCGAGACGTTGTCATAGGCGACGAGGCCCGGGTAGTGCGCGGTGAGCCAGACGACCGCCCGGCGCGCGTCGGCCGGGGCGACGAGATCGAACGCGAGGAGCTTCCAGTCGTAGTCGAGCTCCGCCGTCATCGGGTTCTTCTCGTCTCCGAACACGCCGTCCGAGCCGTTCAGCCACTGGACGCCGACGGTGAACCACGCCGCCGGGTTGTCCTGCCGTTCGGAGCGCACGACCGCCGACACGCGGTAGGTGCGGCCCGGCTCGATGGTCGAGTAGTCGGTGAAGAACTGGACGGCGTAGCAGTCCCACTCGCCTCTCGCGTCGATGGCGAGCGCGTGCCCGCCGCAGCCGGGCGGCGCGTCGGTGAGGTAGACGTGCTCGGACGGCGCGCCCGAGCCGGTGCAGCGGTCGGGCGCGCCCGGGTCGCGCACCTGCCAGCCCGCGGGCGCGAGGCCGTCCATCCCCGACTCGAAGGTCCCGTCGACGAGACTCCCCGCGACGGGCGTGCAGAGGTCGGCGCTCGCCCCCGCGTCGTCGCCGGCGTCGCCGGCTCCTGCCGCGTCCAGGCTGCCGGAGTCGTGCGCCGCGCCGCTGTCGGCGAGGGCGCCCGCGTCCGACGCGCCCCCGCCGTCCGCGGGCCCCGCGTCCCCGCGCCCGCTGCCCACGCTTCCGTCGCCGCAGGCGCACAGCACCACGGTCAGGACGACCGACACGAGCCGACTCCGCACGGCACCATCGTGCCAGGAGCGCGCCGGCTCATCCATGTTCGCGTCCATCGTCGATCGAGGCGTCCGCAAGACGGCCACGGCCACGGCCACCGCCACGGTCCCGGCCCCGGTCACGACCCCGGCCACGGCCACGCCTACGCCCACCCCCACGCGGCGTGAAGACTCCCGGCCAGGATCGGGCACAATGGCGGTGGCCGGCGGCACCCGCGCCGGCGGCCAGCCATCCCGTGAACGACGAAACCCTCGCCTCGCTCCACGTCGCGCTCGCCGCGAGCCCGACCAACCTGTCGCTCCGCATGGTGCTCGTCGACGCCCACCTCGGCCGGGGCGAGGTGACGAGGGCGGCCGAGCTGCTCGACGCCGTCGACCCCGAAGGCGTCGAGGACCCGGCACACCAGTGCACCGCCGCCCGCGCGGCGCTCGAGGCGGCGGACCCCGAACGCGCCCTCTCGTTCGCACGAGGCGACGCACCGGACGTCTCCCTCTGGCGCGCGCGGGCGCTCGTTCGGCTCGGCCGGCGGGACGATGCCCGGAGCGCCTACCGTGCCGCGGTCGTGGCCAATCCCACGCTCGAGGACACGGCGCTCGAGCAGCAGCTCGCGTCACGCGAGCGGGAGGTCGCGCCCGCGACGCCGGACGGTCCGCGCCTGCGCGTCATCTCGAACGACGACACCGACGAGAGCGAGGTCAGCCGGCTCCTGCAGCCGGCCGGGCCCGCCGTGCGGTTCGAGGACGTCGGCGGCCTCGAGGACGTGAAGAAGCAGATCCACAAGCGGATCATCCTCCCGTTCCTCAAGCCGTCGCTCTTCCGCCGGTTCAAGAAGCGGGTCGGGGGAGGCATCCTCCTCTACGGGCCACCCGGGTGTGGCAAGACCCTGCTCGCGCGCGCCACCGCGGGAGAGTGCGACGCCACCTTCTTCAACGTCGCGATCAGCGACGTGCTCGACATGTGGATCGGCGAGTCCGAGCGGA
>JBDIVX010000121.1:0-22835 GCA_039794305.1 Candidatus Neutrinellum sp.
CCATCGATGGAGCGTGGGCGCAAGACATCATCATCGCTTACGAGCGAGCATTCTTCGGCCGACATCTCGAGGGCCGGGCGGCGCCACTGCTCGAGGCACCGTCGCGCCTCTATCCCGAGGTCATCTTCGAGCGACGTTCCCAAGGTCGCCCGGCTGGAAGTGGGTCTGGCGGGCAGCGGTGAAGCTCGACCGGCAGTCGCTCAGCCATCGCCCAGCACGTAGCGTGCGACGCCCACCGACGGTGCGAGCGTGTCGCCGCTTCCCGTGGTCGCGATGGTGCCACCCAGCCATAGCGCGTCGGGAGTGACGGCGAGGGCGTCGACGCTGATGGCGCCGACGCCGCCGCCCAGCGGCTCGAAGCTCTCGCCGTCGAAGACGAAGGCGTTGCGGGCGCCGGTCTCCGGGAAGACGCCACCGACGGCCACCAGATGACCGTCGTGGGCCCAGAGGCCGTAGAACTGGTGCTCGCTCGGCCCGACGGGCGCGGGCAGGCCGCGCCCGGGGACCGCGATGTCCTCCCACCTCGTGCCGTCCCAGCGCCCGAGCACCATGCGCTCGGCGCCGTAGCCCGAGTGAGTGCTCACGTAGATGGCGTCGGTGCCGTAGGCGAGGGCGGCCACCGGGGTGTCCATCGGGCTCGGTAGGCCGGCGCCCAGTGGCTCCCATGCCTCGCCGTCGAAGTGCGCGACGCCGCTCGCGTCGATGGAGTCGACGCCCGTGAAGACGCCGCCCACGACCACCCTGCGCCCGTCCGGCGCGATGGCGATCTCGGTGACGGTGCCGTCGAAGGCGCCGACGCGGGTGAAGCCGGCGCCGTCCCATCGAAGGACGAAGCCCTCGAGCCCCGAGCCGCCGACGATCCAGAGGCGGTCCCCGGCGTCGATCACCATGTCGCCGACCGCGACGGTGCCGGTGACGTCCGTGATCTCGCCGAGGGCGATCCACTCGCTCCCCTCGAGCCGGTAGATGCGTGGAGCGCCAGGGCCGTCGAGGTCGCCGGGGCCGTCGCATCCGAGGTAGACCGTTCCGTCCGAGGCGACCGCGAGCTGCCAGCACGACAGGCCCTCGCCCGGGCCCGAGGACGCCACCGCTGCCCATTCGCCCTCCTCGTAGCGGTAGACGAGGGCGCCGATCGTGTCACCGGCGTGGCTCACGCCCCGGAAGACGTAAGGGCGGCACTCGGGATCGCCGACGACGAGCTCCTCGGGCGCACCGGCGAGCCCTGCGCCGGTCGTGTCCCCCTGCGGCACCCAGCCCTCGCCGTCGTGGGCGACGATCCCCTTGGACGCGACGCCATCGATCCCCGCGAAGGTCCCGGCCACGTAGAGCCGCGTTCCGTCGCTGTGGATCCGCTGGATGTCCGTCTCCATCATCGCCGTTCCGCTGGGCTCGCTGCCGCAGACCAGCGAGTGGAACCACGCGCTCGCCACCCCGTTGTCGGTCCCGCCGGGCAGGGGCTCCCAGGCGGTGCCCGTCCAGCGCGCCACTCCGGGCAGCTCCGTGGCGCCCGCCGCGTCGCCTCCGGTGCGCGTGAAGCACCCCGCCGCGTGCAGCATGCCGTCGTGCACCGCGACGCCGCCCACCACGGCCGCCAGGTCGCCCGCCAGGCCGCCGTGCTGCGCGAGGCCCGAGCCCAGGATCTCCCACTCGGTCCCGGTCCATTCGGCGACACCGCCCGACAAGGGCATGCCGTCGGGGGAGAACATGCCGCCGGCGAAGAGCCGCCCACCGTCGAGCGCGAGGCCGAGGACCGCCGGCCCACGGAACGCGCCGAAGGGCCCGCTCGGCGCGAGGTCCATGGACAGGGGAATCCAGGTCGAGCCCGTCCAGCGCGCGACGCTGGCGGCGGCGACCCCGCCGACGGTCGTGAAGGAGCCGCCCACCAGGAGCGAATCCCCGTCGGGCAGGAGCGCGTACGCAGCGCGCCGCCGGTGCCGGGCCGGCGTCGGTGGATGCATCGACGCCCGCGTCGGGCGCTACGGCAGCGTCCGCGCCGCCGTCCCGCGCCGTCCCCGTCGTGTCGTCGTCCCCCCCGCAGGCTGCCGCGAGCGCCGCGCAGAGCGCGATCCAGGGGAGAGTGCGCGTGAAATGGTCGATGCCGGCGTAACCACTCCGAACAAAGGTCAAACGGTCCACATCTTCACCTCACCCGCCAGACGAGCAGGGGCCGCGTGATGTGACATCCCGACGAAACAGCCGGCGGCAAAGCGTTCGCAGTCGGCCTTCAGCCGCCGACTCGGCTATCGCAGCAACGTCGTCCGCGCGGCCCGGTGAAGATGCGGATCCTGGCTGAGGCCGGTCTGCCGCGCGCTCAGCCGGCGCGCATCGCGGCGACGCGGCGGCGGGCGAAGAGGAGCGCCGCGACGAGCGCGAACCAGCCGGCGAGGGCCGCCGCCGGCGGCACACCGTCCGCGTCCAGCCGGCCGGCGCCGAGCGGCGGCACGCCCGACGGGCGGTTGCGCTCGCGCGTCACGTTGATGAAGCCCGGCCGCTCGCCGCGTTCCGACGCCTGCAGCGTCAGGTCCTCGGAGAGCGCCTCGGCGGGCAGCGCCGCGCGCATCCGCGTGACCCACTGGCTCCCACCGAGCGAGCGGACCGCCACGGCCCAGTCCGGCGCGGGGCTGTGGTAGCCGTCGGCGTCGCCGTACGCATAGGCGTCGGTGGAGACGGCCGGCATGGCCGTCGCGTACTCGGTGAGCCAGGTGCGCCCGGCGTCCGCCTCGAGCGCCGCGGCGGCGAGGTCGTCGTAGTTGAACGTGCCCGTGTCCCAGTCGTAGACGAGCTCTTCCTCGTCGATCTCGGCGTTCGGGAAGCTCGCCGCCTCCCAGCGGCCGTCGGCGATGACGAACAGCTCGAGCGACACCTCGTCGGCGACGCCGGCCGCGACCATGCGCAGCGGCAGCGTGGGCGCCATCCCGGGCGTGGTCACCCGGACCGGCTGCATGCGGTTGATCCCGGAGTTGGGCGAGAGCCGCACCGCGACGAAGCTCATGTCCTGCTCGACGTAGTGCATGATCACCGGCACGAGCGAGTCGGGGACGGCGTAGCCCCGCTCCTGGAGCCAGTCGACGAGCGTCGCCCCGTCGCCCGCGCCCACGACGACCGTCTCGTACGGGCCGACGACCTCCTCCCGGTGCACGGTCACCCCGCGCGTGTCGGTGCCCGGCGCGGCGCCCGCCGCGTCGGCGCCGCCGCAGCCGAAGCCGCTCCCGCCGCCGCTGAACGGAGGCGGCGGCCCCTGGAGCTGCACCTGCGTGGCGCCGGACAGCATCTCGAAGAAGGTGTTGTCGGCGAGCTCGATCTCCACCGACGGACCGTCGTGGACCGGCAGCACCCAGACGAAGTCCTCGGGGTCGCCCGCGTACTGGAACTGGTCCCACAGCGTGGTCTCGGCCGGCGAGATGGACAGCGCCATGCGGTGCGCGGTCACCGTGCTCGGCTGCCCGACCGGACCGAAGCAACCGCCGCAGGCATGCGCGCTGGGCCGGTGGGCCTCGAGCAGGGCGAGCGAAGCCACGAGGGCGATGCCCCCGATCGAAGAGAAGCGAAGCATGATCCTCCTTCCGTCGCGCCCGCGCGGGGCGCCACCCCGGCGTGGGGCAACGCACGTGCCAGCTTTGCTTTGCCGGAGGATCGCGGCGTCGTGGGGGCGGGCCTGACGCGCGAGTCCCGCCTGGCACAGCGTGGCACCGGCCGAGCGAGCGCCCCGGCGGCGCCGGTGTGAACGGGGCCGCGCAACCGACGCAGCCGGACCACACCGGCCCACCCGTTTCCCGTGTGCTTCCGTCTTGCAACCACGGCACGGAGGCTGCAAGGGCCGGCCGGAACGACGGACGGAGGGACTGATGAGGAACGTGCTACTCGCTTCGATGCTGGCGGCGGCGCTCGGGGGCTGCGCCGAGGAACACGGGCGCGGCGGCGGCGGCGTCGACATCCGCGGCGACTCCCCCGAGGAGGCGGCCGACGAGGTCGCCGAGGCGGTCTGCGACTGGACGGCGCGCTGCGGCGAGCCCTCGGTCGAGTGCGACGGCTCGAGCTCGGGCGACCTCACCTGCACCGGCACGATCGAGGAGGTGTCGTTCGCCGAGTGCTACGGCGACATCCACCCGGAGGTGCTCGCGGACCTCCGGTGCCGCGAGCTCACCTCCGAGCAGGCACGGCTCGTCAACGACTGCATCAACGGCATGGTCTCGCAGGACTGCGTGACCATGGCGGAGATCGAGGAGCAGGCGTCGATCATCGAGGCGGGCGGAGAGCCGCCGGACCTGCGCGAGATCCCGCCCGAGTGCGAGCTGCTCGAGGACGTGTTCACCGGCTGCCCGGACCCGTGAGGCGGGCGGCTCGCGGGTGAAGAGCACGGCCGGCGGCTCGCCGGTCGAGGAGGGACCTCGCGAGGAGGTCGCGGAGCAAGGGCTCGGGCAGGCAGGGCTCGAACTTCGAGAGGCGGGTGTTCGTTGCGGAGACGGCGTGAAGGGCGGCGTCGGCCTCGGTGGGACGTCCCACGTGGGACATGGCGTCGAGGACCTGGCGGACGGCGACCACGCTCTTGGCCGCCTCGCCCTTCAGCGTGAGGGACGTGTTGCGGACGACGTGCTCGCCCCCGAGCTCGGCGGTGAGCATGCGGGCGAGGAGCAGGTTGGCGGCGCCGCCGGCGAAGGTGTGCCAGGTGATCTGGTCCTGGGTCTCGATCATGGGGGCCGGCGCGTCTCGGAGGAACGCATGCTCGGCTCGGGTGGTCTCGAGGACTCGCTCTGCGCGGGTGGACCAGCTCGGGTCGGCTTCGTCGGAGACGAGGATCTCTCGCATGGACTGGCAGAGCTCGTAGCCGAGGAAGCGGGGGCGGCCGCTCCAGCGCGCGGCGCGCCCTTCGGGAGCCGGGCGGACGACGCAGACGCCGCGTTCCCATTCGATGTGGGTGATCTCCCAGCTCCGGCCGGCGAGGACGAAGCTGCCGGGGTGGACGTCGCTGTCGAGGGTGGCGAGGAAGCGGGCGTCGACGCTGCCGATCTCACGCGCGTTCCAGCGGACCGTGATGACGCGGGGGGCGTCGAAGACGGCGTAGAGCTCGCGGAAGTTGGCCTTGCCGTAGCGGCGCTCGCCCTCGGTGCCGAGCCAGAGCTTGCCGTCGTGGTCGGCCAGGATGTCGTGGGCGAGCATGTGGTCGACGATGGATTCGCGCTCGGCGGGCGTGAGGTCGGCGAAGCTCGTGGCGCCCTCGAGCCAGGCCCACCAGTCGCCCCGCGGGACGCCCTGGAGCTGGATCGCGAGGGCCATGACCTGGTGGGCGAGGATGTGGCTCGCGCGGCGGGAGGGGCGGACCGGCTCGACGTAGCCCTGGCGGTGGAGGCGGACGAGGGCCGCGGCCTGCAGGAGCGCGCTCTCCTTGGTGGCGAGGAAGGTGCAGTTCGGGACCGTGCCGTCGCGGCGCCCGGTGCGACCCATCCGCTGGAGGAAGCTCGCGACGGTGTTGGGGCTGTCGATCTGGAGGACGTGGTCGAGATCGCCGACGTCGATGCCGAGCTCGAGGGCGCTGGTCGCGACGACGACGCAGTCCTGGCCCTCGTGGAAGGCCTTCTCGGCGTCGCGGCGCTCGCTGACCGAGAGCGAGCCGTGGGAGACGAAGGTGGTGACGCCGAGCTGGTTCAGGAGCTTCCCGAGCTGCTCGGCGCCACGGCGCGAGTCGACGAAGACCAGGCGCTTCTTGCCGGGGTGGAGCGCCTGGATGACCCGCGCGGCGTTCTCCATCGTGGCGACGTAGTCGAGCGTGATCTGGGCATCCTTGTTGGCGCCTCCCGGATCGACGACGACGGCGTCGCGGCGTGAGCTGCCCTGGACCCAGCGGAGGATCTCGTCCGGGTTTCCGACGGTGGCGCTCAGGCCGATGCGCTGGATGTCCCGGCGGCAGAAGCGCTGCAGGCGCTCGAGCACGGCGGCGAGGTGCGCCCCGCGGTCGTCGTCCGCGAAGGCGTGGACCTCGTCGATGACCACGGCCTCGAGCCCCTCGAAGAGGACGTGCGCCGGGATCTTCGGGCTCATGAGCATGGCCTCGAGGGACTCGGGCGTGGTGAGGAGGATGTCCGCCGGGTCGCCGAGGAACCGCTTGCGCGGGCCCGGCGCGACGTCGCCGTGCCACTTGAAGGCGCGGCGACCCAAGAGGGCGGCGTAGCGCTGGACCCGGTCCTCCTGGTTGTTCAGGAGCGCGCGGATGGGCGAGAGGTACAGCACCGACACCGGCTTCCAGCCCTGGGTGTCCATGGCGGACAGGAGCGGGAAGAACGCCGCCTCCGTCTTGCCGCCGGCCGTCGGCGCGAGCACGACCGCGTTCTTGCCGTCGAGGACCGCGCCGATCGTCTGCTCCTGGACGGGGCGAAGGCCGCGGAACCCGAGGGCGTTGGCGATCTGGTACTGGAGGGCGTCGCCGAGCCGGTCGAACCCGCTCATTCGATTCCGTCCCCGGGCACTCCGTCGTCGAGGTCGAGGGCGATGTCGTCCACGGTGCGGGTGACGCCCGCGGCCGCGCGCTCCTCGGCGCTCATCTCGTTCGCCCGGACCAGGACCTCGTAGTCGCGGTGCGGGTCGAAGTCGGGGTGCTCGTCCACCTTGTCGAGCACGTCGACGACCTTCTTCAGGTAGATGCGCGGCGCGATGCCGACCTTGCCGCCGAGGGCGCCCGAGACGCCGCGGGCCAGGGTGCGCAGGAGCTCGTCGTCCACGCGCGCGTGGACCCGCTCGGCGTCGCGCGCCGGGTAGATGTCGCGGACGCGCTTGCCCACCTCGAGCATGCGCCCCTCGTCGAAGGGCAAGAGGCGGATCTGCGGTGCGCGGGACGAGTCGAAGCGCGGCTCCTTGCCGAGCTCGGTGTGGAGCCGCTGCGCGAGCGGCACCGACCGCTGCACGCCCTGGGGGCCGTCGAAGAACTGGGGCGTCCCGGTGATCAGCACGTACATGCCCGGGAAGCGGCCGGCGACCAGATCGTCCACGAGCTGGCGGAGCGCGTTCAGGCTCTTCTCGCGGCTGTCGGCGCGCACCCGCTGGATGGTCTCGACCTCGTCGAGCACGAGGACGAGCCCCTTGCGCCCCGTCTGCTTGAGCACCTCGAGGAGCCCGCGCAGAAAGCCGCTCGCTCCGTCGTGGTCGAGCTCTCCCTTCAGATCGGCCGCGCGCTTGATCCCCGCGCCCACGTTCGGCTGGCCCATGAGCCAGGCGACGAGCCCCTCGGCGATCGCGTGGTCGCCCCGCACCCGCGCCGTGTGGCAGGCCCGGAGCGCAGCGGCGAACTGCGGCTGGGTGAGGCTCACCTGGGCGAGCCGTTGCTCGAGCAGCTCGCCGACCGCGCGGGCCACCGCCTCGGGGTCGCTCGGGCTCACGTCGCCCCGACCCATCACCTCGTCCTCGAGCGTGTAGAACCAGCGGTCGATGAGCGACCGGAACGCTCCGTCGGCCCACTCGCCCGTCTGCAGGCTCTCGACCGCCCGCCGGTACACCGTCTCCATGCGGTAGAGCGGGGTCTCGGTCTCGGAGATCTGGACCAGGGTGGTCGCGAACCCCTTGTGGAGCGCGCGGTGCTCGAGCCACCGCGAGAAGAAGGTCTTGCCCGTGCCGTACTCGCCGCGCACGGCCTTGAACTTCCCGGCGCCGGCCGCCACGGCGTCGAGCTCCTCGTCGATGGCGGTCTCGAACCGGTCGAGCCCGACGGCGAAGAGCTCGAGCCCGCGGCGCGGGACGGCGCCGATGCGGAGCGCGTCGACGATCTCCCGGCGCTTCAGCGGGCTCGGGCTCGGCGCGGTCACAGGTCCACCTCGAAGAGCTGCGAGAGCTTGGCCACGTCCAGGTACACCTGCCGCGCGCTCGAGTCGAGGCGCAACACGGGGTAGCCCTCGACGTTCAGGACCATCTGCAGGGTCGAGATCAGGCCGTCGACGCGCCACGGGATCTCGTCCATGGCGGCCGCGAACGCGTCGACCGAGGCCGCGCCGTTGCGCTCACGCAGGAACTCGACGGCCCGGAGCGTCCGGTTCCGGAGCGTGGCCGAGGGCGCGCGCGCCTCGAGGATGGCGTTGTCGGCCAGAGGGGAGAGTTTGGGCGGCTCGGCCGCGACCGGCTCCGGCTTCGTCTCCGGGAGCAGGGCGAGCTGCGATTCGGGCACCTTGCTCTTCTTCGGCGGAGGCTTCCGCGGGGGAGGCGGCGAGGAAGGTGCGGTGCGCGCGGGCTCCACCTCGAAGTGCCACCAGGACGGCACGATGGCGGGCTTCGGCTCGAGGACGCGGTCGTTCAGGGCCAGCTCCTCGTTGGCGAGGATGAGGCAGGGCGTCACCACCTCGGCGAGCGTCGCGCCGCCGTGCTCTCCCGCGTGCGCCGTCCCGCCGTACACGCTCTGCTCGTCGGCCAGCAGCGCGACGCCGTCCGCGCCCTTCGGCGCCCAGACGCCCTCGCCCCGCACGGCGATCTCGTACTCGGCGACCGGGTCGCCCTCGTTCCAGGGCCGCCACCGAGGCTTGGCGCCCGTGGGTGTGCCCCGGCTCCGCATCAGGTCGCCCGGCACGTGCCCGTGGTCGGCCGCGATCATCACCGCGCGCCCCGCCTGCCGCGCCTTGTCGAGGAGGTCCGGCAGGGACGCGATGCTGTCGGCGATCCAGTCGTGCCGCTGCTGGCGGTCCCCCTTGAGCGAGGCGTCGATCGCGTTGATGACGATCGCGACGATCCGCCGGGTGGCATCGCCGACGAGGCTGAGCGCCTCTTCCGACGCCGCCCCGTCGGCGCGGTGGCCCTCGCCGCGCAGGAGCAGCCGCGGGTACTCCGGCGGCTCGAAGAGCTTCGACGCCTCCCGGTGATCGCGCCACCGCTCCGGGTCCTTGCTCGTGAGCTGGGCCTTGCCCGGCGGCATCGGCTTTCCGGCGAAGAAGGCCGCGCGGCTGACCTCGGTGACCGTCGGCAGGTTGGCCAGGACCACCGGGTAGGCGCCCTCGCCGATGCGGCTGTCGCTCCGCTGGTGCCAGGCCGCGGGTCCCCAGGGGGACGCCCGCCGGCCGAGGGACTGGAGGATCTCGACCGCCTGCGTCCAGGCCATGCCGTCGAGCAAGAGCACGAGGAGCCGCCGCGACTCGTCCTCGCGCAGGAACTTCACGGCCAGCCGTTCCACGGCGCGGTCGATGGGCAACAGTCGGCCGGCGGGCCGCCGCGCCTCGATCCATCCGGCGAGCCCCTTGGCGAACCGGCGGTCGAGCTCGAGCCGCACCCGGTCCGCCGCCTCGACCACGGCCATGATCCCGCGGCCGAGCGCGTCGTCCCGCGCGCCGCGCGCGTACTGCCGCGCCCAGTCGACGTAGCCGCCCTCCTCGGCGTACCACTGGCCGAGCGCCTCGGCGTCGCCGTAGGGCGTGAGCGCCTCCGGGAGGCTCGCGTCCCGCCGCGCGGCGAGCCAGGCGAGCAGGCGCACGGCCATCTCGGCCCGCTTGGCGACGCGCGTGTGCTCGGGATCGGCGAAGAGCGCGTGCCCCTCCAGGTTTCGGAGCCCCTCGAGGGCGCGGCTCACCGCGTCGGCGCTCGGCTCGCCGGCGCCCTCGGCGAGCACCCGGCCGAGCGTGCCGAGCCGCGCGTTCCACGACGACGGGAGCCGCGTGCTCGCCTCGATGCACGCCCGCACCTCCGGGTCGCCGATCTGTCCGTCGGCCGCCCGCACGATCGAGCGCACCTCACCCTCGCCGGCCTGGCGCTCGACGTACCGGAGCGCGCCACCCGCGGCCCGGCCGAGCTCCTGCGCCACCGCGAGCGCGTCGGCCTCCGCAGCGCCGAGCTCCGAGCGGGAGGTCATGCGGGTCCACACGCGCACGCCCGCGTCCTCCGAGGGCCCGGCGACCTCGAACAGCACCGCGAGCTCGAGCGCGCGCCGCCCACGCCCCGCTTCCCACGCCTGCCACACGACCGGGCCCGCCAGGCCGAGCTTCGTGCGCAGGTAGTCGAGGAGGGCCGCGCGCACGTCCTCGCCGCCGTGCCCCGAGAGCGCCGCGCTCGCGCCGCGCCCGCCCTCGTCCATGGCCGCCCAGCCGAGCAGGCTGTCGAGCGCGAGGCCGCCGGTCACCGGCACGCCGAAGTCGGCGCCGAGCCAGGCCGCCCACATGGCGTCGACCGTCAGGCGCCCGCCGCCGACCGCGTAGGGGCCGCGCGGCCCGGCGGCGAGGAGCCACTCGGCCAGCGGCGAGCGGCTCGCCTCGCGGTCCACGCTCTGGTCGCTCACGCCGAAGAGGCGCGCCACCCGCACCTCCCGGCCGATGCGCCAGACCCGACCGTTCTGCGCGAAGCGCCCGGCCAGATCGACGGGGATGCTCGCGGTCCACGGCACGAGGAAGGCGATGCGCGGATCCTCCTCCGAGAGCGGAGGCATCTTGCTCCGCAGCTCGAGCTCGCTTCGGACCGGCACGACGTGGAAGCGTCCCGCGCTCGGCGTGTCGACCAGGTCCTCCTCGCCCGTTCCGTGGAACGCGAAGAGGTAGTGGTGGCGGCGGACCTCGCCGCAGAGCTCCTGGAGCTTGGCCGCCACCTCCTTCGGGCTCAGCCGCGGGACGTCGCTCATGACTTCTTCCGGACGCGCAGGGTCAGCTTGCCCTCGAGCCTCACCTCGTCGCCGCTCCGCTCGAGCGCCGCCTCGAGCGCCGCGACCACGTCGCGGAGCTTCGTCCGGACCGCGTCCCGTCCCTCCGAACGTACCGGCTCGTCGAAGACGGTGTGCCATCCCGGCGGCGGAGGAGGCGAACCCGGCTGGAGCAGCCGCTGGGCCTCGACGGCCAGGTCCCGCAGGCGCGCCGCGAGCGACTGGTTCAGCTCGTCCTGCCGGAGCGCCTGCGCCACCCGATCGAGCAGCTCCTCCCCGCCGACCAGCTCCCCGAGCCGGCCCCGGACCTGCTCGAAGGGCCCGAACACCAGGTCGTCGTCGAGCACGCGCGCGTTGTCGGCCGCGTGCGCGATGCTCTCGCCGACGGCCCGCGCGCTCGTCTCGGGCGCGAACCCTGCGAGGAACACCACCTGCGCCACCGGGCCCTTGCCCCGCAGCGACGCACACAGCGCGTCGGCCGACCGCGCCGTCCGCATGCGGTCCACCGAGTCGTCGAGCCCGAAGGCCGCGAGCCGCTGGGCGAGCGCGCCCGGGAGCCTCGCGCTCGGTCCCGCCGCCGCCTCGAGCCGCTTCTTCAGCTCGGCCTCGAAGCGCTTGAGGTTGTCGGCGTGGAGCGCCTTGCCCGGCAGGGTGATCCCGAACGTCGGGCCGGCGAGCTGGAGCGCCTTCTGCCAGTCGGCGTGCGGCGGCAGGTCGGGCTTCTCGAGCACCACGTCGTCGGCGATGGGGTACCCGGCCCGCGGCTGGTAGGGCACTCCGCCCTGCACGAACGTGCGCGCCGCCCATCGCGCGTAGCAGCGGATCACCAGATCCTCCGCGTCCGCGGTGAGGCCCATCTTGCCGTCCTCGTCGATCCACCGGCGGAGCTGGTGCACCTCGGGCTGCTCGGCGCCCTGCTGGTTCCGCTTCTTCTCGAGGTCCTGGAGCAGCCGGTCGGGCAAGAGGTGCACCGCGCCCTCGGTCACGCGCACCAGCCCGAGCTCGCCGAGCGTCCCGCCCAGCTCCTTCACCTCGTCCGGCGGCGCCGGGATGCGCTTGTCGTCCGAGTCGACGATCTGGCCGAAGCGCTCGACCAGCTTCTCGACGCGCTGGCGGGACAGGGTCTTCGTGAAGTTCGGATGCCGCGGGTAGCGCGCCGCCAGGAGCTCGGGGACGTACCGATCGAGCGCGTCGGCGAGGTTCGGGGCGATGGTCGGCGGGATGCGCGCGCCCGGCTTCAGGATCACCAGGTGCTTGTCGACCGACGCGGCCGGATCCAGGTCGCCGGGCTTCTCGGTGGCGAGGCCGTAGGCCTGCTCCAGCACGCGCATGAGCCGGGCCTTCTTCGAGCTGCGGAGGTTGTCGAGGTCGGTGAGCGCCCGGGCCTGCTGCTCCACCCCGAGGTTCGCCACGCACTGCCGCTGCGTCTCCTTCGAGGCGAAGATGTGCTCGAGGATCGTGAGCTCCCCGAGGAGCTTGTTGCTCTCGGCGGAGAAGAAGCTCGGGAGCCACACCAGCGTCCAGCTCCCGTCGGTCGCCTCCATGAACCGCTCGATCACCTCGAGGTCGTCGTTGGGCCCGAACCCCTCCTTGTCGAAGGGGTAGTCCACGACGAGGCGAAAGGAGTGCTCGTCCGGGCAGGCGAGCTTCTCGGGCCCGAGCATCCGCACGTTGGCGAAGAGCAGGTGGCCCATGCGCTTGGTGCCGCGCCAGGTGACCGAGTGGTCCCGCCCCGCGTCGACCACCTTGTCGACGCCCATCGCGTCGAAGAGCAGATCCCGGAGCACCCGCTGCCGCGCGCCGTCCGTGTCGGCGTTGCCGAACTGCCGGAGCAAGGGCTCGAGGTCCACGCCCTCGAGGCGCACCGAGACGCGCGGGTCCGGCTCGTTCCCGACCCGGAGCTGCCCGATGGCGCTCGCCCACTCCCGCAGCTTGGCCGCGACCTGCTGGGCCTCGGTGCCCGGCACCGGCACGCGCAGGGTCCCGTGGTTGAGCTGCACGAGCCGCCCGGCGGTCAGGTCCTTCAGCGACTCGACCGCCGGCACGAGCGCCGCGATCAGCAGCGTCTTCACCAGCCGGTTGTCGGTGCGGCACCCCCGCTCGGCGCAGTTCGAGCACCCGATCCGCAGCGCGTGCCCCGGCCGGAGCCGCTGGCACCGCTCGGGCGTATTCGTCCCGTGCTTCGACTGGATGATCGGCAGGAAGTGGTGCCGGTAGAGGTGCTTGGCGGAGTCGAACCGCGCCTTCATCACCCCGTCGGTCGCGTCCTCACCGCCCGCGAGCACGTCGAAGAGGTCGCCGACCCGCACCACCTCGCCCACCTCGAGGTCCTCGATGTGCTCGACCAGGATCTCCATCAGCAGCTTGATCGCGGTCCGCTCGCGCTGGAGCGAGTTCGAGAGCGCGACCAGCGCCTCCACGAGCGCGGGGCTGAACGGATAGACCTTGCGGAAGGCGGCCGCGTCCTGCTGCCCGAGCATGGCCTGCCACGACGCGCCGGCGCTCCGCCGCATCTTGTCGAACGCCTCGTCGAGCGCCGCCCGTGCCGCCTCGTCCCTGGGCCGGAGCACGCGCCGCTCGACGATGTCCGGCAGGTTGCGGTCCTCGAGCTTGATGGTGTCGTAGCGCCCCTCCCACCACTGGAGCGACTCTCGGAGCCGCATGTTCTCGGCGCCCGCGTAGTCCTCGCCCACCATGTCGGCGAGGTCCCGCTGCCGCGCGATGAAGCTCACGAGCGGGATGGGCCGGTCGGCCTCCTGGGCCTCGACCAGCTTGACCATCTTCTGCGCCTCCTGGTGGAGCCAGGCCGCGTCGGACGCGCGCGCCGCGAGCCACAGGATCAGCTCGTCGAGGAAGAGGACGACCCCCTCGTACCCGAGGAAGGCCGCGTGCCGCGACAGCACGCCGAGCCCGTTGTCGAGGTCGATGAACGCGCCGCTGTCCCGCGTGAAGGCCTTGAACCAGGTCTTGGCGAGCGCGCTGAACAGCTCCTCGCGCTCCCGCGGCTCGACCGACGCCGCCGCCCGATCGAACCGCGCCCGATCCCACCGTCCCGCCGCCTCGAGCTTCCCCCACCCGGCGGCCTTCGGCGCGTCCGCGTTCATCGGCTCGAAGAACGCCTCGTCCCCCATCTTCTCGAGGAGCTGCCGCGCATCGGCGAACAGCTCCTCGTCCGCGAAGAGCGCCGGCACCGGCGCGTCCGGATGGTGCTGCCGGAGGAAGTCGAGGTACTTCGAGAAGACCGCGGCCTCGATGCTCGCCTGCCCCACCATGTGGAAGTGGAGCTGCAGGAGCCGCCGCTCCCCGGCGAACCGATGCTTGTCCCGAAGCGGATGAAGCTCCGGCACCCGCCACGCCGCCTCGTGCCCATCGAGCAGGAGCGAGAGCAGCGCCATGAAATGCGACTTACCGCTACCGAACGAACCGTGCAGATAGGCCGCCTGGCTCCGCTTGTCCCGGAGCGAGCTCCCCACGAGCCCGAGCGCCCGGTCGAACGCATCCCGCAGCGCCGGCGTCACCACGAACGTCTCGGCCGTCTCCTCCGGCCGACTCACCGTCTCCGCCAGCTTGACGACGAAGTCGCCCTTGCGGATCTGGGACGGGAGGTCGAAGAGGTCTCGTACGCGGGAGGTGGTCATCGGCGCTCGGATGATACCCGAGCGACCGCATCCGAGGGGATTCGTGGGCCTTGGCGCCCGGAGCCACCGAGCCGGGGCCACGCCGACCTCCCCCCTGGGGATGAGGTTCGAACGTTCAGGGTTGTCATCCCTTGGGGATGACACCGAGTGGCGACATTGATCGAGCTGCGTTGGACACCCTAGCATCGTGCGTGCGGCAAGGAAGGGGTGGACATGTTGCGTTGGCTGAGCGGATCTACGTTGGGTGCTCTCGTCGCCTGCGTGCTGGTCGGATGTGGAGCTGACGAGCACCACGAGGATGCTGAGCCCACGATCCCTGCGGAGGATCTGATTCCGCACCACGTCTACGTGAAACCACCAGCAAGCTCGGTCGCGCGCCTGTTTCCGGAGGGCGGTGGCCTGATTCGTCGGATGAGCCCGGAGCACATGGATGGCGAGACGGGCTGGTGGTACGCCTACCTCACACCCTACGAACTTCGCCTCCTCGCGGACGAGGGTGTCGCCTGGCGGAGCGTTGGGGCCTCGTCGCGCGGTGCCATCGAGCCACTCGCCGCAGGCGGGAATCCCGCTACGGAGTGCACCGACTCTGCAGGGCTGGACGAGTTCTGCGGCTACGTGAGCGGTCTTCTGCGGTGCAACAGGCCGATGCTTATCGAGATGGCCGATGCCCCGATCGATTACCCGCCCGTGGGCGGCGAGGACTACGTCGAGGTAGTGGAGTTGGGTCTCTCGGCCACGGGGACTCCCATCGTTGGTGTGCGCATTGGTGAGCTCTGGGACGAAGGTGACGGATACATCCCCCAGCTCGTTTTGTTCTCGGCCCAGCACTCGCGTGAATGGGTCGCTTCCGAGTTCGCTATGCGGCTCGTCCGTTACTACGCGGGCAGCTACCGTGACGGAACGAACGGAGTGCGGAGCTTGCTGGCCGATGTGGCGATTCTGATCATCCCGGTCGCCAACCCAGATGGCTACGAGTTCACGCTCCAGCCGGGTGGAAGGCTTTGGCGACCGACCCGCGAGCCGTGTGCCGGCGGGATTGGCACCGATCCCAACCGAAACCACGCGTTTTCCCGAGGCGAGCCGGGGGCATGGACCTCCTGTAGCACCAACGAGACCTCTCAGTATCGCGGGGACGCCGCCGAATCCGCCCCGGAAACGAAGGCGCTCGAGATCGCGATCGCCAATGATGGGCCGGGTGGGCAGTACATGACCCACTTCTCTCTCAACGTCCACTCCTATGGCAACCTGCTTCTATTTCCAGAGGGCTTCAGCAGCTCCTTCTCTCCTTGCACGACCGACTCGAACTGCACTGCACCAGACCTTGGCGCGTTCTACGATCTAGTCGGCACCGAGCTGTCGCCGCTAATGACGGATGAGGAGACGAATCGGCCCTACATCGCAACCTCGTCCTTCCGCAACTTGTATGCGGTGAGCGGGGACACGACCACTGAGCACGTCTATGGAACCCTGGGGTTCGGCTATGCGCCGAACCACATGGGGGCTGCCATCGAGTTGACCAACTCAGAGTGTACCTTCTATGCAGAACAGATCCCGGATGCGGAAATGGATGTGTTGTTCGGAAGGTTCGAGGACTTCGTCACGAAGCTTCTCGGGAACGTGCCTTCGCTCGTGAGCGGCTCGTTCTTCGAGCACTACCAACTCCCGCATCTACACCGGCGTTCGGCCGACGGAGCGAACGGCCTTGCAGAGTATCCCACCCTCCGTGTGGCCCGCCGGGGTATCGGCCCCGTCGACTTCCTCGCTGGTGGCATCTCCGAGCAGGACGACGTCCTTCCTGGGGCGTTCTACGAGATGTGGCGGTTCCGTCCCAGCGATTCCTACAAGTTTCCCCTCTTCATCCCCGTATGCGCGGAGGGGTTCAACTGTCGGGAAATCATGCTGAGCGATCCCGGTACCGGGATCCTCGATCTCTGCGATCCGAATCTATTCGCGACCGGAGATGGGTGGTCCTTCGACGGGAACGCCCCGGGTGGACCGCAGGACGAGTGCGTGTGGCGGTTTGATGGGGCCAGTGGCACCAGCCCTTGGCAGCTGACGAGCAGCCACTGGAGCATCGACCAGATGAAGGAGGCAAAACTCGTTTACTCCTTCCGGTGGCAAGATGACGAGATAGTGGGTCGCGTGCTCGTAAGTACCAACGGTTTCACAGGATGTTCCGAAACCGGGTACGGCAGCTGTCGGATCGTGCGCAGGTACCCGTATGGGCACAGCAACCACGATGGCCGGGACGATGGAAGGTATCGGACGGAGATCATCGACATCTCGGACTTCGACGGCAGCCCCGACATTCAGGTTCGGTTCGAAGTGACGTCGGCGAGCATGTACCACGCGCGTCCCTGGCTGGACATCTACGATCCCGTTATTGTGGGGTGGAAAGAATGATCCTCGAGCGCCTTTGCCTCCTGTGCGTCGTAGGCAGCTTCGGCTGTGGGGCCGGTGCGTCCTCGTCCGAAGATGCGGCAGCCGACGGGGGGCGATTCGACAGCATGGATTCGTCCGACGGCGAGGCCGGCTCGTCGGAGGCGGGTGAACCGACAACAGATGCAGGCGCGCTAATACTGCCGGATGCCGAAGCGGCGGAGCCCGTCCTGTGTAGGGCAGCGGCAGCACCCGACCCGGGAGGAGACTGTCCGGTTCGACTTGCCTCGGAAGCGGGGCCCTGTGGTGATGAGGGCAGCGTAATCTTCGACGGGGTGACCTGCGCCCTCGCCACGGGTACGGAGTGCAGCGACGAGCTGGGTACCTTCGATACGTTCGAGGAGTGTGCGCTAGCGTGTAGCGCGGCTGGGAGGTGCGACTCCCGCAAGCTCTACGACTGGGGCCTCTCCTGCGACATCGCTTGGTTGCACCTCCACGGTGGCTACCCCATTCCCGGTGCAACGTGTTCGATCGCCGACGGATGGGACTGCACTGAGCCGGCGCCAGAGCCCGAGGACGGTGAACCGGGGCTTCGCTGCTGGAAGCAACACAGCATGACGACTCCGGCCTTCATGGAGCAGGTGTGCGCGTTGACCCTCATGCCGAGCGTCGTGATCGTCGAATGCTACAACACACTATGAGAGGGCATCGTGGCAGTGGTTCAGCGACTGACGGAGCTGTGGATCCTGTCGGTCGCGGTCGGGACGGGCGCGCCCGCATGCGGCTGCGGCACCTCTCACACACCCGGGGACGCGGCGTCTGAGGACGCGGGCTCCGGCACGCGCGACGGCGGTCACGACGCACGCGTTCCCAGGGACGCGGAGAGCGGTGACTCGGGGGACGCCGATGTCGATGCTTGGCTACCGGCGGCCGACGCCGGGACCCGCTGTGGCGGCGACTTCGTTCCGGCCGGCATTCGACTCGATCCCGGAGCCCACGTCTTCGACGTCACCTTCGGCGATGCCGCCGTATGGTACTGGCCGTCGCCGAGTGTCCTCACCGGGACGCAGCGCATCCTGCGCATCTCGCGAGACCTGGAGGCGATCGACGAGTCGCGTCCGATGGAGGGTCTTCCGATGACGCTCGGCGGCACCACGTTCTACGGCTGGCCGACGTATGTCTTGGATCCCTCCGGTACCGCAGCTCTCGTCCGAGTGCAGCCTTCCACGCGGGAGCCGCGTCGACTGCTGCTGGCCACGTACGGAACCGACGGCACCGTGCGCGCCGGTCCCGTGGATGTCGGGGACGTCCGGGTCTCCTCGCCCACCCACGTCGCCCGCGATGGCGACGCATACGTGCTTCTGGACCAGACCGATGCGGCCTCGCCGACCTGCTCGACGACGCTGCGTCACGTGCGCGCGGATCCCGTCACGAGGGTGGTGGAGACGGCGCCGGACGTGGAGCTCGACGGCGTGCAAGTCGACAGAGTGGCGTGGCGCGGCGATCGCTGGACGGTCTGGGCATGGACGTCCTGCGTGTCCGGCCCCGACTCCGCCGTCTTGTTCGACGTTCTGCCCGACGGAGGGGTCCTGGGACCTCGCGCCGTCGCTGCGTGGTCGGATGCGTTCACCGGGGCCGCGCCGCGCCCACGCGAGTCCGGGGACTGGCCGATGCTCTTCCACGAGACCGGTCCCTGGGGCGACATCGTGCACTATGCCCGGCTCGATCCGGCGGCCGGCACGTTCACGACACCGCCTACGGCCGTCGCGACCACCACCGCGGTCGCCGAAGGGAACATCCTTCTGGCCGCGCGTGACGACGGCGAGGACGCCCTGCTGTTCGTCGAGCTGGAGGAGCACGTCCGCGGCAGAACCCGGTTCGTGCGGGTCCAGAGCGACGGCGTCGTGCTTCAGGACAGCATCCTGACCGACGGCCCGGCCCCGCCTCCGATCTTCCTCCTCCGATGGGTCGGCGACCGGTACATCGCGAGCTTCGGGGGGGTCGTCGACGCCTTGATCTGCTCCGGGGCGCCGTGACGGGACGTGCCCCTGGACTACGTGAGCTCTCCTGCGCTCCGTAGGAGATCGATCTGGTGCTTGCGGCACCGCTCGAGACCGGCGCGGACCACCGGTAGCTCCACAACCCCCATGTGTCGGTGCAGTACGCCTCCTCGGCCAATCGTGCACGGCACGGAGTAGAAGAGTGAGCCGTCGCCGTCCTGAAGCGTGGACACGGTCAGCACGGCGTGCGCATCGCGCGCTATCGCCTCGACGACGAGGAGGATGCCCTCGACGACGGGGTGAAGGGTAGCGGCGGGGTTGCCCTCCGTGCCCGCGCTCTTCACGCGATCGGCGCCCTTGGCCACCTCCTCGCGTACCTGTGCGATCACGTCGTCCCGGAGCCCCCCGTCGTGGCCGACCGGACGGGGAGGCACGAGGACGAAATCGGGGTCGTGGGTGCCCACGCAATAGGCCCAGACCTCCCGGCCGGGGCGGGTGGGCGAGAGATGACTGCCGATCGCGTGTCGGGCGCGAGCGGTCTCCACCACCGTTCCGAGACCGAAGACGCGCTCCCACGGCAGGCTGCTCCTCAGGTGCAGGAGCCGCGCGAGGGCATCCACGGGATTGCTCACGACGAGGACGATGCCGTTCCAGTCGTGGACCGCCGGCGCCAAGACGGGCGCGAACAGCTCGTCTCGGTTTGTCTCGTACACATCGGCACGGGTCGCGCCCGGCGGGACGGGTGCGCCGGCGGTGACGACGAGCACGTCGGAACGGTCCAGTGCCCGTCCTGCGTCTTTCTGGGCGTACGGGACGACACGCCGGCAGCTCGGCGTGAGCGGAAGGCCGTGCTCGAGGTCGATCACGAGCGGCCGCAGCTTCTCTCGACTCCGGTTCACCCAATGGATCTCGGAAACGAACGGGGACGTGGAGAGCCTGCGCGCCGCTCCAATTCCGATGTTCCCCGCCCCCCAGAGGCAGACCCTCATGCCCTCAGCGCCTCGTCGCGGGAGTCGTAGAACCGAAGGCGGTCCCGGAGGGCGAGCGCATCCACGGTCCCCTCGCGGATGTCCTCATGGAGCCGGACGATGGTGACCCTCTTGCCCTGTTCCTCGGCGACGCTCGTCAGGTCGGCCAGGAACCGCAGCCACTCCGACGTCACCTCCTCCGTTCCGCCGAAGTCGCACACGACCGTCAACGTGCGCTCCATCAGCTTCCGGAGCTCCTCGTCGTGTGCGGCGGTCCGAGGGTGGTCGACGAGGCGCCCGAACCGGACGATCGCGTGCGCGTCCTTCTCCTCCTCCACTCGATACGGAATGGAGTCCGGTATCTCGTCAGCCATCCTCTCCCTCCACGTTCGTGCTGAGGCTCACCGTGAGGCCGTTCACGCCGCTCTTCCAGTAGTCCACGGAAGCCCACCGGCGCATGGTAGCGAACCCGGACCCCTCCTCGACGGCGCCGCCGCGCCCCGAGTCCTCCACCTCCACCCGAAACCGATCTCCCTCGCGCCGCCAGCGCACGATCACGCTCCCATACCCCTCGGGATAGGCGTGCCGAGCGCAGTTGCTGAACGCCTCCACGAGCACGTGCCCGATCCGTTCGGCGACTGCGGCGTCCAGCTCGGCCGCCGCCTCCTTGACCAGATCGTACGCCCGGTGCCGCTCTGTCGCGTTTTCGATGTCGAACCTCGTCGTGCCGTCCCAGCGCTGCCACGACAGCAACGCGAACGATTCGTCGTCGGTCACCCGTTGCTCCGTTTCGAGAAAGCGCGCCGGAAACGCCTCCCGACGCGTACCCGTCTGCCATCGAAGGAGACTGCGTTTCCCCTCGCTCTCGTGTCCGGCGCCGAGCCGTCGGAGCAAGCCGTCCGAAGCGATGACGAGGCGCCACGGCGGTACGAGCGAGTCGTGCCGGACGGGGGGCGATGCCGGCGAACCCGGTGCCGGAGCGGATGGCGCCGTGCTGCCGGCGATGATCAGGAGCGGCGGCGGGTAGCCTTGGCCGGTGCCTTCGTACGAGACGAGGTGGCGCTTCGCGTCGATAAGCCTGAACACGCCGACGTAGTAGTTCGCGGCGAGGCCGGTATCACCGAGCTCCTGGTGGAGGCGTTCCGCGAGGTCGTCCGCCCGGAGCGCCTTGGACGCGGGGCAGGTCCCGCGCACCCACCCCTGGAGGTAGATCGCGATCGGCGCCGCGCGCGGTCCATGCCCGACGACGTCCACGGCGACGACCGTGAGGTCGCCGCTGTCGTGGCTGCGAAACAGGACGAAGTCTCCGCTCGGCCGGGGGCGCTGCCACGTCTTCATCACCCACCCGCTGCGGACGGACTGGGGTGGCCCGTCCCACTCGAGCTCGGCCACGAGCTGCCGCTCTGGAGCGGCCGGCTCCGGCTCGAGGTCCAGTAGCTCCCGAATCCGCTCGATGTCGCGCGGCGAGCCTCCCCGACCACGCTCGATCTGCGACACGTACGGCTGCGATCGCCCGATCTCCGCCGCGAGTTGGGCCTGGGTCCAGCCACGACGGAGACGAGCCCGGCGTATCGCGTCGCCCAGGGGCATAAGAGAATATTACGTTATGCCCCGCAGCACGTCCAACCCCGTCTAGTCTGCACGGGGCCTCAGTGGGCCGGACGACGGCCGACCCGTTGAGCCAACGCGACGCGCAGTGTATAAGCAAATATTACGGAATGTTCTGGCTGGTGCTGTCTTCGATGCCGCGCGTCAGTCTGGGCGGAAAGTGGGCGTCGTCGTTCAGAGGAACAGCCATGTCCCACGTGCCGACATGCGACGAGCCTCACGCGCCGCCCGCAGACGACGCCCCGCCCGACCTCGTGCTCCGCATCGGCAACGCGCCCGGCTACAGCTTCCGCGCGAAGATCCCGGGCCTCGAGGTGACCGGAAAGAAGGGGAGCCAGCTCGATGCCGTGGTGAGGCGCTTCGCCGGTCGGGGTGCGATTGCGTTCTCCGGCAAGCAGATGAACCGCATGTTCGTCCTCGAGCCGGCGAACGAGCCCAATCAGTTCGAGCTCGGGCCGTTCTACATCCGTGGTCGGTACCGCGTGGTCGAGAAGGTGAACAGTCCGAGGCGTGCGGCGGAGCGTTTCCGCGCGTTCGGGTGAGGAGTAGCCCCGCACTCGAAAGGACGCGTTGCCACCGGTACGCCGTGAGCGCCGCGCCGCCGTGGCTCCCCGTCGTGCCGTCCCGCGGTTGACCGTCAGTCGGCGATGCGTGGATGCGTCTCGAACGCGAGGAGCCGCCCGATGGAGAGCGAGGCGTCCTTCTCCAGGCGCCTACCGACCGCTCGACTCACGCTGCAAGCCGTCGGTCCGCCACTCGCCCGGACTGGCACCGGGATTGACCCAGCCCACGAGCGGGAAGCACACTGTGTTGCATCCTACTCGCAGAAGGGGGGCGGGATGGCGAAGACGGGCAAGCGAACTTCGGGGGGCATGCTGGTGGCGTTTCTTGTCCTCCTGAGCGCTGGGGGGGGGGTAGCTCGAGCGCAGTCCGGTTGGGCTTGGCAGCCCTCGGATATCCGCCGGATGGCGGTGAGCGACCGTTCCACTGACGGCGGTTTGCAACCGCGCATCTGGACCGTCACGCTCGGCGGGTGGCTCACCACGCGCAGACCGGATCAGCCAGTCGGTGGGTGGAGCAGAGCCGACTGCTGCAATGTCGGGTCGGGCGCAGCAGCCGTGAGCCGGACCGATGGGTCGAACCAACTGCAACGCGTGTTCTATGCGTGGGACGACCAGAAGATCTGGATGGTCCGGTTCAACAACGATCTGCACAGTGGGTTCAGCTTGCTCCCGGCCGCTCCGTCCGGGACTTTGTTTGGAACGCATTCGGCGGTGGCCGCAGTCGCTTGGCAAGACGGGGCCACTCCGCGCATCGCCGTCGCGGCGATTGCCGACAATGGACGGGTTTGCGCGTGGCTCGGGGACTTCACGTCTTCCACCAGCTTTGGGACGCCGTGGTGCACCGCGACGAACACGGCCGCTACGTCGCTTCGTGACATTGCCGGCACCGTCGTCAACGGCGTCCCGTGGTTTGCTTTTCGCAACGCAAGCTTGGGGCTGTCCAGGTTGCGAAAGCATGTCACCTCCCCCCCCGTGTCAGGGTAGTTGCCGCATGACCTGATGGCGAACCACGGGGGCGAGAAGGGCGCGAAGCGCCGTGGGATATTCGGAGAAATTCAAGGAGAAGATGGTGGCGAAGATGACGGGGCCGT
>JBDIVX010000122.1:0-22343 GCA_039794305.1 Candidatus Neutrinellum sp.
TGCGTCGAGCAAGCGCCTCGCGTAGCCCCGCAGCCCGTCGTGGGCGAGCGGCGATGCGTCCTCCCCGCGGCCGGCGCGCAGGGCCTCGAGCGCCGACGCGCCGAGGTCGAGATCGATGACCGCGTACGAGACGGTGGCGTCCGGCCAGAGGAGGTACTGGCCTATCGTCATGCGGCCCGCGAGATGCGCCCGCGCCACGGTCTCGGTGAGAGGTTCGCGCACCGGGCGGTAGCCCGACCGCCGCCGGCGCTCGTCGTGCCATTGGCGAGCGTAGAGGTCGCGGCGGCCGCCGAAGAACGAAAGGAACCGCTCGACGAGCTTCGCGTCCGCGTCGCCGCCCTCGAGCGGGCGGAGGTCCACGTCGTCCTCGCCGTCGTCGTCGCCGGTCGTCGTCACGGGTTCGTCGGGCCCGAGCACCTCGGCGATCCGCGCACGCATGGCCGTGTCATCGACGCGGACCGCGAGCCGCGCGGCGAGGTCGGCGTCGCCGGACTGCGCCGCAAGCAGGGCCCAGCGAGCCCGCGCCTCGGACGAGCACGCCACGCCGCGGTCGTGCTCCCGGCGGGCGAGCTCGAGGGCGCGCTCGAGGTCACCGCCGGCCGCCGCACGCTCGGCCTCTTCGAGGTCGGTCACGCGACCTCCTGCTCGTCGCGACCCTGCTCGGCGGGGCGGACCTTCGCGAGCTGCTTGCGAACGGCGACGGCCTCGTCCCCGCGGCCTCGCTCGCGGAGCGCGCGCTCGAGCCCCACGAGCGCGGGGGCGTGATCCGACAGGTAGCGGCGGCGCCGGAACTCGATCGCCTTGCGGAAGGCCGTCTCGGCGCGCCGCCACGCGCCGCGCGAGAGGTGCGCCTCGCCGATCCGCGTGAACGTGAGGTGCTTGCCGGCCCGGTCGCGGCGCAGGGCCGACTCCCAGGCGGCGAGCGCCTTGCCCGTGTCGCCGGCCGCGCGGTGAGCGTCGCCGAGCCGACGCCACAGCGCGGGGCTCCGCCGCTCGGGCCGGACGTGCGCCTCGATCCACCGCGCGGCCGCGGCGCCGTCGCCGCGCGCGAGCTCCACGCCGGCGAGCAGCCCGTACAGCCAGTTGCGTCGCGGCGGGCCCTTGGCGTCGAGGGCCGTGCGGAGCGCCCGCTCGGCGTGGTCGAGCTCCCCGGTCGCCAGGCACACCTTGCCGGCCAGGGCGAGCTTGAACACGGGCTCCACGTGGTCCGTGTCACCGTCGAACCGGATGCACTCGAAGGACAGCTTGCGCGCGAGCTTCGGGCGGTCGAGCCGCAGCGCCGAACGCGCCCCCGCGTAGAGCGCCTTCGCGACGTACTTGCGCAGGTCGTGCCGCCGCTCGCGCTCCTCGTCGGACATCTTGCGGTAGCTGTCGATCGCCCCGAGGAAGGCGCGAAGCGCGACCTTGTCGCGGCACGCCTCCACCTGCGCCTCGAAGACGCCCAGCCGGTAGACGTCCTTGATCGAGCCGGGGAAGAGCCGCAGGGCCTCGCCGATCCATCGGCGAAAGCCCTCCCGGAGCGCTTCCTTGTCCGGTGCGCCGTCGGCGGCGTCCTCGCGGCGCGCGTTCTTGAGCCGCAGGGCCGCGTCGTAGTGGACGTAGGCGAGCGCCGAGGCGCGCCGCCAGGTCGGCTCGACGTCCCAGCACCGCTCGAGGAGTGCCGCCGCGCGCGTGGTCTCGCGGCGCTGGCCGAGCGCGAAGGCCACCTTGTCGGCGACCTCCGCCCATGCATGGTCGAGCCCGTCCGGGAGCCGCTCCTCGAGCGCGGCGAGCGCGTCCCAGTCCTTGCGCTTCATCAGGCCGACCGCCTCGGCGGCGAGCCGGCGAACGTCCTCTTGCTCGGCTGCGCGATGTGCCATCTTCGATCCCTCTTTCGGATCCGACGCGATACGGACCCGGTGTCTGACAGCGAGCGCGTGTTGACCCTACCGGCGCGCGCGACCTATCGTCCGCCGGTGGGGATCGGGGAGGCGCTCGCGGCGTTCCGGACGACCGGCTCGGAGGCCGACCGGGGCCGGCTGGCCGTGGCGATCCGCGACCGCTTGACGCGAGCGGCCCGGTACGCGGGCGTCCGCGAGCTCGACGTCGAGGACGTCGTGCAGTCGCGGGTGCTCGCCGTGCTCTCGGCACTCTCGAGGGGCCCGGTGCCGGACAGCCCCGAGGCCTACGTCTGGCGTGCAGGACTGAACGCGGCCAAGGACTGGCACCGGCGCCAGGCGGCCGGCGTGCGCGGCAGGACGCACGGCGTCGACCCGGAGGACCTGGATCGTTTGGGAACGGCACCGGACGAGGTCGACGGGAAGGAGACCGCCGAGGATCTGCGCCGCGTCGTGGACGAGGCGCTCGACGATCCACGGATGCCCGAGGCACATCGCGCGGTGATCGACGCCCACTACCTGCGTGGCGAAGACATCGAAGAGCTGGCCCTCCAGGAGCTCCGCGAGCGACCCGTGGCGAAGTCGGGGAATCCCCGCACGCTCGAACAGGCCCGGCAGACGGTGGACCAACGCCTCACGCGAGCGCGCAACTGGCTGCGGAAACGACTGCGCGAAGAGGGCCGGCGATGATCACCCTCCTGTTGGTCGACCTCGACAATCTGCTCGTGGGCGACCGCGTGCGCCGCATGCCCGATGTCGCATCCGTGCAGGCAATGCTGCACGCGGTCCTACCCGAGGCCGTGTCCACGCAGCCTGCGCGCGAGGTGACGGTCGTCGTCGGGCTGAACAACGCAACGACCGGGGCGGGTGACGTGAGCTGGGAGGCGGTGCGGGCGCTCGCAGCCGGTCTCGCGAGCACGGTCGAGCAAGCGCTCCGGGGCTGCGAGCCCTCACGCGTCCGCGTCGAGCCCGCCCTGATGCCCAGCGTACCCGAGGCGGTGGACGGGGCGCTCGTGCGGCTGGTCACGAACGCCGCGGGCGCGGATGGTGCAGGGACGGTGGGGGAGGTGGTCCTGGTTAGCGCCGACCGGGGACTGCGGGGCGCCGTGCGGCGTCTCCTGCCGGGCTTCCGCGAACGAGCCTCCCGCGGCGTGACATGGTGGCGCCTCACGGCCACGTTACGGCGCGAGCCGCCGCAGCTCGGCAGCTCGGTCGCCGCCCCGCCGCGGACCCGGCCCACCCGGATCATCGAGAACGCCGCCCATGCTGCGTGGGCGGCCGGTCGTCCCGTGCAGCTCGAGCCATGCGACCTGAGGCATGCGGGCGGAGGAGTCCTTACCAGGCCATGGCTCCGTACGCAGCTCTCGGTGACTGGCTCGAGCACGAGCGGGCCAGCGCGACTCGGCACGCTCCTGAACGGAGAGCTGCCCGCCCTGGTGGCCAGCGCGGGTGAGGTGCTCGATTACCAGAACGGACGGATCACCTTGTCGCCCGGCGCTCGCCTCGAGGAGGTGGGGCCCGGCACCGTGCGGGCCCGGTGGGGACAGGAGGGAGCCCAGGTGCTGTCCACCTTTCTCCCCTACGGCATCGTCCGGCAAGCGCTACCGGTGTCGCTCGACCGCGGCGCTCGGATCGACACGAGGGCCGTCCTGCGACGGCTCGAGGGCCAGGATGTCTCGGACCCGAGCTGGACCGTCGTCTTCCACAGGAGCCAGCGCGGCTTCTTCTGCGAGGCCGAGGGCGACAGCGCGTGGCCGGCGCTGTGGTGGCACAGGCCCGCGACGGTCGGCCGGTGGACCGCGAAGCTGGGGGGCGACGCGGTGTGCACGCCTCGACGGATCGCGGCCGTCCCCGTCCGAATCAGGATCCAGGGCGGCCGGCTCCTGCTGCGATCGTCGTCCCGAGGTGGTGTCGTGTCGCTCGAGCGGCCCGGCCGGCCGGGCCAGCTCGTCGAGGCGACCGGACCGCACGGACGGTGCGTCGTCCTTTGCACGACTCCCGTTCGTGGAGAGACTGCCTGCGTTCCCGTGCAGGACGCAGATCTGAAGCTGCTCGCGGCGAGCCTCTCCAGGGATGCGGCGAGCCTCGAGCGACAGGGTGTCCCAGCCCTGCCGGTTCTCGTCCCGAGTGTCAGATCCGGGCCCCGGCGGGCGTCCAAGGGGAAGGGCCGTTAGGATCCGGGGGTAATCCTATGTCCACCACGCAAGATGGCGCAGCCGGCCCGGAGGGTGGCGACCCGCGAGATGGCCTGTGGGACGCCCTGCTGGGGCTCACGGACCCGGACGTGGATCCGACGGCGCCGGAGGGGCTCGTCTCCGCGCTGGCGGCCGTGGGGCGCGGCAGCGTGGAGGACGCGCAGCTCGAACGCCTCGGCCGCGCGCTCGCACAGGCGCCGGAGGACGAGGTCGCGTCGATCGTCCACGAGCTTGCGGATTTGGCGCCCCAATCCGTGTATGAGGCGGGCCACCTGGCGCTGGCAGTCCGGGGGGCCGAGCGCATCGCGCGCGACCATCCGAGCCCGCCGTTGGCCCGGCTGGCTGCAGCTCTCTCGGCGGCCGTTTCCGAAGCGACCGCCAGAATCGCGGCCAGCGCAGAGCCGTGGTCGCATGGCAGGCTCGCCGAGGAGTCCACGAAGGAGCTGGGCGAGCTCGAGCCCTGGAAGAGCATCCTGGAGTCGGAGCTGCCAGCCGGGCCGGACGAGGCGCCGGAGGTCGTGGCCGCCTGGATGGCCGGCATGCTCTCGGAGCGTCACGAGGAGCAGCTCGCGGCGCGCGTCCGTGTGACGGGCCCCTATCGAGACGCCTACCGCCAGGTGCTTGCCGAGCTCGCCGCGGAGCCGGTCGTGGTGCGCGCGACGGGACCACTGGCTCCGGAGACGGCTCGGACCAGGACGGTCCTCGGGCTCCCGCACCTCGGCCGCCCGGCAGCGCTCGTGGTCAGCGAGCTCGAGGGCGGGGAGACGGCGTGGCGCTGGCCGCAGACCGAGGAGCGCGTCGCGACGGCGGTGCAATCGGAGGTGGAGGTGGGAGACGATATCACCGGACCCCTCGTGGTGCCGGTCGTCCACGAGCAGTCGTCGACGGGAGGGGATGCCGGGGACCTCGAGCGCGCAGCGGAAGAGTGCGTCGGGCTCGCGCGGCACGATCCGGCAGCGGCGCTGCCGCGCGCGCTGGGCCTCGCATCGGTGCTTCGCTCGTTCCGAGGCGAGCTCTCGCGAATCTCCACCGCGGCCGAGGAGGGAACGGCGTCCGACGAGGACGAGGAGATCGCGACGTCGCTCCTGATCTCCCGGCTGGCACTGGAGGAGACGCTGGCGGAGCTCCCGGACAACGAAGCCCTCGCCGGGGCGCTTCTGGAGCTGGACGAGGCGCTCGCGGATGTCGCCGAGGCGACGTTGCTCGTCGACGCGGCGAGCTACGATGACCGCTTGGTGGACATCGTCCCACTGCCGGGACGGTGGTGGAGCCTTCGCGCGGAGCTCGACGAGGTCCTGCCGGATCACCTCCTCCACGGGCTGCGCGAGACGCCGGTGCACGACGTCGAGCTGCCGTCCGCGTCCGCCGTGCGCGAGCCGGGCGAGTCCTACGGCGCCGCACACGAGATCGTGGAGCTCATCCGCCTGCGTGGGCCACTGCGAAGCGATCTCGCGCTCGTGGCGGCGACCGGCGTGTCGGGGACGGTCGCCGAGCGTTCGCTGCCCGGCGGTGGGACGATCTGCTTGTACCGGGATGCAGACGACGCGCTGTACGTCCAGGTCGTCGAGGCGAGCGCGGAGGGGCCCTACCTGTTGAGCTGGGGCTCCGACGAGGCACGGCAGGCTCGCATCGACCTGCAGCACGGTACGTGGGAGGCTGGACCCATCGACGAGTCGGTCCTCGACGCTGCGGAGCTCACCCTTCGCTCCCTGACGGAGGGGCATCGATGACGGAAGAGCTGCTCGCGCTGCTGAAGGACGTCCCGCCCGAACGGCTCGCGGCGGAGGGCAACCACGAGCTGGCGCTGGAGCACGTGCAGCGCTTCGTCTCGTCCGAGGAGGATCGCGCGCGCCGGCGCATGGAGGTCCGACAGGCCCGTTCCGTGACCGATCAGGTCCTGGTGCCCCTCGTCGGGCCATCCGTGCTCACGACCGTGCGGATCGAGGAGGGCCTGCACGACGTCCGCTGGGCCGACGACGACGCGCGCGAGTCGGCCCGGCGCGCCATCGAGGACGCATGGGCGGACGTCGGTGGACCCGGCGCCCCGCCACCGGTCACCCCGGCGCTCGGCATCGGCGCGGACGTGCCGGTGAGAGGCTCGTCTGCCTACCTGGGCATCTACCTCGCCGCGGTCGCCAGGTTCGGCGACCAGCCGCTCCACGGCAACGTCGTCGCGACCGGGTGCTTCGACGCACCGCTGGCGCACGTGGCGGCGAAGCAGGAGCTCTTCGCGAACGCGTCCCGACGGCTCCGGGTCGAGCAACTCCTGTACGCAGGGACCCACGAGGTCGAAGCGGAACGACTGCTTCGCGTTCACGAACGCGAAGACGCTCGCCACCGGGTCTTCCACTTCGACCCATGGCACCGGCAGGCGCCCGTGCGGCAGATCCACGTTCACTGCGGCCCTTCCAAGGCGGCTCCGCCGCGGCGCTTCACCGACGCCGTGCCGATCGAGCTCCCCGATCATCTCGAGCCGCGCGACCTACCCGAAGCGCTTGCTCGGTTTCGGCAGGAGCTCGAAGGGGTCCATAGAGCCGAGCTGTGCATTGCGGGGCCCGTGCTGCTCGCGGCCGCCCTGGGCGTCGAAGCGCGCAACGCTCACGCGACCGTCCGCATTGTCCACCGAGACGGCCAGATCATGTGGGACAACCGCGCGGCCCCGCCCGAAATCGGGCCCACCACGGACACGGAGCGACGCCTCGTCATCGGCCACGCACCGGCAAGCGTGCCCACCGGCTGGCGGCACCATCCCGTGCCCAAGCACTTGACACCACATGCGATGCCCGAGCTCGTACGGGCGTTTTTTGCGCGCGGCGCGGCTGCGCCCTCGCTCCACCTGGCGTTCGCCACCGCGCTCCCCGTCGCCTGGGCCGTCGCGGGGATGCTCAAGAACCGGGCGAACGTGCGCTACTACCACTGGAGCGACAGTGGCTACGTGCCGTGGTTCGAGCAGCGCAGGGGTCGCGCCGCGATCGAGGTCTGTGGATAGCCGATCCCTCAGCCCAGCCGAGGATAGGAGCGAAAGCACACGAACTCGAAGCGGCTCACCCGGCGCCCGCCGGCGAGCTCCTCCACCCGCCGTGGCCCGGCCGACGCGAGGCACTCGACTCCGCGCCGCTGGAGCGCCGCCACCAGCATCGTCGTCACGGTGTGCTCGCCCATCACCATCGCGTGCATCGCCTGCTCGGGAACGCGCCCGAGCACGCCCTCCACGATTCGGTCCAGCTCCTCCGCGGAGGCCTCCGGCGGCACGTCGGGGAACGCCACGTCGACGATCGACCCCGCCATCCGCAGCGCCGCGGCACGCTGAAGCGCCGGCCAGGCCTCGCTCGGGTGGTTGCTGAGGTTGACGAAGACGCTGTCGGCGGAGGCCGGCTGCGAGACGGCGTCCGCCAGGAATCCGGAGAGGGCCCGGCGCTGCTGCACCAGCGCGGTCCGGAGGGGGTCCCGACCGGCGGGATCGCGTTTCAGGCCGAGATGCTCGATGTCGTTACGAGTCGGATGGACGACGGCCGCGAGCCTCGCCAGGCTCTCGATCGACTGCGGCACGACGCGCAGCGACTCGCGATCGGTGGTGAAGGCCCGCACGAGCTCGGCCAGGTCGTCCTCGCCGGCCCGCCGGGCTTCGGGCGAGTACTCTGGCCCCGGGTCGGGCTCCGGCGCTGCGCCGAGCAGGTGACCGGTGACCGTGACGAGCACCTCGCGCATCGTCGCAGCGAGCTCCGCGAAACGCTGCGTGCGCTCGTACTGCTCAGCGACGGCCGCAGTCGCCAAGATTCCCTCCGGCCCGAACACGCGAGACGCGCACATCGGCTCCACCGCTTCCCGGAGCGCCCGGACCGAGCCACGCAGCCACGGCATCTCACCGATCCACCGTTCAGTCGAGGAGTCGGCGAGGCGCTCCCGCAATGCCGGCGCCGAGCGCGTGAGCAGATCCCGGAGCCGTCCGAGCGCGAGGTCGTCCGCGAAGTCCTGCGCGGCCTCGCCGAGCTTTCGCAAGCCGCCGGCGCCGGCGAGCGCCGCACCGGACGCCCCGGAGGCCCGCTCTCGCTCGACTGCCCGCTTCGAGGCCGTCCGGGACAGCAGCTCGAGTCCGTCGGCGCGGCCGTACCGGACGAGCGCGTCGAGGGCCCCGTTCCAGGACGCGACGGTGACGATCTCGGTGAGGTCCCAGATGGGCCGTGGCTCGTCGCCGCTACCGGCCTCGAAGGCACCGTAGAGTACCCGGACGTCAGGCGGATCGACGCCGGCACGCTCCCACTCTGAGAGCGCGAACGCGAGCGCGCTGGTCGCCAGGATGGGCTGGATCCGGAACCCGTGCGTGACGTCGAGCAGGATCCGATCGACCCGCGGCCGTGGACGGTCGACCGCCCCCTCGACGCCGAGCGCTCGAAGCACCTCCTCGAAGACCTGGTGCAGCTCCGCCGGTGTCTTCCCGTCTGGAACGCGTTCGAAGGCGTCCGGCTCGGCCCCTAGGTGCTCGCGCAGGAGGCCGGAGTCCATCCAGAGCACCTCGACGGCCTCGGTGCCGAGGAGCACGATCTCGTCCACGGGCCCGAGGAGCTCGACCAGGGCGCGCTGTACCAGCGGCGTCTTGCTCGAATGCTGCGCGCCGAAGTGGTACGTGACCGGCTGGTAGTGCGGAGGCGGTGCCGCCGGCTTGCCCAGCCCCAGGAACGAGACGAGCCGAGTCGTCACGGCTGGCCCGGGAGAAGGTCGACTGCGCCGAATCCGAACGAGGTCCCCTTCCCGATCCCGTAGGGAACGGCCGCCGCCAGCAGCGGCGTGAAGGGCCCCGGCTCGTCGATCCACATCGCGCCCACGTGCCCTTCCATCGGATGCCTCCGGCGCTGCCTCGCGGAGTACCGCTCCGCCCGGAACGGCTCCCAGACGGCCTCGATGCGCGCTCGGTGCCGCGAGGCGGCCGCCTGGACCTCGCCGACATGGACGTCGGGCTCGCCCCGACCGTAGAACGCCGAGACCGCGACGAGCCTCCGAGCCGCGGCGCCGACCACGTCGGCGAACCGGGGCGGCTCGATGCGGCCATCCCGGACGATCCGCAAGGGCGTCCGTGTACGCAAGACCAGCGGCCCGGTCGGGATGCCGGGCGGCTCGGCCGGAACCGGCCTGCCCCTGACCTGCCCGCCCTCCCACACGACTCGTCCGCCCGAGCCCACCCGCACGAGGCGCATGCGTCCAAGCTGCCGCCCGATGCCCGAGACCGCCATGTGCTCGAGAGCGGTGAGCAAGGCTCCCAGATCACGCTCCGCGGTCCCCACCATACCGATCCCGAACCGCAGCTCGTCACCCGGCTCGAGCAAGAGCGCGTCATCGGGCGGCGGCGGCCACAGCCAGAGCCGGCGCGGCGCCATCGCCGCCACCCGCTCAGACACCCCCGCCGGCCGTGCCGGTGCTTCGAACAGCCGCGCATACGCGCAGCGCTCCGGCTCGCGGTCATGCCGACTCCCGCACCCATCCGAGCAGGCCACCTCGTGCAACGCCGAGCCGAGCGCACCGTGCAACACGGAGCCGAGCCATCCGGGCAGTCGCACCTTCTCGATCGCCTCGAGCATGACCTCCAAGACGACAACCGGGGGACTGGCTACGAGGATTGGCGTGACGGCATCTCGAACATCGGGCGGCCGGATCTCCCTCGCTACCGTCACATCTTCTCCCAGCTTCACCGCTACACCTCGATTCCGCCGGGGACGGGCTCCAAGCAAGCATCGAAGGCAAATTCCTCGATGACGGCGAGCGCCCTCCGGAACGCGTTGGCTGGGATCCGCGCGACGCAGGTCGGGCGGGGGGTATCACCCTCGACGAAGGACTGGACACCGCACCCGAGGGTGACGGCGTGAACCACGTCGGTCCTGCCGCTCCCGGCTCGCATGAACCCGAGGAACCGGTCATGGAACCGACCATCACTGCGCTTCACCTTCCACGCCATCCGAACGTCCCCGCCGAGCTCCCTCAACTCCTGGCAGAGATCGAGTCGCCAAACCGTGTCACCGGGATCTGCGTCCTCCCAGGAGAATACGACTTCGTTCGCCTCGACCACCACCTTGTCGACGCTCTGATCAGACTGCCGATGCAGCACTCGCCCGAAGCGACCGAGATCGATCCACGTTCCCGCCGTGGTGAGATCCACGATCCCCGACGGCCGCTGCCAGGACTGGCCAAGGCACAACAGCGCCTGGAAGACGGAGGACTTTCCGGTCGAGTTGCCCCCAAGGAGGAGTGTGACCGGTGCCAGCGGAAGCTCGACCCCTTCGGCGTCGAAGCGCTTGAAGCCGGCGATGCGGAGGCGCCCGAGCACCTCAGCCGTCCTTCCACTTGAGGTTGAGGTTCCTCGGATCGGATCCCTGGATCACCTCGACGTCGTACTGCTTGCCGGGCTCGGCGTCCGCCGGCGGCGTGCCCTCGATGGTGCCCTTGGCGTCGTGACCGACCACCTGCGCTCGCCACTTGCCCTTCTTGTTGAGCTCCGTGAGCGTGACCTCGAGCGTGTCGCCGCGCTTCTTTCCCGGCCAGGCCCTGCGGGCCGCGGACAGCATTTGTGGCGGCGGCGCCGGCTGCCCGGGAGCTCCGCGACCGCGCGGCCCAGACTGGCGGCCAGGGCTCGGGCCGCCCCTGTCACGAAAGGGCGCTCGTCGCTGTCCGCCCGAGCTGCGCGCGACCGTGGGCGCGGCGCGCGGCCCCACGTGCGCCAGAGGAAGGGCCAGGCCCTCCTTCTTCGCATCGACGAACTCGTTCACACCCCGCCCCGGGTCGAGACGCTGGTAGCGCGCCGTCTCCGGCGGCACGGGCCTCGCCAGGGCGAGCAGCTCACGGATCTGCGCGGTGTCCGCCCATCCGGGCACTTCCGTGCCCATGTACTCGACGAACGCCGTCCGGCAGGCGTCGAGATCGACCGGCGCACCATGGACATCCCGGAGATCGGCCGCGGGCTTCGCCACGAGGCGACAGCGCCCGAAGCCGAGGGGACGGGCCATCCCGAGCGTGTGCCGCGCCTGGGTGTCCCCACCGAAGTCCAGGGCCCAGAGAAGCGCCCCGAGCTCGATGGGCCTGACGTTGTGCACGTGGATCCGCCCCGCGAACCGAGTCCCCGCCGGGAGCGGTCGGAAGGAACTGGATACCCGGTCCTGCGAGAGCTCCCGCCCGCCGGAGCCCGACGGTGGCTCGGGAAGCTCGGTGTTCGTGAGTGGCCGATAGCGCTTCCAGCCGCGCGGGCGGGCCCCATCGTCCTGCCACGTCGTGTAGCGAATCCCACCGCTCTCGTCGCGCGGCGCGTTGGCCCCCGGCGTGTCGGGCACCTGCTCGACGTAGTTTGGGTAGTAGCTCGCCTTCGGCGCGCCGAGCACGGTCCGCACAATGTCGAGTGGCTCTGCGGCCGAGGACGCCACGGCGTGGGAAAAGTCGACCCGACCCTTGAGCGCCAGCATTCGACTCGCCTCGTCCAGTTTGCGCACCGTCCCGAAGAGCCCGTCCGCGAAGTCGAGCTCGTACGCGGCCACACCGGGCTGCGCGGCTCGGACGGCCTCGCCGATGGAACGTCGATACGCCAGCCGGAACATCATCGCGAGGCCCATCGCGGTCACGGCGGTGCCGTCCTGAGAGGCGAGGAAGAACACGGGCACGGGCTCTCCCGCTTCGAAGCGGTCCTTCCAGTGCTTCCATTCCTCGTTGGGGTTCTTCGAGTCGCCGAGCCTGTTCTGCTGGCCACGATCGCTGTGACCGAACTCGAAGTCGTCGAAGACCCTCGCCTCGACCCTCATCGTTTGGGACACGCTGGTAGGAATGAAGACGAAGTCGTGGTGCTTGGCGGTGCCCCGTCGGCGTCGGCCCATGGGGTCCGGCTTGTACCGACTCGGCTGCCCGGTGAACACGAGCGTGCCTCGGACGTCCCCACCCAGGACGCTCACCTTCCCGTACCTGCTGGGCATTCGCCGATCGTTCACGGCGTTGGGGCGCTGCCAGTGGACAGTCACGTCGACCTCCCGGCTCCCCTTCCATGTCTCGTACTTCGCGACGGACGACTGCTTCTCGCCTGGGCGGAAGCTCCTGGCGCCTCGCTCGTGGGCCACCCGCTCCAGCATGCCGTACTCGATCTTCGCGAAGTCGCAGACCTCGAGCAGGCACACGTCACTCGCGGGGTCGCGGCGAAGCCACCCCGCGTTCACGAGCGGCATGGGCTCCCGCTTCCGCGTGCGCGGATCCTGCACGATGTCGGACATGAAACGGCCGTAGAGATCGCGGTTGTGCAGGTCGCGGACGGCGTAGCGATGGTCGTTGATCCTGTCGTCCATCCGTCCAAACGTGGCGGCTTCGATCACACTCCGGATGGCTCCCTTGAGGAGCGTGCCCGGCAAGGCCCAGCGACCGTCCGGAAGCGAGAAGAAGCTCTCGCCGTCGCCCTTCGTGCCGCGGGTGAAGACGGGCGTTTCGGCCACGACCTCGAGCTCGAGAGTACCGCACACGCCATCCTCGAACGGGACGTCGTGCAGGGGAGGCGCCGTGAAGCCTCCTTGGGACTCGCGGGGCTGAACCCAGTCGGGAAGGACGACCTTCTCCGCCAGCGGCACGAAGCCGTAGGGCGCCGTGATCTGGTTCATTCCTGCTGCTCCTTCCAGCCGCAGAAGCGGGACCCTCGGGGAGCCCAGACGCTGATCCCGTCGTCCTCCACTCGCTGCCAGTAGGTCGCGTACTCCATCAGAGGCGCCGCGCCCGTGAGCCGCGGTGCCGACGACGCGTAGAGACGTCGCACGACCCGGCAGTCGTCCCCATCAGCCTCCTCCCATGTCCACGCCCGCCAGCATCCGTCCTCGCGTCTCAAGACGACGCTCCGCCTTCCGTCGGCCACCTCGGCGTGCAGAAGAATTCCCTCGGGCCGGTCGGGCTCGTATCTCCGCACCTCGTCAATCAAAGCGACCCAGCCGACACCCGACCTGGGGAGGAACGACCATGCCTCCGCAAGGTCCTCGGTCCTTCGTGGTCCGTGGATTCGGAGGCTACAGGTGCCATGCTCCAAGGAGAGCTCTTCGAACCAGCCCCTCATGCGCCCTCCATCCAGTCGCCACCGTCGTCCCAGGTCACCGTTCCATGGAAGCGGCCGTGGCCGCGGCCCGCGCCGAGGCCCAGCCGGCCGGAACACAGATCGTTCAGGGCAAGACGCAGGGCCCGACGCGCCTGGTGCCCGAGCCCCTTCGTCGACAGCATCACGTCGATCTCGAGCGTCCCGCCGTACACCACCAGCTCATCGAAGAGCAGCCCGTAGCGCGGCCCCTGCGTGAAGCGATCCAGGCAAACGTGCTGGAACGCCGCATAGTGGTCGCGGCCGACGCCGACACGGGCGTCGCCGACGAGCACCCGTCCCGGCCGACCGCTATCCTCGCCGCGGATCTCCCCGAAGAGCGCGATCTCGTCCTCGGTGTCCTTCACACTTGCGCCTGCGCTCATCCAGAGCTCGCGAAGCACGCGCGAGTGGAAGGCCACACGATGTCTCAGCGCGCCCTTGACGGACGACCCGGGCACAACGAAGGGGGCATCGGCGGCGTCGACCACACGCCCCTCATCGTGCCCCAGCTTGCCCGCTGTCCACTCGATCCGGCGCTCCGTGAACGGAAACCGATCCCAATCACGTTGACCATCGCCCTCCAACGAGGGCTCGCGACCGCTCGGCAGCGTTCCGCCGACGAGCCACGTGTCGCGCGCCTCGAGCCGCACGGTGCCGCGGACCCAGCCCGATGCCGCGGCCGGCTCATCGAGCTCAAGCGGTGTGAGGACGCCGCCGTCCCCTCCCTCTAGGGGGACGGGCAACCGCGCGTACCGGTCCCGATCGCGCGCATCCCTCAGGTCGAACGCGCCGGTCACGGCGCGCACGACCCGAAAGCGGCCGAGGCCGCGTCGCGTGCCCTTGCCGAGGCGGACCTCTGGCCGAAGCAGGAGGCGAACGAGGTCCGCGGCACGTCGAGGGCTCCGCGCATCGACCGAGAGCTCGAAGGTGAACCGCGCCCCCGCGGGGACGACCAGCTCGTCGAACTTCTTGCGATCCTCGACGGCGCCGTGGGCGCCGATCCGGACATGGTCGCGGACCATGCCCGCGGCCATCAGCGCAAGCACGCCGTCGTCGAGGCTCCTGCCTCTGAAGGCCACCGGACGGTCCCTCGAGTCGTGTGCCTGCGCCCAACTCACGCGGACAGCGGACGGCTCGCCCCGATTGCCACTTTGGTACCCGAATGTCCGACAGCACAGCTCGTCGGTGGCAGGATCGGCAGCGGCGGCGAGGGCGTGACGCATGATCCCGGCGAGGCTGTCACCCGGTATCGTGGGCAGGCCGTTCGCATCCGTCGCGAACACCTCGTCGTGAAGACCGTCTCCGGCCCCCGAGCCGACGAGGAAGGGGGACTCCATCTCCACCGTGACTCGCGCGACCTCGAGCTCGCCCCACGGGCGCCGGTCCATGCTCATCGTTCGCCTCCACGACCGCTCCTGAGCGCACACCCTGCCAGCAGCTCGAGCCGCCGAGGGAGATCGTGCTGAAGGTCCGGGCTCTCGAGGAGCTTCTTCAGCCGCTCACCCTTCGCTCCGCTGCCCCAGCCTGAAGACAGCGACGAGACGCCTTGGCTGACGTGGCGCTCGATCCTGGTCCGCAGCCATCGTGCCCCGTCTTGCCGGTGGCGCGCCTCCCGGGCAAGTCGATGGATGAGGCCCCACTGGGAAGGGCTGGGGCTCGGGCCCGCGAAGCGCTGCGCCTCCTCGACCGCCCATGCGTAGGCCTCGCGGGCGGCGCGCCGGTCACGGGCCGCCGCGCTCGCCCACTCGAAGAGCTCGTCCGCGGGCTTCGGCGCCGGAGTGGTGGACCGGGACGCTCCGGCCTCGGCGTCCGGCAGCGAAATCGCCGGCTCCGTCAGCCAGCTCGGCTCGACTACCACCTGGCCGAGTCCCTCGGTCCGCCAGACGCCGACGCCGCCGGCCACGGCCGCACGCACGTCCGCCAGATCCACCGAGCCGCTGTCCTCAGCGCAGAAGGTCAGCACGGAGCCAAGGTCGATGACGTGTCGTTCGAGCTCCGGCCGTACCCACTTCCCGTTGAAGGGCGAATAGCGGGCGCTACGAACGAAGGAGCCTTCGGGCTCGAACGCCCACGAGCCCGGAAGACCGAAGTCCTCGGGCCGGGGTCGGAAGGTCGGCGCTCCGGATGCCGCGTCGCGGAGGGCGAGGCGCGAGCAGCAAAGGAACCGGACGCGAGAGGCGGTGCCCTGTACCACATCGAGGCCCTTCGCTTCCACGCTTGCGGCCTTGCAGCGCACGAGCCCGAGCTCGGCCGAGCGCGATCGGCCGACCCTCAGCTCGCCCTCCAGCAACCGCAGAACTTGCTCGAGTGCAGCCGCCTCGCCCTCGAGACGTCCGTGCAGGCGCGTCCCTTGTGGGATCGCGTCGATGCCGAACAGCAAGCCCTCGCGCGCCCGTCCTGTGGCCCCGACCGACGTTCGAAGCGAGTAGCGCCGCTCGATGGAGGCCGCGGTGAAGTCCGGGGTCCGCCAGGTCGTAGGCACCGGCCGGTACTGGACGTCATCAAGCGGCCGAACCCCGGGAAGGCTGAGGTTCAGTACCTGCCCACCGTACTTCGGTTCGTGCCAGCTCCGCGGTGACGGAAACGCTCGCGCATCCCCCACCATCGGGACTGCATCGAGGATCCGAACGGCATCGCCCCAAAAGAGCTCCAAGGCCTCCTTGGCGGACTTGCCCTGCCGAAACGCGGCGGTCGCCGCCGCACCCCACAGGGCACGGCCGGGAACGTAGTCGAGCGTACGGCCGCCGCCGAGGGTACGGCTGCTCTCGGGGACGCTGACGTCCGTGAGCAACTCGAGCTCCAGGTCGACTCGCTTCATGGCTCCTCCATGACGACGTGCACGCGGCCGTATCCACGCTGCCGCCGTGTCCCGAGGCACCGCAGCAGGGGCAGGGCTGTCTCGATGTCCTTGCACCAGGTGGCGTCGTCGGGTCCACGGATCGGGGCGCGGAGCGTCATCGGGACGGCGACCTCGTAGACCCGTAGCGTGCCCTCCGATGCCACTCCATCCGCGCCGACGGCGGTGCACGCGACGTGCGTGAACAGCTCCTCCACGATGCCGGATTCGTCAGGTCTCCTCGCCCACTCCCGCCAGGCCAGCGGTAGTTGGGCGGAGCCGAACCAAAGGCATCCCGGTGTTCGCGTGTACCGCGACGCCTCCATCCGTCCTTCGGGATCCGCATCCTCGCCGCCGTCCTCGGCGGTCATGGGCCCACTGCCGAGCCACCCTTCCGTGGCCCCGTGTGCAATCGCACCCACCGACTCGGCGAGCTCGAGGGCGTCGCGAACGAGGCCCTTCAAGGTACGGCCGGGCAGGTACGGTAGCGCGCTCGCGTCCCGGACGACGACCGCATCCGCCAGAGCGTCGGCACCACGACCGGAGCCCGCGTGCCAATAGCTCAGGAGCTCCAGCCTCAGGATCCGCTCGATCATGCCGCCCCTCGCTCGCCAGGGCCGCCCGTTCCTTCGACGTGTGCGAGCACCAGCACGTCGCGGAGGGGCGTGTCCCGCCCGTCGCCGTCGTACATCCCTGTTTCCGCACTGGCGCCGACTCCGCGCAGGGCCTGGGCGAAGGCGCCCCAGTCTCGTTCCTCGGCCACCTCGCGCGCCCTGCGCCAGAGCGCATCCCTCTCCACCCGCGGTGCGTCGGCGTCGACCAGCCCCAGCCAGCTCCGGAGCGTGCCCCTGGGCAACATCCTCGAGGCCGCCACGAGACGGTCCAGGGCGTCCAGTCGATCGAGTCGCCAAGGACTCCCCTGCGCCGTTCCAGCCAGTGCGGTCGTGATGCGCAGGAACCCCAGGACGCTGGCACTTGGCTTCCCATCGGCCACACTGCTCGCCTTGACCACCCGGCACGCCTCCTCCGCGCGGTCATACGCCATCGCGAAGGGATAGCCGCGGTTGACGAAGGCAACCCCGGCGCCTGCGTGAAGTTCGCCGCCGAGATCCGGGTGGTGCTCTCTCGTCTGGTCCTCGAACGCCTCCAACCAGGTCGCGACGAAGCCGCGCGCCTGCGCAGCCGGCAGGATGACCGTCAGGTCGTCTCCGCCCAGGACCACCGGCCGAATCCGGAGCGGCTCCGCACGCTGTGCCCCGCGCAACCACCGGACGGCCCGGCGCGTCGCCTCCTTCGTCGCTTCATCGAGCGCTCGGGAGAACCTCTCGAGCACGTCGGGGTCCCCTCCCAGCTCCGCGATGCGCCGGCCGACGCCGCTCGCATCGGCGTGTACGACGGCGATGGGCACTTCGGGCCAACGCTCGACGTCCTCGTGGATCTCGGCAACTCGCAGGATCCCCTGGAAGAGTGTGCCGGTTTCGCCACGCTCCCGCAGGGCGCGTTCCCTTTCGACTGACGGCTCGTCCCATTGCGTCATTCGTGCCTTGGACTTGGGGAGGTCACGCGGCCGCGGCACGGCGGGCAGCCCTGACCGTCCCGCACGTTCGAGCCAGGGGCCAGCCTCCAGCAGAGGTGGCGGCGGAACATTGCGCCGCGCGGGGAGCAAGTCAGCGACCAACTTCGTGAGGCCTCCCGGTCCACCCGCCTCGACCCACGCCTGGACCACCTGGAGCCCTGGTGCCCGGTACGCGAGGTACATCGGCCACTCGGAAGCGAATGCCTCCAGCTCCGCTCGTCCGGGGAACTCGGCTAGAAGGCCGCCAGCCGCTGCGTAACGCACCGTCCCCCCGACGCTGGCAACTCCACGCTCTGCCTCGCCTGTAAGCGCCTCGATCAGCGCGCTGCCGCCCGCGAGGTCACGCAGCCGGCTGGAGTCGAGGATCCACCGCTGGATGCCCTTGGTTTCGTATCGATAGTAGTACGTCATCCGTGTCTCGGTGGGGGGCCTACTGGCCTGGGGCCGGGCAGCAGCGGAAGCCACTGAGCTTGGGTCGGGATGGCTTGCTCCCATCGGGCCGATCCTCGACGAGGTGATCCCAGATGGAATGATCCGGCACACGCGTGTCGGCGGGAAGCAGGCGCCAGAGGCTTCGGATCTCCTCGGCCTGGGTTTCGGGGCCCAGGCGCCACAGCCGATGGAACACGGCGCGATGGCCCGGGTCTCCGCGACTGATCACCTCCCGCAGGTGCTCGGTGCCGAACCTCTCGACGACCGCCGGATCCACGTCGTCCAGCTTCTCGAGGTCGTACTTCTCGCCCGAGAGAGGATTCACCAGGACGGGGCGCTCCGGAAACCGAACCGACTCCCACGCCGAAAAGCGCTTCTCGGCGCGAGGCCGGTCCGGGCGGTCGGCCGCGGAAGCCCAACGGTCCGCCTCGCGCACGGCCGCGTCCAGCTCGTCCGGAATCGCGTCGGTGCCGAACAGCTCCCCGCAGAGCGTCGAGACCGTTCCCCGTTCGTGCCCCTTACCGCACCCGAGCACGAGCGCCTTCTCGGGCGGGTCGTGCACGAACGCCGCGACCTTCGCCTTCCAGAGCGTGTCCCCGTCCCCCATCATCTCCTCCTGCGCTCGGCGGGCGAGCCTGCGTTCCTACTCCGTTCCGCTGCGGATGGGAACCCCCAGGCCCCATCCGAAGCTGGCCGCCGTCTGCCAGCGACATGCATCGTCGTCGGAGCCCGGAATCCGCGCCATGCCAGCACCGACGGCCGCCGCGCCCGCGGACGCGGTGTGGATCACACCGTGGACCTTCGCTCTCCTACTCGCCATCGTCTTCCTCCCGGAGCTTCTCGTTGAGGCCGACGCCGATGGCCGCGCCCAGAGCCCCTCCGAGGGCGGCGCCGACGGGGCCGCCGAGCACCGATCCCGCGACCGCTCCCAAGGCCGCGCCGGTCGCAGCGGCCTTGCCTCGACGCCGGTGCTCCGGCGCCACGCGACCGAGCGGCCCCTCGTCCTGTCCCTTGTGGATGTCGTCCATGTCCCCTCTGACGCGCACCCGGAAGAGCATCTGACAGCCAAACGACACGGCCGGGCGCCCGACGTGCGAAAGAGACGGACCGTCACCCCGTCCCCTCCTCCCCCGCCTTCAAGCTCTCCACGGCGCTGCGGAGCGCCTCGAGGTGCTCCTGCAGTGCCTCCCTGTCGATGCGTACGCGCTCGAGAATCTTGCCAGCGCTGGTGTGGATCGTCCGGGCCCACGTCTGAATCTGGCCGAGGTTTTCGACCCGCTTCGCGATCTGAACGACAGCGTCTTCGATCTCCGCGACCCCTGCGAGGCCGTCGTCCTCCGTCCTGGCGGCCACCGACAGAGCCCGGGCCACGCTCAGGGCGGCGTCCAGGACGACGTCGGTGTGCGGGTCATCGGCGTCCCAGACGACGAACAGGTCCGAACCGTGTCGCTGGAACCGTTCTTGTTCGTCCGGCGCGGTCCTGGCGGAGAAGACGAAGATGCCCACGTCGGCGTCGCGGTTGTCGCGGGCCTCTTCCAGCTCCTTCCGAGCGTCGCGGAGCGTGTATCTCTTGCGCTCCTTGGCCTCGATGACGATACGGGCGCCCGCGGCGGCGTGCTCCTCGTGAAGCTCGACGACGGCGTCGCCCTTCTTGTTCAGTCGGCCAGGGTGGGTCCCTGTGGCCTCGAACTGGTCGCCCGCCCGCTCCGCCCGACCGCGCATCTGTGCCACCACGAGATCCTCGAAGCGCTCGCCGTGGGTCGTGCTCCGTGACTCCGCCTCGCGCCGCGCGTTGAGCTCGGCCACCGCCTGTTTGATCTGCTCCTGGAACTTGGCCTGCGACTCCTCCTGCCGGCGGAGGAGATTCGCGAGCTCACGCTTCACGCGGTTGAGGGCCGAGCCCTCGTTGTCCAACGTGAGCTCCGAGGTCATCAGTCGCTGGGCCTTCGTGACCTGGGCGACGAGCCGACTCAGAGCCGAACCGTCGTCGTCCAGGGAGAGCTCGTCGACGATCTGCTCGAGCCGCTTCTGGACCGATTCCTCGAGCTTTCCGTGACGCTTCTCGAGGTCGTTCAGGAAGCGCCGCAGAGCGCTGTCCTCGACGTCCAGCGAGAGCTCTCGACGCACGGCCTCCGTCTGCGCGCGGAGGCGCTCCTCGATGGTCTCGGACAGGGCGTTGACCACCCCGTCCGCGCTCTCGGGATCCAGCTTGCGCAAGAGTGCGCTCTCTTCTCCGACGTGGCGCGCGAGGGTCTGCGCGAGATGAGACTCCTCGCCGCGCAGAGCCTGGCCGAGCACGCGCTGAAGCTCGCCGCCCTCGCCGCAGAGGTCCTGGAGGCGCTGAGGCAGCCGCCCCCCCTCGGGGTCGAAGTACTCGGAGACGATGCGGCCGAGCCGCTCGTGGAGGAGCTTGCCGTGGGTCGCGAGCTTCTCCTCGACCTCCTCGACCAACCTCGTGCCCTCCCGCCGGACGACGTCAGCGTCGATCCGGCCTCGCGCCTGCTCGAGTGCCATGAGGCCGATCCGCAGGGCTGTCTGCGCGTGCTGCTGCCGAGGGCGCCCGTCGGGGACCTGGAGGAGGAGGGACAGAGCCTGTGGATCCTCGATCGTCAACTGCAGGTCGAGGAACGCCGTGTGCTTCCCATTGCTGGGTGTCTTGGGCTCGGATGCGATAGGTGTCGTGCCGTCCATGCCCACTCTCACGCAGTGGCGCCGATCGATCTGACAGTCCGGACGAACGCATCTCGATGAGCACCACGACTGTCAGGACTTGGATGCCGCCCGCGTCCTGGCTGCATGTCCGCGAGCCTCGCCGTCCTCACCCAGGCGCAGGTCGACCGCGCGCTCGACGCGGCGATCTCCGATCTCGAGCACTGCGGTCTCTCGGGTCGTCAGGCTTGCGAGTGGTTCCGAATCGATGCGGCCGACGGCGGTCCGGACGCGACCCTGCGATGAGGTCGGGTCATCCGTCGAGCTGGGGACGCCAGTTGAACGCCCGCCAGCGCTTGCGGAACGCGTCGGACGGGTTCCTGACTGCCCCTGCGTCGATCAGGTTCCGGTCGCGTAGCCAGGCCCAGGCCCGGGCCAGGCTGCTCGTCGCCCTGCGGGCCTCGAGCAGGTAGCGCGCCTCCCAGCGGCGGAGCTGGCTCATCTGCGTGAGCTCACCGGGCTCGAGAGCCTCCTCGAGGTCGTCCCACGTGCCGGACGATCGAGCGGCGGCCTCGTCCCACCGGTTTCGGAGGTCCGCGATCTCGGCCTCCACGATCGTGGCGGAGATCTTGAGCTCGCCTCCGGCGCTCCCCGCGCGTTCGGACTGAACCCACGCGCGCAGCGCCATGTGCTCGGCCGAACGCAGGACATCCCGGTGGTTCAGGGACCATCGGCTCTCCGCCGAGAGAGCGAAGTCCATCAACAGGTCGAACGCAGGCGACTCGAAGATGATGCGCTCGCGGCCGAACCGCCCGGCCACTGCTTCGACGGCATCCAAGAAGGACCCGGGGATCGCGTGCCTGCGCCGGGTGAGCGGTTCTATGTCCACGGCGTACATCGAGATGCGGGCGAGGAAGTCCTCCCTCATCCTTCTCTTGGACACGAGATCGTCGAGGTCTCGGTTGGTCGCGAAGACGAGGTAGGCGTCGATCGTCCGCTCCCTGGTCTCCCCGAGCCTTCGAACGCGCCGGAGGCCGTTCGAATCGACGTCTAGCGCGGTCAACAGCTTCGCCTGGAGCGCCGGGGTCAGCTCCCCGACCTCGTCGAGGAACAGGGTGCCCCCGTTGGCGTCCTCGAATCTGCCCGGTGTGTCCCTTTTCGCGTCGCTGTAGATCCCCTTCCGGTATCCGAAGAGCTCCGACTCGATGAGGTTCTCGGGCAGCGCCGCGCAGTTCAGGCGGACCAGGGGCGCCTCGCGCGCGTTCCTCATCCACTCGCGGTGCAGGAGCTCCGCAGCGAACGACTTGCCGGCTCCGGTTGGCCCCCGAAGCAGCACACAGGTGCCCCGCGGCAACCGCCCCAGCAGATCGAGCCCCTGGTCGATGCTGGACAATCTCGTCAGCGATGGGTCGCGCGGCCGTGCCTCACACGCGCGCATCAGGCGCACCCGACGGTCTGGGTCGAGGTCGACGATCGACACGCAGAACCCCCGTCGCTGCAGACCCTCGAGCAACGCCACCCAATGCGTGGGCGCTCCGGATGCGCGAGAGACGAGGATCTCCAGATGCTCCCGGCTGCGTAACCGTTCAGCCCCCGCGAGATGCGGATCATCTCGATCACTTAGAGATCGGGGATCGACAGGCGGATCGAGGTGTGATCTCGTGAGGTCGTGGTTGGCGGCACCGAGGTCGAGGAGCTGAAGGCG
>JBDIVX010000123.1:0-22336 GCA_039794305.1 Candidatus Neutrinellum sp.
GGCTGGGTCACCGGCCAGGCGGGGCTCGGCGTGGCCCTCGCCATCGTCGTCCTGGCGCACGTCATCAGCGTGCTGACCGGCCTGAGCGTCTCGAGCATCGCGACCAACCGCACCGTCGGCGCGGGTGGCGCTTACTTCATGATCAGCCGTTCGCTCGGCGCGCCGGCGGGCGCCGCCATCGGGATCCCGCTCTTCTTCGCGCAGGCGCTCAGCGTCACGTTCTACATCGTCGGCTTCGTCGAGTCGCTCCAGATCCTGGTCCCGTGGATCCCACCGCTGCTCGTGGGGACGATCGTCAACGTCCTCGTCACGGCGCTGTCGTGGAAGAGCGCCGACCTGGCGATCAAGGCGCAGTACGTGGTCATGGCGGCGATCGTGGTCTCGCTCGTCGCCTTCTTCACCGGGCGCACGGACACGTTCCCGGCGGAGGTGCAGTGGACGAACCCGCAGGGGCTCGGGTTCGCACAGATCTTCGCCGTCTTCTTCCCGGCGGTCACGGGGATCATGGCCGGCGTCAGCATGTCCGGCGACCTGAAGGACCCGCGCAAGGCGATCCCGCGGGGCACCCTCGCCGCCATCGGTGTCGGTTTCGTCATCTACATGGCCTTTCCGATCTGGCTGGGGCTCAACTGGAGCAACGAGGAGCTCGTCGAGAAGCTCGACGCCGTCTTCCTGACCGCCAGCGTGCCCGCGCTGATCTACGTCGGGGTGTGGGGCGCCACGCTCTCGAGCGCGCTCGGGAGCATCCTCACCGCGCCGCGCACGCTCCAGGCGCTCGCGATGGATGGGCTCGCGCCCCGGTTCCTCGCCAAGGGCTACGGGCCCGGCAACGAGCCCCGCGCCGGCATGGTGATCACGTTCTTGCTCGCGCAGGTGGGCATCCTGCTCGGCGACCTGAACGCCATCGCCCCGATCCTGACGATGTTCTTCCTCGCGACCTACGGGTTCACGAACCTGGCCTGCGGCCTCGAGAAGTGGGCGGCGAGCCCGAGCTTCCGGCCCAGCTTCAAGGTACCGGCCGGCTTCAGCCTGCTCGGAGCGCTCGCGTGCTTCTACGTCATGAGCATCATCGACATGGTCGCGATGATCGTGGCGCTGGTCCTGTGCGGCCTCATCTTCGTCGTGGCGGAGCGGCGCGCGCTCGGGACGACCTACGGCGACGCCCGTCACGGCATCTGGGCCGCCATCGTCCGCAGCTCGCTCCACCGGCTGCGCCGCGTCGACTGGCACCCGCTCAACTGGCGCCCGAACCTGATCATCCTGGGCGGCAACCCGAACAAGCGGCCGCACCTCCTGCACCTCGGCAACAACATCGTCCAGGATCGGGGCATCGTCACCTACTTCCACCTCGTCCGCGGCAGTGTCGCGGACAACGCGGAGGTGCGCCGCGAGCTGTTCGAGACCTACGAGCCCGCGATCAAGGAGAAGTTCCCGGCGGTGTTCTACCGCGTCGACGTCGTGGACGACATCTACCGGGGCGCGGTCGGCGTCGCGCAGAGCTACGGCGTCGGCAACTTCGAGGCGAACAGCGTGATGGTGGGCTGGCCCGAGAAGAAGGAGCGCGTCGCGTCCTACGTCGAGATGCTCCGCGACCTGGCGTTTCTCGACCGCTCGCTCTACGTGGTGAAGTACGACGAGGCGCAGCAGTTCGGCGACGGGCGGGAGATCCACATCTGGTGGGGCGGTCTCGCCGGCAACGGCGGTCTCATGCTGCTCACTGCGTTCCTGATCACGGCGCACTACCGGTGGCGGAACGCGCGGGTGACGGTCCTGACGGTGGTGGGCAGCGACGAGGAGAAGGCCGAGGCCGAGACGAACCTGAAGAAGCTCCTCGCCGACTCCCGCATCGAGGCCGAGACGCGCGTCATCCTGCGCCAGGGCCGGTCCATCCCCGACATCATGCACGTGGAGAGCGACAAGGCGGACCTGGCGATCGTCGGGTTCGTGCTGCCCGATCCGGGCCGGCCCGTGGAGCCGTTCTTCGACCGCATGAACCGGATCCTCGAGGAGCTGCCCACCACGATCCTCGTGCACAGCGCGCGCAACTTCGAGGGCGAGCCCGTGCTCTTCGACGAGGCGCCGAAGCGGCCGGTCGAGGTGTCGACCTCCGGGCAGGTCCCGGCGCCCGAGTAGCGCTGGGGACTCGGGACCCGTGCGCGAAGGCCGTCAGTTTTCGTGACGGCGGCATGGAGCGGCACAGCCGCGGGGCCGAGATCACTACGGAATGGGCCGGCTCTCGATGGCACGTGGGCTGCTCTGTCGGACGTGCGGGAGGATGGCGATGCGAGTTGGAGGATTCGTTCTGGCGTGGGTCGCGGCCGCCTTCGTGGGCGGGTGCGGCACCGAGGGGGAGCGGGGGGCCACGGGCACGGGCGCGGACGCGGGCGCGATCGTGCTGGACGACGGCGGCGGCTACTGGGGCGGCGCCGACTCGGCCGCGGCCTACGACGGCTCCGGCGGAGGCTGGGGCGGCGTCGATGCCGGGCCGGGCCCGGCACGCGACGCGGGCGCCTGGTCCGGGGTCGACGCGGGCGCGCCCGCGCCGGCCGATGCGGGACCCGAGGCGACCGACGCCGGCGCGGACGTGTGCGCGCTCCGCGAGACGATGGAGCCGCTCACGCTGTACCTGTCGGCCGACGACTCGAACTCGATGGCGGCGCCGGTGATCGCACGCCGACAGATCCTCGAGGGCGACGGCTTCCCGAACCGGAGCTACCTGCGCACCTACGAGTTCCTGAACTACTACAACGTGCGCTATCCGCTGCCGGAGGCGGATCACGTGAACGTGGTCCCCGAGCTTCGCGCGGGATCTTCGCCTGGCGAGCTCGTGATGCAGATCGGCGTCCAGGCACCGCCGCCGCCCGAGCAGCCGAAGGACCGGGTGATCACGCTCGTGCTCGACACGTCCGGGTCCATGCGCGGCGAGCCCATCGCGCTCGAGCGAGAGGTCGCACGCGCCATCGCGGCCACGCTGCGCGAGGGCGACATCGTGTCGATCGTCGAGTGGGACACGAGGCGCACGGTCCCGCTCGAGGCCCATCGCGTCACGGGCCCCGACGACCCGACGCTGCTCGCGGCCATCGCGGCGCTCGAAGAAGGCGGCGGGACGAACCTGGACGCGGGCCTCCGGTACGGCTACGAGATCGCGACGCGCCACTACGACGAACGGAAGCTGAACCGGGTCGTGCTCGTGAGCGACGGCCAGGCCAACGCCGGCGAGACCGCGGAGGAGATGATCGCCATGCACTCGGAGGACGCCGAGCGCGACGGCATCTACCTGGTGGGCGTCGGCGTGGGGGACGGCGTCAACGACCGCCTGATGGACGTGGTGACCGACGCGGGACGCGGCGCGTACGTGTACATCGACACCGCGGCCGAGGCCCGGCGCATGTTCACCGAGCGGTTCGACGAGGTGATGGAGGTCGGGCTCCTCGACGTCCGGGTGGAGCTGACGCTGCCCTGGTACATGGCCGTCACCGTCTTCCACGGCGAGGAGATCTCGACCGATCCCAAGGAGGTTCGGCCGCAGCACCTCGCACCCGGCGACGCCATGGTCTTCCACCAGGAGCTCGGAGCGTGCGAGCCCGATCTGCTCGACGGCTCCGACACCATCCACACCCGCGCCACCTACGTTCGACCCGACGGACGCGTCGCCGGAAGCGACGAGCACGAGGCCACCATCGACGCGCTCCTCGCGCGGCCGGACGTGGGGCTCGCGCGCGGCGACGCCATCGTGGCCTACGCCGAGGCGCTGAAGGTGGCCAGCGATGTCGGCCCCGGCCCCGAGGCTCGCGCCGCGCTCGAGGAGGCGCTCTCGGCAGTGATCGAGGCGAACCCCGAAGCCACCGACCCGGCCCTCGGGGAGATCGAGCGCCTCATCGTCCGCTACCTGGACCGCCTGTAGTTGCATCGGGGACACGCCCGAATGCAACTGCGACCCGCCCGTAGTTGCATTGGGGACACGCCCGAATGCAACTGCGACCCCGGAGTTGCATCGGGACCTGTCCCCGATGCAACCGAAGGCGGTGCGCGATGCCGTGCCCCTCTCGGTCAGGCGCCCGCGTCGGCGCCGCCGACATCGGGGCCTGCCGCGTCGGCCGGTCCGGCGTCGGGCGGTCCCCCGTCGAGCCCCCAGCTCCACCCCGCGTCGTCCAATGCCGCGTCGGGATCCCACGGCGAGCTGCAGCTCTCGATGCGCCACGTCATGACCACGTCGTCGACCCAGCAAGGTGCCGAGCCCTCGACGCGGAGGACGGGAGCACGGTCGCCGCCGATCCACAGCGCAGGATCGGGCTCCCATTCGACGAGCGGAACAGTGTCGCGTCGGCCGACACCGCTCGAGTGCCGCGGTAGCTCCGTCTCCTGCACGTAGAGTCGCCCACCCGGCTCACAGAGCCAGAGCAGCCGGATCGTTCGCCAGTTGCGACTGCGCGACGCCAACAGCACTTGGCTCCCCGGGTCGATCTCGAGCGCGTGCTCACCCGGATGCCAGGTCGTTCGAACGCGCGCCGTCCCGATCCGTGCCGAGTAGCAGTCCTCCCCGGTGCACTCTTCGTAGGTCTCCATGGAGGTCGACTGGATCGAGCCTACCTCGCAGTCGCCTCCGCCGAGCTCGCAGCCGTCGTCGACGCACGCGGTCGTCGCGACGACGAGGAGGAACCACTGGACGCACCCTCCCGACCTCATCGCCATCCCCACCCAGCGTATACCTCGATTCCGGCGGACAGTCCGGCGGTCGACAGCTCCGCAGGCCCGATCACGGCCCACGTGGTGCCGATCCACGGACGCACGCTCCAAGCGAGGCCGCCGTGCAGTCCCTCGCCTAGCCTGCCGGCGAGCCGCACGGCGAGCCCCTCGGCGCTCGCCGTCTCGCCTCCGTGCGCCCACCGGACGATCGCCGGGCCCAGGCCGAGCTCGACCCCCGCCTCGCCTCCCCACTGGCTCGGGCTCCCGCGCGCCGCGACGACGACGTGCACGAGGAACGCGAAGGTCTCGAGGACGCTCTCCGGTCGATCGCCGCGCGACCGAGAGAGCTGCACTCGGTCGAAGCGCGCTCCGGCGCCCACGCCGACCCCCCACGAGACCCAGCGCTCGGCAGCGAGCCAGAGGTGCACGCTCGCGGCCGGGTCGTACAGCGCCTCCGAGAGCTGTTCGGTGACCTCGCTGTCCACCGGCGTCCCCCCGAGGCCCGCCGCGAGCCCCACTCGCCAGGCGTGCGGCTCCTCGACCCGCTCCTGCGCTTCGGCCCGGCTCGCCGAGCACACCAGGACGCACAGCGCCGCGGACGTCGCCACGAGGCGCGCGGCGATCCGGCTGCCGGGTAGAGCGGACGTGTACACACACGGGGTTCGCGCCGCCGACCACGGCACGATTCGGCACAGCGACGGAGCGGGATCCCTGCGAAACCGGGGGTTCATCGATGGCACGCGGGGCGCGGATGCAAAATTCGTTCGAGTCGGCGCGCGCCGTGGCGGTCACCCTTCCCGCTCCGACCCCGGTGCTTACGGGCGGGCCATGGCCACGGAAGGGGTGCCGCCCGGGTTCGCGGACATGATGCGGTTCGGGCTGGTGGAGGCGTTGCTCGGCAGGCGGTCCCGGCGGTTCTTCATGGGTGCGGAGATCCCCGACGGCGTGCTCGCGTACCGATCGAAGCACCCGGTGACGCCGCTGTCCGAGCTGGAGAAGGCCCTCGTGGTCGCGGCCTGCGGGACCAACACGAGCTGGCACCACATGATCTACCGCGCCGCCCGCTACGCGCCGCACCTGTCCAACTACGCGGGCGCGGCCGGGGGACGCACGTTCCCCTCGGCGGCAGGGTTCCACACGAGCAAGACGTTCTTCACGGACGACACCGGGATCTACGTGCTCGACGATCGCGACTCGGCCGCCTTCGCGGACCGGGCCGCGGACGGGTCGCTCGACTTCGACGCGGTGCGAGAGGCCATGCGAGGCTGCATCCGGAAGCTCGGCGGCGAGCGGCTCGTGCTTCCGCCCGAGCCCCCCTTCGTGGAGGCGCACAACACCTGGGTGGCGAACCAGCCGGGGACCCTGCTCGTGATCCCCGTGGGCGATCTGGCCCAGCACGTGTTGCTGGCGATCTGCTACCTCGTGCAGAACGGACAAGTGCTCACGTACGACGTGCACGGACGCGCGATCCCCGGGATCGAGCGCTTCGCGCATCTCGTGGATCCGAGCAGCGCGTGGCCCATCTCCTTCTTCGAGTCATGGTGCCTGGCCGAGCTGACCGTCGAGCTCGGAACGAGCTGCTACGCGGGCGCGCTGATGCTCCAGGCCATGGGTCTCGGCGGCTGGATGTACGACGGGCTCGACTACTTCAGCGTGCTCGGCGCCAGCGGCGATCCGAACGTACCGGGCCTCGGCTTCCGCTACGACACGGACGACCGGTGGCCGACGCCCAACCTCACCGGGCGGCCTGGTGTGATGGAGGGCTTCTGTCCGCCGCACTACCCCGACATGCGCGCCGCCGTGGACGCGGTGTCGGAGCGGAAATTCGGCGAAGGGGGCCCGTTCCACCCCGGCACGCCTGGACCGTGGAAGGACTCGCCGAGAGTACGCGGCGCGGCCGCACCTCACGGCGAGGAGCTCCGTGCTTGCGTGGCGCTGCAGGCGCAGTACGTCTTCGACGCGTTCGGGAAGTTCCCGGGCACGGTGCCCTCGATGTTCTCGATCATGGTGCTCCAGGCGCACCACCTCGACCTCGGGTTCTACGACGCGTTCTTCGAGCCGGGGGCGTACCTGCGCACACACGCCGAGCACATGGCGAAGTGGCACCCGCGCTGAGCGCGAGACCCGCGCGAAACGCCCCGGAGGACGCCCAGGCCGAGGCGCCCTTTGCAGCGGGGCCCTCGTTTGCTACGAGGTAGCGGCTCGAGATGAACGTGATCGGTCGCAGCGTCGCCGCCGCATGGCTCGCCTGCTGGCTCGCGCCGGCGGCGGGGTGCTCCGGGTGCTCCGAGGACGGCGCTCCCGCGGGCGACGCGGTCGAGTCGGCCGGCGCCGAGCCGAGCCTCGCCGAGCCCGCGTCCGAGGAGGACAACACCGAGGACGTGCAGCGGGCACGGGAAGAGATGCTCGACCGCGAGTTCCCGCTGCACGGGCTGGTGACGGGGCTGCAGCTCCCGGTCCGCAAGGAGGCCGACCCCGAGGCGCCCGCGGTCGGATGGCTGCGCGTCGGCGCACGCGTCCGCCTCGCGCGCGAGCCCGTCACCACGAGCACCTGCAGCAGCGGCTGGCACCGGATCTACCCGGAGGGCTGGGCGTGCGCGGGCCAGGGGATCGAGATCGGCGACGACACGCCGGAGCCGGAGGTGGCGGTGCCGCCGCCGCGACGCGACCAGCCGCTCCCCTACGACTACTGGTTCGTGAAGGACACGGTGGTCCCCGAGTACCACCGCATGCCGTCTCGTGACGAGCAGCGCGCCGCCGCCGCCGTCGTCGACCGCCACGCCGAGCTCCTCGAGCGCAACGAGCGCCGCGCCCAGCAGCTCCTCGCGGGCGAGCTCCCGAACGAGCCGCGCAAGCCCGTCGTGGTGTACCGCTTCCTGAGCCGCGGCTTCTTCATCGCCGGCTCCGGCGTGGAGGTGCGCGCGTTCCGCCGCTTCGTGCGGACGGTGCGCGGGCGCTACGTGAAACAGTCGCAGCTCGAGTCGCGCACCGGGTCGGAGCTGCGAGGCGTGGAGCTCGGTGAGGAGCGATCGCTGCCGGTGGCGTGGGCGGTGCGCGGGGCGACTCCGCTCGTCCGGCGCGACCGTGACGACGGGACCATCCGCTGGGTGGACGATGCGGAGATGGGGGCGATCGAGCGCCACGCCGTCCTCGACCGGTGGGTGCGCCGCGAGAACATCGGCGGGAGCGTGATGCACGTGCTCGAGACCGAGCAGGGCGAGCGCTACCTCAAGTCCTGGTTCGCCGCCGTCGCCGAGTCCATCGACCGCCCATCCGAGGTGGCCGACGACGAGCCCTGGGTCCACGTGGACCTGTCCGAGCAGACGCTGGTGATGTACCGAGGGGACACGCCCGTCTACGCCACGCTCGTCTCGACCGGTCAGGACGGCTTCGAGACGCCTACGGGCATCTTTCAGATCCGGCGCAAGTACATCGCCGACACCATGGCGAACCTCGGCTCCGGCATGGACGACCAGTACAGCATCGAGGACGTGCCCTGGACGCAGTACTTCGAGGGGTCCTTCGCGCTGCACGGGGCGTTCTGGCACGACCGCTTCGGGCTCACTCGCTCGCACGGCTGCGTGAACCTCGCCCCCGAGGACGCGCTGCGCGTCTTCAACGGCCTGTGGCCGCGCGTGCCGGACGGGTGGCTCGGCGTGACGACGGAGAATACGGGCTTCCGTGGGAGCCACGTGGTGGTGACCGAATGACGATCCCCGGCAAGGTGAAGATCTGTTTCGTGTGCCTCGGCAACATCTGCCGGTCGCCGACCGCCGAGGGCGTGATGCGGCACATCGTGAGGCAGGAGGGGCTCGAGGGGATCGTCGAGCTCGACAGCGCCGGGACCGGGAGCTGGCACGTGGGCGAGCCGCCGGACGAGCGCGCGTCCGAGACCGCGCGCGGGCGCGGCTTCGATCTCGGCGGCCGAGCGCGCCAGTTCACGAAGAAGGACTTCGACAGGTTCGATTACGTGGTGGCGATGGACCAGTCGAACCGCGCGAACCTCGAGCGCATGGCGCCCGACGCCGTGGCGCGCGCGAAGATCTGGCTGTTACGGGAGTTCGATGCCGAGGCCTCGGAGGGCGCGGAGGTGCCGGACCCCTACTACGGCGGCCCCGACGGGTTCGAGCACGTCTTCGACGTCGTCGAGGCCGCGTGTCGCGGTCTGCTCGCCCACCTGCGCGCGGAGCACGACATCCGGTGAGGGGGCCGCTCGCCGACGCCGTGGGGAGCGCGCTCGGGTCGGCGGTCACGTCGAGCCGGCCCCTCGGCGGCGGCGATATCAACGAGGCGTTCGAGGTGAAGCTCGCGGACGGCCGGGTCGTGTTCGTCAAGACGAACGCGCGGGCGCCGCGCGCCATGTTCCCGGCCGAGGCGCGCGGGCTCGCGTGGCTCGGCGAGGCGCGCGCGCTCCGGGTGCCCGAGGTGCTCGCCGTCTCGCGCGAGGTCGGGGACGAGCCGCCGTTCCTCGCGCTCGAGATGATCGCGTCGGGCCGGCGCGTGTCGGGCTTCGACGAGGAGCTCGGCCGCGGGCTCGCCGCGCTGCACCGCTTCGGCGCGCCGTCCTTCGGCCTCGATCACGACAACTTCATCGGCCGACTCCCGCAAGACAACACGCCGTGCGACTCCTGGCCCGAGCTCTACCGCACGAGGCGGCTCGAGCCGCAGCTCCGCATGGCCCAGGACCGCGGGCTCGCCTCGAAGCGCATGCGCCGCGGGCTCGAGGAGCTCTTCGGCCGGCTCGAGGCGATCGTCGGCGACCCCGAGCCGCCGGCGCGGCTGCACGGCGATCTGTGGGGCGGCAACCTCCACGTCGACGAGTCGGGCCATCCGTGTCTCATCGACCCGGCCGTCTACGGCGGCCACCGCGAGGTCGATCTCGCGATGATGCAGCTCTTCGGCGGCTTCGGCGCGCGCGTCTTCGACGCCTACGACGAAGCCCATCCGCTCCAGCCGGGCTGGCGCGACCGCGTGCCCCTCTACCAGCTCTACTTCCTGCTGGTGCACGTGAACCTCTTCGGCTCGGGCTACGTGAGCTCGGTCGAACGCGCGCTCGACGCGGTGCTCTGACTCAGCGCGCCTGCTCGGCGATGCGCTGGACGCGCTCGAGGAGGTCGCGGGAGTAGAGGCGGCCGGTCAGGTTCTCGCGGGCACGCCGGGCGACGGCTACCCACTCGTCGCGGTGGGCGCCGGCGTTCACCGGGGTGAGGCCACGCTGGACGAGGGCGCGGTAGGCGCGCTGGTCGGCGCCGCGGATGGCGCGGGCGAGCTGGCCGCTGTTGTCGCGCGAGGTCTCGAGGAGGGCGCGCTGCGAGGTCTCGTCGAGGCTGTCGAAGGTCTCCTTGCGCAGGACCAGCGCGCCGACGACGACGCCGCTCGCCTGCTCGCTCACGTAGCGGACCTGCGTGAACCACTGCAGCGAGACAGCGGCGAGCGCCGAGCCGGGCACGGTGTCGATGCGATCGGTGGACAGGCCCGCGAGCACCTCGGGGAGCGCGAGCGGGACGCCGTTCGCGCCCGCGGCGCGGAGGTACTCGACGAAGACGGGGCTGTCGCGCCAGACCCAGGGGCGGACCTGCCGGAGCTGCGAGGGGCGGTCGATGCGGTGCTTCGAGAAGAGGCGCGTCTGACCGGCGTCGCCCCAGCCGAGGAGCACGAAGCCGTTGTCCTGGAACTGCTGCTCGAGCTCCGGGGCGAGCGCGCTCCGGACCGCGTCGAGCTGCTCGTAGCTCTCGATGACTCCGGGCGCCTGCAGGACGAGCACCTGCCGCGCGATGAGCCCGAGGCCGGTGGTCGTCATGGCGGCCGCGTCGAGCTGGCCCGCGCGGAGCTTGCGGACGACCGTGCGCTCGTCGCCTGCCGCACCCCCCGGGTAGATCTGGAGGCGTAGCCTGCCGTTGGTCTCGCGCTGCAGGCGCTGGTTCCACTGGCCGAAGCCCCGCATCCAGGCCGAGCCCCGTGGGGCGATGGTCGCGAGCCGGATCGACACCTGCTCCTGGGCACCCGCCGACGGCTCGCCGCCGGGCACCGCAAAGAGCAAGACGACCAGGGGAACGAGGAGCAGGACGCGACGCTTCATCGGCAGGCCTCCGGCCGCAGAGCGTAGGACGGAGCGGAGGGCGGGTCTATTCGACCCGTTCGTGCTTGTGGTCGGATCGGCTCTGACCCTACAAAGACTGCCCATGATCACGCGCATCTGCGGCTTCGGAGCGATCTTGCTGGCGATGGGGTGCGGCGGGAGCCTGCCGGCCTCGACCGTGCCGCGACCCATCGATCTCGGTGGCGGTCGATCGGTCGAGGCTCTGCTCCCGGCCGATACGACGACCGTGATCCACGTCGATCTCGCGGGCGTCCGCGCCTCCGAGCTCTACGACGTGATCGGCGAGGACGTGGCGAGCTGGGGGCGGGCGCTCGAGGCCATGGGCGACGAGGAGGAGGCGGCGGCGACCGCGGACGGCGAGCCGGACTTCTTCGAGCTCGCGTCGGAGGCGGAGTGGATCGTGCTGGCGTCGTCGAACCTGCTCGGCGAGGAGGAGGACGAGCCGCTCGCCTTCCTCGGCGCGAGGCTCACCGAGGCTCAGGCGCGCGGGCTCGCGAAGCTCGAGGCCGAGGCAGCGCTCGAGGCGGCCGACGACATCCCGCTCCTCGGGAGCGCGCGGGGGTTGTGGGGCGGCGGCGCGGCGCCTCCGATGACGGAGCCTCCCGCCGAACGGCCGCCGGCGCCGGTCGAGGTGCAGACGGAGCAGGCCGGGGGGCGCACGATCTACGTGGCGGGCGACGTGGCGGTCACCGAGATCGTCTCGGACGTCTGGATCATGGGGCCGCGCGAACGGGCGATGCAGGTGCTCGAACGCATGGACGCGGAGGAGGCCCCCACCGTCGAGGCGCGGACGCACGCGCTCTCGAGCCGCGTCGCGCTGTTCGATCACCAGATCGCGCTCGCCGCGGTCGACCTGCGCGACGCGGCGGACGAGGTGATCGACGAGGACGACGAGCTCGGGCGGCTCCTCGCGACCGTCGAGGGGGCGGCGTTTCACCTCGATCTCGCCGAGGGCGTGGACACGGTGGCCGTGCTCGAGACGACCGACGCCGGCGCAGCGGGGCGGCTCGCCAGCTACGCACAGGCGCAGATCCGGGAGCTCATCGACGAGGACACGTTCGGCTCGCTCGGGCTCCCGCGCCTGCTCGCGCGGGTCGAGCCCCGCCCCGAAGCGGAGACGGTGCGATTCGATCTCCACCTCGACCGCGCGCAGGCGCACCTGTGGTGGGGGCGCATCAGCGGGCTGGTCGGCGGCGCGATCGTCGTGGTGGACTTGCTGAGCGGGTTGTTCGGCGGGGCGGCGTCGGCGCTCGAGGACATGGAGATGCCCGATGCCGACGCGGCCATCCCGGTGGGCGGGACCATCGAGGCGCACGTGACGTCGGCGTCGGCCGGCGCACCGGTGCAGCCCGACGCGCAGTGCACGATCCGGGTGCTCCCCGCGGAGGATCACGGCGACGAGTGGACCTGCCACGCGATGGTCGTGTGCGAGGGCAAGCCGCTCTACGGAGGGGCCGACAGCGGGTGGTTCCGGTGCGAGCTCGGCGAGGTGGCCGAATGGCACGCGAGGGGCGCCGACGAGAGCCCGACGTCGGTAGACGGCGATCCGGTGTTCTCCCTCGACACCACCGAGCACCGGGCGCGGCTAGGCGACGACGCCACGGGACGCTACGGCGAATACGAGCTCGAAATCGGGATCGACGCCGTGACGTTGGAGCCTCAGTAGAACAGCTCGTCGGTGCGTCGGAGGGAGCGCTCGGCGCGGCGGCGGGCAATCTTGTTCGCGAGGCGTGCGTCGGGGAGCGTGTCGCCGGCCTCGAGCACCTCGCGGAGGAGGCTCTCGTACAGCTCGCGGTCGTTGTTGTTCACTGCCCAGGTGCGCGCGTAGTTGAGCTGCACGGTGAGGGCCTTGCGCTCGGTCAGCTCGAGCGCCCGCTCGAAGAGCTCGCGGCCACGCTCCGGGTTCCCGCCGACCGACTCCGGGATGCTCGACTCGATCGCCGCCATGAACGTGACCCCGGCGTAGTGGAAGTAGGTCTCGTCGAGCGCGACCGAGCGCTCCACGAGCGCACGCGCGTACGGCAGATCCACGAGCGCGCTCGGATCGCCGGCCCGGACCGACAGCCCCCAGGCGTACCCGCTCCAGAAGAGCATGGGTACGTCCTCCGGGTCGTCGAAGGTCTCGTTCACCCAGGCGGCGAACTCCTCGGGCCCGGCCGCGAACGCGTCGTCGAAGCCCTCCTCGCGCAGCCGGAAGAGGCGCTTGGCGAACATGATGGCGCGCGCGTAGCTGAGCTGGGCGCGGCGCCGCAGGCGGTCGGCCGCATCCCAGTCGTTCTGCAGCTCCGCCTCCTCCATCTCGTCCTCGACGAACGCGAAGCCGTAGGCGGCGTAGCCCCGGACGAGCTGCAGGAGCAGGTCCTCGTTGTCCGGCACGACCTCGAACATGCCCTCGAGGCGCGTGATGCCTCCGGGGACGGCTTCGCGCGCGAATTCGTAGTCCCACTGCTCGTTCACCGCCGGCGAGGCGCGGCCCGTCACCCGCACCACCCCGTTCGCCGCGAACTCCGTCATGCTGCACCCGCCGAGCAGCACGACCCCAAGGACCACCATCCTCCGCATCGCGGCCGCTGTATACCACATCGCCCCCACAGAACGCCCCCCGGACAGGGACGCACACGAATAGGGGACGGACCTTAGTTTCTTCACACGAATAGGGGACACACGAATAGGGGACGGACCTTAGTTTCTTAGTTCCACTCGCGGAATGACGGTGTTTCTCAGCTCGAGAAACTAAGAAACTAAGGTCCGTCCCCTATCGGGTCCTCGGGTGAGGAGGTGGTGGAGGGCGGGTTGGAGGGTGGGGTATTGCCAGCGGAACGACTGGTCGCGGAGGCGTTTGGGGTCGACGCGGAGGCTCGCGAGGAGCATCTCGTCGGCGGCGTCGGCACCGAAGACGGCCTTGAGGGCGAAGGAGGGGACGGGGAGCAGGGCGGGGCGGCTCAGGACCTTCGCGAGCGTGCGCGTGAGCTCGGCGTTGGTGACGGGGTTCGGCGAGACGAGGTTGACCGGGCCCGAGACGTCGTTGCGCACCATCAGGTGCCGCACCGCGGCGACCCAGTCGTCGACGGCGATCCAGCTCATCCATTGCTCGCCGCTCCCGATGCGCCCGCCCACGCCGAGCCGGAACGGCCGGAGCATCTGCGCGAGCACCCCGCCCTCCCGGGTGAAGACCGGCGCCGAGCGCATCCTGACGACCCGGATCCCCGCGTCGCTGGCGGGCTCGGTCGCCGCCTCCCACCGCTCGCAGACCTCGGCGAGGAACCCCTCGCCGCGCTCGCTGTCCTCGTCGACGACCTCCTCCCGGCGATCGCCGTAGTAGTTGATGCCGGACGCGCTCAACAGCACGCGCGGCTCGTGATCGAGGCCCGCGAGCGCCTCGGCGAGCCGACGCGTCCCCACTTCGCGGCTCGTGAGGATCCGCGCCTTCTTCGCCGCGGTCCACCGGCCGAAGATGCCCTCGCCCGCGAGGTGGACGACCACGTCGAGCCCGGACAACGTCCCACCGCCCGCCGGTAGAAAGCAGAGCCTCGCCCCGTCACCGCTCCGGACGAGCGGCACGACCTCGTGTTCGGCCGAGAGAGCGCGCGTGAGCGCGCTGCCCAGAAGCCCCGACGCCCCCGTGATCCCCACCCGCATGGAGCGTGGTTAGGCGCCGGACGGCTCGCCCGCAAGGTCCCCCGACAGATGCACCTCGAGCCCGCCCTCGCCCGGGGACTCGAACCGCAGCTCGAACCCGTGCCGCTCGGCGACGTCACGCACGATGTGGAGACCGAGCCCGAGCCCGTGCGGGTGCCGCGACCGCGCGCGGTCGCCCCGGAAGCCGCGCTCGGCGACGCGCACCAGCTCCTCGGCGGGAATCCCCGGCCCGTCGTCCACCACGCGCAGGTGGAACCGAGCGCCGTCCCGCTCGAGGACGACCGCGACGTGCCCGCCGGGACGGTTGTAGCGCACCGCGTTGTGCACCAGGTTCCCGACCGCGCGCTCGACGAGTGTCATGTCGCCCAGCGTGACCGTCGAGCCTTCCGGCACCGCGAAGTTCAGCTCGACCTCGCGCTGCCGCGCGAAGGGCCCATGCCGTCCGATGACCCGCTCGACGACCGCGCCGAGGTCGACCGGGTCGCGCCGCGGCTCGCCCGCCGTCACCTCGAGCCGCGCCGCGGCGTTCAGGTTGTGTACGAGCGACGCCAGGTAGTGGCACTCCTCGAGCGCGTCCCGAACACGCGACACCTCGACCGGCTTGCCCGACTCCACGCTGCGCTCGATCGCCGACAGGTGCCCTTGCAGGACCGTCACCGGGATCATCACGTCGTGCGTGGTGTTGGTTAGGTAGCTCCGCAGCGTCTCGTCCCGCCGCTCGAGCTCGTCGATCTGCTCGCGGATGCGCGAGCGGCTCTCCTCGAAGGCACGCGCGAGCTCCGCGACCTCGTCGCGGCCGCCCACGTCGATGGGCGCCGCGTCGCCGGGCGGGCGCCGCACCGCATCCGTGAGCCGCCGAATGCGCCGCACGATGGGCCCCGCGGCCAGCACCGCCAGGAGCACCGCCGCCGCGGAGACCACGAGCGACGGCACGAGCGCGCGCCCGAACGCGCCACCCTCCGGCGGTCCGGGCCTGCGCACGAGCACGATGGCGCACGGCCCCTCGTCCCACGGCATGCGCACCGCGACGAAGCGACCGGGCCCGCCCGCGGCGACCGACGCCACCCCCTCCCCGCGCTCGAGGGCGTCGCGCAGCCCGGCAGGGAACGCGGGCGCGTTCGGGTTCGCAGAGGCGTAGCCGACGTCGTACGCCCACACGCGCAGGTCGGGCGGCGGACGCCTCGAACGACGCCCGCGTCCGCGCCAGCCGCGGGGCCCGCGCGGCGGTCCCATTCGCGGCCAGACCGCGGGCGCTTCCTCGCACACCGCGCGCTCGCCGCTCTGCATGCGCTCGACGACCGCCTCGGCCGTGCCCTGCTCGAACGCGCTGCGCTGGGCGCCGACCTGGTAGTACGCGACGCCCGCCGCGAACGGCACGACCAGGAGCGCGAGCGTGAGCCCGAGGCGAGAGCGCAGCTTCACCCGTCGCCCCGGAGCCGGTAGCCGATGCCCCAGACCGTCTCGATCCGCGCGCCCTCCTCGCCGAGCTTCTTGCGGAGCCGCGAGACGTGCACGTCGAGCGTGCGCTCGCCGCCCTGGCGGTCGGGATCGAGCGCCGCCTCGACGAGCGCCGCCCGCGTCATCGCCATGCCGGGTCGCTTGCCGAGCGCAGCGAGCAGATCGAGCTCGACCCGCGTCAGCTCGACGGGTACGTCCGAGACGCGCACCTCGCGGGCGCCGAGGTCGATGCGCAGCGGCCCCGCCTCGATCACGTCCGCGCGCTGCATGACCGGGCGCCGCAGGCGCGCACGCACCCGCGCGACCAGCTCGTCCGGCCAGAAGGGCTTGGTGACGTAGTCGTCCGCGCCGAGCGACAGGCCGCGTACCTTGTCGGCGGTGTCCTCACGGGCGCTCAGGATGAGCACGGGCACGTCCGAGCTCTCGCGGTACCGCTTGAGCACGTCGAGCCCGTAGGCGCCCGGCAACATGAGGTCGAGGATGACGAGCGCGAACTCCCCCGGGTCCACCCGGAGCGCCTCGTCTCCGTCGCGGAGCCAGGTCGGCGCGTACCCCGCCTCCTCGAGGGTGCCGACGATCTGCGCCCCGAGCTGTCCGTCGTCTTCGACCAGGAGGATGCGGTCGCTCATTTCGCCGTTCGATCCTGACGCGAGGCCCTGAAGAGTGTCCTAAGCGGCCGCCTCGGTCGAGGTGTAAGCCCTCGGCCTCCTACCGCGTTTCCCCCCACGAACCAGCGGAGGAGCGGCGATGGAGCGGAAGAACAGGACGTGGGCGAGGCTCGTGGCCGTGGTGGTGGCCGCGGGGTGCGGCGGGCAGTCGTGGGGCGGGGCCTACCGGTCCGCGCCGGCCGCCGAGGCGAGGCAGACCACGGCCGCGCCGGTGACGGTCGCGCCGAGCACCCCGCCCGCCGTCGCTACCACCACCACCTCGACGACGGTCGAGGTCACCACCGTGACCGAGACCTCGGTCGAGCCGGCGCCGGTGATCGAGGTGCAGCGCCCCTACCCGCTGCTGACCGCCGCGTCTGTGGGCGACGCCGACCGCCGCGACGCCTACCTCGACTACCTGGGCCGCCACCCGTGGGAGGCGCGGCAGATCCACCTCGACACGACCCGCCGCGTGCGCGTGCGCGTGGTCGACGGCTGGGGTCGCCCGGTCAACGACGCGCGCATCGAGATCCGCGGCGTGGACCACCCGCGGCTCGCCACCGTCGGTCGCACGCACGCCGACGGCGTCTGGGACTTCCACCCCGGCGTCTCGACCCCCGGCGCCTTCGGCACCGCGGCGGTGATCGCGACGGCAGGACAGCAGCAGGCGCAGGCCATGGTCGAGGTGCCGGCCGACGGCGACGGCCCCGAGGTGGTCCTCCGGCTCGGCACGGCCGGCGCGCCCCAGGTGCTCGACCTCGGCTTCCTCATCGACGTCACCGGAAGCATGGAGGACGAGCTCCGGTACGTGAACTCGGAGATCGGACAGATCGTGCAGGAGGTCGGGCGCGCCGCGCCGGAGACGACCGTGCGCGTGGGAGCCACCTTCTACCGCGACCGGACCGACCGGCACGTGGTCCAGCAGATCCCCTTCACCACCGACGTCGCGGGCTTCGCCGCCGCCATGCGGTCGATCCGCGCCTCGGGCGGCGGCGACTACCCGGAGGACATGAACGCGGGCCTCGAGGCGGCGATGGGCCGGCTCGACTGGACCGAGGGCAACGCGGTCCGCGTCCTGGTGATCGTCTCGGACGCGCCGCCCAAGGACTACGCCGACGCGCAGTACGACTACCGTCACGCGCTCCTCGACGCCCAGGAGCGCGGCATCCGCATCCTGCCGGTGGCCGCGAGCGGGGCGGATCGCACCGTCGAGTACCTCTTCCGCGCGATGGGCGCGGTCACGTCGACGCCCTACGTCTACCTCACGGACGACTCCGGCGTCGGCAACCCGCACATGGAGGCGGACACCGACCGCGTGGCGGTCGAGTACTTCGCCGACCTGCTCACCCGGATGGTGATCGCGGACCTCCGCGGCGAAGGCATGCACGAGCCGGGCGGATTCGGCCCCGTGCAGTGAGGACAATGAGAGGCCCTGGGAGTAGGCTCGCGACGACTTCGTGCAGGAGGGGCTCGACACCGAGGAGCGGCTGCGCTGGGAACGGCGCTGCCTCGAGCGCGCCCGGCGGGGCGACCGGCAGGCGTTCGCCGAGCTGTACCAGGCCTACGCCGGCCCTCTCTTCGGCCGGGTGCTCATGCCTCGACTCGCGAACCGGCAGGCGGCGGAGGACGCGCTGTCGGAGACGTTCCGGACGCTGCTCGAGCGCATCGACCGGTACGAGGACCAAGGCAAGAGCGTGTGGTACTGGCTCGCGAGGGTCGCGGTGAACAAGGCGAACGACATGCACCGGGTGAAGGGGCGGACGTCCAGGGCGCTCGCGAGCTTCGAGAGCCTGCTCGCTCCGGTCCGCCGCGAGATCGACGATCCGGGCGAGCTCGTCGAGGACCGCGCAGAGCGCGAGCGGCTGGGCGCGGCAGTGCAGGAAGTGCTCGGGCGCATCAACCCGCGCTACCGCCGCGCCATCGAGCTACGCTTCCTGTCCGACAAGTCGCGGCAGGAGTGTGCCGAGGCGCTCGACGTGAAGCTCGGGACCTTCGACGTGTTGATCTTGCGCGCGCTCCGTTCGTTTCGAAAGGAGTGGGAGGCGGCGATGGGCGCCGAGCCCGAGGAGGCCGTGGGGTGAGCGACGACGAACCGACCGAGGAGGAGCTGCGCGAGGCCGAGGCGCTCGTCCGGGCGCTCGAGCGGGGGAGCGCCCAGGAGGCGCTGCCCGAGGACGCGCTCGAGACGGCGGCCCTGCTCGCGTACAGCCGTGACGGCGGCGCGCTCTCGGACGAGCGCCGCGCCGCGATCCTCGACGACCTCCTCGCGAACGCGAAGCTGCCGCAGCCGAAGTCGACGAGGGGGCCGAGCTGGCTCGCGTGGCTGCTCCCGGCGGTGGGCGTCGCCGCCGCCGCGGGCGTCGCGCTCCTCGTGGTGGTGACCGCCGAGCGGGCGACGCCGCCCGCGGCGGCCGGTCTGCCGGCGCCGCCGCCCGCGCTCCTCACCGCCCAGGCGGCGGCGGCCGGCGGGACCCGCCGGGAGGCCGAGGTGCTGGGCGAGCGCATGCAGAGCTACCGCGGCGAGGTGTACGCCGCGCTCGAGGCGCGCTACCCGCGTGGAGGGGCGCGGTGACGAAGCGCCTCGCGTCCCTGCTCGTCGCCCTGGTCGCCGCCGTAGGCTGCGCGCGACAGGAGCCCTCGGCGCCCTCCGCCGCCGAGTGGATCGGGCAGGCCCGCGAGGCGCACGCCGCCGCCGACCGCGCGGTCGCGCGCGAGGATTGGAGCGCGGCGCGCGACGCGCTCCGCCGGGCGTGGCAGCGCGAGGTGCCCGCCGCCGTGGGCGCGGACGACCGGCGCGTCGTGCGGCAGGACCTCGCCTACCGGCTCGCCGAGGTGGAGCTGTCGGCGGGCGCGGCCGAGGACGCGCTGCGCTGGGCCGAGGACGGGCTGCGCGAGGGGCGCGCCGAGGACGTCTTCACCGGCAACCTGCTCGTCGCGCGCGGCCGCGCGCGCGAGGCGCTCGGCGACGACCGACGGGCCGCGCAGGACTACTTCGAGGCGCTCGAAATCAACGAGGCGCTCCTCCGTCGAACGTTCGACGAGGGCGCGCCGCCGGAGGGACCGTGACCAGACCAATTGCCTTGTTGCCGATCCTCTTGGCCGCCGGATGCGGCGCCGCCGGGGCGCCCGCCGCCGGCACCACCGCTTCGGAGCAGGCCGTCCCCGCGGTCGTCGAGCCCACGGCCGAGGAGGAGCAGCTCGTGAGCGGCTACGAGACCGACGTCGAGACCCTCGAGGCCGACCTCCTGAGCAGCTTCGAGCTCGCCGAGGGCCCGGACTGCGACCAGGCGGGGGAGCTCCGGGACCGGATCTGCGATCTCTCGGAGCGCATCTGCGCCATCGCCGACCGGCACCCCGGCTGGTCCGACGTCGAGGGCAAGTGCGGCGACGGCCGGGAGCGCTGCGAGCGGGCGCGGGACGAGGTGGCCGAGCGCTGCGGGGAGGCAGACCGGTGACGGGTCTCTTGTGATTCGTGGCGGATGGGCGATGATGTGCACCTCCCGTGACACGCGCCGCTCCGCCCTGCCCCGCTCTGCGTGAGCCATTTCGGAGGCACGATGCCACGGAGGTGTAGGGGCCCGGTGGCCCGGCGGCGAGGGGGCGTGCCTTCGATGGTGGGAAAGCTCGGCGTTCTCGGTGTGGTCGGGGTGCTGGCGCTCGCGGTGCCTGCGGGCGCGCAGGACGCCGTCGACCCGCAGCCGGACGCCCCGGCCGAGGACACCGTCGAGCCGCAGCAGGAGGCCGCCGCCGAGGACGCCGTCGACCCCGCGGACGCACAAGCCCGCGAGGTGTTCCGGCGGGGAGCCGCCGCCTTCGGCGAGGGGCGCTACGAGGACGCGCTCGCCGCGTTCGAGGAGGCGTACCGCCTGAGCGGACGCGCAGTGCTCCACTTCAACCTCGCGCTCGCCCACGATCGACTTCGCCAAGATCGCCAGGCCCTCGAGGCCTACGAGCGCTACCTCGCCGAGGTCGAGGACATCCCGAACCGCGCCGAGGTGGAGCGGCGCGTCGAGATCCTCCGCCGCGCGACCGCCGACGAGACCCCGCCGCAGGGCGAGACGCCCGAGGCCGGGCAGTCCGCCGAGGCGCCGGGCGGCCGCTCCTCCGAGCCGGGCGTCCTACCCTGGATCGTGTTGGGCGCCTCGGGCGCGGTCGCGGTCGGCGGAGGCATCCTGTTCGCCGTCGGGCTCGGCGACTCGGGCTCCGTCGAGGACGCGCCGGACGGCGCCTCGTGGTCGGAGTACGAGCGCGCCGCCCACCGCGGGGGGCTGCTCCAGACGCTCGGTGTCATCGGGCTAGCGGCCGGACTCGCGGGCATGGCGGCCGGCGTCACGCTGTTGATGCTCGGGGGCGACGAGGAGGCACCCATCGCGGCTCACCTGTCGCCGCAGGGCCTCGCGGTCCGGGGGACGTTCTGATGCGCCGCACCCTCTTGCCGCTGCTCTTCGCGGTCGCCGCGTGCGCGACGGATGTGCCGGAGGGGCGCTTCCGGTGCACGACCGCCGCGGAGTGCCCGACCGGCTGGGTCTGCCGGACCGATGGGCGATGCTGGTCGACGGGCGACGGGAACCTCCCGGACGGCGGCGCGGGCTGCACGCCCGGGAGCTGCCCCGGCGACCAGCTGTGTCGCGACGGCCGGTGCATCTCGCCCATGGACGACGGCGACGAGGACGGCGTGCCCGCCGGCAGCGACTGCGACGACGCGGACCCTGCGGTCGGGATGCACGCCGAACGCGGATGCTCGAGCGACTGCGCGGTGGGGCGCGAGCTGTGCGTGATGGGCACATGGGAGGCGTGCGACGCGCCCACCGACTGTGACTGCTCGGCGGGCGAGACGCGCGAGCTTCCTTGCGGCAACTGCGGGACACAGCGCCAGCGTTGCGGCGACGCCGGGGCCTGGGAGGACGACGGAGCGTGCAGCGGCGAGGGCGAGTGCAGCCCAGGCGCCAGCGAGGACACCGGGGCCTGCGGCATGTGCGGCACGATGCGGCGCACCTGCCTCGCCACCTGCGTCTGGGACGAGCCCGTGTGCCGCTCGGAGGGCGAGTGCGGCGCCGGCGCGGAGGAGACGGAGGCCTCGTCGTGCGGCACGTGCGGCGAGGAGAGGCATCGCACGCGGGCGTGCACCGCGGCCTGCGCCTGGGGAGACTGGGGAGACTGGGGCACGTGCACCGAGTCGCCTGGGTGCGAGCCGGCAGCCGTCGAGTCGGAAGACGTCCCCTGCGGCGCCTGCGAGTCGGGCTCGCGGAGCCGGACGCGCACCTGCGACACGGCCTGCAGCTGGGGCGCCTGGGGTGCCTGGGGGAGCTGCACGGGCGAGAGCGGCTGCGCGCCCGCGACGACCAGCACGGAGAACGCGTGCACGACCGCCGGCAACTGTACCCGCGTGCGGACGTGCACGGCGTCGTGCGCCTGGGGCGACTGGGGCTCGTGGGGAAGCTGCACGGGCTGCGGCGCGGGCACAGCCGACTTCGACATCATGTGCTGTGGCGCCACGTGCGACTACTCGAAGGAGCGGACGCGCACGTGCAGCGAGACCTGCGCGTGGGGAGCCTGGGGCGCCTGGGAGAGCTGTTCTTGACCGGCCACGGCTCGGCCGCCTTGCGTCGCGAATGCGTCGCGGATGACTGCGCCGTCCGGGTTCGCACGGCCGATTGACGCCCTCCCCGTGACCGACGGACGCACGCTTCGACCGGTGCACTTGCTCGTGGTGGGCGCTTCGGCGCTCGCGGTGCGTCTCGCGCACGCGTGGTTCGTGGCGCAGACGCCGTTCTTCGAGGGTCCCGTCATCGACGCGTGGACCTAC
>JBDIVX010000124.1:0-22200 GCA_039794305.1 Candidatus Neutrinellum sp.
TGTTGGCCCGCGCCGAGGGGCACACCCGGCTCGTTCTCCTCGACTTCGGCATCTGCCTGGCGCGGCGCGCGGGCGACCGCATCACCAGCGCCGACCTCGTGGTGGGCACGCCGTCCTGGGCCGCCCCCGAGCTGCTCTGCGGCGAAGTACCGGACGCACGTTCGGACCTCTACTCGGTGGGCGCCGTGCTCTACGAGTGCCTGACGGGCGTGCCGCCCGCCGCCGGCAGCACCTGGGCGCAGGTCGCGCGCACGGTCCTCGAGGAAGATCCGATCCCGCCGACCGCGCTCCGGCCGGACTGCCCTCCGGCGCTCGAGCGCTTCGTCCTGCTCGCGCTCGCCCGCGATCCCGGGCACCGGTTCCAGAGCGCGATGGAGATGCGCGGAGCCCTCGACGACGTTCGCACCGGCCAGGAGCCGGTGAGGGCCGCGGAGCGCGCGTCCCGCGTCGACGTCACGCGCCCCGCGACCTGGGCCGAGCGCATCGAGTGGCGCCTCCTCGTCCTCGCCGCCTTCGCCGTCTCGGCCGCCGCCACCCTCGCCGTCCTCCTCACCTGATTGCGCGATTGGGTGCGGCCGCCGGCCCATTGCCCGCACGAGCGGGTGCTTACTGGTGGGTGGACGGAAGGAGGAGATCCATGCGCAAGTACCTACCGGGCATGGCCCTTGCGGGGATTGTCGCGCTCGGCTGCCAGAACGGCGGTGAGGCCTCCGAGCCTCCCGAGATGATTGGGATGACCACTGGCGCCGAGACCGAGGAGCGCAAGGTGGAGATGCCCTCCGAGGGCTACCGGATGGACCGCGCCGAGGTGTTGGGGATCGCCACCGCGTTCAACACGAGCGAGATCGAGGCGGCCTCGTTCGCGCGGGAGAACGCGACGCAGGAGGACGTGCAAGAGGTGGCGAACATGATCGAGGAGGATCACGCGGTCGCGCACCAGCAGGAGATGCAGATGGCGCAGGACCTCGGCATCGCCCTTGCGACCGACACACCCACCATCCGTGATCTGCAGGAGCAGCACCGTCAGGCCTTCGACGCCGTGCGGGCGGCGAGCGGCGACGAGATCGGGAGGATCTACGTGTCGACCCAGATCGACCTCCACCGCAGAGCCGACCGCATGCTCGAGGAGCAGCTCATCCCGGCGGCGGAGGGCGATCTGGCGCAACACCTCCGCGGTCTCCAGCAGGTCGTGCGCCGCCACGAGCGCCAGCTCACCGAAGTCCAGAACCGGATGGAGGTCGTGGCCGAGCAACCCGCCCCCGCCATGGAGGAGACCTACTGACCCCCGATCGAACGCTGGCACCTCGGACCGCGAGCTCGGTCGGTCGACATTCGCCTCACCCCCCTTTGCAGCCGCCCATAGGTGCGTAGGGGGTCGGTCTGCGGCGGGACGAAGCCCCCGCCGCGAGGAGGCAGACATGCGACCGAAGGACGGAAGCGCGCGCGAGCACGCGCGCGAGGAGATGCAGGAGATGTTCGGGTTCGTCCCGAGCTTCTACGAGACCATGCCGGAGTCGGCGTTCGCGAGCGCCTGGTCGCTCGAGCGCGACCTCGAGATGTCGGAGACGGCGCTCGACAACAAGACGAAGGAGCTGATCGGGCTGGCGGTGGCGAGCCACATCAAGTGTCGCTACTGCATCGAGTTCCACGGCAAGGCCGCCCGCGCGTTCGGCGCGAGCGACAACGAGATGCGCGAAGCCGTCGCGATGGGCGGGCTCACTGTCCTGTACTCGAACGCCATCACCGGGGCGCAGACGGACTTCGAAAAGTTCCGGAGCGAGGTCGACCGGGCCTTGTCGCACATGATGTCCAAGATGAAGCAGGGCGAGGGCGCGCGGCCGCGGACCTGATCAGCCGACGCCGTAGCGTCGCAGCTTGTTGATGAACGTCGTGCGCGGGATGCCGAGGGCGCGCGCGGCCGAAGAGCGGTTGCCGCCGGCCGCCCGGAGGGCGCTCACGAGGCGCTCCTTCTCGATGGCCTCCATCACCTCCCGGTGGTCGGCGTCCTCCGCGACCTCCACGCGCTCGACCAGCTCGTCGGCGGGCAGGGGCGCGTCGGGGAGCGCGAGGTCGTCGGCGTCGATCTCGCGCCCCTCGCTCAGGACGAGCGCCCGCTCGAGGACGTTCTCGAGCTCCCGCACGTTGCCCGGCCAGCCGTAGGCCTGCATCCGCCCGAGCGCCTCGGGCGTCAGGCGCTTCTCGCGCGCGTGGTTCCGCCGGCACAGACGCGGGAGGAACGACTGCACCAGATCGGGGATGTCGGTCCGGCGGGCACGCAGCGGCGGCACCTCGATCTCGACCACGTTCAGCCGGTAGTACAGATCCTCCCGGAACGAGCCGTCTCGCACCATGTCGGCGAGGCCGCGGTTGGTCGCCGCGATCACCCGCACGTCCACCTGCACGGGCTTGCTCCCGCCGACGCGCAGGAACGTCCGCTCCTGCAGCACACGCAAGAGCTTCGGCTGCATCTCCGGTGGGAGCTCGCCGATCTCGTCGAGGAACACCGTCCCGCCGTCGCCCAGCTCGAACATCCCGCGGCGGTTTCGGACGGCGCCCGTGAAGGCGCCCCGCTCGTGCCCGAACAGCTCGCTCTCGAACACGCCCGCCGGGATCGCGCCGCAGTCGACGTGGATGAAGGGCTTGCCCGCCCGCTCGGACGTCTCGTGGATCAGGCGCGCCGTCAGGCCCTTGCCGGTGCCGGTCTCCCCCCCCACGAGCACGGCCGCCTCGGTCGCCGCGACCCGCTCGATCTGGCGGCGGAGCTCGCGGACGGCCCTGGAGCCGCCGACCAGGCGCATCTGCTCGGAGGCGGCCTCGAGCCGCCCCTTGAGGTAGCGGTTCTCGTCTTCGAGCCGGTCGCGCAGCTCCCGAATCTCCGCGTTCTGCTTCTCGAGCGTGCGCGTCATCTCCGCGATCGTCCCGAAGGCCTTCGCGTTGGCCAGCGCGACCCCGAGCTGACCGGCGAGAGCGCCGAGGAGGTCGCGGTCCTGGCTCGAGTACAGGTCCCCGCCGCGGCGCGGCCCGAGCACGAGCACGCCCGCGACCGTCGCGTCGGACTCGATCGGGACCGCGACCCCGCCCCGCGGCGGTTCGAGCGCGCGCTCCAGGCTGACCGCTCCCTCGTATCGCCCCCCCTCGCTCGCGACCGGCGCGAGCTCGACCTCCGCGTCGATCTCCGAACGGCGCAGGTACAGCGCGCCGTGGGCCGCCCGGAGCGCGCCTACGCTTCGCTCGACGACCTCGCGTGCCAGGTCGTGCGGCTCCCGGATGCGCAGCACCGTCTCCGAGAGATCCCGGAGCGCCTCCACGTAGTGGTGCCGGTCGCGCTGGAACCGGCGGTCGAGCCATCGTCCCACCCGGCGGTGGATCGGCCCGAACAGCGCCGCGGCGGCGAGCGCCGCCACCACCTGGCTCGCGAAGCCCGTCTCGCCGACGAACCGCTCGACGACCAACCCGAGCCCGAGCGCCACCGCGAGGAAAACGCCCACGGCGAGCCCGGAGCTGATCGCGTAGCTCATCGATCGCGAGATCACCGCGTCGACGTCCGCGAGCCGCACCCGAAGGACCGCGAGCGCCGCGGTCGCGAAGCCGAGCACGGCCATGGAGGTCACGTACGGCCGGTAGCCGACGAGGAGGAAACGGTCGATGTCCTCGACGGCCGCGGGGATCGCGAGCAGGGTCGGCACACCACCGAGGACACAGCCGAACAGCAGCCACTTGAGCTGCTGCCGCTCGTCGCCGCTCGCCGCCCGCATGTTCCGGAACTGGCCGGCGAGCCCGATGAAGAGGACGACGATCGAGTACGCGAGCTGGGCGACCACGCACTGCACGGTCCAGCGGAGCCAGCGGTCTGCGTCGCCGCTGCCCTCACGCCATGCCTCGACGCCGAGGGCGAGTGGGATCGCCGCCCCCGCGAACAGGAGCACGCTCGGCACCCATCCCGCGAGGCGCCATCCGAGGCGGGAGCCCGCCGCCGGCGCGGGGAAGGACATGTAGAAGTCCATGGCGATCGGCGGCGAGAGGAAGATCGCGCCGAGCGCGATCGCACCGAGGAGCGGGTGGATCAGGATGTAGATCCACGACAGAGCGCCCGTGTAGACGATCGCGTACACGAGGGAGAGCCGGAAGAAGCGTGCCGACGCGACGTCGTCGGGTCGGGCCTTGCGGGCGATGAGCCCGAGGCCGATGAGCACCGCGCTCATCACGGCCGCCGTGAGCGCGGCCCAGGGGGCGGGCGAAGGGCTCAGCCGGACGAGCACGCCTGCGCGCTCGCCCCCCGGGTGCTCGACCCCGAGGTGGACCTCCTCACCCGGCTGGCGCGTGAGCAGCCGGTCGACATAGTCGAGGATCGACGAGACCTCTTCGCCGTCGATCGAGACCACCCGGTCGCCCGCGCGCAGGCCCTCCTCGGCGGCGTCGCTGCCCTCCTCGACGGCGACGATCCGCAGGCCCGTGAACGCGACGAACCCCTTGTCGGGCGCGCGCCACGCGACGCCGACGACCGCGATGGAGTAGGCGAGCGCGGCGAGGCCGACGAGGACGGCCAGGCCGATCCTGCCCCCTGTGGCCCTCTCGCTCACGCGTCGGGTCAGCTCCTGCGGCGCGCGCGCACCCCGAGAACGACGCACAGCCCGAGCAGCGCCAAGAGGCCCGGGGCCGCGCCGGAGCCGGGAGCGGCGGCGCACCCGCCACCCCGATCGTCGCGCGGCAGGGGCGGGAAACACCCCGAGTGCTCGCCCGCCACGCGGCACTCGAACCCGCTCGGGCAGGGCGTCCCGCCGTCACACAACCGCGTGCAGGTCCCAGCGCAGATGTTCGTCCGGCAGTCGGAGTTCATGCCGCACTCGGCGCCGAGGGGCAGCCCCGGCGGGAGGCAGCGATCGCCCATGTCGCTCGGGCCGCACTCGAGCCCGGGCGTCGAGCAGCCGCCGCTCTCGGTGCACGGCCCGGCGCACAGCCTGTCTCCGTCGGCCTCGACGCAGTCGGGCGCGAACCTCGGGTCGCAGTCCTCGCTCGTCACGCACTCGGCGCCCGGGCCGCCGAGCCCGCCGCGCACGCACACGCCGCCGCGGCAGTGGAAGTCCGTGGGGCACAGCTCCCCTGCGTCGCCGCACGGTCCGGTGCAGAACCCCTCGGGGCACATCCCGCTCACGCACTGGTCGTCCGTGTCGCAGGGCGCGCCGAAAGAGCGCGGCCCGGTCGACAGCTCCACCGGTACGCAGCTCCCGCAGTCGCCGGCCGGCGCCTCGCAGACGAGCCCCGTGGCGCAGGGCTCGCCGTCGGGTGAGCACGCGCGGCCGCAGCGGCGGACGCCGCCCACGTCGAGGCAGTGGTTCGAGTCGCACTCCACGTCCGAGGCGCACTCCTCGCCCGAGGCCTTCGGTCCCGGGTCGCCGGCGACGCAGCGGCCGGTGCCGCAGCCCGTGACCTCGCAGTAGAAGCCGATGGGGCAGCGCGGGATCGTGTGCCGCGGGTCGCAGTCGCGCACGCACACCCGCGCACCGCCCACTTCGGCGCACGCGCCCATCGAGCACTCGTCGTCGCCGGTGCAGGGATCACCGAGGGCCGTGCAGCCGTCGTCGACGACGCGGTCGCAGTCGTTGTCGATGCCGTCGCAGATCTCCGTGGACGGCTCGCAGGGAGGCTCGAAGCTGAGCGCCGCGTCGATGAGCGAGAGGTGCCGCGTGACCTTCGTGTAGTAGCTGTACGGGTTCGTGCACCCGCCCACGCCGAAGCTGGTGATGCCGGTCACCGCGCCGCCCGAGTCGAAGAGCGGCCCGCCGCTGTCGCCCTGACAGGTCCAGGAAGAGCCGTTCGTCTCGATGAGCCGCGCGCCGACGCGGTTGATGCGCGTGGTTCCCCGGTACTTCACCCCCGCGTCCTCGCTCGACCCCGAGGTGCGCCCGAACCCGACGATGGTCGCGCTCGAGCCAGACGACGGATCGGAGCGCGCCACCTCGCGCGTGGGCGTCCCGACGTCCTCCGCCAGCAGCATGATGGCGACGTCATTGCCGTTCTCGACGTCGGCCGAGATGTCGGAGCCCGGGGTCGTCCGGATCTCGAGGACGGCGATGGTGCGCTCGATCCCGGCCGAGCTGTTGATGTCGTGTCCGACGACGACGAGGAAGTCGCCCGGCACGATCATGCGGCCGGCGTCGTCGAAGACGCAGTGCTTGGCCGTGAGGACGGCGAAGCGCCCGATGACGGTCCCGCTGCACAGGCCGCCCATGCTGCCGAGGCGCGCGACGGCGACGACCTCGCGCATGCCGGTCTCGCGGGTGCCGTTGACGACGGGGGCGGCCGACGAGCCCACGGGCTCCGGCCCGGCCCCCATGCAACCCGAGAGGATCAATAGAGGAACCGACCAAGCGCCACGCCGCATACCCGAGCCTCCGCGGCGACAACTGTACGCGGCCGGGTGCCGGGGGGGCAAACGGTCTCCGGTCCGGCCCAGGGCCGTTCCGCACGGGCGACGTCGCGGGTAGCATCGTCCGCCGTGGCTCCTCCTTCACGCTTCGTGTGGCTGTCGCTCACGATGATCCTCGGCTGCGGTGGCGGTGGGGGCGGCGGCAGCAGCGACGCCGGCGGCTCTGGGCGCGACGGCGAGGTGCCCGGCGCAGATGCCGGCCCGGAGACCGACGCCGACGTCCACGGTGCGCCGCCCCGAGCGGTCCTCGAGGTCGTGGGGCTCGACATCTGGGCACAGGCGCTCCCGCCGGAGATCGCGTCGATCGACGTGACCCGCGACGGGCGCTCGGTCGCGGGCGACCTGCCGGTCAGCACCATCGTGCTGCGCGCGCCGCAGACGCTCGTCGCCCGGCTCGAGGCCGACCACCACGAGCCGGTCGAGGCGACGATCACCTTCGACGCGAGCGACGCGCTCCACGTCGCGTACGACGAGAGCGGGGGCCATGGCGTGTCGGTGCGGCACGGCGCCGTCGACCTCGACGGCGTGCGGCTCCCTTTGCACACGGTCTACCTCGGGCTCCGCCACCGGTGGCTCAGCGCGCAGGGGCGGCCGGCGCGCCGCGGCAATCGCCTCGAATTCCTGATGGACGGCGAGGAGGGCTGGGCTTCGGTGCACGCCGACCTGAGCGCGGCGACCGAGGCAGTGCACATCGCTACCTGGTGGTGGGACAGCGTCTTCGAGCTCGTGCGCGATCCCGTGCTCCACCCGTACCTCGACACCGCCGAACGACGGGCGAACACGCTCATGGGCACGCTCGAGGCCATCCCCGCCGACAAGCGGGTCATCGTCGGCCAGTTCCTCTCGATGGACGGCTCGGTCTCGTGGCTCACGTCGGACGCCGAGCTCAGGGCGTACGGCGCCACCGCCGACGACGACTTCGAGTTCATGGGTCAGGCGAACGAGACGAGCGGCACGTTCCTCTTCGAGGTGGCCCCGTTCGTGTTCGGCGAGCGCGTGCGAGAAGCCTTCCCCGAGGGCGGCGGCTTCGATCCGGAGCCGGAGATCGAATCGACCGTCCCGCCCCACATGGTGGACCTCACGTCCTGGCCGGTGGGCGTGGACGTCCAACACGGGAGCTGGCACCAGAAGTTCTCCGTCATCGATCAGGAGGTCGCCTACGTCGGCGGCATGAACTTCCGGCCGGTGGACTGGGACACGAGCGAGCACCGGGTCTTCGAGGAGCGGCGCATGGGGTACGACGCCACGACCGCCGAGCGCCTCGCGGTGCAGCGCAGCGAGGAGCTGCCGGACAACGGGCCACGCAAGGACTACATCGTCCGAATCGAGGGTCCGGCCGTACAGGACGTGTCGGACGTCTTCCACACGCGCTGGCAGCACCTGCTCTCCGTCGGCGCCCGCTACGCGGAGAACGCGTCCTCCTTCGAGGTGGCGCGCGACCAGGATCCGCTGCCGGGAGGCGTCCAGGCCCAGATCACCGCGACCATGCCGCAGCCCTTCTGGGAGCACGCCATCGCGGAGACCTGGTTCAACGCGGTGCGGAACGCCGAGCGGTACATCTTCGTCGAGGACCAGTACTGGCGCATCCCGATGCTCGTCGACGCGATCCTCGAGCGCATGGAGGCGGTCCCGGGGCTCGAGCTCGTGGTGATCACCAAGCCGGTGAGCCCCACGACCGACCCGGGCTGTGCCTGGACCCACCGTACGCACCAGGCCCTCGCCGCGCGCTTCTCGGACCGCTACCACCTGTTCCGTCTCCGCTCCTTCGACTACGTCGAGACGTGGGGCGTCGACGAGACGGAGTCGCGGTTCGCCGACATCGACGTCCACTCGAAGCTCCTGATCGTGGACGACGAGCTCCTGAGCGTCGGCTCGGCGAACAAGAACAACCGCGGGATCGTCTTCGAAGGCGAGCTCAGCGTCGCGGTGCACGACGCCGCCTGGGTGCGGGCGGCGCGCCGCCGCGTCGTTCAGAACCTGCTCGGTCCGGGGGCGACCGTCTCGGACGATCCCTCCGCGTGGATCGAGGCCCTCGAGGACGCCGCCGCCTGGAACGACGCCGTGTGGGCCGAGTGGGAGGCGGAGGGCGGGGACATCAGCCTCGACGGCGCGCCCCTGCCCATCGAATACGAGCCGGTCGGGTTCCTCTACCCGCTCACGTTCGGGGCGCTGAGCGACTGCCTGTTCGAGACGGTGGGCCCCGATCAGACGTAGAGATCGTCACTTCAGTGCACGTCGACGTGGAGCGTGTAGCTCTCACAGCTCCCGCCCCACGACGCCGCGCTCACGTGGACGAGCAAGAGGCCCGAGTCGTCGATGCCGGAGCACTCGGCGCTGAGCCCCGCCGTCTCGTCGGCGTCCTCCGCGTTCGTCGATCCGCACCCGTCCATGAGCGTGATGGGGTCGCCGGCCGTGCACACGCTCGTGTTCCCGCTGCACAGGTAGTAGATGGCGAGGTCGTAGTCGCTCCCGGCCGGGATCTCCGAGAGCGTGACCGTGACCTGCGGGTTGCCGCCGTCGGTGCCGTCCGTGATCTCGATCGCGAACCAGTCCTCGTCGGCTGCGTGACCGATCGCGTACTCCGTGGCCGTGAGCGACGAGTCGGGCGCGTCGCTCAGCGGGTCGAGCGCCGTCGCCGCCGTGCGCACGTCGTTCACCTCACCCGCGTCGTCGGCGCACGCGCAGGCCCCGTCGGTGCAGCTCGCGCCGCCGGTGCAGCCGCCGCACTCGATCGTGCCCCCGCATCCGTCCTCGGGCGTCCCACACATCGCACCCAGCGTGACGCACGTGGCCGGCTCGCATCGGCACCCGTCGCCGTCGCGCACGAACGGCGCGTCGCACACCAGGTCGCACTCTCCGGCGAGCGAGCAGGTCGCGTGTCCGCCCTCCGGCTCCGGGCAGGCCTCGCCGCACCCCAGCCGGCAGCCGTTCACCGGCTCGTCGGGGAGGTCGTCGACGCAAGCGGTCCCGCAGCGGTGCTGCCCGGCGAGACAGTCGTCGGGCCCCGAGTCCACCGGCGTGCTTGCGTCCGGCGCTCCCGCGTCCGGGTCGCGGCCCGCGTCGCCCATGCCGGCGGGCCCGCCTCCGTCGTCCCCACACCCGGCCAGCGCGAGCACCCACGCCGAGACGAGCACCGTCCACCGCACCCGCGCACGATCTCACGACAGGCGCCCATGGCGCAACGATCGCGCGCTATGTTTTCCCGGTGCCACTTCGCGTCGTGATCTACGACAGCACCTGCACCGGCGCACCCTCGCTGCCGGGCCTGTCGCACGCGTGGTGGACGGGCGGTCTCCTCTACCGGGCCCTCGGTCGCATCGACCGCTTCGAGGGTTTCGCCGATTGGCCCTCCGCGCTGCGGTGGCTCGCGGAGGTGGAGCCGGACCGCCCCATCGCCGAGATCCAGCTCTGGTGCCACGGCAAGTGGGGCAAGGCCCTGCTCGACCGCCGCCCCCTCGACGCCGGAGCCCTCCGGCCGACGCACCCGTACCACGGCATGTTGCGCGCCATCCGCGATCGCCTCGTGGGCCCCGAGGCCCTGTGGTGGTTCCGCACCTGCGAGACGTTCGGCGCCCTGCCGGGCCACCGCTTCGCCCGTGAGTGGACCGACTACTTCGGGTGCTCCGCCGCCGGCCACACCTACATCATCGGCGCCTGGCAGAGCGGGCTCCACCGCCTCGCCCCCGGCGCGCCCCCCGACTGGCCCGCCACCGAAGGCCTGAAGGCCGGCACCCCCGACGCCCCGAGCAAGGCCCGCCACTCCCACCCCTTCGCCCCCCACACGATCACCTGCCTTCACCCCGCCCCACCTTGATCATTCGCTCAGCCGTCGCCCACGTACGCCGCGACTTCCTCGCGCGTGTGCGCGAGGCACGCTTCACTGGCATCGAGGTCGTCCACCTCGAGGCAGAGCTCCTCCGCTGCCTGCATGGCCATGTGCGGGTCGCAGCCGATGCTGCCGCCGATCCCGGGGTAGTCCTCTGGGTCGTCCTCGTCCGCCGTCGCGTCGGGCGGTGCCACGCAGTACTCGAGCAGCCCCGCGTGGGCGTCCCGCATGAACTTCCACAGAGGCGGCGGGCGCGTGTCGTCCACGGGCGCGAGGCCACAGGCGCGATCCGCGAGCGAAGTCTCGACGACGACGCGCCACGCATCTGCGTCCCGCGCCAGGACGATGCGCTTCTGGTGGAAGGTGGTCCGGTCGGAGGCGCGCGGGCCCGTCCAGCCGAAGTCGGCGAGCTCGACCTCGTCCGCGCTCGCTCGCAGCACGCGCACCTCGATCGAGCGGATCTGGTCGGGCAGGGTGGACTCGGCGTTCCGCGCGAGGACCTCCCCCCGGGACCGCGCGAGCGCATCGCGCGGACGATCGCGACGGCCGTAGAAGCAGCGCAGCCGCTCCGCGTAGCCGCTCAGGTACGCCTCGCGGTCGCCTCGACGAAACGCCGCGGTCAGGGCGCGGTAGGCCGCGGCCGCGGCATCCGCCGGAGATCCCGGCTCGCGCGCCGGCTCGGCCTCGGCCTCGGGTTCCGCCTCGACCTCGGTCGGGGCCGCGGGCCGTTCCACCGCGACCTCGTCCCGCGCGGCCGGTGCGACGGGCGCGCGCGGGGGTTCCTCCCGGGGCGCCGGAGCGCTGCCCTCCGACGTGCCGCACGCGACGAGGAGAACGAACGCGAGAGCCCGACCATGCATGCGCGTACTCCTGTACCCCGTACAGGACCCTAGGAGCAGTCGGGAAACCGCAAACGCGCCATCACGCACGCGCGGTCGTCGCTGGCGTCTGCGACCTCCATGCAGTCGTCGGTCTCCTCGGGCGTCGGGCAGTACTCGCAGTCCTCGGCGAGGAACTCGCACTCGCCGGCGGCGTCGCGCCAGCCGTTGTCGATCGCGCACAAGAGAATGGACGGATCGCCCGGCTCCTCGTTGTCACACTTGCCCGTCATCGCGCCGCAGGCCTTGAACCAGCAGGAATCGTCTGCGGTCGGATCCGTTCCGTCGGCGCACTGCATGTTGCACTCTTCGAGCTCGGGCTCGACCGGGCACATCGAGGCGTAGGCTTCGCAGAAATTGCCGGCAGGCGTGCCGCCGCCCGAGCGACGGTCCTCCGAGCACGCAGCCACCGACAGGACCAGCGAAGCGAGGATGACCGTTCGCATGCTCCGGATGATGCCACGATGGGTCGAGCGGAGGTAGACGCGACACGGCAATCCGACCCTCGGGGGCCAGTGCTCCGTCGACATCCTGCTACGGGCTGCGCCGAAGGGGTTCGGCCTCTTCCCGTGCGACGGGCACGTATCGCTCGCCCTCCAGGCGATAGGCAGGGCGGTCGGGCGGGATGCCGACGTCCCGGAGGGGGCGCTTGAGCGGCCGGTAGCCGTCGCTCACGGCGATCTCCCCGACCAGGCGTACGTAGCGCGGGCGCTGGTGAGGCTCGAGCTTGTCGCGGACGTACTCGGCGAACCGCTCGGCGTCGAACGGCTCCTCCCGCGGGACGACCGCAGCGGTCACCACGGGCTCGCCTCCTTCGGGCGGCACGGCCCCATAGACCGCGACCACCTTCACGTCGCGCAGGCGGTAGAGCACGTCCTCGACCTCGCGGGTGAACACCGGACCGCCGGGCGTCCGGACCGTGTCCGCCAGGCGGTCCACGAACCAGTAGTCGCCGTCTGCGTCGCGCCGGAGCACGTCGCCGGTCACGAACCAGCGGTCGCCCTCCTCGAACGCGTCGCGCACGATGCGGGCCTCGGTGGACGCCGCGTCGAGGTAGCCGTCGAAACCCGCGAGCGGGTGCCCGGGATCGACGCGCGCGATGAGCACACCCGGCTGATCGATGCCGCAGCCTCGAAGCGTCCCGGACGGAGTGCGCGTGAGCTCGCCCTCGTCGAAGTCCCACGCGACGAGCCTCATCGCCGTCGAGCCCGGGAGCGGCCGACCGAGCGAGCCGATCTTCTCCCCCGACGCGTTCGCGAGCACGGCGTTCCCCTCGGTCGACGCATAGAACTCGAGGACGCCGACCTCGAAGCGCGTCCGCATGCGCTCCCAGACGTCGATCCGCATGCCGCTGCCCGCGAAGAGCCGCACGGGGTTGATGGCGTCGGCCCGGTCGGGCGGCGCGTCGACGAGCGCCCGGCACATGTCGCCCGCGTAGAACACGACGGTCGCGCCGTACCTCCGCGCCTCGCTCCAGAAATGCTCGGGGTGGAAGCGCGTCGCGAGGGCGAGCCGGGACCCGCCGACGAGGGCCCCACCCACCGCCACGAGGATCCCCGCCGCGTGGTGCAGCGGCAACACGCAGTACACCGTGTCGCTCGGCTTGAGCGTCGATCCCGCCGCGGCGCCGAGCGCGGAGAAGGCCCAGCGGCGGTTGGTGATCTTGGCGGCGCGGGGCTCCTCGCCGCGACCGGCCGTGAACAGCACCAGGGCGAGGTCGCGCGCGAGCCCCGGGTTCGGCCGGTACCACTCGGGCAGCTCGACGCGATCGGGGTCGATGGCCTCCATGTCGACGACGCCGTCCGGCAGCTCGCGGTCCTCCCCGTAGGGCCCACCGAGCACGAGCACCCGCCCGCCGAACGCCTCCCTTCCCCGCGCGGCGTGCGCCGGATCGGTGACGAGCACCTCGACCTCCCCGGCGGTGAGCGCGCGGTCGAGGGCCACCTCGGCGTACTCCGGTGGCACGAGCACGCTCACCGCGCCGAGGCGGTTGAGCGCCGCGATCAGCGTCAAGTAGCTCGGCCGGCCCTGCATGAGCACGCCGACCCGCCGTCCGGGCCGCACGCCGCACTCGATCAGACCACGCACGACGGCGTCGACGCGCCGGTCGGCGTCGGCGTAGGTGAAGGCGCGCCCCTTGTAGAGGAAGAAGGTCTGGTCGGGCGCCTCCTCGGCTTGGTGGGCGAGCGTGCTGGCGAAGGAGATGCGCGTGTCGGCGCGGATGCGCCGGAGCTTGGAGAGGCGCGGGAGCTGGTAGCGCCACGCTTCGGCCGTGTCGGCGAGGTCGTCGCCCACCCGCCGCAGACGCTTCAGGAGCTGCTCGGCCGCGCCGGTCGCGGTGCCGAACATCTCGCCGAGGTTGAGGTCGAGCTCCACCTCGTCGAACTCCTCGATGTCGTCGACGGGGTGCCGCTCGGCCTCCGTCAGCGCGCGCGGCCTCGGGCCCTGTCCTTCGTGCCAGCGGATCCACTCGGTCACCGTCGGCCAGGTCAGCGACAGCGCGCGCGAGCCGACGACGAGCCCGAGATGTCCCGCCTTGACGCCCACCTCGTGCACGTCCGCGTTGAACGCGACGTTCCGGATTGCGCGCACCGCCTCCGCCTTGGCGATGTCGTCGCGGAGCCCCACGAAGCAGAGCACGGGGCACGTGAGGTCGGCGAGGCTGACGGGCCGCCCGTCGATGACGAAGCCGCCCGCGGTGAGACGGTTTGCGACGATGTACTCGTCCACGAACGTGCGGAGCGCGGGCCCCGGCCACGCCACGAACCCCTCGCCACCGAGGAAGCGCCGCCGGCTCTCGCGCTTCTCGAGCGCCTGCCGGTCGTGGAGCTTGCCGACGAAGTCGACGAGCTGCGTCAGCTCCTTCTTCGGGCTCACCAGCTTGAACCCGACGCTGGTCAGCGATCCCGGCAGCGCCTCGAGGTGGGCGAGCGGCCGCTCGATGACCGTCCGCAGGCCGTCGATGACACGCTCGGCCACCTCCTCGCTCACCGGCACCGGGAACGCGCGGCGGATGTCGACCGGGCTGCCGAACGTGATGAGCGACGCGAGCCCCTCGCTGCGCCGGTAGGCGGCGGTCTGGTAGCAGAACATGCCCCCCTGCGAGTAGCCCGCGAGGTGCACGTCGCGGCCGGTCCGCTCCCGCACGATGTCGATCGTGGCCGACACCGCGAGCACGTGGTCGTCGAGCGTCCGGGCCATCCCGCCCTCGACGCGCTCGGGCGCGCCGAAGTCCACCATCCACACGTCGAGGCCCTGGCCGAGGAGCACGGACACGGCGCTCACGTCCGGCGCCATGTCGTAGATCTCGCTCGTCACCATGAGCGGCGGCACGAGCAGGATCGGTACCGGGACACCTTCGCCCTCGGCGCCCTCGACGCCCTGGTAGCGTCGGAGGCTGAAGACCCGGTCCTGGTGGACGACCTCGAAGGGCGTGCGGTGCGGCGTCGTGAGCCGACCGACCCGGATCATCTCTCGGGCGTTGTCGATGCCCATCCGCAGGCGGCGCAGCCCGCGATCGAGCCGAAGACGGCGGCGGCGTTCCCGGTCAAGCATGGCGAGCCCGGATCATATCAGCCGCCCACCGGCGCGAGCCCGTCCCACCACGCATGAATCGCGAGCGAAGCGAGCGCGGCGTCGAGCAGAGCGAGACGCCGAGGGGGAGTCCGAGGGGGCGTCCCCCTCGGGAGGAATACGGGCGGGGGTGGGTGGGTGGATGAAACAGATTCATATCAGCCGCCCACCGGCGCGAGCCCGCTCAGTCGTGCGCCCCCCCGGGGCCGTGGACGTGGCCGTGCGTCCGCTCCTCCTCCGTGGCGTCCCGGATCTCGGTGATCTCCACGTCGAAGGTGAGCGTCTCGCCGGCCAGCGGGTGGTTCGGATCCACGAGGATCTGGTCGCCCTCGACCTTCGCGATCCACAGCGGCACGACCTGGCCGTCGGCCATCTGGGCCGCGAGCTGCATCCCCTCCTCGAGCTCGAGGTCCTCCGGGAAGGCGTCGCGGGGGAGCGGCTGCGGCCCCCCCGGCAACTTCTCGCCGTAGCCCTCGGCAGGCTCGACGACGGCCTTCAGCTTGTCGCCGACCGCCTTGCCTTCGAGCTGCCTCTCGAGCCCGGGCACGATGTTCTCGTGGCCGTGGAGGTACGCGAGCGGCTCGTCTCCAGACCGGTCGAGCAGATCGCCCGCCGAGGAGGTCAGCGTGTAGTGGATGGAGACGACCTTGCCGGCCGTCGCGCGATGGGGACTGGGCATTCGTGCGACCTAGCAGGTCGGCCGGCGTTTCACAAACGGGGCTCGGGTTGCCCCCTCAGCCGGACCTTCGTCCCCGTTCGACGAGCCGATGGCTGTCGCTCGCGTCCAGATCGAGGTCGAAGACCTGCTTGAGCGCACTGATCTTGCGCAGCGTCTCCTCGCCGAAGGGGGTCTTCCCCTCGAACGCGTGCAAGACGATGCCTTCGAGCAGGTCTCCGAGCGTGATGCCGTGCAGGTCGGCGACCGCCTTGAGCACGCCGAGGATGCGCCGCTCCATGCGGACGCCGGTCTGGACTCGCGCGACCGCGCGCTTCTTCTTGGTGGCCATGAGGTCACTTCGGCAGGAGCCCGCCCGTCCGCAGGTGATGGGCGAGCGCCCTCTCGAGGTACTCGTGCAGGCTGTCCCACGCGTCGGCCCAGCTAGCCATCGTGTGGCGACCCTCCGGACCGAGCGCCGTCACCACCCTGCGCCACGTCAGCAGCGTGTCGTCGCCGTCCGGCTCGAGCGTGACGTCGAGCAGCTCGACGAGCTGATCGGCCTGCACGATGGTGAAGCCGATTCGCTCGGGCGGCGCGTAGGCGTGCACCACCCAGTTGAAGGGGCCCGTCCGGAAGACACAGCCGAGCTCGGCTGTCCCGCTCTCGCTGCGGACGATCTCGGCCGCCCAGCCGTCCACCCAGTCCAGCTCGCGGACCGGGCAGAGCAACGGGAAGACGCGGTCCGGCGGGGCCGGCGCCCGCAACACGAACCGTCGCTCGAGGTGCGCCGTCTCGTCCTGCGCAGGAGTGTGACTCGTCATGGGTACGCATGTACCATGGTAACAACAAGCGCGCAAGGCCTCCCGAGGACTCCCGCGAGGCCCTCGTCCTCGTCCTCCGGCCTCAGCCGGCCTGCCCGTCGACGACCCGGAGCAGGAGCCCCCGCACGCCCTGGAGGGCCTCGAGGTGCGCGGCCATCTCCGCGACGTCGTCGTTCGCGAGGTACGTGCGCATCTCGGCGATCGCCGCGCGGGCCTTGCTGATGGCGGCCGTCCCGGCGGGCGTCCACGACACGCGCCTCTCGGCCTTCGGGACGAGCTGCTCGATCTCGCGGACCACCGACTCGGTGGTCTGCCGGACGAGCTCGGCGCTCTCCTGTGCCCGGCGCTCGGCGAGGTAGCGCGCGCTGTCCTCCATCATCTGCGCGATCTCCTGCTCGTCGAGCCCGCTCGAGGCGGTCACGTCGATCTGCTGCTCCTCGCCGGTCTCGAGGTCGGCCGCCGACACGCTGAAGAGCCCGTCGGGGTCGATGGTGAACGTGACCTCGAGCTCGACCTGGCCCGCCGGGGCCGACCGAAGGCCGCTCATCGCGAACCGGCCGAGCGGCTCGTTGTCGCTCGCGTGCACGCTCTCCCCCTGCAGCACCACGATCTTCACGGTCTGTTGCCCGTCCCGGCTCGTCGTGAACCGCTCGGGGATCCGGGCCGGCACCGGCGTGTTGGCGGGGATGATCGTCTCGAACCGCCCGCCGGTCGTCATGATCCCGAGAGAGTGCGCCGTGACGTCGTGCAGGGTGATGTCGGTGACCACCTCCGTGAGCGCGGCGCCCTGCACGGCGGCTCCGATGGCCACCACCTCGTCCGGGTGCACGCTCTTCGATGGCTCCCGGTCGAAGAACTCGCGCACCGCCCACTGGACCGACGGCATGCGCGTCATGCCACCGACCAGGATGACCTCGTCGATGTCGGAGGCCCGGACCTGCGCCATGCGCACCGCCTCCTCGCAGGACCGGAGCGTCCGGGTGACGAGGTCCCCCGTGAGCTGCTCGAGCTGTTCGCGCGTGATCTCGTACTCCATGTGGAGCGGCCCCGCCGGACCGTCGGTCACGATGAAGGGCAGAGACACGTCGGCCTTCGTCAGGGTCGACAGGTCGTGCTTGGCCTTCTGAGCCGCCTGTCGGAGGCGGCTCAGCGCGATCGGCGAGCGCCGGAGGTCGACTCCCTGCTGCGCTTCGAAGCCGCGGATGAGCCAGTCCATGAGGCGCTCGTCGAAGGTCTCCCCGCCGAGGTACGAGTCGCCGGTCGTCGCCACGACCGTGAACGTCCCGTCCGCGCCGATCCGAACGATCGAGATGTCGAACGTGCCGCCGCCGAGGTCGTACACGGCGATCGTCTTGTCCTCGCCCTTGCCGAACCCGTAGGCGAGGGCCGCCGCGGTGGGCTCGTTGACGATGCGCAGCACGTCGAGCCCCGCGATGCGCCCCGCGTCGCGTACGGCCTGCCGCTGGTGGTCGTTGAAGTACGCCGGACACGTGACGACCGCCTGGTCGACGTGCGCGCCGATGTACTCCTCGGCGATGACGCGCATCTCCTGGAGGAGCATCGCCGAGATCTCGGGCACCGAGTACGCGCGGTCGCCGAGCCGGATGCGGACGTCACCGCAGGTGCCACGCTCGAGCGCGAAGGCCGAGTGCGCGATCGCGTGGCGCACCTCCGGCGACTCGAAGGGGCGGCCCATCAGGCGCTTGGCGCCGTGGACGGTGTGCTCCGGGTTGGTGATCGCCTGACGAGCGGCGATCTGCCCCACCAGCCGCTTGCCCTGCGCGGTCACCGCCACGATGGACGGCGTGGTGTCGTAGCCGTGGCGGTTCGCGATCACGCGCGGCGCGAATCCGTCCATGACGGCTACGCAGCAATTGGTGGTCCCCAGGTCGATGCCGATGACCCGTTTCATCCCCGACGGATCATCTTGCCGCATGCCCCCGACGATGGATATACCCTTCCCACGTGAGCTGGTCGGTCGTCGTCCTCCCGGACACGCAGGTCTACTCCAAGGCACACCCCGAGCTGTTCCACGCGCAGACGCGCTTCGCCGCCGAGCACCGGGACCACTACGGGATCGCGGCGGTGCTCCACGCGGGCGACGTCACGGACGACAACTCGGAGGCCCAGTGGGCGATCGCGGCCGGCGCGCTCGGGCGGCTCGACGGTGAGGTGCCGTACGCGATCGCGCTCGGCAACCACGACTACGGCGAGGGCGGCTCGGCCTCGTCACGCGACTCGCGACTGCACGCCTCCATGCCGTTCGAGCGCTTCGGCGCGATGCCCACCTTCGGCGGCTCTTTCGAGGAAGGCCGGGCCGACAACACCTGGCACCGGCTCGCCACACCGGACGGTCCGTGGCTCGTCGTCGCCCTCGAGTTCGGCCCGCGCGACGCGGTGGTCGACTGGGCGCGGGGGGTGCTCCTCGCCCACCGGGCGGTCCCGGCGATGCTCGTGACCCACGCGTACCTGTACAGCGACGGCACGCGCTACCACCGCAGAGCGCGGCCCGACCAGAGGTGGAGCCCCCACGCCTACGGCGTCGCGCAGGCCGACGGCGGCGTGAACGACGGCGAAGCCCTGTGGCGCAAGCTCGTCGAGCCCTGCTCGAACGTGCGCCTCGTGTTCTGTGGTCACGTGCTGAACGAGGGGGTCGCCCGGCGGACCGACGTTCGGCCCGACGGGACACAGGTCCACCAGCTCCTCGCGAACTACCAGACGGGCGACCGGGGCGGAGCGAGCCTGCTCCGCCTCGTCCGCTTCGTCGACGGCGGCCGCCGCGCCCTGGTCCGTACCCGCGCGCCGTTCGAGGACCGCTGGCGAGACGACCCGGCCAACGCGTTCGATCTCGACCTCACGCGGCAGCGTCCGGGTAGTGGCTGAGCGCCACCCAGGCTCCCTCCGGGTCCCGGAGGTACAGGGTGTAGGCGCTCTCGCGTTCGACCGGGTGGCCGGCTCGGGCGAGGTGCTCGCGCCACGCCTCCCTCAGGCCCCGCTCGATGGACAGGGCCACGCAATGCCACCCCGGCGCGCGGTCGTCCCGGCGGGGCCCGTGCGCCTCGGCCCGCTCGACCGCGAGGAAGGCGCCCCCGCCGAGCTCCAGCCAGATCGACCGGGGCCGGCCGGCGCCATCCTCCCAGCGTCGGGTCACCGGCAGGCCGAGCACACCGGAGTAGAAGGCCTCGGCGCGGTCCAGGTCCGTCACGCAGACCGCGAGGTGGTGGGCGCCGTCGGGACGCATGAGCGAAGGATGGCACGAACCTCGGCAGAACCTCGCACCGAGTCGACCGTCCAAGTGGACCGATGAGACGAACCCTCCTCGCCCTCCTCGCGTGGGCGGCGCTGGCGGCGCCCGCGGCCGGCGGCTTCGCGCAGAGGCCGGACGCGCCGGCGTCCAGAGCACCGGCGCAGCTCGGCACGCTCGTCGAACAGGACGCGCCGGAGATCGGGCCCGTGCTGGCCGACGTCGAGGAGAGCGGCACGGTCGTGGTGGACCGCGGTCCGTCGAGCGTGCCGCGCGCCGCCGAGGGCCAGGGCGGCGGCTGCGCGAGCTGCGCGGTCGGCGAGGGCGAGGCGCCCTTCGTCTCGCTCGGGCCCGCGGTCCTCCTCGCGCTCTTATTGTGCCGCCGACGAGCCTGATCAATTCCCCTGCATGAGCCCGTGCACCGTGCCGTCCGGGTCGACGCGGACGTGCTTCGCGGCGGGGTCGCGCGGCAGGCCGGGCATCGTGACGACCCGCCCCATGAGCGCGACGAGGAACCCCGCGCCGGCCGCGAGGCGCACGGCTTCGACGGTCGGCGTGAAGCCGCGTGCGAGGCCGCCGGCCTTCGGATCGTCGGAGAAGGACAGGTGCGTCTTGGCGACGCAGACCGGGAGGTCACCGAAGCCGGCCCCGGACAGCGCGTCGAGGTCACACCGCGCGGCGTCGGAGAGCGCCACGTCTTCGGCGCCGTAGAGCGTCGTCGCCACCGCGCGCAGCTTGTCGTGGAACGGGTCGCCGGCCGCGTACAGAGCGCGCGGCTCGGGCGTCGAGCCCTGGTCGAGGACCTCGAGCACGCGCGCGGCCAGCGCCTCGCCCCCCGCGCCGCCCTCGGCGAAGGCGGTGCAGCGGGCGACCGGAACGCCCGCTCCCTCGCAGTGGCGCTCGAGCCGTGCGAGCGCGTCCTCGCCGTCGCCGGCGAACACGTTGACGGCCACCAGCGGCGGCAAGCCGAAGGCGCGCACGTTGTCGAGCTGCCGGTCGAGGTGCGCGAGGCCGCAGGCGAGGTCGCCTCCTCCGTGCGCGGTCAGAGCCCGCACGGTGGCGACGAGGACGACGCATCGCGGCCACAGCCGCGCGTGCGGGCAGACGAGGTGCAGGAACTTCTCGCCTCCGAGGTCGAACCCGAACCCTGCCTCGGTCACGACCAGGTCCGCGTGGCGCAGCGCGAGCTGCGTCGCGACCACGCTCGAGCACCCGTGCGCGATGTTCGCGAAGGGGCCCGTGTGCACCAGGGCCGGGGTGCCTTCCAGGGTCTGGACGAGGTTCGGCCACAGCGCCTCCCGGAGGAGCGCGAGCATCGCGTCCGTCGCCTCGAGGTCGGCGACGCGCACGGCCGCGCCGTCGTCCCGGAACCCCACCACCGTGCGCGCGAGCCGCGCCCGCAGGTCCTCGAGCGACTCGGCGAGCGCGAGCATCGCCATCACCTCGCTGGCGGCCGTGATGTCGAACCGCGTCGGGCGCGGCGCCTTGCCGCCCGCGTCCACGATCACCGACCGGAGCGCCCGGTCGTCGACGTCGAGCACGCGTGGCCACGTGACACGCTCGGGCGCGAGCCCGCTCGGCGCGCCGGCGCGCAGATCGTGGTCGACGAGCGCGGCCAGCAGGTTGTGCGCGCTCGTCACGGCGTGGAGATCGCCCGTGAAGTGCAGGTTGATGTCGTCCGCCGGCACCACCTGCGCCCGCCCGCCTCCCGTCCCGCCCCCCTTCGCCCCGAACACCGGCCCGAGCGACGGCTCCCGCAGACAGACCGCGACCCGCTCGCCGGCCCGGCGAAGCCCGTCCGCGAGCCCTACGCTCACCGTCGTCTTCCCCTCCCCCGCCCGCGTCGGCCCGATCGCGCTCACCAACACCAGCGGACTTGCACTGGGGACACTCCCCAATGCAACTCGCGGGTCGAGCTTGACCTTGTGCGACCCGAACGGAGTGACGCACCCGCGATCGACTCCGAGCTCGGCGGCGACGTCCTGGATCGGGCGAATGGGTTCGGCCACGGCTGGTCCCCGGCTCGGCGGAGCATACAGCGTCCGCCACCGCGGAGCTCAGGCCGCGTTCTCCTCGGCGATCCTGGAGGCGACCTCGTTCAGCTCGTGCCGTCGCAGCTTGTCGAGGAAGGTCGTGCGCTTGAGGCCGAGCAGGCGGGCGGCCTCGCTCTTGTTGCCGGCGGCACGCTCGAGCGCGCGGATCAGGACCTTGCGCTCGAGCTCCACGTACGTTCCGTCGAGGGGGTCCGCCCCGGCGGCCGCAACGTGCGCGGGCGCGAGCGGCGGGAGGTCGGCAGTGCGCACCTTCGGTCCGGCCGCGACGGCGACCGCCCGGTCGATCACCCACTGCAGCTCGCGCAGGTTCCCCGGCCAGGCGTGCGCCTCGAGCAGGCCCTGCGCTTCGGGCTCGATGCCGAGGACGTCGCGGCCGAACACGCGGCAGGCCCGGTCGAGCGCGAGCAGGACGAGCGACGCCATGTCTTCGCGGCGCTCGCGGAGCGGCGGGACGTCGAGCCGCAGCGCCGAGAGCCAGCGCGCGAGCTCCGGATCGAAGGCGCCGCCCTCGGCGAGCGGCTCGAGCGCGATGCGCGAGGTGGCGATGATGCGCACGTCCACGGGATAGGAGCCCGCGCCGTCGACCGCCCGGGCGTGCTTGGCCGCGACGGCCTCGGCGAGGTCCCGCTGGGCGTCGGGCGAGAGGGCGGGCACGTCGATGAGGAGGAGCGTGCCGCCCTCGGCGAGCCGCAGCCAACCGGGCCGCGCCGCCTCCCCCT